>CAXSZN010000075.1:0-21848 GCA_964241935.1 uncultured Armatimonadales bacterium
CACGTTTATCCACTCCCAGTACCTGCTGCTGCTGCCGATGGTGGCGTTCGGCATCGCCTGGGCGGCGATCCTTGCCATGCCTTATGCGATCTTGTCCGTCGCCTTGCCGTCCGAGCGCGTCGGCGTGTACATGGGCATTTTCAACCTGTTTATCGTCATCCCGCAGATGGTCTACTCGCTCGGAATGCCGCTTGTCATCAAGTATATCTTCCACGACCAGCCGCTGCCGACCCTGACCGTCGGCGCGGTCTGCTTCTTGATCGCCGCCGTTCTCGCCACGCGAATTGTTGAAATGACCCCAAAAGGCACGGCGATCCTGCCGTCGGAAGGCGTCTGGCCTCCTGCCCCCAGTACCGGAAGCTAGAGCAAATTGCCGTTAATATGCTATACTTAACGCCGAAGTCATCCGGGTGGCCGCTGCGCGTTCCGCCAGGGGCGTGTCAGAGGAAAGTCCGGACTCCACAGGGCGACGATGCCGGCTAACGGCCGGGCGGGGCGACCCGCCGGAAAGTGCCACAGAAACATACCGCCGCTCTTCTTCCTGCTCCCCCATTATTGGGGGCTGGGGGGCTGGGCGGTAAGGGCGAAATGGTGCGGTCCTTCGGGACTTAAAGTAAGAGCGCACCGGGCCTGCGGAGACGCAGATGCCGGGTAAACCCCATCGGGAGCAAGGCTGGAGGGCGCGGCTTGAACCCCTTCGTCCTCGCCTGGAACGGCGAGGGGGCAACGCGCCTGCGAACGCCGCTTGAGGCAGGCAGTAATGTCTGTCCCAGAGAGATGGCCACACAAACACAGAACCCGGCTTATAGGGTGACTTCCCAAACGCAAAAACGCCCGGACGCTGTGTGCGTCCGGGCGTTGCTGTGCATCAGGCACTAATCCTTGAATGCTTGAGCGTCTTTACCCATCAGTGAGGAGCGCAGCAGCAGCTTGTTGATCGCCCAGTCGTCGCCTATGATTCCGTGCTGCATATCAAGGCAGGCACCTTGAATAAGCTGCGCCCACCAGAGCGGGGTCATCAGCGCCCATTCTCCGGGCGTCAGCGGCGAGACTTCATCATATCCCAAAATCACGTCATCATATTTACCGCGCCAAGACAGCGCGAAGTCGCCGATGCGGTGGTCCCAGTGGGCAAGCTCGAAGTCTAAGATGCCGGACAGCCTGCCGCCCGTGAAGCGCAGGTTCCACGGCGTAAAGTCGCCGTGAATGATGCTGCCAGGCCAATTCTCAGGCTGAAGTTCTGCGATCCGCTCACAAGCACGTTCCCAGTGCCAGCGCAGGATGCGAACTTCTTCTGGACGCTGCTGCTCATTCGTATTCAAGATAGTGTCCAGCAGGGGATCGGCAAGGATCTCCCCGCAGCGACGCCAGCCGGGGCGCTGACCCAGATCAGGAACCTCAGCCAGACCAGCATGGAACTCCGCCAGCAGACGCCCCCGTGCCCGCTGCTCCGCATGGCCGCCGTGTATCTTGTTGTCTATTACAGGCAGTTCGCCGGGGAGAAAAGGAGCCACACTCCAAATATGGCCGCCTGTTTCTAATGGCCCCATCACTGGAGGCGCAACCGGCCATTCCAGCTCCGCGAGACATGCTAATAGGCGCACTTCGTAGCTGATGGCAGCCCAGTTCAGGGAAGCATCATGGATGAGTGGCGACTGCCCCCAGCGCCGCAGGACAAGCGGCTCCCCTTGTGCCTCCACAAGCCAGTGCTGGTTGACTCTGCCTCCAAGCGGGGAGATAAGCCGAACACTAAAATGGGCAAGAACCTCTTCACTCGGCTGCATAAAGTTTCTCCTGACTGATGGCTGGGGGTATTTACGAGTTACTAAAGTCACTCGCTGAAAGGCGTTCGGAAACGCCACCTGTCCAGGGGACAGAATACAGATATACTCCATTCCACTCTTCTGTTCCCTGGACAAGTGGTACTTCTGAGTACCTTTCCGCGAGGGAGTTCACTTCCTCGTTCGCTGCCTCGCTCAAAACAAAACCTCACCCAGCTTGCCGCCGGGTGAGGTCTCGTCTCTTTAAGTTGTGCTGCTCTAGTGATCGGCGGGCATGAGGAAACCGACTTTCCAGGTGCGGGTGAAGTGCAGGCGCTTGTCCAAAGCCTGGAAGCGGGCGCTGTCTTCCGGGGACAGCTCAACGGCATCTTTGGCGGGGCCGACAACAGCGATGGCGGTCAAAATCAGCGGGTTGGTGCCGCCGACGCCGCTGGCCGCCGAGTCGACGTTCCAGTAGTAGCGAACGATGGACTCTTCCTGGACTTCATCCGGCGTCGGAACATGGGAGCGGTCCGGGTACAGCAGGGCGGCATCCGGGGCGATGCTGTAGATGGCTGGGGCGGGAGACCGGCTGATGTCCGGCAGGCCGCGGGCGTCAATTAAAATGCCCGTGTACGCATCTAAATTATCGGACACGACGACCGGCGCGGCGACAGGCGGCGGGGGCGTCTGCTCGGCGGCAGGCAGAACGCGGAGGCGGTCGGCTTCCACCGTGCCGTCGGGAAGCTGAACGCCGACCAGATGGACGCGCATGCCGTGTGCAAGGTCTGCGATCTGCCCCATGCGCTCGGTGCCGCGCAGGATAATATCCGTGTCTGCCAGACTTGCCGTGTAAGGCTTGCCGTCATCGCCGAGCAGCGTGACCTGGTTATGGGCAGCATCAAGGTCGCGCACCACGCCGTCCATCAGGAACTGCGGGCCGGGCGAAGTCGCAACGGTGGGAACAGGAATCGGCAGTGAAGGCGTCTCGTCCACAGGGGGCTGCGGGTCAGCCACTTCCGGGCGCGGCTCGGCGACAGCCGGGGGCTGGAAGTAGGCGGGCTGCACATCGCCGGAGCCGGCAAAGCTCGGCAGGACACGCAGGCGGTCGGCTTCCAAAAGGTTGTGGCCCAGCAGGGTGCCGACAACCCGCACGCGCATTCCGCGTGCGAGGTTCGCTGTCTCGCCCATGCGGCTGTCGAGAAGAGTGATGTCCGCGCCATAGGCGTCTATGATGTAACGGTTGAAATCGTTGCCGTTGACGACAAGCCGCTCGCCGGAGCCGTTGACCGACTGCACGGTGCCGACAACCGTGTAATGGTCGGCCTGCTGAAACGGCGTGATGTCGTCCTGCTGCGCGAGCGCCGGGACGGCCATGACTGAAAACAAGCTGCAAACACTTAAAATCTTACCCAGCATTTGTGGCATCGGTTTATCCTTCTACGCAGTCATAAAACAGTGATAGTATCGGTTTATTATACAGCAGAATTTAGGGCCAAAACGACAGATGCTTGCGAGAAAAAATTTATTTTGTTTCCTGCGTTACGGCCCGTGCGGCCCGCAGCAGCCATGACGCCAGAAGGTCACGGCTTGCGGCCATCTCAGCCTCAACTTCGGCGTGAGACAGAGGGGAATGTGAAAGAAGTCCTGTGCCATAATTAGTCACCAGCGCGACGCCTGCATAACGCAGTCCGGCTTCGCGGCACAAAATGGCTTCAGGTGCGCCGGTCATGCCGACGACAGACGCCCCCCACTGCCCGAACAAACGCACTTCGGCTGGCGTTTCATAGCGCGGCCCCGACGTGCAGAGGTATGTCCCAGTCGGGTGAACACGCGGCATGATCTCCGGTCCCGCCGTCTCCAGCAGTATCTGGCGCAGGATTGGATCGTAGGGATGCAAAAAATCCGTGTGCCGCACCCCGCCCGGCTCGCCAAAGAACGTCACAGCTTCGCCTTTCGTGAAGTCTAAAAAGTCGTCTAAAACGACAAAGTCGCCGGGCGCGATTTCGGGCCGCAGGGAGCCGACCGCCGTTGTCGCAAAAACGGCGTCTGCGCCCAAGCCGCGCAGGGCGGCGATATTCGCTCGGTGATTAATTCGGTGCGGCGGCAGCGAGTGGCCCGCGCCGTGCCGGGCCAGGAACAGCAGCTCGGAGCCGTCGCCAAGTGCGGCCCGCGTCAGCGACGCCGTGCCATATTCCGTTTCCATAGTTTCCGGCGTTCCCGCCACAAGCGCCGTGCCGAAGCCGGTTCCGCCGATAACCGCCACCGTGAGCATTGACAAAGCCTCTTTCTCTATCCACGGATTAAAATCAGTGGCTGGACAGCCTTCGGCTGAGCGTCCTACGGACAAAAGTCTGATTGCGCTGGATATGATTCTGTCCGTAGGACAGCCGACGCGACGTGCCCTTCAGCCATGCACTTCAGCGCGTTGCGCCCTTTCTCTTGACAAAGCTTCTTTCCCCGTGATACACTGCCTGCCGTGCGAACCGCAAGCCAGTTTCATTCTGCAAGCCATTCCCATTCTACACGAAAGCTGCGTTCCTGGCAAGCACGCGGCCTCTTTGCCGCGTTTCTGCTGCTGTTGACAGTCATCTACTTCCGGCATCAGGTCATTGGCGGGCAGGCGCTTTACTGGGGGGACATCGGGCTTTACTTTCTGCCGATGCAGACCTTCCTCAAGCAAAACCTGAGCGCGGGCCGTCTGCCGCTCTGGAACCCACTCATCTTATGCGGCACGCCTTACGCCGGCAACCCGCAGACGTGGCCGCTGTATCCGGTCTCGGCCCTGCTGCCGTTTGTGTCCGCCACGCAGTTTATCAATCTCACGATCGCGCTGCATGTCTGGATAGCGGGCCTCGGAACCTACGCATTTGCCCGCCGGGCGCTGGGCATCGGCGCTGGCTCGGCCCTGCTGGCGGCCATTACGTTCATGTTCGGCGGTCAGCTTGTGTCTAAAGAACAGTTTCCGAACATGGTCCAGGCATCCGCCTGGCTGCCCTGGGTGCTTTTTTGTTTGCACAATCTGCTGACAAAAAAGCGGGTTCAAGACGCGCTGACGCTTGGTCTGGTGCTCGGCTTGCAGCTTCTCGCCGCGCATGTGCAGATGACCCTGCTGACGCTGTATCTGGCGGCGGCGTATGGATCGTTTATGCTTCTTGATGGCAAGGCGAAGGCGAATGGGCAGGCACGGCAAGAAGGGCAGGCACGGCAAGAAGGGCAGGCACGGCAAGAAGGGCAGGCACGGGGACCTGCCCCTACGGCACAAATGGCGGGCCTAATTTTTCTTGCCCTTGCCACTGCTTTGGGGCTGGCGATGGGGCAGCTTTTGCCGACACTGGCCTTGTTCCGGGATGCGGCCCGGCAGAAGCTGTCGTTTGCCGTTGTAGACCGCTTTTACCTGCCGTTTAATCAGCTCAGTAACTTTGTTTTGCCGCACTTGCATGGCGGTCCCTCTTCTGGAAACTGGACGGCGCGGGGCAATTCCTGGGAGACTTGCTGTTATGTCGGCGTTTTCTCATTTGGCCTGGCGCTCTGGGGCGGTATCGCCGCATTTCGACTGCAATCTCGCCCTGCTCGGTTCTGGGTCGGCGTGTTCTTTGTGGGCCTTTGGATGGCCCTCGGCGGCAGCGGCGGATTGTACTATTTGGCGTATCTTGTGCTGCCGGGCTTTCGGTCGTTCCATGATCCGGCCCGGTGCCTGCTCCCGGCCTGCTTTGCGCTTTCCCTGTTGGCAGGGTTTGGTTTGGAGCGGCTGCCGCACGTCTCGATCACGCGGCGGCGGCTTCTTGTCGCCGGGGTATTGCTGCTGGCATTCATTGATTTAGCGCATTTCGGGCGAACGCTTTACCCGTTGACGGACCCTGCTGCGCTGTATCCCTCAGCGCCGAATGTCGCATTGGTGCAGAGTGACCCGGATATTGCCGCGCATCAAGCGCGGATACTGGCCCCAACAAACGGCATCTGGCTGCGGTTCACGACGCCGAAAGACTTCCGGCAAACGACGCCAAACTATCAAACGCTTTGGGCGGACACCCTGACGCCGAACCTGATGATGCCCTATGGCCTGTACGACGCCTTCGGCTACGAGCCGGTAGCGCTGAAGAACATTGACACAGCCTCGGTCACAGCAGCGCGGGCTTTTGACCCGAAAGCGGCTCCAAGCGCTAGAAGCAATGCAGCAAGTCTCAGCGGAGCGCTAGGCGTGAAGTATATCGCTGTGTGCCGGGTGATGCCGCCGGAGCGGACACTGACGGGCCTGGTTTCCGTCCGCGCCGCGCCGACACTTGCCCCGCCGGGACGTCAGCGCGGGCCGAAGGCGCTTGTGTACCTGTCGCGCAATACGCTCTGGCAGCCTCGGGCGCATCTCGAACACTCGGCGTCTCCTGTGCAGATCACCGATAAGGGACCGGACCAAGTTGTGCTGGCGTTCCAGACTGCCGCGCCGGACCGGCTGATCTTAGAAGACACACAGGCGGCAAGCTGGCAGGCGGCGCTGGATGGCCGGCGTGTGCCGATTGAGACGTATCAAGGCTGCCTGCGGGCCGTGAATGTGCCGCGTCCCGGCCTGCACCGCGTCGTGTTCACTTACAGCCCCGCCCCGTTTCGGCTGGGCCTGTACCTGTCGCTGCTGACACTTTCGCTGCTTGCGGGCGCGGCAAGTTTCGGGCCGGCAAGAAAACTTGCGGAACGGGAAGGATTTCGCGGCAAACCTGCCGAATAAGCCTTCTAACCTACACTGGGCAGCGCCGCCCCGAACTTCTTTACCCTACTCAACTCGAAGGATACTTAATTTATGACTGCTTTCAGCGTCCCGGCGCGTCTTTTCGGCTGCCTCTGCACGGCGGCGATGCTGGCCTTTGTTTCCGGCGGCTGCGCCAACAAGACTTCCAGCACTGTCAACGGTATTTCTTCCGGCGGCGGCACACCGGCGGCGGGGTCTATTATGATCGGCGAGTACGGCTCGCTGACCGGCGACAAGTCCACGTTCGGACATTCCACCGACAACGGCGTGGAGCTTGCCGTCAAAGGCATCAATGCCGCCGGCGGCGTGAACGGGCATCCGCTGGCCGTGGATGTGCAGGACGACGCAGGCACCCCGGACGGCGCTTCGAGCGTGGTCAAGAAGATCATCACAAGCGACAAGCCGACGGCAGTCATCGGGGAAGTGGCATCCACGCTGTCCATTCAAGCTGCGCCGATCTGCAATTCCGCCAAAGTGCCGATGATTTCGCCGTCTTCTACGAACCCTAAAGTCACTCAGCTTGGCCCCTACATCTTTCGAGTCTGCTTCATTGACCCGTTCCAGGGAACCGCTGCCGCGAAGTTTGCTTTAGGAACGCTTCACGCGAAAAAAGCGGCAATCTTGACCGATGCCGGCAATGACTACTCCATTGGCCTGACCAAGTTCTTTACCCAAAGCTTTATCCAGGGCGGCGGGCAAGTCGTCATCTCGCAGAACTACGGCAAAGACGACGTGGATTTCACCTCGCAGCTTACCCAAATCAAGGCTGATGCTCCCGACGTGCTGTATGTGCCGGGCTACTACGGCCAGGTCGGCCCGATTGCCAAGCAGGCGCGGGCCATCGGCCTGACGGTCCCCTTGCTCGGCGGCGACGGCTGGGACTCGCCCAAGCTGATTGAAGGCGCAGGCGGGCCGGGCGCGGCTTTAGAAGGCTCTTACTTTACCAACCATTCGTCCATGAGCAATCCTGACCCGACCATTCAGAAGTTCGTAACGGCGTACAAAGCGGCTTACGGTGGCCAGCAGCCAGATTCGCTGGCGGCGCTGGGCTACGATTCCATCGGCGTTTTGGCCGACGCCCTCAAACGCGCCGGCGCACCGGCGGACGGCGATTACGCCTCACTCGCGTACCATGCCAAGCTGCGCGATGCCGTTGCGGCGACAAAAGGCTACAAAGGCATCACGGGAACGATCACGATTGGGCCGGACCGCAACGCCGTCAAGCCCGCTGTCGTGCTGCAAATCCACGGCGCGGACTACAAGTATGTTTCGACAGTGAATCCGTAGAAGTCCCCCCAGCCCCCAATTCTGGGGGAGCATGATTAAGAAAAAGACGAGAGGGCGCGGCAAGCACAAAAGGGCGCGGCAAGCAGCGCCCCTACGGATCTGCTCTTTCTCTGTATTGCTCCCCCATTATTGGGGGCTGGGGGGCTTCTTAATCTTTCCATACCTCGCTAAAGTTTATGCACCAACTCGTACCACAGCTTCTTATCGGCATTCAGCTCGGCAGCATTTATGCGCTGATCGCCCTCGGCTACACGATGGTCTACGGCGTCCTGAAGCTGATCAACTTCGCGCACGGCGACGTGTACATGGTTGGCGCATATGCGGGCCTCGGTGCGGCGGGGGTTCTCGGAACCTGGCTGCCGGCGCATGGGCCGTTTCATTCGCTGCTGCCGTCGCCGGGCGGGGCGCTGCTGGTGCTGCTGTCCGCCATGCTGCTCTGCGCTTTGTTAGGCTTGGTCATCGAGCAGGCGGCGTACCGGCCACTCAGAACCCGGTCCTGGATTGTTCCCGGCATTGTCATCGGGGGCGCGTCTGGCTACGTCGCTTATGGCATCGCGACCAATGACAACCGGACACCGGCGTCGGCGATTGCCATTGGAATTGTGGTGTGGGTCGCGATTGCCGCGCTTCTCAGAACAACGCAGAAGCGCCGGACTGTCGGAGCGCCTTCCCGGCTGACGGCCCTGATTACGGCGATTGGCGTGTCGCTGTTTTTGGAGAACTTCGGCATCCTGCCGCAGATTTTCTCGTCCGACCAGCGCTTTATCCAGACCGGCCAGATTGTCACGCTGCCGAACACCATCCATTTGTTAGGCGTGACGCTCAGCGTTCAAACGCTTTTAATCTTTGGCCTGTCACTCATGCTGATGGCTCTGCTGACGTATATTGTCACCTACACGCGCATCGGCAAAGCGGTCCGGGCGGTGTCATTTGATGCCGACGCCGCCGCGCTGATGGGAATTAACACCAACACGGTGATCGCGTTCACGTTCGCGCTCGGCGCGGCGCTGGCAGGCGCGGCGGGGGTAATGGTCACGGGGCTGTCGGGAACGGCGTTTACGCCGTATGTCGGGGTTTTGATGGGCCTCAAAGCCTTTGTCGCGGCGGTCTTAGGCGGCATCGGCAACATCCCCGGCGCGGTGGTGGGCGGCCTGATTATGGGCCTCGCCGAAACATTAGTGGTTGCTTACGGTCCCGGCGTCGGCATTCCCAGCACTTACCGGGATGCCGTGGCGTTCTTTCTGCTGATCGTCATCCTGCTGGTGCGCCCGGCCGGTCTATTCGGGCGGCTTGCCCCGGAGAAAGTGTAATTTGGGAGCAAACTTTAAATCTCCTTCTTTGCTCACGCGCCTGCTGGGAATTGCCGCCCTGCTGGGCCTGCTGCTTCTCGGCAACCTGTGGGTGGAGCGGCCTTTGCTGGACCAGTCGGTCACGTCGTTTTACGGCATGGACCAGTACAAGGAAGGCATTATTATCTCCTGCGGCATTTATATCATCCTGGCAGTCGCGCTCAATTTGGTCAACGGCTTCACGGGGCAATTTTCGCTCGGGCATATCGGGTTCTATGCGGTCGGCGCGTATGTGGCGGCGGCGGTCTCGACTTACGGCCATGCCAGGCTGTTTCCCGGCCTGCCGATTGACGGCTCCCCGATTGGAGTAGCGCAAGGCGCATATCCCATTCTGACACTGTGCCTCATCGGGGGCTTGGCAGCGGCAGCAGTGGGATTTGTGGTCGGCCTGCCGTCACTGCGGCTGCGCGGGGACTATTTAGCGATTATCACGCTGGGGTTCGCGCAGATCATTCAAGTCGTCATTCGGAACATCAAAGCCGTAGACGGCGCGACTTCGTTCACGGGCATCTCGCGGGGCGACACGACTATTTTGACGCCCCATTTGACCAACTTCTTCTGGGTTTACTTGTTCGCCGCGCTGACGCTCTGGGTGTCCTACGGCCTGCGCTTCTCGACACATGGCCTGGCGTTTTTGGCCGTGCGGGAAGATGAAATCGCGGCAGAAGCAATGGGCGTTCCGACAACACGCTACAAAGTGACGGCGTTTGTGTTAAGCGCGTTCTTGACCGGCATTGCGGGGGCACTGTTTGCGCTTTACCAGCCGTCCCTGTCGAGCGATCAATTCTCGTTTGTCCGCTCGATTGACACGGTCGTCATGGTGGTGCTGGGCGGCCTCGGCTCGATCAGCGGCGTCGCCCTCGCGGCTGTGCTGCTCACCGTCCTGCCGGAAGCCCTGCGCGGTTTAGACCAATACCGCCTTGTCGCCTACTCCCTGCTGCTGATTATTTTGATGCTCACCCGCCCGCAAGGCATCTTCGGGCGCGAAGAGCTGTCCCGCGCCTGGCTTCAAGGCCAGATGGCGGCGGTGCGCGGCTGGTTCAGCCGGCGTCCCCCGCCCGCCCCGGCGCTTGCGACCGGCAGCGAGGTGATGACAACAACGCGGGATCGCGACGATGTGGATGTGTGAGATGCAGAAGCCGGGGTTTTCTACAACCCCGGCGCTCCTGTCACCGCCGCGACCACCGCGTTCGGCTGCTCCAGTTGAATGGAGTGGCCGATGCCGGGCAGGACTTCGCGCCGGTAGCCCGCCGTGAAGCGGCTTTCCTGACCTTCCGAGCCTTCCACTAAACCCGCACCGTCTTCCGCGCCGTGCAGCAGAGTGGTCGGAACTTTAATCGGCGGCATCAAAAGCTGCGCGGCTTCCAGGGCATTATAACGCGGGTCCGGCAGGGCGCGGCCCCAGCGGAAGCGGTACGAATGCAGCGTGATTTCTACCCAATCCGGGTTCTCCCAGGCTTTGGACGCGGCGTTGAACTCGTCTGTATTGAAGAACTGCGCCGGTCCCCAGGTTTCCCACAAAAAGCGGCAGAGCGTATTACGGTCGTCTTCCAGCGCGTACCGCGCCTGCTCCATGCCGAAGAACCATTGATACCAGATCGCTTTGCGCTGCACGGGGGACACCGGTTGATTAGGACCGCCTTCGTAGGCAACGGACAACACGACCAGCCGCTCCAAATACTCCGGCCAGTTGGCGGCGAATAAATAAGCCGCGCGTCCGCCCCAGTCATGGCCGACCAGCGTGAAATTTTTCAAGCCAAGCGCGTCGGCAAAATCTTTGGCGTCCTGAGCAATCGCCGTCATCTGGCCGGAGCGGCGCGTCAGCGGGTCCAGAAACTTGGTCGGGCCGAAGCCGCGCAAGGACGGGGCGAATGTACGCCATCCTGCCTCGGCCAGTGGTCCGGCGACGGCGTCCCAAGTGTGGGCGTCATACGGCCAGCCGTGCAGCAGAATGACCGGCTTGCCGTCCGCCGGCCCCTGCTCTAAGTAGGCAATATCTAAAAGCGGCGTTTGAATTGTCTTGAAGTCAGTCATCTTAAATGCCTCCGTAGACAGTACTACCACCAACAATTGTTGCTTGAACATTGGGGGCGTCGGGCCAGTCGGCAAGCAGTGCAAAGTCGGCGCGGTGGCCGGGTTCGATCCGGCCCCGGTCGTTTTCCAGAAAGACGCTGTACGCCGCGCCTTCGGTATAGGCCCGCAGAGCGTCAAGCGCGGAAACGCACTGCTGCGGGCCAAGCACTTCGCCCGACGGCGTAAGGCGGTTCACGGCGGATTGAATACCGTCCAGCGGAGCGCCGGGAATGACGGGGATGTCGGACGAAAAGACGAGCGGCAGGCCGACGGCCTGCGTTTCAGCGTAAGGCATTAATCTGTTGGCGCGGGAGCCGCCGATGGCTTTTGTATAAGCATCGCCGAAACGCATCAAAAACTCGGGCTGATAGACGGGCAAAATGCCGAGACGCGCCAGACGCCCGACTTGATCCGGCCAAAGCAGCATGGCGTGTTCGATCCGGTGCCGGGCGTCGAAGCGCGGCGATTTTGCGTGTGCTTTGCCGTAAGCATCTAAGCAGAGGTCAATGGCGGCGTCGCCGATGGCATGGGCCGCAATCTGCCAGCCGGCGGCGTGTGCTTTCAGAACCATCGCGTCCAGCTCTTCGGCAGGCCAAACTGCCGTGCCGAGGCTGTCGGAACCGACAAAGGCCGAGCGCAGAAGTGCGGTCCGCGTGGTCAGCGCCCCGTCGGTGAAGACTTTGGCCGGGCCGATCCGCACCCAGTCGGTTTCCGAAGTCACATCGCGCGGATGAGGCACCCTGTCCATCGCGGCAATCTGCGAAAGCAGCATCATCAGCGAACAGCGGACGGAAAGCGCCCCGGACGCGGCGGCTTCGTGATAAACGGGGATTTCCTGGAAGCTGTCGCGGGCGGCAAGGCCGAGCGTCGCGTCTGCGGCGCTTGTAATGCCCATCGCGTTCATGGCCTCTGAAGCACGCCTCAGCGCGGCGACTTTGTCCGTGAGTGCCGGCTCCGGGGCGGCGTCATACGCGAGGTTTGCGGCAGTTTCCAGCAGAACGCCGGTCGCCGCGCCGCGCTCGTCCCGGACAATCGTGCCGCCGGGCGGGTCCGGCGTCGCTGGGGTAATGCCCATGCGCTCCAGGACGCGGCTGTTGACTGAAACTGCGTGGCCGCTGGCATGGGTAATCAAGACAAACGGCTGCCCGCCGCCGACAGCATCCAAATCCTGCCGCGTCGGGTGCCGGCCTTCCGCCATGATATTCTGGTTGTAACCCCGCCCGCGCACCCAGGACTGAGGGCCGGCCTGCATTTCTTCTGCCCGCGCCTGCAGGCGCTGGACCAGCTCAGGGATAGCCGGCACTCCGGTCAGTGTCACGGCGGCAAGCGTCAGGCCGAAGCCCAGCACATGGCAGTGGGCATCGTGGAACCCCGGCACCAGTGTCAGTCCGCCCAGCGGCTGAACTTGTGTTGACTGACCCGCCATCGCCATCAAATCGGCTTCTGCGCCGACCGCGATAATTCGGCCATTTGCCACGGCGACGGCATCGGCAGGCTCTTCTGTTAAAGGCAGCCGAGCCTGGGTATAAATAGTCTCAGGGATTGGGTTCATTTTGTGATGATACCCAAAGAAAGACAGAGATGAGGAGAGACATATGCCGACACGCGAAATCGCCCGCACCGAATGGAAGACCTACTTTGACGAGTTCAGCCGCACCCGCGCCGGAGAGCTGGTTTCCGTCGAGCTGATCTATAACCCGCAGGGCGACCCGGAGTTCCCCTGGAACAAGCAGCCGCTGGTCGGGCTGACGTTTGAGGAGAAAGACGGCGAGCCGGGAACGCTTGTGATTTCCGCAGGCGGCGAGGGAAACAATCAGCACACGCACACGGTCACAAACCCGGTGCATGTTTATCACAAGAACGCACGGGGTCTCATCAGTGACGAAGTCAACATTGATGAAGTCGTCGAGATCACTTCTACCGACGACCCGCGCATTACTTTCCTGCACTTCTCCGAGGTACAATAACGCTCGGGGAAGACTTCATGCTCAATCGGTTTGGACTGTCTGCGGTTCTTTTTATCCTAGCGCTTTCACTGCGCCCGGCGCTGGGACAAACTCCGCCGACGGGGGATCAGCTTTTCGCGTCGGGACAGTTTGAGGCGGCTCAAAAAGCCTATGCGGCCTCCACCGATCCGGCTGCGCCAGTGGGGCTGATTCGCACTCTGCTCCGGCTGGACCGCTGGGACGAGGCCCTGACCGCCGCGCAAGGCTTTGCCGCCAGGAACCCCGGCAGTGCGGACGCCCACGGCCTGCTGGCCCTCGCGCTGATCCGCGCCGGCTGGCAGCCGCCGTATGCCGACGAGGCCAAACAAGCGCTGACACTTGATCCCGGCAACTACTGGGGCCTCGTCGCTTCAGGCCGCGCCGCCGATTGGGACGCAAAGCCCGACGAAGCCCGCGCCGACTTCCGCAAAGCCGCCGCCGCACATCCTGATCTTCCCGATGCTTGGCTGGGCCTGCTGGAAACGCTGGATGACGAGAAAGACGTTAAAGAAAAAGAAGCGGCGGCGACGGCCTATCTGAAACTGAACCCACAGGGCCAGCCCCACGATCACTGGGTTGAAGTCCTGCGCGACTTCCAGGCCAACGCCGATTCTTACAAGCGCAGCTTCGGTGCTGACCCGGCCTTTCAGCAGGTAAAAAGCGTGGACAAGAGCGGCGATGGAAAAGCCGCAGACAGAGCGCAGCTCAAAATCGAGTTTGTCGGTGACTATGCCGTTTTTCCCGTGACCATCAACGACAAAAGGTTCCGACTCCTGTTTGACACTGGCGCAGACGGGCTTTTGCTGACACAGGAAGCCGCACGGCGTTTGAACCTGCCAATCGTAGCGCATTCCTACATTCAAGGAATCAGCGGCAGGCAAAAAACAGAAGTGCTGAAAGCGGACAGCATGACGTTAGGCAGCGTGACCTATCGCTCCATTCCCATCTACACCATGAGTTTTTCACCCGCGGGCACCGACGGAATCCTTTGCGGAAGTGCGCTGGAGAACTGCGCCGTGACGCTGGACTATACGACCACAAGCGCGACTCTTGAGGCGGCTGCCGCGCCTCCACCGCCTTTGCCCGGTGACAGTCTGCTCTCGCTTCCGTTCCGCATTTACCATGACCATCTTTTTGTTGCGGTTCAAGTGAATTCCCAGCCCATTTGGGCCATGCTCGACACGGGAGCGCAGCACAGCGTCTTTAACTTGCGGCTTGCAATGCAGCAGCTTAAAACCGTTCCTAAAGATAAATACCGCACAGGGTCCTCCACAGGCCGTTCTGGAATCGGCGACACGGCCCGGAAAATTGACTACGCTTTCTCACGCGCCCAATCCACGATCACTCTGAGCGAGCTTCCCCCCGTTTCTTTGCCGACGGAAACCTATGGCGAGTCGTTCTTAGACCGGCAAACCAGCCCTGACTTTGAATTCGAGATCGGGATGCTTTTCGGCGTTTCCAGCTTCACTTACGCCCAGCGTGTGACGTTCGATTACCCGCACAAAATTATGACGTTTGAGTACACGGACCCGGATGCCGCGCCGGACACAAGCAAAGCAAAAAAGAAGTGACGGCGCTGGTTCAGTGTGTGCCGAACTTCAGCGAAGGACGCGCCCCGGCGATTGTTGCGGCGATTGTGGACGCCGTGCGGCAGACGCCCGGCGTCCGGCTGGCGGATTGGAGCGCGGATACCGACCACAACCGCCTAGTCGTGACATTTATCGGCCCGCCGGACGCTGTTCGTACCGCCGTTCTAGCGGCTGCGGCGGCTGCGATTGAGCGGATTGATCTGCGAACGCATCAGGGTGTCCATCCAAGACTTGGCGCGTTGGACGTTTTGCCGTTCGTGCCGCTTCAGGGCATCACGCTGGCGGAGTGCGCCGAGATCGCCCGTTCCGTCGGCGAAACGCTTGCAGAAGGCTTCGCCCTGCCGGTCTTTTTCTACGAGGCGGCATCACCCAGCGGCCACAGCCTGCCGCTTGTCCGCAAATCTGCGTTTCAATCGCTCTCGCCTGACTGCGGCCCGAACGCCCCCCATCCTACTGCAGGCGCGGCGGTTGTCGGCGCACGGGAGCCATTGGTCGCCTACAACGTCAACCTGGCAGCTTCTGATCTTGCTCTCGCCCATACCATTGCCCGCGAGATGCGTGTCCTGCCGCACCTGCCCGGCATCCGCGCCCTCGGCCTGCGGCTGCCGTCGCGCGGCATCACGCAGGTCTCGATGAACCTGACCCGCCCCGCTGAAACGCCGCTGCTTGCCGTCTTCCAGTATGTCCGCCGCCGCGCTGAAGAGCTTGGCACAGCGGCGATTGAAAGCGAAGTCATCGGCGCACTCCCCGGCCCCGCCGCCTTCCGCATTCTGGCAGACGCCCTGCAAGCCGCAGCGCTGAAGCCGGGCCAAGTGCTTTGGGAAAACTGGCCGGAGCAAGGGCAGCCAAACAGTTCAGCAACAGAATGACGCGCATAAACTCAACAAGAGGTAAAAGATTTGTTTGTTCGACGCACCACTTACTCGCTGCTCGGCGTTCTTGCGGGATTTGCCTGCGTTTTTCCCCTGCTTGTCAAACGCGAGAAGAAGATGCCGGGCAGCAGCGCAGAGGTCTTATTGCAGAACGCCCAAGAGCAGATGCGTGAAGCGCAGGCCAAGAACCGCGAGCGTGCGGTGCAGGCCATCACGCAGAAGAACCACCTGCAGGCGCTGGCCGACCAGACCGAGAAGCGAGTCAGCCGATTAACCGAGCAGATAGAAGGATCGGCTCTTGGGGAAGACGCAGCCGTCCAGCAGAGTCTCTTGCGAGAGCGCCGCAAGCATCAAGAGTCGCTGGCGCAGCTTCAAGCCGCGCTGGCATCGGCTATTGAAACTGTAGAAGCCGTCAAAATCGCCATGCGCCGGGAGGAAGAGCGCATTCGTGCAATGACCACCGAGGCGCTGGCGCTCAAGGCACAAGAGAAGCAAGCGCAAATTGAAACAGCAATTGCCAAAAGCAAAATGGCACTGACTACAAACTTAGCAACAGATTTGTTTGTGGAGGCACGGGAAAAGATCAAGCAAACAGCGGCACAGCGCGACGTTATCGTGCAGATCGGCAAGGCAGTGGAAGCGCTGGACGCAGCCATGGAAGAAGCGGCACTTGCAGGCAATGAGCCGCTGCGTCAAAGACTGGCCGCAAATCGCGATGCGCTGAGGCAAAGCGCATTGAACGCCTCGCTGTGGAAGTCGTAAATGGTATTGACATTCTTTCTACCAATTGTTACACTACTGCTCAGAGGCATCTTACGGCGATCGTAAAAACAGCAATTTCCCTGGATCAAGAGTTGTTCGCGCAGGTGGACGAACTCGCAAGTTCGCTGAAGGTTTCCCGCAGCCGCGTCTTTGCGCTGGCCGCCGAGGATTTTGTTCGCCGCCGCCGCAATGCTCAGATCACCCAGCGGCTCAACGAAACTTATTCTGATGAAGCACGGGAAGAAGATTTGGAAACAGTGCGTCAAATGCATTCGGCGCAGCGTTTGGCGCACACGGAATGGTAGTTCATCAAGGGGAAATCTATTGGGCAGACCTCGGCACTCCCATGCGTTCGATCCGGGTTATCGCCGCCCCGTCGTCATTGTTCAAGGCAATGCTTTCAATCGCAGCCGTCTCGCAACCACGGTTATCTGCACCCTCAGCTCGAAGCTGGAACGTGCGAACGCTCCGGGAAACGTGTTGCTCACCCCCGGCGAAGGCCGCCTCTCAAAGCAAAGCGTCGTGGTCGTCTCTCAAGTCTACACTATAGACAAAACGCAACTTGAAGAGCAGATCGGCACCCTGTCCCAAAGCCGTACAAGACAGGTCTTGAACGGCCTTCAACTGCTGCTGGAGCCTGACGAAGTGGATTAAGAGAATTACGTTCCATTTATTCTCTCCTTGGCGTCTTGGACCCTGCGGTGGAAGAAGCAAGGAAAGCCGGTGAGGGGCCGCTGCATCAACGGAGGGACGGGCGCGGCTTTTATTGCTCGGGGGATCCTGTTTTCCACATCAGCCGGGGGATTTCCGCCAGCAGCTCGCGTGCCAAGAAGCCCAGCGGCCCGACACGCTCCGCCAGGACTTCTCCGGCCCGTGCATGGAGAAAAACACCCCAAACGGTCGCCTGCTCCGGTGACGCGCCCCGCGCGGCGAGGCCGGCGATAATCCCGGCAAGCGTATCGCCTGACCCGGAAGTGGCAAGGCCGATGCCGCCGTGCCGGTTGCGGAAAACGCGGCCTTCCGGGGTTGCGATAAAAGTCTCGCTCCCCTTCATCGCGACCACGGCCCGCAGCGCTGCCGCCGCTTCAACCGCCGCCCCGCACGGGTCGGCCTTGATGTCGTCTTTCGAGCGGCCCAGGATGCCGGCCATTTCGCCGGCATGAGGAGTCACGATTGCGTTTCCTTGCAGGGAATGCAGCAGGTGCGGGGCATCATGAAGGCAGGCAAGCGCGGCGGCATCTAAAACGACCGTCGGGGCGTGGACTTCCGGCAAAAGCGCATCGAGCAAAGCTTGCGTGGCTTCTTCGTCCTGTATGCCCGGACCGAAGAGTAGAGCGTTGGCGTTGTTGGCATTTTCCGCAAGCTCTTTTGCACAAGCCGGATCGAAGCCACCGGCGGCGGTTTCCGGCAGCGGCATCACCCAGGCTTCCAAGACGGCCGCGGCGACATGCCGCGCGGTGCTTTGACCGGTGGCGATCTTGAGCTGCCCGGCGCCCGCCCGCAGCGACGCGAGGGAAGCAAGGATCAAAGCGCCGGCAATCTCCGACGAGCCGCCCACGATAAAGATGCGCCCGCGCCCCTCTTTGTCGTCCCCCTCGTCATGCTGAGGCAGGGGCCAGCCGGCAAGAAGGGCCGGAGTGATTTCTGTCGGCGACTCTGTGTTCATCGCAGATCAGCTTGTTTCAGAAGTGTGCCGGGTGCATCCGGCTCGACGGTGATTTCCTCGCCGGCTTCTTCCAGCGGCGCGACGAAGTTGAAAGCTTGCAGCGCGAGCTTCCCGTGCTTTCCGAGGGCCGGGTCAAAGACATAGGAAGTCACGGAGCAGTTGGCGACATCGCTGCTGCGGTCAATTTCCAGTATTTGCTCTTCAGTCATCCGTTCCAGCAGATAACGGAAGCACAATACGACCACCGAATGCCCGACCAGCAGGACGCGCTCGCCGCAGAATTCACGGGTGATCATGTCAATGCTGGATCGAAGCCGCAGGATCACATCGCACCAGCTTTCGCCGCCAGGCGGGCGATGGTAGAACTTGCCCAGCAGGCGCCGAAACTCGGCCTGCTCCGGGTACAGCGCGGCCACGCCGGCAGGGGTCAGCCGGTCGAGAACGCCGAACTCCTTTTCGCGCAGGCGTTCGTCCACGATCAAATTATCTTCTTCGCGTCCCAGGGCAGCGGCTTCCAGCGCGATGTCTGCGGTCTGGCGTGCGCGGAGGTAGGGCGAGGCAAGAACTACGGTCGGGCGCTCTTCGGGTGGAAGCCGGCGGAACCAGTGTCCAAGCGCCCGCGCCTGGCGCTCTCCAAGAGCCGACAGCGGAACGTCGGCATCCCGAAGGGGTATATCAATGAGGTTCTGTCCAGCCGCCTCGGCGGCGTCGCGGGCGACATTGCCGGCGCTCTCGCCGTGCCGAACAATCCAAAGCCGCTCCGGCCAATTCTGAGTATCATTCACACGCATCGCTTGTCGTCAAATCTGCGCTTTTCACGCTCTCCCTTGACATCCTTTCGTTCTTTTGCCAGAAGTGAATACCCGGACTTCGCAGCAAGTAAACTCAGAAAGCCGGCGAAGCCGTTAAAGTAACGCTCCCGGCAGCGCCGCTCCGGAGGCCTCGCCCGAAGGCGCCGCTTCCCGCGTCTCGCCGGGGACCGGGGGAACGTAATCATTGTCCCCGCCGTAACTCTTCCAGCTTCGGTAAAGCAGCAGCGTGCAGAAAAACGCCGGGATCGTCCAAAGCATTTGCCAAAGCGGCATCAGCCGGTAAACCGTGTCATGTTTGAGAAAATGCGCGGCGGAGTCAAAGAACGCGCCTGCAATTACCCCGCCCACAATCCCCGCCACCGAGCGCAGCATGGCATTCGCCGAGCAGAACTGGCCGTACCGGCTTCGCGGGAAAACGACCATGAAGACCGGCGGGTCGTACACCCCGAGCAGTGCCGTCGCCGGCGCGATCAGACCAACGCTGAGGCCTGCCCACACCCAGAATGCGAGATGCGCCCCCGGATGCCAGAACAGCCAAAGCAGCGACGCCGGCAGGGTGACAAATAAGTTCATCAGGTAGCCGGCAATGACGATCCGCAGCGGATGGAAACGGTCGGCCAGCCAGCCGGAAAAAGGAATCAGCACGGCGACGGCAATGTTCAGGATGCCGGCGATCCGTCCGATTTGCAGCAGGTTCAGGCCGGTTGACTCGTAAAAGAACAGCATAAACACGCCCGCCGCGCCGGAAAGCGAGCCGAACATGGAAATCAGAAAAATATACCAGTAGTGCCGCAGGGTCAGGCACTCCGCGGCAAACGTTTTAACTGCGGAAAACACGCCCGTACTGCCGTCCACATAAGGCGAAGCAGGCGGGTACTGGCCTTCCTTGACCATCAGGCACATCAAGCCGAAGCCGAAGAAGTAAAGCAGGCTGATCCCAACCAAGATCAGCGTTGAGTGCGTCCCCGCATACTGGAAGATAAAAAAGTTGTATCCCGACACCGTGAGCAGGCTGATCAGCCGGAACAGCGACATGAACCGCGCCAGCAGATGCTCCGGCACCACGTCATTGAACAGATACCAGAACACCGACCCGACAAAGCTGTTAAAAAAGGTAAACACGACCATGAAGACGCCGAGCGTGACGATCTCCAAACTCACCGGCGTCATGCGGAGCGCGTGGCCGAAGCCGGAGCCGAGCCACCGGCCCAGCACATCGGTATAACCCATTCCGACCAGGCTCAGTACGAGAAACGGCAGGGTCATCACAATAAACGGAATGCGCCGCCCCCACCGGCTGCGGTAGCGGTCGCTTCGGAAGCTGATAATCGGGTTGCAGACGGCGTTGATCAGGTTCGGCAATGTGGACATGATCAGGCCGATGGTGACATTCGTCGCATGGAGCCGCTGAAAGCGCAGCGGAAGGATGCTTGGGACCACGTTCTCCATCAGCATAAAGCAGACGTCGCCCCAGAGCAGCCAGAAAAACAGCTTGGCAAGCGTCTTCTTGGTGTAAACCAGCGTGCCGACATGGTAGGAGTCGTGCTGGTACTGGGAGTCAAACTCGATGTCGGTCTTGGGCTTGTCATTCGGATCACTGCCGGTTATCATGAGAATCTGCGCCTTTCCGTTTTCTACTTGCTCGCAACCACAAACTGGACATCGCCCGTCAGCAAAAGCGGCAGCCCTGCCTTCTTGACTGTCACTTCTTTTTCAGCATTGCCCATCAGTCCATAGACAGCGTAGCGTCCGGGCGGAAGAAGCAGCACCGCCGCTTCCGGCGCGGCGGCTGTGGTCCAGGCGGCGTAGCGGCGGTCGTGATTTTTGATGAAAGATACCAGGTAGCCGTCGGTGATACCTGTCATGGGCACGGACTTGTCCATCCGGTACTCGCCCAGAGTCTTCAGAAAGAACGAAGCTGCGACATAAGAAGGCTTCGGCTGGAACTCGTGCGCCTGCCCGGTTTGGGGCGGGAAATGCACCAGACCGAAATTGGCTTCCGTCGCCCCCGGCTTTTCTTCGTCATTACGCCAGTCGTACCAGATGGAGAGCGGAATGCCGTTCAGCAGGTTCCAAAGCATCTCGCGGTCGAAGTAGGACGCCTGCAGGGCGTCCGACGTGACAAACGAGTAGGTCTTTCCTTCGGGAATGACGGAGTAGCCCCATTCCCCCGAGAAGATCGGGATAGTCTTGCCCGCCGGCGCATACTTTGCGATCAGGTCTTTGATCGGCTTGTAATCCAGCGTTTCAGGATTGGTTGTGCGATAGGGATGCACCGAGACCGCCTGCCAGTAGTTCAGCAGGCCGGCTTTGAAGCAGCGCTCCAGAAAGCCGGGATCGTTGCCGCCCTCGGCAGGGCCGATGTAGGTTTCGTTCGGGTCGGCGGTCTGAAGCGCCTGCCCCGTCGCCAAAGCCAAGTTGTAATACCAGGGGCCATCGGACCAGTTGGGTTCGTTCCACATCTCCCACAGGATATGATGGCCGGAAAAGTGCGTGACCGTCGCCACCGCCCAGCGGGTGAACGCGATGCGCCAGGCGGGATCGTCCGGAGATTTGTTGTCGAAATAGTTTGGGTTGCCGTAGTCCAAAATGAGCAGCGGGCGGATATGATAACGTTCCAGGTTTTGGAGCAGCACGTCATAGTCGCTGAAGTCATAGACGCCTTTTTGCTTTTCAATGCTTCCCCAGGAGATGTCCATACGGATCGCCCCAACACCCAACTGATCAATCATGTCCATTTCTCCCGGCAGCGGCCGGGTGAAATGGATGTTGACTCCAGTTTCGTCGCGCACTGTCCCGCTGACAATCGGCTGGTCCGCAAGGGCGGGCGTGAGAAAGGCTGCGGCACAAAGGGTGCAGAACAGTGTGAGCTTCAGGAAACGGCTGAGGAAAGCGATTGAGAACATGGAATACCTTTCATTTTCGCGGACTAATCATTTTCGCGGACTAATC
>CAXSZN010000076.1:0-21792 GCA_964241935.1 uncultured Armatimonadales bacterium
GTTCCTAAATCACCTGTAAAGAAAGAAGCTGCGTTTGCCGCTGGAAAGGCTGGGGAAATATGAGCGCCTGGATGTCCTCGGACATGGGGCGTCGGGCATCGTCTACCTCGCAAAAGACACGCTGCTGGGCAAGCAGGTCGCGCTGAAAGAAATCAGCGCTCAGGGCGATGACCTAGAGCGGTTTCTCGAAGAAGCCCGCGTCTTAGATCGCCTGCGCCATCCCAACATCGTCCAAGTCAACAGCGTGGACGAGATCGGCGGGCGGGTCGTCATTGACATGGAGTATGTCCGGGGGCGCAACTTGCAGGAAGTCCTGCGCGAGACGCCGATCCTGCCGATCTCGCAGGCTGTCTCGATCACGGCTCAGCTCTGCGACGGCCTGGCGTATGCCCATTCGCAGCGGACGGTGCATCGGGACATCAAGCCCGCGAACATTCTGATCACCCGTGACGGCACAGTGAAATTAGTAGACTTTGGGCTGGCCGAAGTTTTAGGAACGCATTCGTTCGCGGGCGGCGCAGGAACCTATGCGTACATGGCCCCGGAAGACTTTCATCCCGAGGAGCAGTCGGACCGGCAGTCCGATATCTGGGCTGTCGGGGTCATATTATACGAGATGCTGACCGGGCGGCGTCCCTTCCAAGCCGCCAAAGCCAAAGACCCGTTTGCCTGGAAAACGGCGATTGAAAGCGATCCTATCCCGCCGGTCTCGGAGCTTCGCCCGGACGCGTCGCCCACGCTGGAAGCGATTGCGCTTCATGCGCTGGCCCGTGACAAAGCCCAACGCTATCGGGATGCCGCAGACATGGCGGCGGACCTGCGGGCGCTGGGCATCAGCCCATTTGCACCCGGCACTGGAAGTGCCGGGCTGCTTTTGAGTGAAAGCCGCTCTGCGACTAAGGAACAAGCAGCGCTTTCTGGGTCCGCAGTGCCGGGTGCAAACATGCCGGGTTTCCCAGCAAATCTCACCGACATTGACACGTTCCTCGCGCTGGCCCCAGACAACTGGGACGCTGCCCAAAATGCTCTGCGAGACGGCACGCTTTCGCGCTGGCTGCGGAGCATCCGCGAAGAGCCGCTGGCAGCGGTCGCCGACGAAGTCGCATCAGAGCTGGGGCAAGGTGACAGTGACAATCTGCGCGACTTTTTGTATCGCGCCGGAGTGGAAACCGCCGAAGACGCCCGGCAAGCCTACGCCGAAGCGCAGCGGCTTCTCCACTCTGGCCGCCGCTCTGAGGCTGCCGTGCTTTTGACCCGCGCCGCGCATCTCGACCCGAGCCGTCCTGAATACACGCGCGAGCTGCCTGCTTCAGAGGCCGCTGCCGTGCCGCAAGCGGAGATGGGGCTGATGCTGAGCCGGGAAGCGGTGGACTTCGGCACGCTGCGTCAGGGCCAGAGTCGCCGTGCCAAAATCATGCTCCAAAACCTGGATGGCGGCAGGCTGGAAGGCCGGGTCAGCGCCGCACCGGGCTGGGTGCGGGCCGAGCCGCCGGCGTTCTCGGCGAAGAAGCGGCAGCCGCTGCTGCTGACGACGGAAACGAAGACTGTCTGGTCCCTTCCCGCCGTGTATCAAGACACGGTAAAGCTGGAAACGTCGGGCGGACGCCGGGAAATCGCCGTCTCTGTTCGTATTCTACCTGCCCGTCTCGGCTGGACCAAGATTACATTCTGGTACGGGCCGCTGCTTGTCTGCGCCGGCCTGCCGGTGGTGGTCAGCGTGGCGGGCCGGGTGACGCATCCGCCGCTGCACGGCATCCAGCAGCCGGGATTTGCCGCCGGAACACTGCTGTTTTTGTCGGCGTTTCTGCTGTCGTTAGCCGCCGACACTGCCTGGCTGCCGCGCTTCCTGCCGCTTGGGTTGTCCGGCCTGCTGCTGTGGCGTCTCAGCCTCATGGCCGGCTATGGCAGCGCCCGTACCCATCTGCTGCTGGTGCAGACGGCGACGCCGATTTTAGTTTTGCTGGTGCTGCAAACCTGCGCGTTTCTGCTGGATGCCAATGGCTGGGGCAACTGGAAGCTCTGGCGCTGGATTGTCGCCGCCGTCGGTCTCCTCACCGCCTACGGCCTGCTGCATTCCGGGTAAGCGTCATCGTGGGTAAGCGGCATTGTGGGTAAAATACGCTTATGGACCACACACCCACAAACTTTGAAGTCGCCGCTGTTTTCGAGCAGATCGCGCAAATCTTGGAGAGCCGTGGCGAGAACCCGTTTAAGATACGCGCGTATCGCAATGCTGTCCGCACTTTGGAAAACTTGACCGAGCCGGTTTCCGCTATTCATAGCCGGGGCGAATTAAAAAAGATCGGCGGCTTTGGTGACGCGATAGCCGGCAAGACGCAGGAGATACTTGCGACGGGGACATGCGAGCTGTATGAGCGGCTGAAGGCCGAGGAAGCGGCCAAAGACGCAGTGCCTACGCACACCGAAGCAGACGCGCCGCCGGAAGTCTCAGCAGATCATTCCGCAGACGAAGAAGTCGAGTCGCCGTGGTAGCAGAAACACCGCAGCCCCTGCCGACTGAGTTCTACTTGCAGGACACGCGCGACGCTGCCCAAAAGCTGCTGGGCCAGCTTCTGGTCCGCACCCTGCCGACGGGCGTCCAGCTTTCCGGCATGATTGTCGAGACGGAAGCGTATCTGACCGACGACCCGGCCTGCCATGCGTACCGGGGGCTGACGCCGCGCAACGCCGCCATGTTCGGTCCGCCCGGCCATGCCTACGTTTATTTTACCTACGGACTGCACATGATGCTGAACTTGGTCTGCGCTCCCGAGGGAACCGCCGAAGCCGTGCTGATTCGGGCGCTGGAGCCTGTCGGCGGCATTGACACGATGCGCCTGAACCGGGGCAATCTGCTCGAGACGCGGCAGCTCACGAACGGCCCCGGCAAGCTGGCCCAGGCGCTGGCGCTGACCCGGCTGGCGCACAACAACCTGGACGTCACCCACGATGACAGCGAGCTATACGTGCTGCCGCAGGAAGTTTCGGCCTTTGAGACCGTCGCCACCACTCGCATCGGCATCTCGCAAGGGATAGACCTGCCCTGGCGCTATTACATTCGCGGCAATATCTATGTGTCCCGCAAGTAGTGCAGCGAGGCAAAACGCACGAGCAAAAGAGCCACGGGTTGAAACAGAAGCCACGGGTTGAAACCCGAGGCTGGGAAGTGCTCAGTGTCGAGGCGACACAAGAATAGGTCACGCAAGCGATCTTCCGTCGCCTCGACGGTGGGAACTCGATAGCCTCGGGTTTCAACCCGTGGCTTCTGTTTCAACCCGTGGCTTCTGAACCCGTGGCTCCGTGTGCTGCGACATATTCCGTTGATGATTCTTCTGCCACTATGCCTCCTCTTCCCCAAGCTCTGCTCGGCGTCGTGTTCGCGGCAATCATCGCGGCAGCCGCTTACCGCGTCCGCGCCCTGACGCGCAGTGGTGCTCTTGCGGCCTGGGGCGTCGGCGCGGTCGTGTTCGGTGTCGGCGGGTGGACGGCAGCGGGGGCGCTGCTCGCTTTCTTTGTTTCGTCCACGGCGCTCAGCCGGTGGCGGAAGAAGCGCAAAGACGCATTGGGCTACGAGAAAGGCGGGCGAAGAGATGCCGGGCAGGTGCTGGCGAACGGCGGGGTTGCTGCCGCCTGCCTTCTGCTGACGTCTTTCGGCGTCAAAGCTGGGATGCTGCTGTTTTTGGCCGCGCTTGCCGCCGCAAATGCCGACACTTGGGCCACGGAAATCGGGTCGGCACTGGGCGGGCAGCCGTTCGACATTCGGACGGGCCGCAAAGCCAATGCCGGAGAGTCCGGTGCGGTCAGCCTGCCGGGAACGGCAGCCGCGCTGGGCGGCGCGGCGGTGCTTGGACTGTTTGCCGGAAGCGGGGTGGCAGGTTTAATTGTCATGGCTGCCGGCTTTTGCGGTGCGCTGCTGGACAGCCTGCTCGGCGCGGCGGTGCAGGCGCAGTGGCGCGACCCGCTGGACTCCAGCCGCTGGACGGAGCGGCCTCAGCCGTATCCGCCGGAGCGGGGCTGGCCGTGGCTGGGAAACGACTGGGTCAATGTCTTCTGCACGCTGTCGGCAGTGGTCCTGGCGGTTCTGCTGCTGACAGTGGGGCGCTAGAAAAATAAATTTCTTGCGGTGTGCCTGCTTCCCCAAAAATAAGAAATCCATGTTACAATAGAGGTGCAGGCTGGTATCTTTTGCTGTACCCTCCGACAGCCTGAAGTTGTAACTTAGAGGAGTGCCCCCGCCATGGAACTGCCCACCGGAGATGTCTCCACCTCGCGCCGCTATGTGTCCGCCGAACAAATCGAAGATGTCGTGCGCCAGCTCAAAGATGTCGTTTCGGTGCGGGCCGTTCTTGGCTCCTCCGGGCGGGTAGACGAGCTGCATGTGCTGGTGAACCCTAAGCGGGCACCCAAACAGGTCGCCCGTGACATCGAGTCCGCAATTCGCGCTCACCTTGATTTTGTCTTAGACTATAAAAAAATCAGCATTGCTCAGATCCAGGGCCGTGCACCTCTGGCCGGCGGCCCCAGCGCGGCTGCGCCCCGGCTGAGCTTCTCCGATGTCGCCCTCACCGTGACCGGCAGCCGGGCGGAAGCGACCGTGCATCTGCGCCGCGCAGATGCCGTCTACACCGGCAGCGCCACCGGCCATGCGTCGGGCTACAATCAGCTTCGCCTCATTGCGACCGCCGCGATCCGTGCCGTGGAAGACACCGGCGCGGACGACGGAACCATGGTCGTGGAAGATTTACAGACGGATATTCCCCTGGCCGGCCGCAAGGCGGTTCTGGTGCTGGTCAGCGCCCTGGGTTCGGCCAAAGGCGAAGAGCTTTTGACTGGCTGCGCCTTGATCCGTCAGGACGCCTGGAAAGCCGTTGTGAGCGCCACGCTCGATGCCGTCAACCGGCGCGTCAGCCTGGCATTTCTGGAAGAAGAACTTTAATTTTCTTCCGCCTCCTCGATAAATCTACTGTAAGATTTTACTGTAATTTGCACTTTGACAATGGAATAATGTTTCGGTTTGGGCTGCAGGACGCTTCGAGACCCGAGGGGGTTTCACGAGCGAAGCCGGCGTGACGTCCGAGAGATCGGCGCAGCCGTGTTTACAGTAGGTATCC
Source organism: uncultured Armatimonadales bacterium (assembly GCA_964241935.1). Lineage (GTDB taxonomy): Bacteria > Armatimonadota > Armatimonadia > Armatimonadales > Capsulimonadaceae > JANXMY01. Next base: position 5,112 of record CAXSZN010000076.1, read on the forward strand.
CCATGAATACCGTTTCCAAGATGATCAAGACCCTGTCCACCGCCATTTCCGGCTGCGGCGTTGCACACACCTGGCCAGTCACTGACTGCTAGTTTTTGCTGTTTGAGAGCTGCTGATGTGGACGGAGTTGATGCTGACATGATAATTAGGTATGGACATGATGATGACTTGACTATTTGCGTCCTGCAGCCCTTATTTCCTTCGCTTTTCCGCGATCTCCTTGATGTAACTTTTCCCGCTGAATATGCCGAAGATTACCACGGACCTTTCTCTGAAGATGGCTCGTGCCGATCCCAAGAATCGTTGTGTTTTCCATGTCTTTGACTTTAAGCCAAACTTACTCCTCTCTCCAAGCAGCCGCGCAGCGGACCCTTGTCGAGATGCCGATGCCTTACTCCCGTTTTCGCTTCCTTTTGTCCAGAACGGCATTAGTGATTGCCGGGCTGACCGCAATTTTCAGTCCTATCCCGTTTCATGCCTGGCACGACATCCTCCTGCTAGGCGGCCTCGTGATTGCTATCAGTCTGCTGGCGGTATCGCTGCCAAGCAGCACCATGAGTACCTACCCCGGTATCCCCATCTTTGTTGCTTTGATTGGCTTGTTCGGTGCATCTACGGCAACCCTGGTTGCGATTGTCTGCGTGGTTGCAAACGGCGCTGTTTCCCTGCCAGCCAGCCATCGCTTCCGTCCGAAGCAGTACGTTACCAATGTTTCCATTGATGTAATCATGATTGGAATGAGTGCCCTCCTGTATACTGTATTGGAGCATTCCTGCTTTCCGAAAGATGGAGTCCGAATCGGTTCGGTTCCTGGCTGGGGAGCCTGCTTTGTGCTTTGTTTCTGCTCATTTGCAGCTTTTATGATAAATGCGCTGCTGACGACCACCTTTACCAGCAGCTACTACAAGCAGCGCTGGGACATTGTCTGGCACAACAATTTTCGCTGGCAGCTACCGAGTGCGCTGATGACCTCGCCGATAGGATTGCTTACGGCGATCTTGTACGGGGAGCATCGGTGGTATGGGATCGCGTTCGTGATCGTGCCGATGTTTGCGCTGCGGCTGGCGGTCCAAACTTATGAGCGGCGAATGGCGGCGTACCGGCAGGGGGTGGATCTGCTGGGGCGGATCATGCAGGAAGCGCATCCCTACACCCACGGACACCTGCACCGGGTCGCACGCTGGGCTAGGAAGATCGCGGAAGAAATGCGGCTGCCGGCGGCGTCTATGGAGCATATCGAGAATGCAGCCATCCTGCATGACATCGGCAAAGTCGCTGTGGATGACCGGGTGCTGAACAAAGCCGGCAAGCTGACCGACGACGACTGGAGCATGATCCGCCGGCATCCCGTCACTGGGGCGGAACTTGTCATCCGCATGAGCGTGATGGGAAAAGTCGGCCACTGGATTCGCCATCACCATGAACGTCCCGACGGCAAAGGCTATCCAGACGGCCTCGGGCAAGACGATATTCCGATTGAGTCTGCGATTATCTCGGCGGTGGATGCGTTTGATGCGATGGTCGGCGGCCCGGCCAAAGAAGATCAGCGTCCTTACCGCCAGCCGATGACTCAGGAAGCAGCCGTCGCCGAGCTGCGGCGTCACGCCGGAACCCAGTTTAACGCGGAAGTTGTTGAAATCTTTATCTCCATCTTGGATCGTGAGCAGAAAATGGAAGCCCGCGGTGAAGCTGTCGGCACGAAGCCCGCCGTCGCTGATGACGCGCTCTGGTCCAGCCCGCCCGCCGCTTATTCTGCTTAGTTCTTGATGTCGCGCCTAGTTTTCTCGCTCAATGAATTATTTCACCATTAATATCATTGCCGGCTCCGTGTTCAGCCTGTCGCTGGCCGCAATCACCTTCTACCTGCCGTGGACGGTGCGGCGCTCGTACCGGCAGACGTTTATCGCGCTGGCACGGGCGGTGGAGGCCCGCGAGCCGCACCTGCTGGGCCATGCCGAGCAGACAGCCCGCTACATAGTCTGGATGGCACGCCTGCGGGGAATGAGTCTGCTGGCAACACGCCGCTTGGAGTACGCGGCGCTGCTGCACGGCATCGGCAAAGTCAGTATTCCCTACGAGCTGCTGAACAGCCCGGCCTGCCTGACCCGCCCGGTAGACCGTTTCGTGCTGCGTGATTATGTCCGGGTCGGCGCGGCCATTCTTGACGTCATTCCTATCCTCAAGCCGGCCTCGAACGCCGTTCGCTTCCACCACGAGTACCGGGACGGCAGCGGCTATCCGTTTGGCCGCTCCGGCCGGTCTATTCCGATTGAAGCGCAGATGCTTTGCGTCGCCTCCGAATATGTCGCCATGACCGCGCCGCGCCTCTACCGTGCATCTTTGTCTCAGTCCCAGGCGCAGGCAAGCCGCTACCTGCGGAGCCAGATCGGCCGCCGCTATTCGCTGTATGTTGTGGCGCTCTTTTCTTGTGCGAAAGCTAGTCAGGATGCCCAGATTGCACTCACTGCGCTTGCCCATCGCCTCAAAACCCACTTTCCCCCCGCTCCTTTGCCGCGCCGCATTCTTTAAGCTGCTGCTGGGGAAACAATCAAGCTGCTGCTGGGGAAACAAAAAGGCGCGGACAGCAGTGCTGTCCGCGCCTTTCGCCTGCAAGTTCTTCTTAAACTACTTCCGGCCCAAAAGCCGCCCGAAGAGGCCACCGGGCTTTTCTGTTTCCTCCGCTGCGCTGCCGCTCCCCGGCTGGACTGTCTTCTGCCCGCCGCTGCCGTTTCGCGCCGCTGGCGCTTGCGGCGGCAGGGTTCGTGTGGACTGGCTCGGGGGCGCTGCACGGTTCAGCTTGGCTTGAATGAGGCTGCTGGGCGCGATCTGCAGCGCCTGGCGGTACTGCACTGCCGCTTCTTCCTGCCGGCCCATCAGCATTAGGGCATCTCCGAGAATTTCAAGCGCCCGGACATGGCGTGGGTCCGCTTCCAGAATACGCACACAGAACGCGCGGGCCTCGACAGGCTTGCCGGCCATAATAGCGTTTTCGGCCCGGCTCAGCATTTCTTTAAACGCCTGGGGCTGTGCTCCGGCTGCCGGCTGGCTTGGGGCCGACGGCGCTTTTGATGCGGATGCCGCCGGCTTTGACGCAGGTGCCGCCGTGTTCGGAGCTTGTGCCGGTCTTACGGTCGAGGCCGGCGACGGCGCAGCCGAAGCCTTTGCGTTCTGCTGGGCGCTGCTGTTTTGCGGAGCGCTGCTGTTTTGCAGAGTGCCGTTGTTTTGCAGAGTGCCGTTGTACTGGGCACGCCGCTCGGGATTGCTTAAAGTATTGTACGCTTGATTGATCTGCGTAAAAGTCAACTGACTGAGGTTATTGTCCTGCGCGACATCCGGGTGGAATTTTCGCGCAAGCTCCCGGTATTTCTTTTTAATCTGATCTGTTGTCGCCCCAGGCGGAAGGCCCAGAACTTCATAATAATTTCGCTGTAAGCTCATCCTGTATGCTCCGAAAAATAAAATAATGCTTAAGTCGCGCTGAAAGTAAACAGTGCCTCTTTCTATGACTGGGACGCAGAGAAAGGATAATAAAATGCTGCGCTCGTCATTGATATATTCGTCACAAAAACGTTACAAGTTTAGGGTGCGTCCGGGTTTGACATGTCGTTAAGCTGGTTGGCATAGCCGCCGTAGAACGAAATCAAGATCATCGTGACCCGAACCGCAATAAAGAGAAGCGCCAGGGTCCGCAGTGTTACGACTATCTGATGCAGACGGACTACCGACTCCTGCTCGTAATACTCCGCAACTTTATCCATCGTCATGTCGAGGCCGCCGGTCTGTTCCCCGGTACTCAGCATGGAGACGACCATCGGCGGGAACGCCCGTGTCGCTTGCAGCGACTCCGCAATCCCGCGCCCGCCCATGATGGAGGGAATCGCGGATGTCATGCGGCGCGATAAAAACTCATTCCCGGTCGCCGCCGCCGAGAACCGAAGCGTTTCCGGGATGCCCACTCCCGCTGCATACAGGGAAGCGAACGCGCGAGAAAACCGGGCAATCGCGATCATTCGTATTGCGCCGCCGATGCCCGGCAGCGAATAAATTATGGCGTCGAACACGAACTTAAACTGCGACAGCAGCTTGCCGACCACATAGATCGCCAGACCGGCGGCGGCAGTTTCCAGCAGCGGATATACTGCCGTCACTAAATACGCATGAACATCATGCGCCACCACGACAAGCACCAGGGGCGGCAGCAGAAAGCTTGCAAGAAGAGTGACAACCGGCTCGACCATCTCGCTCTTGATCTTGCCGCGAAGCGTGTACTCCTGTTCCAGCGCCGAGGACAGCCGGCCCATCATCGTGTCCAGCCGCCCGCTGACCTCACCTGCCGAGACCATAGCCCGCTGAAAATCCGTGAAAATCCAGGGCGCTTCGCCCATCGCCGTCGTCAGCATCCCGCCCTCCTGCACAGAGTTCGAGAGGCGCCGCAGGTGACGCTTCAAAACGCCGCTGGTAGACTGCTGCGTCAGCGACGTCAGGCACTGATAGATCGGAACACCCGCGCCAAGCATCGCCGCGAACTGCCGGTACATCAGGGCCATGTCCCGGAGGCTAACCCCAGAAAAGAGCGGGTAGACCAGATGCGCCAGCAGCCAGACGCCCGGCGTCATTTTCGGCCGGGACAGCATCCCCGCTGTCCCGCCTAACATTTCAGCCCCATTCAGCGCTGAACGGTTTTCCAGAATATCTTGAGAATGAGATTGTGGAGACAAAGTGGCCGCGCCGCCTCGCTGCGGTGCGAGGCGCATGGGGAAGTAGCCCATGTCACGGATCTCCTGCGCGGCCTGACGCTCGCTTTCGGCGTCCAGCGCCCCAGTCACGGTGCGGCCTGATTGGTCTTTGGCTTGGTACGAATACAGCATGGCACATCCTAAACGCGCAAGAGAAAACACACAAACAGGGAATGCGGCAGGCCTTTCGTTGTTAGACGACTCCCACCCGCCGAATGTTCCCGTTGCTTCCAAAATAATCCGCCAATTCTTTAACTGTCTTATGCTCACCCGGCAGCACCAGCTCCGGCGCGATTTCCGCCAGCGGCACCAGCACAAACGCCCGCTCGCGCAGGCGCGGGTGGGGAACAGTCAAAGAAGGCAGCATGATCTGCGCGTCTCCGTAGAGCAGCAGATCTAAATCTAGAACGCGCGGACCCCACCGAAAGGTTCGCACCCGCCCCAATTTGTTTTCAAGGTTCAACAAAACGTCCAGCAGGTCAGTCGCCGGCAGACACGTTTCCAAAGCCGCCACCGCGTTCAGAAACTCCGGCTGCTCGGTCACGCCCACCGGGGCCGTTTCATAGACCGACGACACTCTTAAGATACTGATTGTCGGTATCCGCCCCAGCTCGCTTAGGGCCAGCCGAAGATTTTCCTGCCGGTCTCCTAAGTTTGATCCTAATCCGACATACGCCGTTTGAGTATTTGTATGATTATTATCTATCTTGTTTATACCGCATTCAGTACGCTTCTTATACCAACTATTCCCGTAATTAAAAATATACTTTATGGCATTGGTCACAGCGCTATAAAAACAGCGGCGGAGCTACCGCCCCGCCGCAGCACTGGATGTCGTTGGCAGCCGAAGTTTAGTCGCTGCCAAGCTTCAGAACGCTCATAAACGCTTCTTGGGGGATTTCGACGCTGCCGATGCTTTTCATGCGCTTTTTGCCTTCTTTTTGCTTCTCCAATAGCTTGCGCTTGCGGCTGATGTCGCCGCCGTAGCATTTGGCGATGACGTTCTTTCGGAGGGCGGAGATGCGCTCGGCGGCGACGACTTTGGCTCCGATGGCGGCCTGGATTTTGATCTCGAACTGCTGGCGCGGGATGACTTCTTTGAGTTTTTCGACAAGCTGACGCCCACGTTCTTGAGACTTGTCCCGGTGGGTGATGAACGACAGCGCGTCTACCGGCTCGTCGTTGATTTTGATGTCGAGCTTCACCAAGTTCGATGGCTCGTAGCCGCTGATCTCATAATCAAACGACGCATAGCCTTTGGTGCGGGACTTAAGCTGATCAAAAAAGTCCATCAAAATCTCGTTCATCGGCAGCTTGTAGAAGATCATTACCCGGTCTTTCGCGGGATACTCCGTGCGTAAATAGATGCCGCGGCGGTCGCGGGCCATGTCCATTACCTGGCCGACATAAGTAGACGGAATGATAATGCTGGCCGTGACATACGGCTCGTCCATTGAGGTCACTTCCGAAGGCGGCGGCAGGTTTGCCGGGTTGTCCACTTCCACCATCTCGCCGTCGGTGAGATGCACCTTGTAGATAACGCTGGGAGCCGTCGCAATCAAAGTCAAGTTGAACTCACGCTCCAGGCGCTCTTGGACGATGTCAAGATGCAGCAGGCCGAGAAAGCCGCAGCGGTAGCCGAAGCCGAGCGCTGCCGATGATTCGGGTTCAAATGTCAAGGCGGCGTCGTTAAGCTGGAGCTTGCCCAGCGCTTCTTTCAGCTCGGGATACTGGGAGCTGTCCACGGGGTACAGGCCGCAGAAGACGACCGGAAGTGCCTCGCGGTAGCCGACCAAAGGCTCGGCCGCGCCGTGCGACGCCAGCGTCAGCGTGTCCCCGACCCGGCAGTCGCCGACCGTTTTTACGCTCGCCGTGATGTAGCCGACCTCGCCGGTCATCAGCTTTTCGACCGGCTTCATGCGCGGCGAGAAGATGCCGACGCCGGTAACGTCAAACGTCTTGCCCGACGCCATCGCCCGAATCTGCGTGCCGGCGGCAATCTCGCCGTCGCGCACCCGCACATAGGCCACAACGCCTAAGTAGGCATCAAAGTGGCTGTCAAAGATCAGCGCTCTTAACGGCTTGTCGGGATCCCCCTGCGGCGGCGGGACGCGGCGAACAATGCTCTCCAAGATTTCTTCCGTGCCGATGCCTTCTTTGGCGGACGCGCGTATGGCTTCAGTGGCGTCAATCGCCAGCACTTCTTCGATTTCTTCGGCCACGCGGTCGGGGTCTGCCGCGGGCAGGTCAATTTTGTTGATTACCGGCACGATCTCTAATTGGCTGTTCAGCGCAAGATTGACATTCGCCAGCGTCTGCGCTTCGACGCCCTGCGCGGCGTCTACCACTAAAACGGCCCCTTCGCAGGCGGCGAGCGAGCGCGAGACTTCGTAAGTGAAGTCCACATGCCCCGGCGTGTCAATGAGATTTAGCTCGTAGGTTTGCCCGTCGTGCGCTTTATAATTGAGCCGTACTGCCGCCATTTTGATCGTGATGCCGCGCTCGCGCTCAATATCAAGCGAGTCGAGAAGCTGCTCCTGCATGTGCCGCCGCTGGACTGTTCCCGTGAACTCCAAAAGCCTGTCGGCCAATGTAGACTTGCCGTGGTCAATGTGGGCGATGATGCAAAAATTGCGAATGTATTTCTGGCTGTCTGCGTTATTCTCTGACATGGAGTTATTATACCAGAGTGCAGGGCATTCAGCGGAAACGCCGCCATCAGAGGAAAACCCGCCGGCAGCGGCGAATAGGTCAGCAAGAATACAGCACAATAATCAAGAAATTGTCACAAAGGGGCATGGACAATGAACGTCAACATTTTTCTCTGCGGCGCACTGCTGGCCGCCTTCGGCTGGACCGGGATGCGCCCGGCAAGCGCTCAACTGCTTCCGACGCCTGCGGCGGGAGCGCCGGTGAAAGTCGCCTGCGTCGGCGACAGCATCACGGCGGGGGTGGGGGCAAGCGCGGACCAAAATAATTATCCAAGCCTGCTGGGGGATTTGCTTGGGCCAGGCTACACGGTCGCAAACTTTGGGGAAAGCGGCGCGACGCTGCTCCAAAACGGGGACAGCCCCTACAAGCAGCGCGGCTCCTACGGGCGCAGCGCGGCCTTCGCGCCGAACGTCGTTGTGATTCTGCTGGGAACCAACGACTCCAAGCCGCAGAACTGGGGAGCGCACAAGGCCGAATTCGCGGCGGACTACGCGGCTTTGCTTGACTACTACGCCGCTCTGCCGACGCACCCCAAGCTGTATGCGTGCCTGCCGACGCCTGTGCCGAAGCCAAACTACGGCATCAATGAGCCGGCTGTCACCGAAGAATTGCCGATTATCCGTCAAGTGGCTGCCCGGAAGGGCGCGACTGTGATTGATGTGCACGGGCAAGTGCCAAGCGACAACGCTGATTTCGTGGACGGGGTCCATCCAAACGACACGGGTTATGTCCTGCTTGCCAGCACGATTTACCAGGGCATGACCCACGCGCCGGTCATTTTGCCGATTGCCAACCGCAAATTCTATGGCTCTGCGATTGTGACTATGACGCCGCCCCTGCCGGGCGCGGCGATCCGCTACACAACCACCGGAGCCGCACCGACACGCTCTTCCACCCTTTACAAAGGCCCGCTGACGCTGACGCATGGGGCCACACTGAAGGCGCAGGCATTTCAAGGAAAATTGCCGCTCGGCCTGGTGTCTACAGCAGCATTCAGCACGCTTGTTCCCCTGCCCGCGACGACGGAAACTGTCGGCGCGGAGCCGGGCTTGGCCTACGCCTACTACGAAGCGGCGTTTGGGAACACATCGGACTTTGCCGCGCAGACGCCGCTGTCCACCGGCACGATTGCGGACTTCAGCCTCACGCCGCGCAAGCGGGAGACCAATTTCGGCATCAAATATACAGGTTACCTCACGGTCCCAGCCACCGGCTTGTACACGTTCGGCACGGTCGCCGACGACGGTTCGGCGCTGACGATTGACGGCCAGACGGTGATTGGCAGCAACGGCCCGCATGGAGCGACGCCCGCTTCCGGCCAAGCCGCCCTGGCCGCCGGCCCGCATCTCTTGGATTTGTTTTACTTCCAGGACGGCGGCGATTACAGCCTGCAGGTAACTTGGCAGGGGCCAGGCCTCCCATCTCAGGCCATCCCCGCGTCCGCTCTTTCTCATGCCCGGCTGTAAGCCGGCAAAGCCCGCCAAATCCGTTTGGCGGGCTTAATTTTTGCTGAAAAGTTTTATATAAAAATCCGTGAAGTCATGGTACAATACAGCCGGCCCGCAAAAGTGCGGCCTGGAGAATTCGCCATGACCCTAGAACTCATTGAGCGGCCTGCTGGCCGCACCGAAAATACAGACGAAGTCCTGCATGAGTGCGCGACCTGCCGCCACAAAAACCGTGTTTATCTCAGTGCTCCGACCGGCACGCAGACCGCCGCTGTCTGGCGCTGCGGCAAGCTGTCTCAGAAAACACAACGCGAAGTGCTGGTGCAGCCCCACGAAAACTGCTTTGAGCATCGCAGCTTGTCCGACTACTGGGAGCAGACCGATTTAGTTTTGGTACGCTAGAAAGCCCCCTAGCCCCCAATAATGGGGGAACATGAGGGGAATGGTCCTACTTGCTCTGAGTCTGGTGCCCCCATTATTGGGGGCTAGGGGGCGTCTGAGCAGTTGTCAAGCCGGCAGCGGGCAGTTGATCTCGATCAAGTAGCCGTCCGGGTCGCGGAAGTGCGCGGTGCGGATGCCCCACAGGGGGCGGTCCGTCGGATCGGCGGTCAAAGTGACCCCTCGTGCCTGAAGAGTACTTGCGGCAAAGTCGACATCATCGGTGGCAAGCACTAGCATTGCGGCGTCCTGCATGTCCGCCGAGACCGGCTTGGCTGCGCTCCCGACGGCTTCCGCCATCAGTGGACGCCGGTACAAAGCGAGCGTTTGACCAGCCATATCGAACTCGGCGTAAACGTCGTCTAAATTAAACCGGGGCGTCATCCCCAGCGTTTCCTGGTAGAAGCGAAAGCTGGCAGGCAGATCGGAAACGAGCAAGCGAACGTGCGGCGACTGTAACATAGTGGTGTTCTCCTTTGTCTAAGGCAAACAAATGTTTGCTGTGTCTATCTTAGCACGAAGCCGGCAGGCTGTCAAGAGGAGTTCCGCAGGCGACGCAGTGACAATCGCCACGCTTGGCCCGTGTCCCGCAGTGCGTGCAAAGGCGGATGTGACGGGGCAATGTAGACGCGCCGCAGTGCGGGCAAAATTGGGCACCACGCGACAGCGGCCAGCGTGATCCGCAGGCACGACACCGGGCGCGGGCAGTGCGCCGGTAAACCCAGACGGCCACCGGATCGCCGGGCAGGCCGATCACGCTTCCGAGCAGCAGTGCATACGCGCCCTGCTGGGTCCAGCCCAGCCCGACACCCAGCAGGCTGGTATTTGGCGTGTTCAAGTTCGCCACTTCCACATCGGGGATATGAAACTGGTCCAGCAGCCGGTTGATGGAGACCGAGAAGTTCATCTGTGCCCCCGCCAACTGGAACTTCACCCGCTCCGGCACCCGCTTCTGTCCCTCGGCGGCCCAGTTCAATACCAGCAGCGCCCCGATTAAACACAGAACCGGCGAGCGGCGCATCCCCAAAAACACCAGCACGGCAACCGACAAGCATAGCCCGCCCCACAGAAACACCCACCCCGGCAGGTTGATCTCGATATTGTGGAACACCCGAAACGTCGCCCACGGCGACAGCGTCCCCGCCACAATGCCCGCCGCCCCGCCCAGCATCAGCAGCATCGCCAAAGCGTTCCGCAGGCGCGAGAGGATAAAGGGTAAGATAGACATCAAGGCTATGGCTCACAGAAGATTGCCGTGGGATTGAAATCCTCGGCTGTGGGGTGCAGACGCCTCATGTCCGCCTTCGCGGACAAGGATTAGGACCGCGTCGGCTTTTTTCTTGTACCCGCGAAGGCGGCTACTGGGCGCTTCGCTCCACAGCCGAGGATTTCAATCCCATGCTCTGCGGCTTGCTGTGCCATTGCTTCATTCTCCTTGAACGGCACGTCTAAAAATCGCCGCTGCTACGGCTGCTCCGTCACGGACACAAAGCCCCAATCCGTCTTAGCGACAACAAGATGGTCGGACTGAAGGACTATCCTGCGCTGTATGCCTTTTGTGTCCAATGGGTTTTCTTTCTCGTAAGCATCCATCGTCATCGTGAGGCTGATGCGGTAAAACCCCGGTGCTGCCAGCGAGAATCCGAGCGGGGCGGAGAAGGTTGCGTTTTGCGCCGGTGCAAGAGCTATTTTTTCTCGGTGGTCTTCAGTAATGGCAAATGGGCTAGATTTGGAAATAGGTTTGGAGATCGGCTTCACTGGCTTCCAGCCGCTGTCTGTATTTGGATTATCTCCCGGCGCTTTGTGATCCACCTGAAACTGCAGCTTCGGCTCGACATAAGGTGCCCAAGCAAAACCCAGCGTGTAGGGTGTCGCGTTGAGCAGATTGAAGGTAATGGAGTAAGAGGCCGGAGAACCGATTTGCGCGTTGCTGACGGATGGCAAAGTGAGACGGTAAACCGCAGGCAACGGACCGGCAGGCGGCGCGGCGGCAGGAGAAGCAGCCACTGCCAGACGGCACAAGAGAAAAACGGTCGCGGCAAAAAGAAGGCTTATATATCGCGGGGCATTCATGGCTATATTGTACCTGCTACTCTTCGGCCAATGCGCGGCGTAAAAAACCGCCGGCGTGGGAGAGGCGGGTTTGGGCGTCGGCGGCGGAGATGCCGAGCTGGAGCATGAGAATGGCGAGCTTGGCGGAGCCGCCGGCCTGAAAGAGCGCAGCTTCGGCGCGTTCTGGCGAAACGCGGGTGACCTGGCGAATGATGCGGACGGAACGGGCGTGGAGCTTTTTGTTGGACGCCTGAACATCTACCATCAAATTACCGTAGGTTTTGCCGATCTCGATCATCGCGCCCGTAGAAATCATGTTCAGCACCATCTTCTGCGCCGTGCCGCTTTTGAGGCGGGTGGACCCGGCTAAAATCTCAGGGCCGACGATGGGGGCGATCGTAATGGCGGCGACGGCTTCGACTTCGGAAGGGCGGTTGTTGGTCAGGGCGACTGTGGCCGCGCCGCGCTTGACGGCCTGGCGCAGTGCGCCTAAGACAAACGGAGCCTGGCCGGACGCGCTGATGCCGACAACGGTGTCGCGCTCATAAACATCGGCGTCAATGATCGCCGCCGCACCGAGGTCGGGGTCGTCTTCCGCGCCTTCGACGGCCTGGAACATGGCGCCGGGGCCGCCGGCAATCAGACCTACCACCAAACCGGGTGGGACGCCGAACGTCGGCGGGCATTCGGCAGCGTCGAGAACCCCCAAGCGTCCGCTGGTGCCTGCGCCAACGTAGATCAGGCGTCCGCCGGCCCGGAGCGACGCGGCAGCCCGCTGAACGGCGCGGGTGATGTGCGGGATTTCGAGGGCGACGGCGGCGGCAATTTGGGCGTCCTCAGCGTTCATCAGCCGCAGGCGGCTTTCGGTATCGAGCGCGTCAATGTCAGCGAGTTCCGGGTTAATCGCCTCGGTCGTCAGCGCTTCGGTCTTGGTGAACGTGTCTGTTTTGAGCATGGGGAACCGGCCTTTTCGAGAAACGTGTTATACTATCAGCAGCTAAATGACTTTCTGAACTAACTTCTGAATGGGGTGCGACGAATTATGCCGACTTATGGCTATGAATGCCTTTCCTGTGACAACCAGTTTGAGATTTTTCAGAGTATCAAAGACGATGCTTTGACAACGTGTAACGAGTGCGGCGGGACGCTCCGCAAGCGGATTTATCCGGTCGGCATCTCGTTCAAAGGCTCCGGCTTTTATGTCAATGACTACGCCGCAAAGCCTGCCGGCGGTTCCGGCACGTCCGGCAGCGAAGCGTCTGCCGAGCCGATCAAGACGGACGCAAAAGCTGAAACGACCGCCGCCGAGACGAAGAGCGAGCCGAAGACTGAAAGCAAGCCTGAGACGAAGGCCGAAAGCAAGCCGGAAGCAAAAGCGCCTGCGGCGGCTTAAACAATTTGAGGAGAGCTAAAAACGAGCAGTTTTCAGAGGCTCGTTCTGCTTGACGTTCCAACACAAAACCCCGCGCCAAAAGGCGCGGGGTCTTTTTTAACAATACGACGCCGGGCGCTACTTGCGGCTGGTGACCAGCAGATGCCCGGTGGCTGCGTCAAACTGGACATCGGCATCCATCGCAACCGCGATGAACGACAGCGGGACCATCGTCCGTCCCATCATCAGGTACGGCTTGCCGTCGAGGGTCACCGGCTTGGCGTTGACCTGGGCCTGGGTGTTGCCCAGCGTCAGCAGGATGTCTTTCGTCGCGCTCTTGGCCCGGACCGTGCCGGTCGAAGACTGCCAGGTCAGCGTGCCGCCGCCCTGCTCGAAGATCTGGCGCAGAGGGCCAAACAAGACGCGGTTTTGGGCGGACAGCGGCCGGTCCATCGTGACGGTTGCGTGGTTGAACAGCAGGGTGCGCTGGCCGGCGGCCCGAAGCAGCTCGCTCATCATGCCGACCGGCAGATGCACATGCAGCGCATGGGTCTTCACCGAGGCCGGCAGCGGCGCGTGGACCATCGGGCGCAGCGCTGTTCTCGTGACCAGCGCGGACGAAAGCGCGGCATGCGGCGCCGCGACGAACGGCGAAGCCAGGTCGCTTCCCGGCAGCCGGATGGACGCGATCTGCGGCAGCCGCGCTTTGCCGCTGAAAGTCCGGGCCGGAGTTTGGGCCAGCAGTGCCTGCGCTTCGGCGTCGGAGGCGGGATGAGCGACTACCGCTTTGTCTGCCACTCGAAGCGGCTTAAAGCTGCGGACAGGGGCTGGGTGAACTGCTGCAGGGGCAGTTTTCTCGGCGGCGAACGGCACGGACAGCTCGGAGGCAAAGTCTAAGCTGCCGCGCAGTAAGCCGGCCCCTGAAGCAAGCTGTTCAGCGATTTCGCGTGCAGACGAAGCATGGCGGGGCACAAGCGACGCGATCTGCGCGGGCGGCAGCGGCTGTGCGGCGGCACTTTTCGCCTGAACAACAATTCGCGCGGGCCGGGCTAAGAGAGGCCGAACGCGCGTCGCTCCGAGGCGGGGAATAGGCCGGATCGCTTGGACGACCGGCGGCGCATCGAGCAGGTCATGGCGGATGCCGGTCTCGCCGCCGGGGTTGTTGACATAAAGGCGCAGGGTCTTGGCATGGCCGACATTCGGCGTGTCGTTATAGCCGTAAGCTTCAATCGTGTGGTAGCCGTTGGAGTACGCCGTGGTGTCCCACTCAAACTCATAGGGCGCGTAGTTGCGGAGCGTCTTAAACGTCTTGTCAATAAACAGCGACACATACGGGGCTTTGCCGCTGGGGTCGGACGCTTCCACGCGCAGGGTGATTGTGCCCTGGACCCGCCCGTCGGGGGTCGGGCTGAGGAGGCGCAGGGTGGGCGGCAGGCCGGACGACAGCGCTGGGTCCGTCGGCAGCGTCAGGCTGGGTCCGGCGGGGCTGGGGGCGGCCAGCGGAACGGCACCGGGGTCCATGCCGTTAAACGTGAACTGGCTTTTGGCCGACTGCACTTCCTGGTCAGCGGCGGTCGCGCGAATCACAATGGTGTGGGAACCTGCCGAGATCGCGCCGGCGTCAATCAAGAATGAGACAACGCCGCGTGTTTCCGGCGCATCCAGTGTTTTCGTCGCCGCTTTTGCGCCGTCCACAAACAGCTCAATAGCGATAATTTGGTTGGCCGGGCTGCCTTGATAGAACGCCGAGATTTCGACTGGCTTGACCCCGGCCAGCGGCACATGGGGATCCGGGCTGAGAATGGTGACACCGAAATCGCTTGCGCCTGCCGCAGCAAGCTGGGCATGGGGCGCGGCATACGCGCGGTGCGGGCCGAGCAGGCTCACGCCAAGCGTTGCGGCCAGCACGGCGGCAGCGCCGGCACGGGCCGAGGTGCTCCGAAAAGCGTCCGTCATCGAAATGTTCATCAAGGCCTCCAGGCAGAGTGTGAAGTACAGCGTTGGATTGGTGTCTGGGCAGCAGACGGTAAAAGCGTGCGGAAAAACGGTAACACGCTACTTTAACACAGGCTGCCGAAAATGTCAAGGGGCTGTTTTGCTGTTTCGCCGGCTGCCGCCGGGCTTGGCTTCGGCGTCCATGCCGTCGCCCGAGTAATTCGCGCCGCGGCGCAGAATCGTAGCCGAGGTGGACGTGGGCGTGGGAACGCCCGCGTCAAACAAGCAACGCTTGATGCCGGCCAGGGCGTCGGATTCGGTCTTGACTTGTGCGGCCTTGTGCGGCTTGGCCCAGTAATACAAGCGCCAGCTTAACACGTCATTGCCGCTGTCCACCGCGTAAGCCCGCAGAAACGGGGCTGGGTCGGCGGCAACTTCGTCGTTTTCGGAAAGGACTTTCAAGGATTCTCGTTCCACCACGGCGCTGTCGGCGGAGAGGCTAGTATCAAAATCCACGGCGTAGCGCCGCTGCCCCAAGCGCGTATGGTTGATGACCGGGCCGGTGAACACGCTGCTGTTGGGAATCACAACCATGTCGCCATTGTAAGTATGCAGCGTGGTCGTGCGAATTTGGATGTCCTTGACCGTGCCTTCAAACGCGCCGAGAGTGACCTGGTCTTCCAGCTCAAAAGGCCGGGCGAACAAAAGCAGAATGCCGGCAATGAAGTTTTCCAGAATGTCTTTAAGCGCGAACCCCAGCGCAAAGCCGGCGACGCCGAGGCTGGCAACAACAGTGGTGACATTGACGTTGGCCGCGCTCAAAGCCACCAAAATTCCAATCACAAGCGTAATCAAGTAGATGGAGCGGGCGATCAGTGTCCGCACGGCCCAGGGAATATGGGACACTTTCCCCAGCGCTTCGCGGGCAATGCGGCGAGCCAGCGCGGCCAGGGCGTAGAACAGCAGAAACAAGATCACGGCGATCAGCAGGCGCGGCACAAACGAGATAATCCGCTCCAGCGTGTTTTGCAGCGGGATAAGAAATGCTTTTTCGTAACTGTTCATAGGACTGGATAACTCAGAGGGTTTCGTGACACTTATTGATTGGTCCGGCTGCTGGGCGTATCGCTGACCGACGAATCCTCAGCGGCACGGTCGGATGCGCCGCTGCTGGAAGGCTTGCTGCCGGGAGCATTGCCCGGCGTTCCCCATAAAAACTTGGTGTCGCTGCACTCGCGGGTCAGGACCGAGCGGATGTGCAGGTCAACAGTGCTGCGATGCGTTTTCCGGCGGATGTCGGCTTGCAGCCGGGCGCAGGACTGCGGCGTGATGACCCAGGGAGCGCGGACAACGGCAGTCAGGAGTGTCCGTTCGCCGAAGCGGGCCGCTGTCAGGTCGGTCAAATTCGCCGCCCCGCTGCCGCCGATCTGCGTTCGAAGCAGTGTTTCCGCCTGCGTGCGGAGGGCTTCCTGCGCCAGCGTCTGCTGGAAGCTGCGGCCCAAAAAGACCGCCAGCGCCAGCAGCAGCAGGGCGCTTGGAGCAAAAGAGCGCAGGACCGTCTTTTGATCCAAACGCGCCAGGCGGTGAAAGCCGCTCAGCCAGAACACAAGCGATGTGACCGATTGAATGGCGACAAGGTTTGTGGCGAACAGCAGAAACGCGCCGCCGCCTTCGCGGTACAGGCCGTGCGCCAGGCAAATACCGCACGAGCAGAGCGGCGGAACCAGGGCTGTGGCAATCGCCACCCCGACCAGCCCGGCGCTCAGGCGCGGCGTCACCGTCGCATACGCCCCCGCCGCCCCCCCGGCCAGCGCAATAATCAAATCCAGAATGCTCGGCGACGTCCGCCCGACAATCTCGCTGCCGAGGCTCATTTCGACATGGATTTTGCCGATCACGAAGCTTAACGTCAGAACAAGCGCGGCCCCGGTGCCTTCCGCCAGCAGGGCGCGGCGGAGCAGCGGATAATCGCCGTCCACCAGCGCCAG
>CAXSZN010000077.1:0-20703 GCA_964241935.1 uncultured Armatimonadales bacterium
CGGCACGAGTGCCGACCCTCCCGAAGCGGGAAGGTAAAGAGGTTCCAGACAAAGAACGAAGGCGCAGCAAGAAGCGCCCCGGCAATCGTACAGAAATCCTACTCTTCACCTTCCCGCTTCGGGAGGGTCGGCACTCGTGCCGGGGCGGGTTCTTCTCAGGAGACAACCATGACCGATACGCTCAGCCCGGATGAACTCGACAAAATGAACGCCTACTGGCGGGCCGCCAATTACCTGTCCGTCGGACAGATTTACTTGATGGACAATCCGCTTTTGAAAGAACCGCTGACCCGCGAGCAGACCAAGCCGCGCCTGCTGGGGCATTGGGGGACAACGCCGGGCCTGAACTTTATTTATGTCCACATGAACCGGCTGATCAAAAAGTATGATCTGGACGTGATTTATGTCTGCGGCCCCGGTCACGGCGGACCGGGCATGGTGGCGAACACCTATCTGGAAGGCACGTACAGCGAGCTGTATCCCAGCATCAGCCAGAATGAAGCGGGAATGCAGAATCTGTTCAAGCAGTTTTCGTTCCCCGGCGGCATCCCCAGCCACGATTCTCCTGATAACCCCGGCTCCATCAACGAAGGCGGCGAGCTGGGCTATTCGCTGTCTCACGCCTACGGTGCAGCCTTCGACAACCCCCATTTGATTGCGCTCTGCGTCATCGGCGACGGTGAGGCCGAAAGCGGGCCGCTGGCGGCGTCCTGGCATTCCAACAAGTTTTTGGACCCCGCGACCGACGGCGCGGTGCTGCCGATCCTGCACCTCAACGGCTTCAAGATCGCGAACCCGACCGTGCTGGCCCGGATTGGCGACGAGGCATTAACAAGTCTTCTGGTAGGCTACGGTTACAAGCCATACTTTGTCGAGGGCGACGCCCCCGAACTTATGCACCAGACAATGGCGCAGACGCTGGAAACTGTTGTCAATGAGATACGCAGTATCCAAAAGGACGCCCGTGAAACCGGCAATGTCACGCGCCCCCAATGGCCGATGATTGTCCTGCGCTCCCCAAAAGGCTGGACCGGGCCGAAATACGTAGACGGCAAAAAGACCGAAGGCAACTGGCGCTCGCATCAGGTTCCGATTGCCGACATGAAGACGCCGGAGCATGTCGCGCAATTAGAAGAATGGATGAAAAGCTATCATCCTGAAGAGCTGTTCGATGCGGCCGGCAGGCTGAAGCCCGAAATCGCCGAGCTTGCCCCAACCGGCGACCGGCGCATGGGCGCGAACCCGCACGCAAACGGCGGGATGCTGCTGAAAGGGCTGCCCCTGCCGGACTTCCAAAAGTATGCGTTTGCAGTGGAAAAGCCGGGAACGCAGATTGGCGAATCCACGCGCGTTCTCGGAGATTACCTGCGGGACGTGATGGCGGCGACGAAAGACACGCGCAACTTCCGGGTTTTCGCGCCGGACGAAAACAATTCCAACCGCCTGAACGCGGTCTTAGATGCGACAGGCCGGGCGTGGGACACGGAAGCGCGGCCTGATGACGACGCGCATTTGGAACCGGATGGCCGGGTCATGGAAATTTTGAGCGAGACAACAATCGAAGGCTGGCTGGAAGGGTATTTATTAACTGGCCGGCACGGGTTCTTCTCGTGTTATGAAGCGTTTATCCAGATCGTGGACTCGATGTTCAACCAGCACGCGAAGTGGCTGGAAGCCTGCCATCATATTCCGTGGCGGCGGCCCATCGCGTCGCTGAATTATCTGCTGACGTCGCATGTCTGGCGTCAGGACCACAACGGCTTTTCGCATCAGGACCCCGGCTTTATTGATCATGTCTTGAACAAGAAAGCGAGCATTGTCCGGGTGTACCTGCCGCCGGACGCCAACTGCCTGCTGTCTGTCGCCGATCACTGCCTGCGCTCACGCAGCTATATCAACGTCATTGTCGCCGGCAAGCAGCCCGAGCTTCAGTACCTGCCGATGGCCGACGCGGTGCGGCACTGCACCGCCGGGCTAGGCATCTGGGAATGGGCCGGAACTGATAAAAACGGCGAGCCGGACGTGGTGATGGTCTGCGCGGGGGACGTGCCGACGCTGGAAATCTTAGCCGCCGTAGACATTCTGCGAAAGAACCTGCCGGACCTGAAGATTCGAGTGATCAACGTCGTAGACTTGATGACGCTTCAGCCGCAGTCGGAACATCCGCACGGCATCAGCGACAAAGACTTCGACACGCTGTTCACGCCGGACAAGCCGGTCATCTTCGCCTACCACGGTTACCCGTATCTGATCCATCGCCTGACCTATCGCCGGACAAACCATGACAATATCCATGTGCGCGGCTTTATTGAAGAAGGCACGACCACGACGCCGTTCGACATGGTCGTTTTAAACCATTTGGACCGCTACCACTTGGTCCAGGACGTGATTGACCGTGTGCCCTCTTTAGGATACCGCGTGGCGGGTCTGCGTCAGGAGATGCGCGACAAGCTGATGGAGCATACGGCGTATGTCCGCGAGCATGGCGAAGACATGCCCGAAATCCGCAACTGGTCCTGGCCGTATTAGCCTGCGACTAGGCATTTCGCAGGGTGCTGGGGTTTTCTACAACTCCGGCATCTGGATTTGATTGGGTCCGGGCGGCATTCTGGAAAACAGCCAGATGCCGGTGCTGAAAAGAAGCTTAATCGCAGAACACCGGCTCGCAGCGAATCTCGGTCTTGACGGAACGGGCAAGGAAGCACTGCGCGTGGGCTTCGTGGTGCAGCGCGTGAACCTCGGTAGGAGTCGGGAGACGGTCGCCGGAAAAGACTGCCGCCGGGCGCAGTGTGACATGGGTGATCGCAAGCTGCCCCGATGGGTCTTTTGCCAGAACGCCAGCCGCGTTGTCGGTATAGCGCTCCACACGAAACCCGGACCTGGCAGCCTCAAACAAAAAGCAGAGCATGTGGCAGCTTGACAGCGACGCGACAAACCCTTCTTCGGGGTCCACGGCGGCAGCATCAGAAAAGGGAAGAGGAACGACATGCGGGGACGAAGATGCTTGAACAACTGCGCCGCCGTCAAACTTCCAGACATGAGCGCGGCTGTAGCGCTTGTCCGTGAACGGCTGGTCTCCGCGCTCCCAGCAGATGATGGCTGTATGTGCCAATTTACAGCACCTCAAAGACTTCGTAAATCGGGCCGGCGGGCGGGCGCTGGCCGGTGGCGACGGCGACAAGTTTGTTGAGCCACAAATACTTGGGCGCAGAAGTCTCGAAATAGAGCGTGGTCCGCAGGTAATACTCAGCGGGGTCTACCAGTTCGCCCCCTGCCAGCCGGGTCATCACTTCGAGCGGGCCGTGGCGCAGGCCGTGGTAGGTCAGCATAATCAGCGCGTCGTCATCGGTCCGCAGGACAAGGCGCACGTCCAGTATCGTCACGCCGTCGGGGCGCAGGGTCATCCAGTCCGCGCCACCCGGCGCAAGCGTCCCGCGCAGGCGCTCTCCCTCAAAGCTGCCGCTGACAATCGGCACAATGATCCGCTTCCCTTGCGGCGTTTCGCCCGCCTGCTGGACTTCTCCCGCAGCAGCTTTCAGCGTGAATAAGTGGCGTGTTTGGATTTCAGGCACGGTCTTTTACCTTCCTAAAGCCAGCAGATACTCGGAAAGCTGCTCCCAGATCGTGACGCGCGGGCAGTCGGCGTCAGGCCGGCGTCCGGCCCAGTCAAACAGCAGCGCGTCCATGCCGGCGGCGCGTGCGCCGGCCACATCCAGCTCATACCAATCGCCGATGTGCAGGCAGGCGTCCGGCGGCAGGCCGATTTGGGCCAGCGCGTCCTCAAACAGCCGGGGGTTCGGCTTGGTGACACCGACACAGGCCGAAACAGACAGGGCGCGGAAGAATGGCAGCAGGTTAAGCTCCGTCAGCAGGTCCGGCAGCGTGTCTTCCCAGTCTGAAATCGCGCCCAGCATAAATCCATGCTGCGTCAGCTCATCCAGCAGTGCCGCCGCGCCGGGGTGAGCATACCGAGTGAACGGCACCCTCGCAAACGCCGCCGCGAACGCCGCCCACTGGCCGTCGGTCAGCGGGGGCTGCTCCATTGCCGCCAGCAGATACGCCATCGCCTCGCGCAGTGCGCCGGGCGCATCCCAAACAATGCCGTCCACATAGCGCTGAACGGCAAACGCTTCAGCGGCGCGAACCGCTTCCGGCAGACGTGCCGGGTCCAATGTCAGCCCGGCGGAACGCGCAGCAGACGCCAGGCGCTCCGGCAGGGGCGGGCTGTCAAACACCAGCGTGTCGCCGATGTCGAAGAAAATTGCTTTAATTGTCGCCATGGGCTGCGCCCGAATGAACGCCGGCGGCTGTGCTGACTTCATCCGTCGTGTCAAACAGCGCGTCGGTCAAGCGAAAGCGCTCGCGCATGGACTGGGAAATCACGCTCCAGTCGGCGTCGTCTAAACGGCCTTGCAGCGCGGCGGCAGCCGCCCGGCTTTCCTCGGACTGAAACGGCCCGCCCAGCAGGCGAGTCGCGAGGTCGCGCATCAGCGCGGGCGTCTGCACCATTTCCAGGTCCAGCGGGTTCATCCCAAACTCTAAGTCGGGGAAGTTCAGGAATTGGAGCACTTCTTCGGTTGTCGGGTTCATAGAAAAGACTTACCGGAGAATCCGCGCATCTTAAACCCGGTTCAGGCACGGACAAAGAAGGGCAGGCACGGACAAAGAAGGGCAGGCACGGACAAAGAAGGGCAGGCACGGACAAAGAAGGGCAGGCACGGAGACCTGCCCCTACGGGTTCTATCGGACGTAGGGGCGAACCCCCGTGTTCGCCCTTCTTCTCCTGTGTTCGCCCTTCTTCTCCCGTGTTCATTCTGAAACCCGTGCTTCTTTCTTGACAAATTGCGGCGAGTGTGATACCCTTAAAGAAACGAACCCAATCCGATTGCGTTTCTGCAATCTTGTTCTGCGAAGTGAGGAACGGCAAGTGTACTGCCAAGACTGCAACACGGGCAACACCGTGGACAGCAAATACTGCAAAGAATGCGGTGCCAAAATTAACTCCGGCTACCGGACAATGATGCTGTCAATCCAGGATTTACCGCTGCACCAGAGCGACGAAGATGTCGAGAAGCTGACACGTCTGCTGGATATGGCCTTCTGGCACAACCAGGCCGGCAACCACGCCGCCGCCATCACGGCCTGCGAGGCCGCGCTGGCCCTGAACCCAAACAGCACGACGGCGCATTCGCTGCTCGGGACTCTTTGCGAAAAGACCGGCAGCGATGAAAAAGCAATCCGGCATTTTGAGGCCGTGCTGTCCCTGAACCCGGAAAGCCAGGCCGACGCCGCAAAGCTGGAGCAGCTCCGGCGCGGCGTCCATGTCCGCGCCGTCGCTCCGCCGCTGACGCATCAGTGGCTGCCGCCCGTCCTGCTCAAGCTGGGGCCGCAGCTTGGGCAGAAATGGGCGTCGCTGGCCTTGGCTTCGTCCGCGTTCACGCAAGCTGACCCGCAGCGCAAGCGGCTGCTGGCGGCCGGCGCGGCAACGGCGCTTGTCGCTGTCGGCGGCCTAGTTTTAGCCCATCCGTGGGCGCAGGCGGAGGCCGTGCGGACTTATCCGGTCACGTCTGCCGCTGCGCCTCCCGCAGTTTCCGTCAGCCGGTCGGCGTTCGCGCCGGAAAGGCAGACAGCGCCCGCGCCGCCGATGGTCCTGCTGCCGTCCCATGCCAACAGCAACGCGCCCGGCCTCCCGGCGGCGATCACGGCAAACGATCCGTTCGCAGGCCGCATTCCACCGGCTTATCCCTCTGCCTCGGTGCCGCTGGGTGCAGGTTCCCCGCTGTGGACACTACCCGCCGTGCCGCGCCCCGCCGCCCGCCGCCGGACCGGGCAGGATCTGCCGCCGCTGCGGCTGGCTGCGCTTCCGGCAGTCGGAAGCGTTGCGCCCGCGCCGGTCGCGCTGCCGCCGGGCATTGCGCCCGGCGATGTGTCCGCCTCGCTGGAAGCGTCCCTGCCGCGCCATACCGTCATGGTCGGCAACTTCAGCCCCGCCGCGCCTGCCGCGATCAGTTCTTCTCCTTACCCGTCTTCTCCGTACCAATCCAGTTTGTCGTCGCACATTCGGATCTCGGTCCACCAAGCTTCCGAGAACGATGCACCGAGCGCGGGATCAAATGGAAGCGGCAGCGTTTCCGGAAGCACTGTTTCCGGCGGCAGCGGGCAGGGCGAAGCTTTGCAGCAGCAGGCGCTGTCCTTGCAGGAAGCCGGCTCGTATTCCCAGGCGCGTCAAGCCTACCAAGGCGCGATCCGGTCTTACCAGGCTGAGATTGCAGCCGGGCGGAACACGGAAACCGCCCAGCGCGGTTTGGCAGCCTGCCAGACAGGACTCCAGATTTGCGAGCAAAGCCAGCCTTGAAGCGTTTGTTTGGCTTAAAGCGCGTGTTTCGGCTCTCGCCTCTGGTGCTGGTGGGGCTAAACGCTTTGCCTTCCTTGAGTGCTGCTCCTTCGGCTGCCGCCCCAGCCAAAGCGCCTCTGCCGACGGTTTTGCTGTACCCGGCGTCTTCCGGCGATGTGGCCGCGCTGGTGGACCTGCGGACGCGCCTGCGCCTTGACGGCAAAGTCGAAGTGCTGACGTATGACCCGGAGTCGGCGGCGATCCAGCGGGCTTCCGCCGAGGACGCGCACCCGGAGTGGCTGGTCAGCGCTCCCGTTACCGACGAGGGCCGAATGGTCCTGGCCCGCGCTCTCGGCGCGAGCTTCTACGCGGTGGTCAGCCCTGGCCGCGCGGCGGATACGACGCATGTGGAGCTGGTCGAAACTGCCCCTGCCGCTCGGGCGTTCGACTGGACCGGCACCAACCGCCAGTTCGGTGTCCGCGCGATGGAATCCCAAGTCGCCGACTCCGTTTCCCATCCCATTGCTTACGCCACCGCCGGGGACCTGACGGCGTCTGTTCCCGGCCCGAGTTCTGCCCCTAATCCTGCTGCCGTTCCTCCAGCGGCGGTTGTATCTGTGCCGGCTGCCGCTCCCCTTCCTGCGCCTGTTCCAACCGCCGCTGTGCCGATCCCTGCGCCGGTTCCGCTGCCGACGCTGAAGACTGCTCCGGCTTCCGTGCAGCTTCCCGCGCTGGTCGCGCAGGCAATCCCCGTGCCCTATATTCCGCCAGCCTTGCCGAAAGCCGGGGCTGTGCCACAGCCCCCACTTATACTGACGCCGCCAGCAATCGCTTCGGTCACACTGCCGGCAGCAATCGCGCCGCCGGAGATGACTGTGCTGCCGCTGCCGACAGCGGCTCATGCTGTGCCGTCGCCGCAGATCAACACAACAGTTCCAACAACGCCGATGGCCCTGCCGCCGCTGACTGCGCCGAGCTTGCCGAAAGTGGCTGCCGTTCCCGCGCCAACGGCCACATTGCCCCCGTTAAAGGCCGTGCTGCCCCCGTTAAAAGCCGTGCTGCCGCCTGCTGCTGTGACACCGCCGCAGCCGCCCCCCGTCAAAGTCGCGGCGCTGCCGAAGCGTGACCCGGTCCCTCTGCCCGCGCTTCCTGCGCCGTTTGTGCCGGACAAAGCGCCTCAAGCACCCGTTTCGGTGCCAGCGTCGCCGGCTGTAAAGAAAGCCGCGCCGAAAACCGAAGATATGACTGCAATTGAGCCGCTTCTGGCACGGGGCGACTCGGCGCTCGACGGAGGGGATGCCGTCAGCGCCATTGCCCTGTACCGGGAAGCGATCAACGGAGCGCCGCTGGCCGTGGTGCCGCGCCTGAAGCTGGCGCAGGCTTACCAGAAGGACGGCCTCAGCGACCGTGCATTAGACGAGGCCCGCCGCGCCCTGGAGATCGCCCCGGACAGTGTCCCGGTGCAGCAGTTTTTATCGGACCTCGACCAGCAGACCGGCACGACCGCCGGCACTCTGGTTCGGGACCGAGCGGCGGTTGAGCGCAGCCCCTCGGATCCGTCCGCGCACGCGGCCCTGGCCGATGCGCTGTGGAACAGCGGCGAGCTGGGCGGCGCGGAAGCGGAGTATAAAACCGCGTCTGCACTGGCTCCGGCCGGAAGCCATCTGGGAGAAAGCCAGCTTGCACAGCTTTATGCGGCGGAAGCGCGGTACGGCGACTGCCTGGCGATCCTGCAATCAGGCGGCAGTGACAGCTACGCCGTGGCGATCCAGATTGTCAAAAACCGGGCCGATACGCTCAGCAGCACATTGGCATCGTCCCGCGAGACATTCGCCGCCGGCAAAAGCACGCGGGAGCAGTTTTACGACGACGCCAAAAAGCTGAGTGCTCAGGCGCAGGCGCTGGCCGAGTTTGTTGCTGAAGTGTCGCCGCCGTCCCAGTACAGGCTGTCGCACCTGCACCGGAAGCTGTCCACGAACCTGCTGGCGCAGGAATCGGCAACTCTCGTGACGTTTATTGAAACCGGCGACAGCCGGCAGAACGACAGCATTTCGCTTTTGGAGCGCGGCGCAGCCACGGAAATGCTGACCGCGCAGGCAACCGAAGAAAAGCTCGGGCTTTGGAAAAAGAAGTTTCCGTAAAGAAAAGCCGGGCAAAGAGTAACACAAAATGCCTTTATGGAACCAGTGGCGGCGCGGCAAGGGAGATGACATCGGAGGCCGCGCTCCGCTGCCGCAGGTCGGCGACACGGTCAGCCTGCACGCAGGCGGAGACTTTGAGGTCGGGGTCTACCAAGCTCGTGTCCGGGCCATCGGCCCCCGCCGCATTCTGCTGGAAAGCCGCGAGACCGCTTCGGCGCATCTGGACGGGGACGGCGAGGACAGTGCCATGCTGACCTCGGCGCTGCCGCCTCGGACGCCGCTGACACTGTCGTTTGTCTGCAGCGACAACCTTTACCAATGCGAGACCCGTGTGGTCGGCCCGTCGAAAACCGGAACACTGACCGTTTCCCGGCCCCGCATCGTCACCAAAGTTCAGCGCCGCCAGTTTTATCGCCTGCCGCTCCAGTCCCCGACGACGTTTCGGGTGCGCGGCGAATCCGGCAGCACGTCCCCGGTTCCTGCCCGCCTGGTCAACCTGTCCGGCGGCGGCGCGTTGCTGGCGTCCGGCAAGCCGGTGCCGAGCGGCCTGCGGGTGCTGGTCCGAGTCCCCGCCGGAAGACAGGGCGACCTGCTGGACGTGGAATCCGACACTCTAGACTGCCGGGTCGCTTCTCAGGGCCTGGCCCGGATTTACCTGATTCGGCTGCGCTTCCTCGGCCCCCCGGATTTGACTGAAGAAGACCGGGAAGAGATCGTCGCCTACATCTTCGAGCAGCAGCGGATGCTGCTCCGAAACCGGAAGCTGCTGCGGGCTTCCTGACACTTTTTGGCTTTGACGGGAACTCGGAACGGCGCATTTGCGTCAATAGAACAGGGAATGTTCTAGAAAATGTCCGATGCACGCCGCCTTCAGCTCAGCCTTTTTGTCTCGCTTCTTGTCAATGCCGCTGCCTTCCTCGCTGTGACCTTGTTTTGGCACTGGCAGCCGCTGCCGGACATTCCCAATTTGCCGCACATCAAGCTGGTGCGTGTCGCGCTGGCCCCGCCGAAACCGCCTGCACCCGTTCCCGTGCCGCAGGCGAAGCCGGTCCCCGCGCCGGTTCCGAGGCCGCATCCTATCAAGCCCAAACGCCTGCCGAAACACCGGCGGCCCGGCGCGAAAGTGAAATCGTCGTCGCCTGCGCCTCCCGCGAAGATGGCCGGCGGCTCGGACGCCGGGGCTGCCGCGCCGCCGGTTCCTGCCGCACCCCCTATCCATGTCATCGCCACCGACCAGCCGAGACCGCTTCTTATTCACACTCTTCCAGTCAAGCTGCCGCCGCTCCCGCTGCCGTCGTTTACGCCCGGCGTCATCGCCGCCCCGCCGGTGCCGAAAGCGACCCCGACCGTAAGTGCCGGACACGGCGCGGCGGGCGCAGACACCGCAGGCAAGGGAAACGGAGCCGGGCAGGGTGCCGGGTCCGGCAGCGGCACCGGGGCCGGCAGCAGCGCGGATGCCGGCGAGCCGTTCGGCGTCGGCAAAGGTCTCGCTGGTGACGGCGGCCCGCGCCACATTGTCTACGTTTTAGACATCTCCGGCAGCATGGTCAGCCGCATCGTTCGTGCCGACGCCGAAATCCGCAAAGCACTGGCCGGCCTGCGGCCTGACGAGACATTCGACATCATTGCTTTCAACAACGAAGTGCATCCCTTTGACACGGATTTAGAGCCGGCAACGCCCAGCATGATCCATCAAGCGTCGGTTTTCTTAGACACGCTTCAAGTCAATGACGGCACTTACACGCAGGCCGCGATGAAGGCTGCCCTGTCAATTCCCGGCGTCAATGAGGTCGTGCTGCTGACCGACGGCGTTCCCGGCATGGGGATTACCGACACGGACAGCCTCACCGAATACATCCGGCATGTCAACATCAATCATGCCCGCATTTCCTGTGTCGGCATGGTCGGCACAGACCAAGACGGCATTGATCGTACTTTTGAGGGAACCACGCTGCTTGAGCGCATCGCTCACGACAGCGGCGGAGCCTGCGAGATTGTGCCGCTCGGGTATAAGACCAATGACTGAAGTGACGGCGTGTGCTATAATAGGCTAAAAAGAACCGGCACGAATTAAGACCGTGACATTTATGGAGCTACCGCACCCGGCGGCATGGTCTTCAGACGCATGGTTCTCATCTGAAAGAATACCACCTATGGAAGCCCTTGTTTTAGAAGAAACTCATAAACTGCGCCTCGGCGAGATCCCGCTGAACGAGCCGCTGGGACCGCGCGATGTGCGGATTGACATCAAGACCGTCGGCATCTGCGGGTCGGATATTCACTACTACCAGCACGGACGTATTGGGCCGTTTGTGGTCAATGCGCCGATGGTGCTGGGACATGAAGCGTCAGGCGTCGTCTCCGAAGTCGGCGGAGCGGTGTCTGAACTCAAGCCGGGCGACCGGGTCTGCATGGAGCCGGGCATCCCGGACCCGAGCAGCCGGGCATCGCGGCTGGGAATGTATAATCTGGACCCTGCGGTCCGCTTTTGGGCGACCCCGCCGGTGCATGGCATCCTGCGGCCTTCGGTGGTGCATCCTGCCGACTACACGTTTAAAATCCCCGACAGCGTCTCGTTCGCCGAGGCTGCGATGGTGGAACCGCTGGCCGTCGGAATGCAGGCGGCGAAGAAAGCGCAGATCGTGCCGGGCGATCTCGCCGTCGTCATGGGCGCAGGACCGATCGGCATGGTCACGGCATTGGCCGCGCTGGCAGGCGGGTGCAGCCGGGTGATCCTGACCGACACGCAGACGCCGAAGCTGGAGCTTGGGGCGTCGCTTGGCGCGATCACGCCGGTTAATGTCGCCGACGAAAGCGTCGCCGAAGTCGTGAACAAGCTCACAGCCGGCTGGGGCGCGGACATTGTCTTTGAGTGCAGCGGCAACGCGCGGGCGCTGGCAGGCGTGTTCGAGCCGCTGCGTCCCGGCGGCTGCGCCGTGCTGGTGGGGATGCCCGACGGTCCGATTGCCTATGATGTAGTCGGCGCACAGATCAAAGAAGCCCGCGTCGAGCATGTCTTCCGTTACGCGCACGTCTTTGGGCGTGCCCTGTCGCTGATGGGCGACGGCAAGATCAACGTCAAGCCGCTCATCACCGACACGTTCGCGTTCGCCGACAGTGTTGCCGCGTTCGATTACGCTTCCCATCTGCCGCCGGCTTCCGTTAAGGCTCAGATTGAGATGAGATAGGGAGTTTACCCCCACCTCCGCTGCTTGCCCTCCGGGTAGCCAGTGCTGCAGCGGGGGTGGGGGTCTCAATGCTGGAAACAAGACATTTTGGACACAAAACTGATTGTTGGGCTGGGTAATCCGGGCAGGGAGTACGACGACACGCGGCACAATATCGGCTTTGCGGTCATAGATGCGTTTGCGCGGCGGCATGGCATCACGGTGGTAAAGAAGGACCATCAGGCGCTGGTCGGTGACGGGCGGGTGGGTGAAACGCGGGTGTTTTTGATGAAGCCGCAGACGTTTATGAACCTGTCGGGGCAGGCGGTGTCGTCGTTTCTCAAAATGAAGCCGCTGGAGCTGGCGGATATTTTAGTCGTCACCGATGACATCGCCCTGCCGCTCGGCAGGCTGCGGCTGCGGGCGGAAGGGTCGGCGGGCGGGCACAACGGCCTGAAGTCGCTGATCGCTCACCTGCATGGTCAAGCGTTCCCGCGCCTGCGTTTCGGGGTAGGTGCGCCGCGTGACCCGTCGGTGCAGATAGATTTTGTTTTAGGCCGCTTTGGGCGCAGTGAACGGGCCGATGTAGACGAGGGTATCGAGCGCTCACTCGCGGCGCTGGAAATGTGGCTGGCTGAAGGCATTCAGCCGGCAATGAACACATTCAACCGGCAGTGACACAAGCCCCGCCGTGAACGGCAGGTCTGGGGGCGCAGACGCCATCCGGTCTGCGCCCCTAGACCTGTCCTTTTGGACGGGGGGCATTGACGGCTTGTGTCACCAACATCAATCCGGCGACGGCTCAGGCGAAGGGCGGTTGACAAGGCCGACGGCGAGCAGGACCAGCGCCGCGCCAAGCACAGTGAACAGCGTGATCTTGTCCCCTAAGAAGTACGCCCCCAGTGCTGCGCCCGCCACCGGCTGAATAAACAAAAAGACCGACATCTCGCTGGCGTTGTGCTTGTCCAGAATGCTGAACCAGGCCAAATAGCCCAGCACGGTGCAGGGAACGATCAGATACAGCAGGGACCAGAGGGCAGGCGCAGGCGGCAGGGTCAGCGGATGGCCGGCGGCGATTTGATGCGTCATCTCGTAAGCGGCAAACGGGGCTAGGGCGACCGCGCCGCTCAGCATCTGGTACGTCACCACCGACAGCGG
This sequence comes from uncultured Armatimonadales bacterium, assembly GCA_964241935.1. Lineage (GTDB taxonomy): Bacteria > Armatimonadota > Armatimonadia > Armatimonadales > Capsulimonadaceae > JANXMY01. The sequence goes on from CAXSZN010000077.1 coordinate 12,801, forward strand.
CGGGTAGCGGGCCACCAAATTCTTGCCGACAATGCTCGACGACGCTTCAAACGCCAGCGCCAGTGCAATCAGAAGGTTGCCGAGGGTGGAATGCGAAAGCGAAGGAAGCGAAAGGCCGTTGGAGATAATCAGGTACACGCCGGCCAGCCCGAGGCCGATGCCGAGCAGCTTTGTCCGGGGCAGCGGCTCTCTCAGAAAGAAGAACGCCAGCAGGGACAAGAACACGGTCTCGGTGGCGTGAAGCAGGGCGAAGTTTGACGCCGTCGTCAGGCGCAGCCCTTGATAGGCCAGCAGATAAGTCAGAGCTAGCCCGAGAACACCCATCATCCAGAACGCGCCCCAGTCGCGCCGGGCAACACGCAGGTCTACCTTGCGGACTCGCGCAATCCCATACATCAGCAGGGCAGCTATGGAAAAGCGCGTGAAGGCCAGCGTCATCGGCGGGATGGACGCCAGCGCGATCTTTGCGGCAAGGGACGACCCGGCCCAAAGCAGATTGATTCCGACCAGTAAAACCAGTATCAGGAGCGGCATCCGTGTGTCGGCCCTTTTCCCGGCCCCGTTCTGAACAGGTGCTTCCTGAACAGATTTTGGCCGTACCGACCGTTCCATAGACGTGTTCCGACTCCTTTGCATCTATTCTAGCCCCTGCAAGAAAGCAAGTCAATCGGCAACCGCGTTTAGCGGTTAATCTTCGGTTACAATTGCCGCACATTTCCGCAAACTGCGGACGCGGCAGTCTGCGCGGAACTCACGGCGCAGTGGAAACGTAAGCAAAAGAGCGCATGTCCTCCTTTTTCCAATCCGCTAAAGTGGCGGGGCCTGGACCGAAACGCTTGAAGCGTCGGCTCCAGGCTTTTTTTTGCCCTAAGTGTCCGGTATAATAACCCAAATCGCAGGAGATTTCACTATGCCCGATACGATACATGACACTTTATATCCAGTTGACTCACAGTCCACGCCCCCGGTTCACGCTGCCGCCGCGCTGATCCTCGCCGCCGGCAAAAGCACGCGCATGAAGTCACGCCGGCCAAAAGCCCTGCACTCACTGCTTGGAAAGCCGCTGCTGCGCTGGGCGGTCGAAGCCGCCGCCGGCGCCGGCGCAGGCCGCACGGTGCTGGTGGTCGGCTATGAAGCCGCGATGGTGCAGGACGCGATGGGGCCGGAGCTGGAATATGTGCTGCAGGCCGAGCAGAAGGGAACCGGCCACGCGGTTCAGATGGCCGAAGCCTTGCTTGAAGGCTGGGACGGCCCGCTGCTGGTGCTGCCCGGCGATGCGCCGCTGCTGTCGGCGTCGCTTTTAGGGTCGCTCCTCGCGCACCACTCCCAAACAGGCGCGGCGGCCACACTGCTGACGGCGACGCTGGAAGATGCCGGGTCGTATGGCCGCATCGTGCGCGATCCTGTCACCAGTCAAGTGGAAGCAATTGTCGAGGCCCGCGATGCGTCCCCGGCCCAGCTTCAGATCGGCGAAATCAGCACGTCGGTTTACGTGTTCCAGCCTCAATCGCTGTTCGCCGCGCTGCGAAGAATCACGCCGCAGAACGCGCAGGGCGAGTTTTATTTGACCGATGTCGTCGGGCTGCTGGCATCGGAAGGTCACTTGGTTGAAGCGCTGGTTTCCGCCGACCCGGACATTGTGCGCGGCATCAACACGCGCCCGGAGCTGTCCGAGCTGCGCTCGGTGCTGCAAGCGCGAGTCCATCATGCGCTCGGCCTAGCCGGGGTGACAATTGTGGACCCGCTGACGACGCACATTGACGCCACGGTGCGGATAGGGCAGGATACAGTTATTCATCCCTATACGATCCTCAGCGGCGTAACAGACATCGGCGAAGACTGCGAGATCGGGCCGGGGGCACGGCTCAGCGATGCCAAGATCGGCAGTGGAGTTTCGGTTCGCGATTCGTACATCGTCGCGTCGGAAGTCGGCGACGGCTGCAAAATTGGGCCGTTCGCCAATCTGCGTCCCGGCAGCGTCTTAGGCAAAAACGTCAAAGTCGGCGATTTCGTGGAGCTGAAAAACACGACGCTCGGCGACAATGTCTCGGCGGGCCATCTGGCCTATCTCGGTGATGCGGAAGTCGGCGCACGGACCAACATCGGCGCGGGAACCATCACCTGCAACTACGATCCCTTCTTAACGCCGACCAAAAACCTTTGTTCCATTGGCGCAGACGCCTTTATCGGCACCCATTCCACGCTGGTTGCCCCGGTCACGGTCGGCGACGGCGCGTACACTGCCGCCGGTTCCACCATTACCGAAGATGTCCCCGCCGACGCGCTGGCGCTGGGCCGCGCCCGTCAGGTTGTCAAGCCCGGCTGGGTTAGCGCAAAGAAGCGCCGAAAAGAAGGCTAATCCATGCCGGCCCGCATTTATCCTGTGCTTGAAACCGCAATTCCCGGCCTTCCTGCCGCCCCCGCAGCCGGCTTTGCGCTGGCGCGTGTTGTCGAAGCCCATCCCATCCTGTCTCACCTGCTGGACTTTTGCGCCGTGGACCCGCACCAGATCGCCGTAGAAGTCGGCATGGTCTACCCCTATGAAGAAGGTGGACTTGATGACCTAGACGATCTTGAGTTCGAGCCGATGGAGTGGTTCGAGCCGGTCGCCGGACTCGCCGCTGTGGAACGCGCCATCGCTGCCGTGCGCGACACTCCCGAAAGCCTTGCCGCCGCGATTTACGACCCCAGCCTGCGTCCTGCGGATGTTTTGGCCGACTTAGAGGCCATTCATGCGCTGCTGCAAGCCGCCTTGCAGCACGAGACGCGCTTTCACTTCATTCAAGGTGACGGCATATAAAAGGGCGAACACGGGGATTCGCCCCTACATCGTACCAACCCGTAGGGGCAGGTCCCCGTGCCTGCCCTTCTTTTTGGTGCTGCCTTCTTTTTGGTGCTGCCTTCTTTTTGGTGCTGCCTTCTTTTTGGTGCTGCCTTCTTTTTGGTGCTGCCCTTCTTTTTGGTGCTGCCCTCACCAATTACCTGCCGGCCTTGACGCATCCCGCGCCCTATGTTATGATACAGCCAGGGTATCACACAAGAGTAACCTGACTTACGGGGGATTACGCAATGTCCATGCTGGGCCGGATGTTTGGCTTAGGCCGCAACGAACACTACGACAAAGGCATTCGCTTGTTTGACCAGGGCCTTTTTGCTGAAGCGATTGCCGAACTGAAACAAGCCGGCCTGAAGTCGGACGAGCTGACCGAGCGTTTGGCGTCGTTCTATATCGCGGAAAGCTATGCCAGCCTCGGCATGACTGCGCTGGAAGCCGGACGCTGTGAAGATGCCCGCGCGGCATTTGCGGAAGCGCTGGCAATCAACCCGCACTACGCCGACCTGCATTTTCAAGCCGGACGCGCCGCACGCGGTCTCGGCAACGCGCCCGCCGCGCTGGCCGCGTTTGACGCAGCGCTTGCCGTCAACCCGCGCTATGCCAAAGCGCTGTTTTATCGCGGTTTGACACTGTACGCTTTAGACCGGCCTGCCGACGCTCTGATTGCCGTCCAGAAGGCCGTCTCGGCAGACCCGGCGTTCGGCGCTGCGCCTTACGAAGACGCGGTCGCCGTGCATCAGTCCGGGGATTATTCGCAGGCCCAGGCCCTGCTGACCCGCATTGCCGAGACTGACATTGACGACATCACGTTCCACTCCCGCCTCGGCGCAGACCTCTACCGACGCGGCATGTACGCCGAATCGGTAGCCGAGTTCCAAAAAGCGCTGGCCCTCGCCGACTATGCCGACCTGCACAACTCCCTTGCCGTCGCCCTCACCGCCCAAAAGCGCTACGCCGACGCCATCGCCGCGTTCCAGCGTGCTTTAGTTCTCAATCCCAATTACACCGAAGCCCGCACCAACTTAGGCTTGACCTACCGCGCCGCCGGCCTGAACCGCGACGCCGACGCCGAGTTCACCCAAGTCTTAAAAGACGACCCTGCCAACACCGTCGCCCGCGCCGAGCTTGGCAAGTAAAGACAAATCCTTGCCGCCCATTAACGCAACACTTGCCGACGACGTAAACCTGCCAAATGGGAGTGGTAAATGAACCCCGCACTGGAAGTGCCGGGCTGTGAAAATGCAGAATGTCCCTCCGGGACAAAAGAGCGCATTCGCGCACTGCTTTTGCGTCTGCGAGGCAGACATTCTGTACTACTAAAGCCCTGGTCTTCCAGACCGGGGAGTTTGGGAGTTTTCTGGAACGAACCACCCGAAGTTTAGGCGCGAAGCGTTTGGCGGCGGCCTGCGCTGGCTGGCTTCCGTGCTTGCTCTCGTGAGCATAGGTCTTGTCGTTGATGCCGTCCCGCACCCGGCGCAGGCGGTTATGTATTTTTCCCTTTCAAGCGCGTGGCCTCGGCGTCTTCTGGTTTGGAGTTACTTGTTCGATCTTTTATCTGCTGTTAGCCGTTGCCAACTGGCGAACGTGGCTACGCCGAAAAACCCCTAAACGAAAGCCGCTGAGGATGGGCATCGGGTACACTTCCCCCATGACTATTTTTGACGTGACGCATCGCTCAACCGACACGGATGCTCGGTGCGGGCTGCTGTCTTTGCCTCATGCGCCGGAGCCGATTGAGACGCCGGTGTTTATGCCGGTCGGGACGCGCGGGACGGTGAAGGCCATGACGCAGGAGGAAGTGTGGGAGCTGGGGTTCCGGCTCATTCTCGGCAACACGTATCACCTGTATCTGAGGCCGGGGCCGGAGCTAGTGCAGAAGGCCGGAGGGCTGCACCAATTTATTGCCTGGGACGGGGCGATGCTGACGGACAGTGGGGGCTTTCAAGTGTTTTCGCTGGAAGAGCTTCGCAAGATTACGGAAGAAGGCGTGAACTTCAAGTCATATTTGGACGGCTCGGAGCACTTTTTTAGCCCGGAGCGCTCGATAGAAGTCCAGCACGCGCTGGGAGCCGATATTATCATGGCGTTTGACGAATGCCCGCCGTATCCCTGCACCGAGGAGCTGACGCGGGAAGCGACGGAGCGGACGCATCGGTGGCTGGAGCGCTGCGTTTCGTACCACAATTCGCAGGATACCGATCAACTGCTGTTTGGGATCGCACAGGGCGGGGTGTACGAGCATCTGCGGGCGGAAAGCGCTCAGTTTGTGGCAGCGCAGGACACGCCCGGCATTGCGATTGGAGGCGTCTCGGTGGGCGAATCGCCGGAGCAGATGCAGGAAGCGGTCGGATGGAGTATTCCCTACTTGCCGCCGCACAAGCCGCGCTATTTGATGGGGGTCGGGACGCCGCGCGATCTTTTGGATGCCGTCGCGCAAGGGATCGACATGTTTGACTGCGTCCTGCCGACCCGTCTGGGCCGCAACGGGACACTGTACACGACTTTGGGCCGCATCAATATCAAGGGAAGCCGCTATACCGACGATTTCGGCCCCGTGGATCCAAATTGCCTTTGCCGGGTCTGCCAGAAATACTCTGCGGCCTATCTGCGCCATCTGTACAAGTGTGACGAGATTTTGGCGTCCCGCCTGGCAACCTATCACAACTTAGCCCATTACGGACAGCTTATGGCGGGTATCCGGGCCGCGATTGCCGAAGACCGCTACGCGCAGTTCCGGCGCGAGACGCTGGCGCGGTATGCGGGTGCGGAAGAGTAGAAGACCCCCTGGCCCCCAATAATGGGGGAACAAGATTTGCCCGGAAAGCCTGTCCCGGTTCTTCTCCGGTTCCCCCATTATTGGGGGCTAGGGGGTCTGCCGCACTTCCTCGCACTTTGCCAGAAACGCTTCCGCCTCGGCAGGCCGCACTTCGTTGACGCCCCAAGCAAGCTGAATGATGTGCAGGCGGCTGGTGCCGCGCATTTTCAGATGGACCCCGCCGCCTTCGGTCCGCGTCAGCGTGACGGCATGGACGGGGCGCGGACGGCTCAGGGTGTAGCCGAGCCTGCCGAAGATGCGGCCATAGGCCCAGCCGGCTCCGATGGCGAGAAAGCCCAGAGCGACGAGGCCTAGGCCGAGGCTTGTGCCGAACCGGTGCGCCCGGCGCAGGGCGGCTTCTTCCAAGTCCGACAAGCTGTCGCGCATCGCCTCGCTCGGCACGACTTGCAGCGTGCCGTCGTCATGCAGCACCAGCAGGCCGTGTTCTAGCGGGTTGGTGCGGCTGGCAAAAGGCAGTTGAGCGATTTGGGTCACTTGCTTTTTTCTTCTTTGTCTTTAGCCGCTTTGCGGACTTGGATCCGCAGGGGCGTCCCCTCAAACGAATACGTTTCCCGGATGCGGTTCTCCAAGTAACGCAGGTATGAAAAGTGCATCAGCTCCGGGTCGTTGACGAACAGCACAATCGTCGGCGGCTTGACGGTCGGCATGGTCGCGTATTTGATTTTCAGCGAGCGGCCCTTTTCGTTGTACGGGTGCGCGTCTACGGCGTCCCGGACCAGCCGGTTCAGCTCGCCCGTCGGAATCCGCATGGTATGGGCTTCGGCGGCATCCAAAGCCGCTTCGACCGCAGCGGGGACGCCTTTGCCGGTGGTGGCCGACGTGAACGCAAGCGGCGCGTAGGCAAGAAAGTGCATGGCGTCGCGCAGCTCTTCCGAAAAGACGCTCATCGGGTTCTGGGCAGGCATCGCTTCCAGTACCTCTTTGCGGCCTAAATCCCACTTGTTGACCACAATGATCGCCGCCCGGCCCGCTTCATGGGCGTAGCCGCCGACCCGCTTGTCGCCGTCGGTGACGCCGTCTTTGCCGTCTACCACCAGCATGACCACGTCGGCCCGCTCAATGGCCCGCACGGCCCGCAGCACGGTGTAATACTCCACGCTGCCCTGAATCTTGCCGGCCCGCCGGATGCCCGCCGTGTCAATCAGCACGACTTCGCGGTCCCCCTGCGGCGAGTGGTACACAAATGCCGTGTCGGTGGAGTCGCGGGTCGTGCCGGCGATCGGGGAAACAATGGCGCGTTCTTCGCCTAAAATGGAGTTCAGCAGCGACGACTTGCCGACATTCGGACGCCCGATAATCGCGATCTTGATGCGGTCATCTTCCGGCGGCGCTTCCGTTATTTGCGGCGCAGGCGGGAACCGCTCGACAATGGCGTCCAGTGCGTCGGCGACGCCGCGCCCGCCGAGGGCCGAGACCGGGAACACGTTGGGAAGACCAAGCGCGTAAACTTCCGCGACATTGCGGTTTTCCTGGTCGCCGTTGTCCACTTTGTTGGCAACCACAATCAGCGGCTTCGGCGAGCGGCGCAGGGCGTTGGCAAGCTCCTGGTCATCGGAAGTCAGTCCGACCGTCGTGTCTACGACTAAGACAATGACATCGGCTTCTTCCATGGCGATCTCGGCCTGCAGCCGGATTTGAGACCGGAGCGGATCGGTGTCGAACATCTGAATGCCGCCGGTGTCTACCAGCACATACTCGCGCCCGTTCCAGTCGCCTTCCGCGTAGAGCCGGTCGCGCGTGATGCCGGGCGCGTCATCGACGATGGCGATACGCTTGCCGACTAATCTATTGAACAGCGTGGACTTGCCGACATTAGGCCGTCCGACAATCGCGACAAGCGGCTTCGGCACAAACATCGGCGGCGCGACTTCCTGCCGCTGGTCCTCGTCTGCTTCTACTTCGGTTTTTTTGGCTTCAGTTTCTGTTTCAGGGAGGCCGAGGGTGTAATCTTCCGAATATTCTTCGGTCGGCTCTGTTACGGGTTCATCTTGGATCAATTCTTTATCTTGGATTAATTCTTTATCTTGGGGTAACGAGGCGTCATTCATGGCGATTTTCTTCCTTTAGTCGCACGGGCGACACCGGGAGGAGGCAAGGCTTCCGGGCATAGCGAACACATTAAAACAGCCTAGATTATGGCACAAATTAGGGCGTGAAGTCAACGCGGAGGCTTTAAAGGAGTGTCTAATTGAGCGCAGGCAGGAAATCAACCAAGTGCGCTTTAAGTTTGG
>CAXSZN010000078.1:0-17816 GCA_964241935.1 uncultured Armatimonadales bacterium
GTTTGACTTCTTTTCCCGCCGTGTGCTATAATTTCCGGTGAGGATGCCCTGGTGGTGGAATGGCAGACACAGCGGACTTAGATATGGGTCGCGTTGGGAGAAATCCCAACGTAGCAGCTCCCTAATTCGGGGAACTCTAACCTCTGCAATTAGTAGAGTAAGACAATCCCGAGCCAACCCGGAAGCGTAAGCTATCGGAAAGTGTGTAGAGACTGTACAGGAGCCGCCTAACCCGTTTGTGCAAACGCAAATTTGTCAAAACGAACTGCTTTTGTACACGCGGCATGGCGAAGAGACAGTCCAGACCCCAAACGGCTTGACGTTCACTGTCAGGCAGGCCGCGAAAGCGGTAGTGGTAAGTAAAATCCTCCGGGGGCAACCCCGTGCGGGTTCGAATCCCGCCCAGGGCATCACGAGTTTGAACGGATAGGACAGACCGACGTTTATGCGGGCGAACACAAGGTTCGCTCCCTACGCCGAGAAAATGAACCCGTAGGGGCGAACCTTGTGTTCGCCCTTCCTGTCGGGTGTTCGCCCTGTCTTGTGTTCGCTCTTGTGGCGCTAATGTCAGGCACTTTTCGCCCCCATCGCGTGTTTTAACAGCATGGCAAGACACACGGCGGAAGCGAATGCAGGCAAGGCGTTTCAGTGTCCTTTGTGCGAGCGGGCGGGGGATTTTCTGAAACCCAGCAAGCACCATTTGGTTCCCAAATCGCGCGACGGCGAAGTGACCGTGGACATCTGCTCGGATTGTCACCGGCAAATTCACGCGCTCTTTACATTGGTGGAGCTGGAGCGCGAATACAGCACGATAGACGCTCTGCGAAGCAGTGCGGCAATGCAGAAGTGGACCCGGTGGGCGAGGAAGCAGGGCGGCGGGCGCGTGGCTGTCCGAACCTCCCACGCGAAAAGAAACAGTTATCAGAAAGATAAGATTTATGGCGCAGTATGATGTGGATTTGATTGTGATTGGCGGCGGGCCGGGCGGCTATCCGGCGGCTATTCATGCGGCGAAGATGGGCGCAAGCGTGGTCTGCATTGACTTTGACAATGCCGGTGGGACGTGCCTCAACTGGGGCTGCATTCCGACCAAAACCATGATCGGCTCGGTCGCGGCTTTAGAGCAGGCAAAGCATTTCGCCGACTTCGGCCTGACCATCGGCGGCGAAATCGGCTTTGACATGAACGCGCTCATGGCTCGCAAAGACAAAGTTGTCAAAACTTTGGTCGGCGGCGTCGAGTTCTTGTTTAAGAAGAACGGCGTGCGGTTTATCAAGGGCAAAGGCAAGCTCCTAGACCCGCACACGGTCGAAGCGGCCACCGAAGACGGCAAGACCGAGCGACTCACGGCGGCCTCGATTATTCTTGCCACCGGCAGCGTAGTTGCCAAGCTGCACCCGTCCATTCAGATGATTGGCGCGGACACGGCTGATGCCGATGTCTTTGTAGATAATCGGGAAGTCAAGAACCGCAAGGCGGCGGGGACGCTTGGCACCACGACGCTGTGGACTTCCAACGAAGCGGTTTCGTCGCTGGAAGTTCCCAAAAAGCTGGTCGTGCTTGGCTCCGGTGCGGTCGGCACCGAATTTGCCTACACGTACCGGGGTCTGGGCGCGGACGTGACTTTAATCGAGCTGATGCCGAACATCGTCCCGGCGGCGGACCCCGATTTGACGACCGAACTGGCGAAGCTGCTGACCAAAGCGGGCGTCAAGATTATGACGTCTACGAAAGTGGTCGCGATTGACGTCCCCGGCAAGAAGCTGAAGTATGTCACCGAAAAAGGCGATGGCGAGATTGAGTTCGACAAGCTGCTGATTGGCGTCGGACGCCGCGCCTACACCGACGGCTTAGGGCTTCAAGCCGCCGGCGTCTTCTTTGACCGCAAGATTACGGTAGACGAATATATGCGGACCAATGTGCCGCACATCTACGCCATCGGCGACGCCGCCGGCGGGGGGTTGGCTCATGTTGCGACCCGCGAAGGCGAAGTCGCCGCCGAGAATGCCCTGGGTCATACGGTCAAGATGGATTACACGGCTGTTCCTTACTGCGTCTACACCGAGCCGGAGATGGCCTGGACCGGGCTGAACGAAGCGCAGGCCAAAGAAGCCGGCTATGACGTCAAAGTGGGCAAGTTCACGTTTAAGTCGCTCGGCAAAGCAATGGCGATCAACGAAAATGTTGGCCTCGTGAAGATCGTCACCGACGCCAAATACGGCGAGATTTTAGGCGTCCACATTGTCGGCCCCCACGCGACCGATTTGATCCACGAAGCCTGCGTCTCGATCAAATTAGAGTCCACGATTGACGAGCTGATGCACACCATCCACGCCCATCCGACCCTGTCCGAGGCCGTCATGGAAGCCGCCCAGGACGTCAAAGGCGAAAGCGTCCACAAGTAGCGGCTTGCTAAGGAGCATGGATGTAACTGCCCGATGCGGACAAGGCCACTGTCGAGAAAGACAAAGTGACTGGGTATTTATTGTCGCCTGATCACCCGGATGGACGCAGCAAAGCGGAGTTCTTTAGTCGGTTTGGCTTCCGGCGGCAGGAATGGGAAGTCTTAGCGGAGGCTTTGCGGCTACATGGAGCAGCTTACCCTGTCGCAAGAGCGGCGGCTTCGGTTTGGGGCACTCGTTACAGCATAGACGGTGAGCTAGACTGCCCGAACGGACGCCGCCCGCGCCTTCGCACAGTCTGGATTGTCGAGACTTTGGAATCGAACGAGGCTGGGAGAGCGCCGCGGCTGATCACAGCGCACCCAATTTAACGAGAAATGGAGCGTCACATGATTGCCGAGCATGAGCGAATTGTTTTAACGGCTGATCTTCCCGAAGAAGGCTTGGAAGCCGGAGATGTCGGAACGGTTGTCCTTGTTCACGCTCAGGGCGCGGCTTATGAGGTGGAGTTCGTGACCCTTGGCGGAGCGACGGCTGCCGTTGCGACAGTTCATGCCGAACAGGTACGCCTTGTCAGCCAAGCAGATATGGTTCATACGCGCTCGTTCGCGCTTTCTGCTTAAGCCGTCATGGAAGCCGCCCAAGACGTGAAGGGCGTAAGCGTCCACAAGTAGTCACAATAACGAAGAAGCCCCGCGCTGATGGCGCGGGGCTATTTTTGTTGAGCGGCAAGACTTAAGCAGTAGTGTTCGCTTTGCGGCGGGCGCTGACAGCCATTCCAGCAAGTCCGAGAGCCAGCAGCAGGCCCAGCGAGACTGTCGTGGAGGCTTCCGGCACGGCGGCGGGAAGGGACAGGGCCGGCGTGCCCGCTTCGGGCGTGATGGTGACGCCGGAGGCGCTGCTCAGGAGGGTCGCCGGACCGCCGGGAGTGAACCGAACGTCGAACAGCCCGGCGTCAGCCATCCCCGGCGACTGCAAGGCCAGGCTGAAGTCGGTTGGATCCGAACCAGGAGGGTCTTTGTAGTTAATGACGAGGCCGAACGACGTGCCGAATTTTGTGATCCCCACTAGCGCACCGTTGCTGGCCGTCGTGTTTCCAATAATCACGACCGGGCCGGTGACCGGGCCGCCGAAGCTGTAGCTGGGCGCGGCGTCGCCGAAGGTGGTGACGCCGCCTACCTTCCAGTCGCTGGAATAGGATAAGCTGCCCCCGGTGATGGTAGCGGACGCGGGGTTGGGACCATCCGGGCTGAACAGGAAGAGGACATCCCCGGACCCGGCGCTGAGGAAAGCGTCCGGTGTGGCGAACGCGACATCGTAGACGTAGCTCGTGGCGGCGGACGGGGCCTGGGCGGCGGCGGGCCGAGCGGCGGCGAGAAAAAGAAGAGCGGCTGCGGCCAGGCCGAAGCCGAGGTGACGAGAGGAAAGCATGGGTTTCTCCTTTGCTGATAGCCCGAGACCGCAACAGCCTCGGGGCAGACCCGCCCTGAAGGACGGTGACTGCGGCTATCCTACCATGCAGGCGTGAAGAGAACGTAAAATGGTTTTGTAAGGGAACTCGCTAAAGAAGGCGTAAACGCCGCGAAATCGGCAATCAGCACAAAAACCAGCGGAACTATGGAGCTTTCTTTTTGTGCTTAGGCGGCGGGGGAAGTGTCAGCGCGAGAGAAATTGCGGCTTCGGCGGAAAAAGCGCGGCCTTCGGCAAAGGTAGCGTCAAGAGCGGCGGGTGAAAGCCCACTTTGAAGGAACCGCAGCGCTGTTTCCCACTCGGCCTGCGCCAGCGGCGACAGCGGACTGGCTGCATGTTCCCGCCTCGCCTGCGCCGCTCCCAGCAGGTGCGCTCCCCGCGCCGGCTGACCCTGACACACGGCGAGAAGACCGAGCCGGTGCAGGCTGCTCGTGATCTGCCGCTCGTTCCCCAGCCCCTGCTGGATTTTCAGGCTTTCGGCATACGCGGCGTGCGCCGCCGGCCAGTCTTCGTCCGCGCAGGCGATGTCTCCAAATCCGGCCAGGGCATTAGCGATGCCGTCCGGGTCTCCGACTTCACGGCAGAGCGCAAGCGATTCTTCCAGCAGGGCACGGGCTTCTGAAGGCTGCTGCGCGGCAGCAATGTATCCTAAACTGGTCAAAGCGCGGGCCATTCCAGTCCGATCTGCGAGCGTCCGCGCCAGGGCAAGGCTTTGTTTCTGGAGGGCGGCGGCAGAAATATCGGCCTGCCCGCGCATCAGCTCGCCGAGATTAAACAAGACCGCCGCCTCGCTGCGCCGGTCTCCGGCTGCTCGCACGATCCGCAGGCACTCCTCGTAATGCTTCTGCGCCTGACTCCATTCCCCCTGCCACTGCGCGATAATCGCCAGCCCCAGCAGCGCGGGCATGGCGGACGTCTCCCAGCGTTCCTCCCGGCAGACTTCTAGGCTTTCCTCAAACAGCGCTTCCGCGCCGGCATTGTCGCCTTGATAGGCATAGATCGCGGCGAGATTTTGCAGAGTTTTCAGCAGGTCTATTTTTTCGCCGGACATGCGCCGCAGAGCCAGCGCTTCGGTGTAGAAGGCGCGGGCGGATGGGTAGTCGGACTGCCAGTAAGTCAGCACCCCCAGGGAATGCAGCGCTTTTGAGCGCAGGACGGCATCTCCCTTGCCGGTGCGGCTCAAGGCATATTCCAAACGCCCACGCCCTTCGCGCAGGTAGCCCCGAATGGACCAGAAGAAGGACAGCGCCGAGGCCAGCCGCAGCGACAGCTCCGGGTCCTGTTCATCCGCCCAGTCCAGCGCGGCCCGGAAGTTATCATGCTCTTCTTCCATCTGGGCAAGGCACGCTTCCTGCGCCGCGCCGCGCAGCTTCGGCTCCGAGGCTTGGGCCACTGACAAAAAATACTGTGCGTGACGGCGAGCGGCTGCCTCGCGCTCCGCACAGTCCATCTGCGCCCGGCCAAAGTCGCGCAGCGATTCGAGCAGCCGGAAGCGCATCCCCGCCGCGCCTTCCTCGGCCAGCACCAGTGACCGCTCCCGAAGCTGTGTCCAGCATTCCAGCGCCTCGGCATCTCCGGTCACCGCCGACGCGGCTTCGGTTGTGCCGCCGCCCCGGAAGACGGACAGGCAGCTCCAGAAACGCCGCAGACCCGGCGGCAGCAGGTCCACGCTCCAGGCGATCGTAGCCCAGAGCGACCGGTGCCGCGCGTCTTTGTCGGCGTGCCGGGTGGTGAGTGTCTCAAAACGCCGGCTGAGGTGAGTTCGGATTTGGGCCGGTGTCAGAGTCTGCGCCCGCGCTGCCGCCAGCTCTAAAGCCAGCGGGATTCCTTCCAGGTCGGCGCACAGCCCGGCGACTGCGGAAGCGTTCCGGCGCGTGAGCTGGAAATCAGGCCGGATCGCCTGTGTCCGGTCCACGAAAAGCTGGACACTCGCGCACTGGGCCAGTATTTCCAGATCGGCGTCTTGAACAGTGAGAAGAGGAGGGATCGGCAGGGGAGGGATCGGCAGGGGCGCGACCGCAAGCTCGCGCTCGCCGGGCAGCGCCAGCCGCCGCCGCGAAGTGACCAGGCAAGTCAGAGTCGGCACCCGTGTCAGCAGGGCAAGCACCACCGCCGCCCCTGCTTCGGCCAGATGCTCCATGTTGTCCAGCACAAGCAGGGCATCGGGCAGTTCGCAGAGCGCCTGCACGGCCTCTTCCAGCGGCTCCTTTTGGCTGGTCCCTGTGCGCCGCAGGGCGCGGCAGATCGCGCCGGGAATGTGCCGGGGGTCATTCAGATCCGCCAGCGAAACGAAGGTCAGCGTCCTGCCGGACGATACGGCTTCGCGGGCGGCTTCGACGGCCAGCCGCGTTTTTCCGACGCCGCCCGGACCCGTGAGCGTGACAAGGCGATAGCGGGCCAGCAGATCGGCAACCTCCCCGCGTTCCCGCTCCCGTCCGAAAAAACGTGTCCACTGCAGCGGCAGGCACGCAGCAAGTACCGCAGGCAGGCTAGGAGCGTCGGTGTCAGGCGGCGCTTCCGGCAGTGTTTCGTCCTCCGCGTCCAAGAGGCACCCGGCCTGCGCTTCTTCATAAAGCTGTGCAAACCGCTCCCGCTCGGTCAGTGCCCAGTCGTCATAAAAGCCGGGCAGCAGGTCCCCGGCGTAGCTTTCTACGGCTCGCCGGAGCCAGGCCTGACGGTCTTTCTCCGAACCGGCAGCGGCCGCGCATTTCAGCGCAGCCTCGAAAACTTCGGTGTCGGTGGTGATCGCGGCAGGATTGAGGCGGACATGGAAAAAGTTCGCGACCAGAACGCAGCCGGGCGGGGTGCCGGGCGGCTCGAGCTGGCGGCGCAGGGAGGAAAGGGCGGTTCGCAGGCTGGCACGGCCTGCATCGAGGTCGCTGTCCGGCCAGAGCAGGTCAATCAGCTCTTCGCGCGGGTGCAGACGTTTGGGATACAGCGCCAGGTACGCCAGCAGGGCGGCATTTTTGGCGGTAGCAAAGCGCGTGAGGACGCGGTCTTCCTGGCGGGCGCAGAGGCCGCCGAAAAGGGTAATTTGCCAGGGCGTATCTATAATGGGATCCCTCTCAGTGGCTATTGTTTCTATTGTACCACGATGCTGGCAACAATTTAAATCAGGCCGCCTGACATCAATTTTTCCATGGAATACGCCAGCGCTTTTTCGGTGTCAAGCTGCCAAACGGTGCGGGAGATGTAGGGCGTGAAGCCGAGGGCATGGTTGATGCCGAGCATGGCGGCATTGGAGTCGGCGTTGCCGGTGCGGACAAACTTTGCCTGCGGGCGCTCCCGAAGAATACGGTCCAGCATGGCGGCTTTGAGCCATCTGCCGAGGCCAAATCCCCGCAACTCAGGAAAAACGCCGGTGCCGCCCTGCGAGACAATCTCCGGGCGGTTCGGGTTCCAGGTGACTTCCGTGAAGCCGGCGAATCGGCCTGTGGCTGTCTCGGCCGCGCAGACAGTCCAGCGCTTGGTTCCCATCGCGGCTTCCATCTGCTCCCGCTGGCGGATTTGGTCAGGCGTAAAGTGACTATCTTCCATGTCCAGGCCATCGCGCGGCGCCGTGTTCATTACGTCAATGAGCCTAGCAATGGCCTCAATTTGGTCGTCGGGGTAAGGGCCGTCCCAAAAGCCGAGCGTGAAGCCTGACGCTCGCTGTTTCCCGTCTTCCTGCCACTGCATCAAAAGCGCCGGGTCTAAACCCGCAAGCACAAGCTGGTTGGTATGCATCTGCATTCCGCGCTCCGCCCCCAGCCGTACCATAAAGGCTTCTCCGGCAACAACACGCTCGTTGGTGTCGGTCATCATCAAGCGCCGGTTTTCCTGCTGTGCCGCTTCCGCGCACAGCCGCAGCAGCCCGCGTCCGATGCCTTGACGCCGGTATTCTTTGTCTACGCTGAGATTGAACTGAATCAGATGCGTGTTTTCTTCGGTTCTGAGAAACGAAACCACACTGCTTGCAATCATCTCGGTCTTTGCCGGGTTCCAGCCGGTCCAGGCCGTGACCGAAACAAACGGCGGGACGTTCTGCATCTGGGCGATGGTTTCTTCCAAAGGCGTGGGCGGGTCATCCGGCAGCGTTTCGGCCTGCGCCCGGTTGAAGTGCCGGTTCAAAGCTTCATATTCGGTGCTGCTGGCATGGGCAAAATCGAAGGGCAGTATCTCAATGGCGGTTGGTGTCATGGCGGCGGCAGGCTCCTTTTCGGCATCTGCGTGTTTGTTCGCGGTCGCCCGCCCGCTTTCCTGCGTTTGAATTTCTTGTCATACGGGCATAGTCAAGCACACGCCGAATAGGCGGCTTGTTCTGAGGAGGAACATCAAATGCGCGTTTTAGAAAGATTCTCGCCGGCACAGGCGCTGGCATTGTCCGCAGTGATCGGCCTCGGCGTCCTTGGGACCGCCGGGTGCGGCCAGAAAGACGACAGCGGGACGCCGCCGGTCGTGGTGACTCCCGCGCCGCGCAACACGACGGTGGTGGTGCCGGGCGGATCAGGAACCCCCGGCCCGGCCGGTGCGCCGGGCGCACCCGGACCATCGGGCGCTCCGGGTGCTCCTGGTCCGTCAGGCGCACCCGGACCATCGGGCGCACCTGGGGCATCTGGTGCTTCCGGGACCTCTAGTGCACCGGGCGGTGCGGCAGGGACAAGCGGAGCGTCAGGCGGCGGGACGACCGGCCAGTAATTCCATCAGCAGCAATCGCGCCCGGCCTTCACCAGAGAAGGCCGGGCATTTTTCGTCTTTGTCCGGTCAGGTTTTTGAGACAGAAAGAAAACTATCCTGTCTGACCCTCTGTTGCCGTCGAACGCATTTCTCGCTCGGATAAAGGCAGATGCGCCGCCGTCTGGGGCTTCAAGGCTCACTTTCGCAGTACCAGCAGTTATTTCCGCGTATTGACTTTCCGCCGAAACCCTGTCATACTATATTTACGTTCGCAAAATTGAAGCGCGATTGGAAGCGGCAGCCACAGAGGCTGGCGCTTTTTTTGCCGCCAAAATTCTTCTGCCGTGCCGAACCTTTCCGGTCCGCCGCCGCGTCTTTCTCTGTGATGATCAACGCAATGGCCGGTCACTGGGAGATTGACGCCGAAAGCTGCCTGTCGCGGGACGAGCGGGAGGAAGCGCTCTGGATCGCGCGGGCGCGAGCCGGCGACGAGGCCGCGTTCCGGTGGCTGCTCGGTCGATACCGGCCCCGCGTTGTGCGCCTTGCCGCTCATGTTCTGCGTTCGGAAGGTGACGCCGAGGACGCCGCCCAAGAGGCGTTCGTGAAGGCATTCCAGCGCCTGCCGAGCTTTCGCGGCGACGGGCGTTTCTCGGCGTGGCTCTTCTCCCTCACCGTCCGCCTCTGTCTCGACCGCCGCCGGTCGGCCCGCTTCGGTCGCGAAGTTCCCGCCGACGCCGCCCCGGATGCCGTTTCTGCCGACACTTCCCCCGACACGCGCCTCTTAATTGACACGCTTTTAGACCAGTTGACCCCGCCGATGCGGGCGGCTCTGGTCCTGCGCGAGATCGAAGGCTTCGAGTACGACGAGATTTCCCAGATGCTCGGCATCCCGGTCGGCACCGTCCGGTCGCGCCTCCATGCCGCCCGCGCCCGGTTTCGCGAGCTGTGGACGGTCGCCCAAACGGAGGCAGACTCCCATGTCTAACACCCCGCCCCTGAACTCCGGCCCGCCAACACTTGCCGATGCCCTGCGCTCCCTGCCTGCCCCGCCGCTGCCCGCAGACTTCGACGCCCGCGTTCTCGCCGCCCTGCGGGTTCCCGTCCCGTGGTGGCAGCGGCTCTCTTGGCGGAGCGTCTGGCAGACGGCCCAGCCGCTTCTTTTAGGAACTTCCTGCTCACTGGGATTAACGCTTCTGCTGCTGCACTTGACCCTCAGCGGCTCCCTGCCAGCTCCGGCCCCGCCCGCCGCTTCCCCTTTGGCGTCCGCCCCGTCCACGCCGCTGCCGCCACTCGACGCCCTGCTGGACCAGCCTAATCTCCGCGCCGGGTCACTCGCCGCCTGGAACAGCGCCGCTGCCGTGGAAGACGAAGAGCCGCAGAAAGCGCCCCGGAAACCCGAGCCGCGCCGCCGCGCTGAAGTTTATCGCCGTCCGGCGCTTGTAGCTTAATGCCATCAGGCAGAAAAAGCCACGGAATGAATTCCGAGGCTGGGAAGTTCCCACCGTCGAGGCGACGGAAAACCCCGCCGCCGTGCCGTTCCTGCCTTGCCTTCTTGCCCGGCTTTCTTGTGTCACCGCGACACTGAGCACTTTCCAGCCTCGGGTTTCCAACCCGTGGCTTCTGGATCTTTTAAGAAGCTACCAAACCCATGAACACCACACAATTTCGCTTGACCCTGCTTGGCCTTGCCCTAGGCGTTTTAATTGCCCTCCTCATCGCCCCCCAAACCCGCTGGCTGGTGCGGCTGCAAACGCTGACGCTCCTGCACCAGTATCGCCCGCTGCTGCCTTCTACTTGGACCGGAGGGGCACCCGCCTACTATACAACTTCCGGCGCGAACGACACGCGCTTGTACCATGCCGCCGCTGTACGTCATCCCGGCGATTTTGGACTTCAATACGCCAACGCAGCGTTGGGTTCAAGGCTGCAAGTGATCTCTGATCTACGGACGCTGGCGTCGCGGTTCCCGAACAATCCGCTCCTGCTTGCTAATCTCCTGCGCTGGGAATCGGACGGCATTCGCTCAAACCGCCCCGACGACTTTCTGCTCCTCCATGAACCTGTGCTGAAAACTATTCACTATATTCCTTCTACTCCAGAAACTCTTGCTGCGTATGACCGCGATGCGGCGGCAGGGGAGCGGGCTGACCCCGACAACGCTTACTTTCCGCTGATGCGGGCAAGCGGCCTGTTTGCCGCCCACCGTGATGCCGAAGCGCTGGCCGCCGTGCAAAGGGCGAGTGTCAAGCCCTTCTGGCACGAGTATTTGACGGACGACAACGAGGCGCACTGGCGTCTGCACGCCGAAGCATTCCATGATCCGGGCGCGATGCCGCAGGCTTCCAATGCCGCCGGTCAGATTTTGTGGCAGTACGGCAGCCTGCGCGAAACGGCGCGTCTTGTAGCCTATCAAGCGGTGCTGCAAGAGCAGGCCGGACACCCAGAAGAAGGACTGGCCCTGCGCGAAGCGCTACTCCGCTGCGGCGACTTGATGCGCGTTCAATCCACGGCATTGATTGGCTCTCTTGTCGGCATTGCTGTTGCCGCCATCTCGGAAACGCGCCCCGGCGGGCCTTTTGTGAAATACGATGCTTCTCTGACGCCGGAGCAAAAAGCGCAAAAGCGCCTGGATACTTACTGTGCTTATGCTGTCAAGATCGGACATCCCGAGGCGGCGCGGCAGGCGCGGGAGGAAGAAGCCGCCCGGCGCAGCGTGCAGGCACTGGAAGACCCTGAACATCTCATCGAAGATTGGACAAGGCCGCTCGTCCAATGCTCCTGGTGGTGGGTGGCGGATTTGGCGGCGCTGCTGAACATCGGCTGGCTGCTGGTGCTAGGTATGGCTGCTGCCGGGCGGGCGCGGCTGACACTTGCGCCCAAGACACCGCCAATTGGAGGAAAAGCCGTGCTAGTACACTGCCTGCTGGCTGTTGGCGCATGGCTTGTGCTGGCGCTGCTGTTTGTCTGCGTCAGCGGCGCTTGGGTGACGCTTGTGTATCATGCCCCGATTGACTGGCAGATGACATTTGGTGTTGCAGGGGTGTTTGGCCTTGTCACCTGGCTGGTCGGCTCCAGCCTGCGCCGCCTGCCGCGACTACGCCGTGTGTCCATTCTCAAAACTGCGCTGCTGCTGCCCGTGATAGTAGGAGGTCTTTATGGTCTGTATTGTTTTGTGCTGTGGCTGGCCGGGCCGCTGGCCGATATTCCGGCAAACCTGCAAGCACTGATCGGGCTGTCCGGCAGTAGCGGCGACTCCGACGCGGAGCAGGCGCGGCAAATGCAAACGCTTCAGCTTTGCGCTTTATCCTCTCTGGCTGTGCCGCTGCTGCTGGCGCTTGTTCTCAGTCTGGCCGCGCTGGTGCGGCGCGTGTCTTTGCCCCGGACGCTGGCGACAGGCTTTCAGCGGTTCGCCCTGCCGTTGGCCTGCTTGCTTCTGGTCGTCTACGGCGGTCTTTTGGTCGAAACATTGCGTCAGGAACGACGCCTGAGCGAGTTTACGCGGCAGGCAGTCTCCGGCGGCGGACGCTACTTTGCTGCTCGCGCTGGACAGACGTGGCCGGGGCCGGTACAGTAATGCAGGATTTCCCTGTTCCCCTGCCGAACTTGCCGCTATCATGCCTGAGACTGACCTGACGCGGTTTTTTACCAACACCGACAAAAGCGTATATGCGCTGCGTAACCTGCCGGAAGAAGTGGTCGCGTATTTGTTTGCCCGCTACTCGCGCTCTCGGCTGTCGCTGCGGGACGACCTGCGGAACATGATTGACGCGGAAGATTTAGGGGCGCTGATTGGGTCAGGCGACACCGACAGTTCCAGCGGCACGGCGGGGCTTCAAGAGCGGGCGCGGGCCTTTGCCGAGAAGTATGTGCTGGGCTACGGACACAGCTCTGTAGCCGAGCATGGCATGGTGCATCTGGCGCTGGAAGACGTGTCTATTATTGCGTCCAAGCTCATTGAAGATGCCCGGCTGGCGTCGTACACCGAGAAAAGCACCCGTTATGTCGCGTTTGACCCGGACAAAGCGTATTACCCGCCCCGTGTCATGGCAGAGGGCAATCCGGGCGAAGTTTATGCGGGAGCGGTGCGCGGGCTGCTGACCGCATACACTGAGTGGACGGACGACTTCTTGGCCCAGATCAAGGCGCGGACGCCGCGCGGGGAGAAGCAAAGCGAGCGGGCGTATGATGCGGCTTCGCGGGCGACAGCGTTTGACCTGCTGCGGTATCTGCTGCCGGCGGCGACGCACACCAATATCGGCCTGACGCTGAACGCCCGGACGCTGGAGCATTTGATTACCAAGCTGCTGTCGCAGCCGCTGGAAGAAGGGCGCGTGCTGGGCGCACAAATCAAAGCCGAAGCGCAGCATGTGGTGCCGACGCTGCTGAAGTACGCCGATTACAATGAATATCGCGCGGAAACAAGCACAGCGATTGACGAACTGGCACGGGAAATGCTGGGAACTCCTCCCGTCCCCAATAATGGGGGAGCCGGAGCGAAGAGCGGCGTCAGCCTTGTCTTTTCCGACCCGGATGCCGATAACAGACTGGTTGCTGCGATCTTGTACGGGGCATTTCATCTTTCAATGGAAACGCTGCTGGCGCAGGTCGCGCGGATGAACCAAGACGCTAAAGAGCGCGTCGTAGACGAATACCTAAAGCGCCGTGGCCCGCATGATGCGCCGGGCCGCGCTTTGGAGCGGCTGTTCTGCACGGTTGAGATGACGATGGACTACGGGGCGTACCGGGATGTGCAGCGGCACCGGATGGCGACGCAGACCACGCAGGCGCTTTCGCCCGCGCTCGGCTTTGAGATGCCGCGCGAGTTTGAAACATTCGGCTACGCGGGCCGGTATCAAGCGCTGATGACTCAATCGGCGGACGCTTACCGGCGGCTGTGCGAGACCGGTTTTACTGACGAAGCCGCGTATGTTCTGCCGCTGGCGACCCGCATCCGTGTGCTGTTTACCTGGAACCTGCGCGAAGTGACCCATTTTGTAGAGCTGCGCTCCGCTCGGCAAGGGCATCCCTCGTACCGAAAAATTGCTCAGGATGTGTACCATGCCGTCGCGGAAACTTATCCACTTATCGCCCGCTATATGCGGCCCAACTTAAACACCTATGTCCTCACCCGAGAGTAAGCCTGCCCCGGCAGGCACTGAACAAGAAGCCCTGGACTCCAACAAGACGATGGAAATGTCGTCGGCGGAGCTTGCCGCCGCCCATGCCCCGGCTCCGCCGCCGGTACAACCTCCGCCAACCAGCTTCGCTTCAGTCAAAACGGCAGCCGCACGGGCTGCAATCGCCAAAGCGGCAAGCGCTGCGGATGCGAACGCCACACCTGCGAAAGCGGCCCCGGTGTCAATGACATTTGGCCGGGCGGCTTCCGTGGAAGACCAAGCCCGAAGCGGGAGCGCCGAGGAGGCATGGGATGAGCCTGACGCCGGCAGCGGCACAAGCTCCAAGCGCCGCCGCATCTGGCTGGCTGCCCTCGTGTGCGTGGCCGCCGTTCCGCTGGCCGGGACGCTGGCCGGCATCCTCACCGCGCCGCCGCGTCTTTCGCATGTTCCCAGCGGGCATTTAATCACGCTGCAAGCCGATCCGTCTTCCGCCGCGCTGCACGGACTGTTCGTGGCCGGGCCGGGCCAGGCTTCCCGCCTGCTGGCGCGTGATGAGCCGCAGACTAGGAAAGGGGCAGTGCGCGAGCAGATCACTCAGCCGGCTTTGTCCCCTGACAGCACGCAGCTTGCCTTTGAGAAACAGTACACGACGTTTACGCACGGCATACCTAGCGTGGATAACCAGATCTGGGTGATGCCGATGACGCCCGACACGCGCAATCCGCCGCACCTGGTTTTGGATCTCACCCGCCAGAAGCTGAAGCAAATCGCCGGGCTGGCCTGGGATTCGGACTCATCGCTGCTGTTTCTGGAAGACGGCGCGTCGTACAGTGTCGCGACCGAGACCGATGACGCGCCGCTGGTCACGCCCCTGGACTTGCATGGGCTGATGCCGGCAAAAACCGACACGGATTCGGCGACAGTCTCGCCGGCCTTAGCTGAGTCCGGAACATTTGCTTATGCGGTACAAACGCTGTCCGGCCCGCAGATTTTGACGGAAAGCCAGGAGCGCACGACGCCAGGTCCTGCCGCTGCCGTCTTTGCCCTGTCGCCGGCAGGAGATTTTGTCGCGTTCGTGCCGCCGGGCAGCGCGAACGTCATCCGGCGCTACGACTTGACCCGCCAATCTTTTTTGACGGACATTCCGGTTCGCTGGCGCTGGTCCCTGTTCGGCCACCGGCAGATTACGTCCCTGCGCTGGTCTCCCGACGGCGCGGCGATTGCCTGCACCGTCAGCAGAGCGCCCGGTGCCGACGACGAAATTTTTCTTGTGACAGTCGCCAGTGGCAAGACGGTTCAGCTTCCATACCATACCGTCCCCGACGCCTGGGACTGGGGCAGGTAAACTTGCTGCCCAATTGGGAAAGACAGCCTCCGACGAGGCTGTCTTTTCTGCTATCCCTGCAGTGACGCAAGAGCAGCCTCGCGCCGTCACCTTCTCGTCATAAATCCGGGTATAATTAGCCTATGTCATCGTCATTGCTGCACGCGGATGAAGAAACGGACATGGGAGTCTACGGAGCCTACCTGCGGGCACAGACCGACTCCGATTTAATGGATATTGCACTGCACCTGGACCCGCTGCGGTATCCGGCCCGGCTGGACAGCGCCGGGCGCGAGATTCACCGGCGCGGCCTGCTGCACTCTTCCGCGTTCACTCCTGCCGAAGCGGCCGTTCGCCGGGCGGCGCTGGCGGCGTTTGGGCTGTCTTTTGTTGTGCTTCTTCTTGCCCTGTTGCTGACGCCTGGCGACGCCGCCGGGCCATCCTGGCCGACACCGGAGATGCTGCCCGGCGGCCGGCCGTTGGGCGAGTCCGTGCGTCTGGTCGTGGTGGCGCTGCGGCGCGGGGCGGTCCTTTGGGGAGCGCATCTCGGCTTCTTTTTGATCCTGGGGGCGTATCTCGGCGGCTGGGTTCTGCGGTTTGCACTGCCGCTGCGCCGAGGGCGGGCGCGGGCGGATGTCTGGCGCTTGGCCCTGCTCGGTTTCGCGGCACTGTTTTGCTCGCTCTGCGTGATGGTTGCCCCTGCAAGCGCGGTTCCGGCGCTGTTTGCCGCCTCCGCCGGGTCCCATTCCACGTCTCAGCGCTGCCTGCCGCTTTGGGATCCATTCGCGTCGGCTCCTGCCGGCACCGACTCCTAGAAAACTGCCATGAAGCACAAAAGCCGGTCCGGGCCGAACCCGCTGCGCGAGTACCGCCGCTTGCAGCGCGAAATCCGACTTGTGTTCGATCCCTTCACCGCCAAGCACTGCCCGACCTGCGCGACGCCCTGCTGCATCAAGCCGACACGGGTGACGCCGGTAGACGTGGCGCTCGCGGTCAGCCTCGGGCACACGTTCCCGCATCTCAGCGGCGCCGATCCCTATGCGCCGTCGGTCTCTTATGCCGGCGCTCGCCTCGCCCTGCCGATGCTGCCTGCCGATACTCCGGTGCTGGAGCCGTGCGAGTATCTAAACAAAGGCCGCTGCACGTTCCCCGACGACCTGCGCCCTTACGGCTGCACGGCGTTTTTGTGCGGCCCAATGTACGCCCATCTGCCTGAAGAGACCCTGCGCCGCCTCCGCCGCCTGATCCGCCAACTGGAAGACGCGCATACGGCAGTTCTCCGCGCCCTGCGCGGGTCCGGCCAAATGCCGGACGAAGAAGATTAACGCCCGCTATCGCTGAAGAAGCAGGGCAGCCGCATCGTCGGCGTCCGCTTGAAGAATTTCGCGCGTCGCGCCGGCGCGGGCGCGGAGGGCGAGGGCAGACGACATTGCCAGGATGTGGCGGCTCCGCATGGGGCACGGAAAGTCCGGCGGCAGCTCCCCGGCGGCGACCGCCTGCTGGAGCCGCTGTTCAATAAGCTGCGTGAGATGCGCCGCCGCCTGCGCGGAAAAGTCCTGAACTTTTGGATCCTCGACCGACGGCAGAACGCAGGACATCAGGCACCCGGAAGGGTTCGAGGGGCAGGTAGCGCCTTCCACCGTCAGTCTCAGAAAGCCGCTGATCGCGTCCTGAACCGTGGGGGCTGCGGACAAAACCTGCGTGGTAAACAGCGCGGCTCTCCGCGCATAGTGTTCCAGGCAGCGCATGAAGAGCGCTTCTTTATCCCCGAACGTCACGTAAAGACTGGGGCGGCTGACGCCGGTGCCGGCAACAAGGTCGTCCACCGTCGCCCCGTCGTAGCCTTTGGCCCAGAACACCTGCGTTGCTCGGTCCAGCGCTTCCGCTTCATTGAAGCTGCGCGGCCTGCCTCGCAGCCGCACAGATTTCTCCTCCACTAAAATTTCACTCATAGAAATTTCTCCTCTGAAATAATTATTAACTAAATAGTTAAGAAATATTGACTTTCACTTTATTATCTATTATACTACTGAACAGTTCATAAAGATCAAAAGAGCCGAGGAGAAAACAGAGCATGGGACTTTACGACGGCAAAACAGCGGTCATCACCGGCGGCACCAGTGGAATTGGCCTCACGACAGCGCAGCTTTTGGTCCGTGAGGGCGCACGGGTGCTTGTGACAGGACTCAATCCGAAGACGCTGGACGCGGCCCGCGCCGAACTCGGCGACGGTGCGATTATCTTTCCGAGCGACGCTGCCTCTTTAGCGGACATTGATGCGCTGGCTGCGAAAGTCAAAGAAGAGTTCGGCACGCTCGACGTTCTCTTCATCAATGCGGGCTTCGGCCGCTTCGTGCCGTTCGACCAAATGGACGAAGCCGTTTACGATGAAATGTTCAATCTCAACGCCAAAGGGCCGTATTTCACGGTTCAGAAGCTCCTGCCTCTGATGACCGAAGGCAGCGCGGTTGTTTTGACGACTTCCGTGGCGAACGAAAAGGGTATCCCTTCCGTGAGCGCTTACGGGGCGGCGAAAGCCGCGCTCCGCTCCTTCGCACGGACTTTGGCGGCGGAGCTTCTGCCGCGCGGCATCCGGGTCAATGCCGTCAGTCCAGGACCGATCGCAACACCCATCATGGGCAAAATGGGAATGCCGCAAGAAGTGATGGATCAGGTCAAGGCGCAAATGCGCGAGGGTAACCCCATGAAGCGCTTTGGAGAACCCGAAGAAGTCGCCAAAGCTGTCGTCTTCCTCGCGTTTGACGCGACATTCACAACAGGAGCTGAGCTTGTGGTGGACGGCGGCGCGACGCAGCTTTGATCACGCAGCTTTGATCACGCAGCTTT
>CAXSZN010000078.1:17916-20155 GCA_964241935.1 uncultured Armatimonadales bacterium
ACGCAGCTTTGATCACGCAGCTTTGATCACGCAGCTTTAATACCGCTCTCCTTCTTTTTGGCAGGAGGTCAAAGGCAGCCTGCCCATCCTGTTTTGGATGGTTTACTTTCCGCCGTTTGTATGCCATAACACAAACAAGGGAGCGCTGCTGCTAACAGCACTTCCTTCCCTTCAGCTACTTTTCAAAGAGCTGGTGGATCGCAGCCATTACAGAGGCCGCCCAGCCAGGCTGCCTCTGTGCTTATATTGCAGCAGTTCTCCTCTTCTTAGCATTCTCTTAACCAAATATGCGCTATAATAGGCGCATGGATGTCTTCAAACCCCGTCGCGCTGCCGTTTCTCTGACACTTGCGCTTTCTGCGGCGCTGGCCGGTGGCCTCGCTCATTCCCATACGCCTGCCCTGGCGGCGAAGCCCGTCACGCTGCCGAACGGCTGGCATCTCACGCCTGCCGGCACCCACATTCCGCTTCCGGGCGATTTGCCGCTCAAGATGATCTTCAGCCCCGATGGCAGATATTTACTTGTCAACACAGGCGGCTATCACAATCACAGTGTTACTGTAATTGATCCTCAAACCCGCAAAGCTGTTTCCAGCATAGATGTTGATAAAGACTGGGCCGGGATGTGCTTTGACCCGTCTGGTCAGACCGTCTACGTCGCAGCGGGAGAAGGCCTCGGAGCGCAATATCTGCCGGATGTCATCAAGGGCGGCGTAGCGCCCCGGCGTATCGCGTCTTTGCAGGAAACGGTTTTGCGGCTTGGCTACGCGCACGGCAAGCTGACGCTGCTGCCTGCTCTGCCGGTGCCGTTTCTGAGTGGTAAGGAGCATTGGACGGGAGGTCTCGCGGCAGGAAGAGACGGGTCGCTGTACGCCGCCGATGTCGAGGGCGACACTGTCTACAAGCTCAGCGGCTCGCCTGCCGCCGTGCAGGCACAGGCGAAAGTCGGCTACCGGCCTTACGCGGTCGTTTTATCGCCCGCGGGAGAGACGCTGGCGGTTTCCAACTGGGGCGCGAAGTCGGTCAGCCTGCTCCGCGCAAGCGATCTCAAAGAAACGAGCCGCATTAACGTTGGCAGCCATCCAAACGAGATGGTCTGGGCCAAAGACGGGCGGCTGTTTGTGGCAAACGCCGGCTCCAACAGCGTGAGTGTGATTGTCAACGGAGCCGTTACCGAAACTGTCAAAACGTCGCTGTCGCCGACGGATTTAGTAGGTTCCACGCCCGATGCGCTGGCGGTTTCGCCGGACGGCAAGCGTCTGTATGCGGCGAATGCCGACAACAACGATGTCGCTGTCATAGACATCTCGGATGCCAAAGAAGCGCGGGTGCTGGGGTTCATTCCGACAGGCTGGTATCCGTCGGCCTTAGCCATTGCGCCGGACGGGCGGACGCTTTACATTGGAACCGGCAAGGGACTTGGCTTCCGGGGCAATCCAAAAGTCACGGACCCGTTTACAGAGACACAGGGAATGAAGTTCGACTATATCGGCGGCATTCTGAGCGGGGATGTTTCTGCTGTCCGCCTGCCTGATGCGGCGGGCCTGAAAGCCTACACCCGGCAGGTGCTGGCGAACGTGCCGAACAATATCCCTGTATTAAAGGGAAATGACCTAGACTTTCTGCAAAGCATGACGGCGCTGCATAAAATCAAGCACGTTTTGTATATTATCCGCGAAAATAGAACATATGACCAGGTATTTGGGGACATGGGCAAGGGCAACGGCGACCCGAGCTTGGTGCTGTTCGGGCAAAGCGTCACGCCCAACGCCCACGCGCTGGCGTCGCATTATGTTCTTTTAGACAACTTGTACTGCAACGGCGAAGTCTCCGAAGACGGGCATCAGTGGTGCGACGCTGCTTACGCCACCGACTTCACCGAAAAAGTTTGGCCTTCGGCGTACAGCGACCGGGATGAACCCGACGCTGATGAGCGCCTGACAGCCTCGCCCGCCGGTTACCTTTGGGACAACTGCGCCAAGCACAGCCTGTCCTTTTACAGCTACGGCGAGTTCGCTTCGTTCAAAGCGTCGCCAAATGCACCACCAGTCTTCACCGGCGTCGGGGGCCTGAGCGGCCACGCGAGCGCCGCCTGGTCTGCTTTGTCATTTGACCGGCATGATACCGAACACGCGGCGATGTTCCTGGCCGACCTGCATGTCGCGGAAAAGACCGGCGTTTGGCCCCGCTTCATCGTCATGTCGCTGGGGGAGGACCACACGCAGGCGCTGCAAGCCGG
>CAXSZN010000079.1:0-20064 GCA_964241935.1 uncultured Armatimonadales bacterium
AGACCTGGAAGGCGCGGGGTTCAGAAAAAGATTGGCTGTTTCCAGTGCCGCGCCTTCCAGGTCTGCCATTGCAGAAGCGGTACTTCGTAGCGTCTGCGCTGGGTAGCCGTGCCTTTCAAGGCATGGTCTTGATTGATGCAGCAACGCCCTTTCTAACTGTTACTAACCATGACCTTTGTTTTTATCAACTGCACAGCGGAAACATTTACCCCGACTCGAAGCGGCGGCATCTGCTCGTGGGTCTGGGGCCTTTGCGGCGTCGCCCAAAAAGAGGGCATCGAACCCTGGGTCATTACCAAAACCAGCCCGGCGGAGCCGTATCCCTGGCCGAGGACCGTTTTGATTGACTACCCGAATATGCCGGCAAACCGTGTTCTCAGCAAGATGTACTATGTCCAGCGCGATTTGACCGGCTGGGGCCATGTGCGTCAGAAAGCATACAATCTGCGCGTGGTCTCGGCGATCCTCAAAAACAATCTGCAAAAGATGCCGATCCTGCTGAACAATGACATTGAGCTGGCGGTCTTTCTCCGGCGCAAGTTCCCGCAGGCGGAAATTTTTCATCAGGCGCACAACCGAAACCCGTGCTCCGAGAAGTTCCGGCGGCAATTCAAGAACGCCGTGGATGTGGCGACCGCTGTCAGCAACGACTGCGGGCGCTGGAACAAAGACTATTACGGCCTCGATGAGATCCCAACACTGTACTCGGGGGTTGACATCGAGCAGTACCACCCGGCGGCCCCACCGCCGGACGGCCCGCCATTGATTAACTTTGTCGGGCGCACCGATCATTCCAAAGGAACCGATCTCCTGCTCGTCGCCGCGCTGCAGCTCGCCAAACAGACCAAGCATTTTCGGCTGCAAATCTTAGGCTCCAACCATTACGGCTATTCTGTGCGGGACGAATTTGAGCAGAAGCTGGATGACTTGTCATCGGAGCTGGAAGCGGCAGGAATCAGTGTGCATCGGCCTGGGTTTGTTGACCGCTATGCGCTGCCCGGCGAGCTGCGGAAAGCGCACATCAATGTCGTGCCGTCGCGCTGGGACGAGCCGTTTGGGCTGGTGACGCCGGAAGGCATGGCGACCGGGCTGGCGACAGTCGCGTCGCGCACGGGCGGGACGCCGGAGATTATCGGCGATGCCGGCCTGCTGTTTGAGCGCGGCGATGCGGACGGCTTGGCGGCCCATTTGGAGCGCCTGGTCCGCGACGAGCCGCTGCGGCTGGAATATGGGCGGCAGGCGCGTGAGCGTGTGCGGGAGTTCACTTGGGACCGCGCCTGGCAGCGTCTGCGGCCATTAGTTGGGGTTTAGCGTTACCCCCCGCCGTGAAAGTCCCCCGTTCTGAAGGACAGGTCTTGCGGCGAAGCGCCAACCGCCCTGCGGGCGAAAAATGCTTTCTTGTTCTTCCGGTCGCAGACCGATTGGCGTCCGCGCCGCAAGACCTGTCTTTCAGGACGGGGACTTTCACGGCGGGGTTTACGATACACATCTAGGATTTAAGAGTTGAATGTTTGTTTTCTGAATATGCCGATCGAGTATTACTCCCCGGTTTCCGGCGGGGCGATCTCAACCATTATCATGCAGACGGCGACGGAGCTGCTGGCGCGGGGGCACGGCGTTTCGGTGCTGACACCGCTGAATACCGACCCGGTTTATACGGTCGGCGACGTGCGCCCCATCCGAACTCGGGAGCGCCATCAGTTGTCTTTAGCGCAGCGGGCCGTGTCGCGCCTCCGCAGCCGTGTGAACCCATGGGATTATGGATATTATGAGTATTACTTGGCGTCGTTCCAGAGCGCACTCCGGAAGCTTTCGCCTGCGCCGGACGTCGTGATTTGCTTCAACGACCTTGTTTCGCCGAAGTATATCAAGCAGGTTCTGCCGAACACGCGGGTCTTCGTAGATTTGCAGAACGAGCAGGGCACACGCCAGACGGATTTATCCGAGACTATCACAGCCGTTGACAGATTTGTCGCCTGCAGCCGGCACATTCAGCGCTGGACCCAAAACAAATACGGCATTTCCGATGCCAAAATGGCCGTGATCAACAACGGCATTGATTTGGAAGCGTTCTATCCGCGCCCCGAATACTTGCAGCCTCGCCCATGCCTGGAAGTCTTGTTTATCGGGCGCATTGACCGCAACAAAGGCCCGGACATTGCTGCCGACGCCGTGGCGGTCCTGCAGCGCGAAGGTCTGCCGGTGCATCTGACCGTCGCAGGCGGGCTGTGGTTCTACGGGCATGGCAGCGAGATGGCCGACCCGTTTTTTCGGGCGCTAAAAACAAAGATGGACGCTGTCGGTGCAGACTACAAAGGCCATGTGACGCGGCCTGATGTTCCGGCGCTTGTGCGAAGTATGGACGTTTCCTGCGTCCTGTCCCGCACCCATGACCCGAACCCGCTGGTGTGCCTGGAAAGCATGGCGTCCGGCTGCGCGGTCATCGGCGCGGACCGGGGCGGCATTCCAGATGCCTTTGGGGAAGCGGGAATGCTGGTAGACCCCGACGATTTCGAGGCCGTTGTCGCCAATCTGCGCCGCATGGCTTCCGACCCGGATGCGCTGCGGGAGCAGAAAAAACGCTCCGTTGCCCGCGCGTCCCGCGCGTCGTGGGCATCTAACGCCGACCAGTGGGAAGCCCTGTTTTAAGCGCAATCATCGCCTCTATGAAAGCTGCAAGACCAGTAAGCTGCAAGACCGGAAAGTTGTAAGACCGATGCGTGTGTTGTTGATTTCGCATACCTGCCAGTCGCGGCGTGAAGGCCAGCCAAAGGCAGAACAGCTCAGCCGGATGCCCGGAGTGGAGCTTCGCGTTCTAGTGCCGGACCGGTGGCGCGAATATAGTGCCTGGCGCGGGGCGCAGGTGCCGCAGGATGCCGGCTACAAGTACCAAGTCGGACAAGTCCGCTGGCCCTGGGCCGGTCCCGCGCAGTGGTATCTGCATTGGTATCCGGAACTCGCCCAGACACTGAAAGAATTCCAGCCGGATATTATTGATCTCTGGGAAGAGCCGTGGGGATTGGTCAGCGCTCACACTGCCTGGCTCCGCAGCCGTTTCGTGCCGCACGCCAAGATCATCTCGGAAACCGAGCAAAATATCGCCAAGAAGCTGCCGCCGCCCTTCGAGTCGTTCCGTAAGTTCACGCTGAAGAACACGGACTTTGTGGTGGGACGCAGCACGGAAGCGATTGAAAATATTCGGGCTAAAGGCTATGCCGGCCCGGCAGCCGCTGTCCCCAATGCGGTAGACACTGCACTGTTCCGGCCTCTGGGCAAAGCTGAATGCCGCCGCGCCCTCGGGCTGACCGGCTTTGTGGCGGGCTATGTCGGGCGTCTTGTGGAAGAAAAAGGACTGGCGGACATGGTCGCGGCCCTGCCGCTCTGCCCGTCCGAGATCAGCGTCGTGTTCGCCGGCTCCGGTCCCTACAAGACTGCACTTCAGCAGCAGGCAAGCGCACTGGGGGTAGCGGATCGGGTCAACTTCCTGCCGGCACGGCCCCAGGAAGACCTGCCGCAAGTGATGAATGCTTTGGACGCTCTCGTGCTGCCGTCACGCACGACGCCGCGCTGGAAAGAGCAGTTTGGGCGGGTCATTATTGAAGCGCAGGCCTGCGGCACCCCCGTCATCGGCTCAAGCTCCGGGGCAATCCCGAGCGTTGTCGGCGAGGGCGGTCTGATCTTTCCCGAAGGTGATGCGGAGGCACTGGCGTCTGCGCTCTCGGCCCTGCGCTCAAATCCCGTGCGGGCAGCAGAGATGGGCCGGATCGGGCGCCATCAGGTCGAGGAAAATTACACTTGGGCACGGGTCGCGGAGCAAATGTGGGAAATCTACCAGGAAACACTCTCAGCGTCCGCCGTCAGCGCACCGCCTGGTAAACCGCAAGGATCGCCTGTGACATCTTCGCGGCCGTGAACTGCGCTTGATACCGCGCCTGCCCTTTTTCACCCATTTGGCGGGCCAGCACTGAGTCGCTGAGCAGCGCTTGAAGCGCGTCTGCCAGCGCCTGCGGGGAAGACGGCGGGACGAGAGAGCCTGTCTCGCCATCTACGACAATTTCTACCGGCCCGCCGGCGCGGGTCGCGACGACAGGCCGGCCCAGCGCCATGGCTTCGAGCAGCACCAGCCCGAATGGCTCGGCGCGGCTTGGCAGCGCAAAGACATCCGCCGCCGCCATTAGCGCCGGCGCGTCGTTGCGAAACCCCAGCAGTGTCATGCTGCCTTCCAGCCCAAGCGCTGCAATTTGAGCGGCAAGCGCGTCTCGCTCGGCACCGTCACCCGCGACAAAGCAGCGCACATTCGGCACCGTCTCCCGCACGATCCTGATGGCGCTGATCAGCGAGGCAATGTCTTTTTCCCGTTCCAGCCGCGCCGCGCAAACGATAAGCGGTATGTCTGCGCCGACCTCCAAGTTCCGGCGCGTCTCGGCAGCACTGACTAAATCCGGCGCAGTGATCCCATTTGGGACTACCGTGATTTTGCTGCTCGGCGCTTCGTGCCGGGCCAGCATCGCTTCCCGAACAGCTTCCGAGATTGCCAGAATGCGGCTCATTTGCCCGACGACCCAGTGGTGCGCCGCATTCGAGAGAACCGCTTTCGGGCCGCGCTGAGTCGCATGGTTTGGGGTCAAAAAATGCTGGGTCATCACGCACCGGCCCCGGCCCGCAAGGCGCACGGCAAGCGCGGCGGCAAGCGCCGTCCGGCCATTATGGGCGTGGACAATGTCCGTCTGGCCGGAAGACAGCCGCTTGGCCAGCCGCCGGGCCGCATCCCAGTCTACCAAGCCGCGCTTCGCAATCGTCAGCGTGGGCAGATGCTCTCGCCGCGCCGCATCTTCCAGCGCCGCCGGCGACGGGCAGGCAAGCGTCACGCCCACGCCGAGCGCCGACAGACCCCGCGCGAGGTCCAGCATGTGCCGCTCCGTGCCGGCAAACACATCGGCATCCGTGAGTAAGACTACGCGCAGTGGCGGCTGATTTTGTGAAGGCATATTTAGCATTTTGTGATGCGCCACGGTTTAGAAACCCGAGGCTGTCAAGTGCTCAGTGTCGCGGTGACACAAGAGACGGAACAATTGGTCAGGGTTTGTCTTCCGTCGCCTCGACGGTGAGCACTTGACAGCCTCGGGTTTCTAAACCGTGGCGCATCAGCCCGTGGTCGCTTCTACATACGTGTCCTGTATCGCCAGCAAATGCTGCACATACTGGCGCAGAATGTTCGGCCAGGAGTAGGCGCTCACCGACTGCTCGATTTCTTCCCCGGACGCCGGCAGGCCAGCAAGCAGCGGGCGCAGCTTGGCGGCGATTTCGGCGGGGTCATTCGGGTTGTCTAAAAGCAAACCCGTCACACCTTCCTGTACGACCGCTGCTGCGCCGGCCAGGCGGCTTGTCAGCACCGGCAGGCCGCAGGCCAGCGCTTCGACAATCACGAGGCCCCACGCTTCGTACTGGGTCGGCAGCGCAAACACATCGGCAGCGGCGTAATAAGAGGCAACATCGGAAGACGGTCCGGTGAATCGAACGCGGCTGGTCAGACCAAGCTGCTCGATTTCGCTGAGATAAGCCTGCGGATTAAGCCGGCCCACGGCGAGCAGATAGATATTTGGGTCCTGCAGCAGGCCGATGCCGCGCAGGAGCGGCCCAAAGCCTTTGCGCTCCAGCTCGTTTGCGACAAAGATCACGACTTTCACGTCGGGGCCATAGCCAAGCTCCGCTCGTTTCTGTGCCCGTTCCTGGCGGGTACGTCCCGTGTTAAAATCAGTCTGCGAGTAGCCGTTCGGCAGCACGGCGATGTCTTCCGCAGGCACAGCATAAAGGCGCATCAAGTCGGACTTGACTTGATTGGTGAGAGCGATCAGCTTGCGGTAGCGGCGCTGGCCGAAGCAGTCGCGCTCCAGTTTCAGCAGCGCCGGATGGTGTGGATTGAGCTTCTGCCGGAGCCGCCCGCGCCAGTCCCGCTGGGTGCGGCTTGCTTCCAGCCAGGCCTGGTGGACGCTCGGCACCCAGAGAATGCCGCCGGGCGGCGACTCCACTCCGAATGCGGCATGGACAGTTCCCGGCGGCAGGGCAGCCAGCGCTTTCCTGCTGCGGCGGGCAAATGCCAGCAGGCGCAGCACCGAGCCTCGCCTGGGCAGGGAAACAGCATGGAGATGAACGGCAGGATGCAGGGCGTCCTGGTCCCAGTTGGACGTCAGCAGATGGACATCATGGCCCGCCGCCGCGAGAAAGTTGACGGCTTCCAAAACGCAGCGCTCAATGCCGCCGCGCTTGTGGCAGCCTGGAAACGAGACAGCGATCTTCATAGGGGAGTCTTTGCTTGGACCCGGACTATTTCTGCCGGCGGCACCATGATTAAAGTTCCCCAGCCTTCAGCGGGGGCCGGGGAACGGCTCATCGCGACGTAGTAAGCCCGCGTGGCCATGCCCGCTCCCGCCCAGGCCGCCATGACTGCACCCCGGCTCCAGTATTGGTCCACCATGCCGTGCACGAACTTGTTTAAGACCAGCGCCCCGCCGATGCACAGCAGTGAAAAGAGCATCTCAGAGCGGGCAAGCCGTTTCTGCGCCCGCCAGATCATTCGGAAGAACACCGCATGAATGAGAAGCAGCGCCGCCGCGCCAAGCACGCCTGTCTCGGCCAGCGTCAGCAGCAGCAGATTGGTAGCGTCATAGTTCTTACGCAGGCCGACCCCCATGCCGAAGACCGGGCTTTGATGGAAGTAGCCTTCGGCGACATCCACCGACTCATAACGCAGCTTGATGTTGTAATGCTCCGTGCCGAACCCCGTGGCGTAGTCGCGGGACCCCTGCGGCAGCGTCAGCCAGAAAACCGCGAGAAGCGGCAGCAGGCAGACGAAAATTTTCACCAGCAGAAGCAGCCGGCCTCGCAGCGTGAAGATCAGCAGTACGCCGCAAAGGGTTCCCAGCCACGCGCCGCGCGAAAGCGAGAACAGCAGGCCAAGCGAGATTATTCCGAGCGCCGCCAGCAGCACACGCCGCAGCCGCACTGTCGAAGCGGATAAAATCAGCTCTGTCGTGACCAGAAAGCAGCAGGCCAGTGACGCCGCAATGCCGTTCTTGTTCAGGCCGATAAACCAGTAGTTCGTCACCATGCCCGCAACCGCGAGGAAGACGCCGACACCGACCAGCGTATAGAACCCGGCCCAGTACTGGCGA
Organism: uncultured Armatimonadales bacterium; assembly: GCA_964241935.1. Taxonomy (GTDB): domain Bacteria; phylum Armatimonadota; class Armatimonadia; order Armatimonadales; family Capsulimonadaceae; genus JANXMY01. Next base: position 7,173 of record CAXSZN010000079.1, read on the forward strand.
ATATCCGTGACAAAAACGCAGAAGACGCAGACAACGACGACCAGATACAAGAACATCTGCACCAAAGAGATCAGCGCCACCGGCCCAAGCCAGTGGATCGCCGACGAATACAAACAGACCGTGAAGTACAGCAGCACAGGAACAAGTATCGGCCCGACACGCAGCCGCAGTTTTTGGACCAAACACCGCAAATACAGCACCGGCAGAGTCAGCAGCAGATTGATTTCGGCAATGGAGAACTTTGCGCCGCCGCCGCCGGACAAATCGTTCTGAAACGGCGCGGACGCAAAGATCAGCATCAGCGCCGCCCCCGGATAGTAATAAGACACAAATCCAAACGCCACAACGTAGAGGATCGCCGCGGGAATGAGCAGGCTGACCAGCGCGAGCTTGACCAAGATCACGGCAGCCAGAATGCACAGGAGCACGCCCGGCACACGCCGCGCGTTCAGCATCTCCGGCAGTTCTTTAAGCGTATGCTTTTCGGTATACTGCGCCAAAAAGTTCATGCGGATCCTTTCCCTGCCCCACGCCACTGGGTTGCCTGCCGGACACAGAGCCAGGCTTGCAGGCGGGTTTTGGCCTGCGCCGCCGAACGACGGCGCGGCAGCAGTGCGGCAATGCTTCCCCACGCCAGGGTTCGCACCGATGCGCCGACAACCATCGCCAGCCGCAGCGACACCAGCCCGGCGAGGCCATGATGCTTGCGTATAAAGTAGTCTAAGCTGTCAAAAAAGTGGGCGTTAATCTTAGCCTGCTCCGAGGCCCCGCTGGCTCCGCCGAGATGTGTCACGACGGCCGACGGCGTGAACGCGATTTCCCAGCCGGCGTCCCGCACCCGCTTCTGCCAGTCGGTTTCTTCCTGGTACATAAAAAACGCCTCGTCAAAGCCGCCCGCCTGGACATACGCTTCGCGCCGCACCAGAAGACAAGCTCCAATGACCCATTCCACTAAACGGTCCGTGTCATGTGTCCAGGCCGAGTAATCGCCGAAAGTGTCATGCCGGGCGGCAACCGCGGACAGCCCCAGGTTCTCCAGCCAGGCCCGGCCCGGCGACGGGTAGCGGTAGCAGGAGCGCTGCAGTGAGCCGTCACGGTTCCGCAGGCGCGGCCCCACAATGCCGGCCTTTGGGTGCGTTTGGAGGTAGTTCACAAGCGCCGCGACTGCGCCGGGCGCAGCAAACGCATCCGTGTTCAGCAGCAGCAGAAATTCACCTTTGGCCTGCTTCAGAGCCAGATTGTTCGCCGCGCCGAAGCCGGCATTGACCGGATTGTCTAGGACCTGGACACTGGGAAACGCAGCGCGGATGGCCTCCGCGCTGCCGTCCGCCGACGCATTATCAACCACAAAGACTTCTGCGTTTAGGCCTTCCAAGCTGGTTTCCAGAGCTTGAAGGCAGTCCAAAGTCATCTGGCGCGTGTTGTAGCTGACGATAATCACCGACACTTCAAGTATATCTTCAGGAGACACGACTGGGTTCTTTCTTGCGGTCCATCACTTCTACGATTTTGTCCAGGCGGCTGTTCCACGAATGGCGGCGGGCTTCGGAACGCCGTGCTTCCCCCACCAAATGGTCTTCTGCCAGCGCGGCTTCGACCGCCGATGCGAAAGCGTCTCCATCGGACGCGAGACGCACAAGCTGTGGATAGTCCCGGAAACCGGCAACAGGGGTAGCAACAATCGGTTTCCCGGCTGCTAAATACTCCCAGAGCTTGATTGGGTTGAGGCTTTCGGTGAACGCCGTGACCCGGTGCGGGGTGATGCAAACGTCAAACGCCCGCATGGTTTCCGGCACATCCGCGTAGGCAATCGGCCCGGTCAACACGACGTTCCCGCAGGCGGCCAGCCGCAGCTGATCGTCCCCCGTCAGCAAATTCGGCCCGACCAGCGCGATTGTTCCCGGCGAGAACCTTTTGGCCAGAGCCTCCACCAGCGGCACATCTACCCGGTCCGGGTGAATGGTCCCGGTGTAACCCAGCACGGGCCTCGCCCAGCTATTTGCGGAAGCCGGCAGCGGCCCGGTGCCGTCGAGGACACTTTGATAATGATCGGCATCTACGCCGTTTGGAACAAGATAAAGCCTCTTCGTAAGTCCCTGCTTCATGTCGTACAGCCGCTCGGAGCAGACAAGAACAGCATCGGCCCGGCGGCAGAGCGCGGCGTCCTGAGCCACGGTCAGCTTGGTCAGCGCCGGCGACTGGGTCAGCGTCGTCCAGTCATCGGTGATGTCGTAAATGACCTGCGACTCGCCCATCTGACCGGCCATGTGGACTGCCGAATGCGGGGTCAGCCAGAGAGTCGGCGACTGCATTCCAAGACGCCGGGCCGCAGCGCGGACATGACTCCGGAACAGCCTCTCGTTCAGCCGCCTGCCCCACCCCAGCGTGTCCGGCAGCAGCTTCAGCGGGCGCGTCAGCGTGATATTCGGCAGCCCCGGCACCGTCGTGTCGGCATGATGTAAATTCGGCAGCCGCCCGCGCCGGATGTCGTTGGTAACATTGATCGGCAGGCCGACAAACAAAATCCTGCGGTTCGGAAAACGCCGCGCCAGCCCGGCGCACACAAACTGGTTGCGCCGCCAGACATCATCCCAGTTTTCCATTGACACGAAGATCAGGTCTTGCATAAGTTAATAATTGTATGAGGACCATGACATAAATGTCACGGCTATACAGCGCAGACGCTACAAAGTACCGCTTCGCGGCACTGGAAACAGCCAATCTTTTTCTGAACCCCGCGCCTTCCAGGTCTACCCTCCGGGTAGCCAGTGCTGACCAGTGCAGAAGCGGTGTTTTGTGGCGCTTCGCCGTATAGCCGTGACATTTATGTCATGGTTCCTAAGTGGCATGGTTCCAAATCAATTTCTACTTCCCGCGCACCTGCTCGTAAATCTGGAAATACTGGTCGGCGATGCGCTCCCAGGTGAAATGCGCTTCCGCCCGCGCCCGCCCGGCCCGGCCCATCGCGGCGGCGGCTTCAGGATCGGCCAGAAGTTTTTCCAGTGCCGCACCCAGCGCCACAGCGTCTCCGCCGCGAAACAGCAGGCCGGTTTCGCCGTCCTGCACGATCTCCGGCACGCCGCCGACACACGCCGCCGCCACAGCTTTGGAGCAGGCCATTGCTTCCAGGCTCACAATCCCCTGCGGCTCCTGGCGCGACGGCAGCACGAAAAACGTGCAGCCGTGGAACAGGCGGACGGCCTGCATCCGGTCCGCCCGGCCGACGAGGTGAATACGCTCCGAAAGGCCAAGCGTGTTCACCTGCGATTGAAGCTTCTCCCGCTCGGAGCCGTCGCCCGCGATGATGAGATCCGGCGCATCGTGTCTGCGGTAGAGCAGGCGCGAATAAGCGTCAATGAGAAGATCGAAGCCTTTTTGCGGCACGACGCGCCCGAGGCCTAAGATGTAGGGCCTGGGGTGCGAATACGGCGTCAGGCTGCCGTCAAACTCGCGCAGATCAATGCCGTTATAGACAGCGCGGCTTTTCGCGTCTAGGGAGAAGCCGGCGAACTTTTTTGCATCGTCCAGTGTCTGCTCGGAGCAGGCCGTGACATAATCCGCACGCTTCAAGAGCTGCTTCAAAGTCCAGTTTGCCGCCGCGCTTTTCTGGTACAACTGGCCGGCATCCATTGTCCGCTCGCCCTGCGTCGTGACCACCAGCGGCAGGCCGGTATCCTGCGCCGCCCAGAGTGCATAAAACCCGTTCGGGCCGACACACTGGACATGGATTATATCGGTTTTGAGCTGCCGCAGTGTTGCCTCCACGGCGTGGCGCCCGGCCGGAAACGCGCGGGCGAAATGGGCTAGGCCGGCAGGCCGGGCGCGGGGCATTTCAAAGGGGAACCGCCAAACGTCTACGCCCTGCACGGTCTCATGCGCGGGCAGGCCGCTCGGGTGCTGCGTGGTGATCACAGAAGCGCTGTGCCCGCGTCCGAGATACTCCAGCGCCAGATGCCTGCAGGTTTCTTCGACGCCACCGAAATGCGGATAAAAGGCGCTGGCAAAGATCGTAATGTTCATAGAATGTTCAGAGGGTATCTAAGTATACCCGGTGCAGACTTAATCTGGCGAAGGAGTGAGAACTACTTGGCTTTGCTGGTAGGCACCCGCTGAAACACATAGACGGACATTGGCGTCTTGACATCGCTTGTCGGCAGGGACAGTGTTTGTTTGCGCCGGTAGCCGTCCACTGCCGCGTGAGGCGGAACCGGGTCAAACGAGATGATCACGTCCGGCTTGCGGCTTTCGAGGATCGCGTTCAAGGGATCGCCTGGTGCATACCACTCTTTGTCGGCAACGCCTGTGCTGTATTTGTACTGCGGCGGCAGGTGCGCGATCTGCCGGTCGGTCAGTCCCCGAATATCCAGCATGTACTTATCCAAGCTGGTGTAACCGGCGTACCCCATCTCCGAATAAGCGACTTTCGTGCCGGGCGGGAACTGCTGGATATACTCTGCGCCCCGCACCCAAAGCGGGCCAAAGCCCTCGCTGGCTTCAAGCAGCTTCGCACCCTGCGTCGAGAAGCCCGCGCTTTTCCACGAATAATGCTCCGTCTTGGTGCAGCTTACCAGCCACAGCAAAGCCACAACCGCCCCGCACACGGCGGCAAAGCGCCGGGTCTGCGCCGGGGAACTTCGCCGAACCAGACAGCGGCTGATCGCCCGTACCCCAAAGCACTGGCAGACGGCAAGCAGCGGCAGGACCGGCACCAGGAAGCGCCAGCCGTACATCCAGTCGCCGCCCGCTTTCAGCACGAACAGCAGGGTCGCCGTCACCACCGCCAGGCTGATGCCGCCCAATATCCGATGCTCCATGCGCCGGAAGCCGAGCAATGCAAGCCCCCAGAATACCAGCGGCATGAACAGCGAAAACAGGTCCGAGCGCAGGTTCTTTTGGACCAAGCTGTGGAACGCCAGCAGCGTATGCGGGTTCAGCAGCGCCAGGTCATGCAGAAACGCCGCAGCATCGGCGGCACGCGGGGCAGTCGCCCGCAGCGGATACGCCGCCCCACGTGACAGGCTGACAAGAAGCGGCTGCGACTTGGCGAAGTAGGTATTCGGCAGTAATTGCCTATAATAACCGAAGCGCACTGCCTCAAATAGAATTGTCGGAACAAGAAACGCGCCGAGCCAAGCGGTCAGAAACCGGAAGGGACGGTCCATGCGCCGAAGCCAGTAACCCCGCACCAGCGTCAGCGCCGCCGCCAGCAGCAGCGCTTCCGGACGGGCCAAAGACGCCAGAAACAGCAGCAGGCCCGAGGCCCAGCCCTGACCGCGCTGAAGCTCACGGTGAAATGTCAGCAAAGTCCAGAGCAGTATGCTGCCGTAAAGGGTCGTTTCAAGCGCGTTGACCCCGGCAAGCGCGAAGTTGATATTCAGCGCCACTAAAGCCTGCGCTAGGACACTTTCCCAGCCTGTGAGACCACTGCGCTTCGCGAGAATATGCGTTTGGGCCAGCATCACAAACGCAAACAGCAGGCTGGCGCATTTGGCCTTGAATAAAATGTCAACGGCAGGGGCGACCGACAGCAAAAGCGCCGACAGCAGCAGGTGCAGCGGGCTGGTAAAACCTTCGACACGCTCACCGGAGTTAAAGACCGGACCCAGGCCCGCCAGCAGATTGGCGGCATACCGAAATGTGATATAGGGATCGTCTACGGTCTCCGCGAACACGGAATACGCCGCGCCCAGCAGAAACAAGTACGGCAAAGGCTGCGCCAAGCGCAGCAGCCACTTGGAAGGAGAAGTACGGCGGCGGCCGGCAGCCACGCTCGCGGCTGTCAAGACTGCACCTGCGGCGCTCTCAAAGAAGCGGCGCCCGCACCTTCAGCCGACTTGGGGCGCAGGCCGCGCAGGACATACAAGCCCAGCCCCCAGAAGGAAACCGTGCCGAAGAACTTCATGGAAACCAGCAGCTCTTTGAGGCCATGCTGGTACGACGGCGCGAACGGCGTAAAGAACGGCCAGGAGCGGCTGAAGATGATGTAAAGGAGGACGCCACCGGCCAGCATCAGGCGCGAGGGTGCGCGGCGGCCCGGCACAGACTCGGGCGCATCCGGGGACGCGAGAAGCGTCCAGAGCAGCGGAAAACAGTAAATAAAGTAGCCGTTTTCATACGTCGGCAGCAGCAGCAAGATTGAAGCCAGAGTCACGCCGAAGGCCAAACGCGCTTCCAGCGGCGTCGGCGCTTCCAGCCTGCGCCACAGGAACCGGAAGCCGCCCAAGACCGCTAGGGCGCCGAGCGCGAGAAAGGCAAAGTAAACGCCGAGATTGCTGGTAAATGGCCTCACAAACGAGTTCGAATGCAGCGAGACATTGGCAAAGCCGATCAAAGAGCTTTGGACTTCCTGCTCTTCCTGCGCGATTTTCGCCTCGTGCAGCACCCGCAGGAAGGCAGGGATCTCCCCGAAACCGACCAAGCCGAATGAAACAGCCAGCGCCGCCGCGAAGCCGCCCGCGCTCCACAAAAACGGCTTCCATTGACGGCGCAGAATGAGGTACAGCAGCAGGCCGATCAGCCACAGCTTGATCAGGGCAGCCGCCACGATAAGCGCTCCCATCAGGCCCCAGCGGCCCCGGCTGTCCGCCCACAGCATCGCGCCGACAAGCCCCAGCAGCAGGTCGTTGGTCTGCCCCACCCCAAAATCTAATGTGTTGTCCCAGAACCGAAACGAGACCAACAGCAAGATCCCAAGCAGCCAGAGATGCGGCCGGGGCAGCCGCGCCGCCGCGCCGTACAGCCAGATCGCCAGAATCAGGCCGCCGGCATTGACAAAGAACCAGAGTTTCAGGGCATGTTCAAACGACAAGCGTCCCAGCAGGCGCAAAATCTCCGCCGGCAGCGGCGTATAGCAGTACAGCTCATGCTGCTGTGCCAGGGGAAGGTTCGGCTGATACAGCGGCACGCCCTGGTTCAGCCGGTTCGCCGCTAAATAATACGACTGAAAATCCATGCCGGTGATGCCGCTCGCCGGATTGACCGCCCCGCTATAGGTGACCGCCAGCAGCAGCCAGGTCAGCAGCCCCAGCAGGACAAGGCTTTGCAGCGCCGATGCCTTTTGGTCAAGCGGCCTCGGCTCTGCCAGTAGTTCTTGTGACTTCTCGTTTACGTCTTGTTCTGTCAAACCACGGCTGCTCAAACTTGTGACGGCACCATTCTTTCAGAGTTTCAACTGTTATGCAATGCAAAAGCCGTGCCAACCGGCTTAGGAAACAGATTCTGGCTTAGGAAACAGATTTCAGGTCTTTTTTATCCCGCCGCCACCCGAGAATAAACCTGCAGGACATGCGCGGCGTGATCTTCCCAGGAAAAACGCGCGGCTTGTGCCGGCCCCCGGCTGCTGAGGGACGCGGCCAGCGCCGGGTCTTCCAGCAGAGACCGCAAGGCCGCCGCCAGGCTTTCGGGCGTGCCGTCCGAAGCCAGCACCGCACAGTCTCCGGTCACTTCCGGCACCGCGCCGGCGCGGACGGCCACTACCGGCACGCCAAGCGCCATAGCCTCCAGCGGCGGCAGGCCGAAGCCTTCATAGATAGAAGGGTACACTAAAGCTGTCGCGGCTTTCAGCACACGCGGCAGGACGGCACGGTCCAAGTAGCCGGCCAGGACAACGCGCGGCGCGGGCGTCTCTGCCATAACAGCGGCCAGCGGCTCAGTCGGGCCGGCAAGAGCCAGAAATAACTCAGGGAAGCTTGGCGCAAGCTGCGCCCAGGCTTCCAGCAGCGCCTTGACATTTTTGCGGCGGGTGAAACCCCCGGAATACAGCAGAAACGGACCGGAGATCCCTAAATCGGCCAGCATTCCGGCATCTGCCGCCGGGACAGCAAGATGAAACACGTCACGCTCGTAGCCGTTGGGAACCACATGCACCCGCTCTTCCGGCAGGCCGAGCAGCGTGACCAGCTCAGATTTTGCAAACTCGGACGGGGTCACAACCGCTGCGGCGGACAAAGCGGCGTCTTTGGCCCAGCGCGGCAGGCGACCTTCGTCCGGGAACCGCGCGGGCGGCAGGTCGTGAATGGTATAAACCACTGGACGGCCGGCAGGAACGGGATAAGCCAGTGAAAGCGAGTGAAACAAGTCCGGCAGCGGCAGCCGGTGCGAGAGTTTTATTACGCTTTGGGCCACGGGCCAGGGCAGCCGGGCCAGCCGGTCCGGCGCGTACCCTTCGCATGTCGCCGTTTCCAAGCCGCTTGCCGCCACGGCTTTTAGATCTTCCTGCGGAACACGCCCGGCAAACCGGATGTCGAAGCGCCAGCCGGCTTCAGGAGCGCCGCTGCGGAGAAGAGAACCCAGCAGAAGCCGCTCGTAATGTCCCATGCCCATGCGCGGGCCGGGGCGGTTCTGCGACAAAAAGCGCACATGAAGCGGCGCGTGCTTTTTCCAGTCATTGTGAGAAGACGCGGCGTCCGAAAAAGATTGTTCGGCGGGATTTGTGTGTAAAATAGAAGTGCGCTCCATCTAGCTTAACTTGTGCATGAGATTATGCATTTGGCACGAAATTTGCAAACCTGAAGCGTGTCTCTGCCGCGCGGTTCATCGAGTTCTTTTGCTTTGTTTTCCCAATGTGAGGTAATTTGTGTCTGTTTCCGCGCCTGCCTTGTCTCCTGCATCTCCTAAGCCGCCTCGTCTTCGTCTCGACTACCTGGATGGACTGCGGGGGCTGGCAGCGCTTTATGTTGTGATGCACCATGCCTATTATGGTCTGACGGCGGAAGCTTCTTTACCGCCGCTGGTGACGAAGCTGACGTACTGGCTGTATCTGGGACACAGCGCGGTAGATATTTTTATCGTCTTGTCAGGCTACTGTTTGATGCTGCCGGTGGCCCGCACCGGACAGCTTTCCGGCGGGACAAGTGAATTTATCCGCCGCCGGGCGCGGCGCATCCTGCCGCCGTATTTTGCGGCGCTGGGACTGTCGCTGCTTGCGATCGCGCTGCTGCCGCCCCTGCATAATTTTTCTCATCCCTACGCGCTTTGGAACGTGGCTTTGCCGGCGTTCACGCCCGGCGTGATCGTGTCGCATCTGCTGCTGATCCACAACTTCAGCCCCGACTGGCATTCCAAGATTGATTACCCAATGTGGAGCGTCGCAACCGAGTGGCAGATCTACTTTCTGTTTCCGCTGGTTCTGCTGCCAGTCTGGAAACGCTTTGGAGCCGCCGCCGCAGTCGGAACGGGTTTCTTGATTGGCCTCGCCCCGCTGTTTTTGTTTTTTGATCGGTTCAGCAGCGTCAGCCCGCAGTTTTTGGGATTGTTCGCGCTGGGCATTGCGGCGGCCGACCTGAACTTTTCAACCAAGCCGGCCCTGTCTCGCTGCCGGGAGACTTTTCCCTGGGGCGGCTTATCGGCGGGGCTGCTGGCCGCACTAATTGCTGCGAGCTTGAAGCACTCTTCCTGGCCGGAAGCGGTCGCCATGAAAGACATCCTGGTGGGCGCGGCGACGGCCTGCCTCCTGACCGCCTGCACCCGGTCGCTGACACGCCGCCAGGAGTCCATAGGCGGCCGGCACCCGGAGCAGGGCCAGGGTTCTGCGGCGCTGCGGCTGATGGAGTCGCGTCCGGCGGTCTGGCTTGGTACATTTTCTTACAGCCTCTACTTGGTCCATGCGCCGGTTTTAGCGCTCTGCCAGTCCGCGCTCCGGCCTCTGCACCTCGCGCCGACTTTAGGACTTTGTTTGATGCTGGCGGTCGGGGTTCCGCTGGCCCTGCTGGCGTCTTATTTGTTCCACTTGATGTTTGAAAAGCCTTTCCTCAGTCGGGCGCTGGTCCAGGCCGAGAAAAAGCTTTCCGAAAAAAAGCTTTCCGAAAAACCACGGCGGGAATGACTTGGGGCTGCCGCTTACACGGCGGCCAGCTCGAACAGCGGCTGCTCGGTCCGCGCCTGGACTTGCAGCGCTTCCTGCTCAGGGCTTGAAAGCGGCGTGAACGCATCGGCAATATCCATCGCCATGCGGAACAGGCGGATGTCGCCGGGCGGGATCGCGGACGTGATCGGCAGCGAAAGTGTGTACCGGAGCGCCTGCGTCGCTTCGGTGCGGTCCGCCAGCGGCTCGTACCAGGCTTTCGGGTACTCGGAGCGCCGCACATCGCCTTCCTGCCAGGGGCCGCGTACCATGCCCTTCAAGGCCAGCCGGGCGACGCCTTTTGCCTGGGCCGCTTCCATGACCTGCGGCCCAAACCCGGCGTTTTCGTAGGTGACATAGTTGAACGGGAACAGAATGCTGTCAAACGCGAATTGGTTCATCGCGGCCAGGGCAGCGGGAACGCTGTGGGCGCTGAAGCCGAGATGCTTGATCTGGCCTTCCGCTCTCGCCCGGACAAACATTTCCATCGCGCCGTTTGGCCCAAATGCTTCCGCGACATCTTGATCGGTTGTCATTGCATGAAGCTGATACAGGTCGAAATAGTCTGTTTGCATCTGCCGCAGTGAGGCTTCCAGCTCTTCCCGTGCGCCGGCGGCATCGCGCCGCCCGGTCTTGCAGGACAAAAATACGCTGTCCCGGTACGGTTTCAGGGCCGGCCCGAGACGCTCCTCGGCGTTGCCGTAGGACGGCGCGACATCAAAGTAGTTGATGCCCCGGTCTAGGGCTTCGCCGACATACCGCCCCGCTTCCGCCGGCGTTGTGTCCATGACAATGATGCCGCCGAAGCCAAGCACGCTCAGCTCCCAGCCAGTTTCTCCATAAGCGCGTTTTTCCATAATGTTTGTCTTTCTGTCAATGAGCACAAGGGGTTGAAAACTCTTCGCTAGGCTGGGCGTCCCGCGGGCGGAAGAGACAGCCCGGCAGAAGTTTTTCCCACTCGAAGAGTGCTTCTCCTAGCGAGGAGTTTTCAACTCCTCGTTTTGATGCTCGCCTTCACTTTCTGAAACTATACCCGGCTTTGGCGGAAATGGGTAGAAATTTAGTTCGCAGCCCACGTTCAAGCAAGAAAGCCCCCGGCGGTTGCTCGCCGGGGGCTTTTCTTGAACTGGGTAACTGAGCTTAATATCCGTAATTAAGCTTAGTAGTTGTTGATGATCTGCGTTTGCAGGGTCAGCGGGCGGGCTGTCTTGATCGTGACTTCCGAGCCGCTTTTCAGGTCAATGTCGCCGGCACCGTGCTTCTGCGCCGCGTTTGCCGCGTAGCCGCCGAGGCCGCCGAGGGCCGCGCCGCCGAGGGCATCACCCAGCTTGCGCTTTCGGGAAAAGCCCAGCAGCGCACCGACACCGGCGCCGATGCTGGTGTAGTTCGACTTGTCCGAGCTTTGCGTCTTCCCGGCGAACCGAGCTGTTGCCAGGTTGTAGGACGAGCCGCCGGTCCCGAACCGGACATACAGGACGCCGGCGGTCTTCGGGGTTGCCGGGGTCACGGATGTGATCACACCGTTCAGGATCGTGCCGGACGGGATGCCGCTCTGGTCATCACCGGCGACCTGAACCCGGACATGGTCTCCGGTCTCGGCGCTCGACGAGCTGATGTCTCGCAGCAGCTTGACTTTGACATCGGTGCCGGACGCGATTGTATGCTTCGGCATTTCAATGATGCTGTCCGACTGTGCGAAGGCCGGGGCAATCGTGGTCAGCGGCAGGGCCAGCAGCAGGCTTCCCAGTGCTGCGCTTGTCACGGTGCGTCCTAAAGTGTTTTTCATTTTTTCTCCTGTCAGTTCGTTTGGTGACGTTTTATTTCTGCGTGGCTAGTTTCTTCGTCTCTGATTTCTTCGTATCCGAGCGGGACACAAACTAAACTAGTGGCTTGCTTTAAGAGACGCGGCCTGAGCGTGATTTGTTCCCAAAGTCCGATGGCGCGGCCCGCTCCCAGTTACGCGGCCCGCTCCCAGAAACTCCCAGCGGAACCAGAAGCGGGCCGGGCGCATTAGGACACTCAAGACGTCATTCAAGGAGACACCCATGAAAACTTTGTACACGGCGGTCGCCACCGCGACCGGAGGCCGGACCGGCCATGCCGAAAGCGACGACAGCGTTCTGGCCGTTGACCTGGCAGTACCCAAAGGAATGGGCGGCACAGGTGCGGTCGGCACAAACCCGGAGCAGTTGTTCGCCGCCGGCTATGCCGCCTGCTTCGGCAGCGCCCTGGATTATCTCGCCAAGCAGCGCGGGATCGAGACCGGCGAAGTCCGTGTCACTGCCGACATCGGGATCGGCCCCAACGACCACGGCAGCTTTTCGCTCTCGGCGGCGCTGATGGTCGAAGTTCCGGCTTTGAGCCAGTCCGACGCCGAAGCGCTTGTCGCCGACGCCCATCAGGTCTGCCCTTACTCTCAAGCCGTCAAAGGCAACATTGATGTCGCGCTGTCCGTCCAAGGCGGCCAGTAAAGAAGAAGCCCGTGACTGACAGTATCAGTCGCGGGCATTTCATTAGAACGTTCTGCTCAAGCTACTTCTTGAGCATATAGTGGGCTGCGCCGCCTGCCGCGAGACCCGACAGCACCGGATGACGCTCTGCCAGGTTCGGCTTTCGCCCACTGGCCGCCCGTCCGGCAGCCCCCTTCTTCGCCATATGGTGCGCGGCAAGACCCGCCGCCGCGCCCGCCAGGGCCGGATGCTTGTGCAGGATGCCTGCCTGCGCGGAAGTTGTCAGAACGGGAGCCAGCAGCAGTGCTGAAGCTGCCAGCAATGCCGGCACGGAAAGTTTTGTGTTTGTCATCGAAATGTCCTTTCGGTCAATTTGCGTATCGGTCAATTTGCGTATCGGTCAGTTTTCGTAACTGCTGCGCTTGAAAGCGGCGGGAGGTTCGCGAAAGTTCCCAAAACAAAAAATCGTCGCGCCTCTTGCAAATCCCGCACAGACCCGGTATAATTCTTTTGGTCGCAAACAAAGAGCGGGCAGTTGGCTCAGTGGTAGAGCACTTCCTTCACACGGAAGGGGTCAGGGGTTCGAATCCCTTACTGCCCA
>CAXSZN010000080.1:0-19763 GCA_964241935.1 uncultured Armatimonadales bacterium
TTGGGTTCAGGCTGTCGGCGGCGTGCTGGGAAAAGTAGGACACGCGGGCGTTGTGACCCAGGCCGATGGACCCGCGCGTCGGCTGCTCCATGCCGAGGATCATTTTGACCAGCGTTGTCTTGCCGGCGCCGTTTGGACCGACCAAGCCGACCCGCTCGCCGCGCTCAATTAAAAACGACAAATTGTGGAAGAGGGTGCGCTTGCCGTAAGTCTTTTCTAATTCTTCCGAGCGCAGAACTTCGCGGCCGATGCGCCCGGCGGCGTCGGCATCAAACAGCGCCCGGACTGTTGTGGTGTCTTTGAAGACGCGCTCCACTTTGTCCATGCGCTCGATGCGCGTTTCCATCCGCCCGCGCAGCTTGCTTTGGACCGAGTCGCCGCCCATGTTCTTTTTGATGACGGCTTCGAGACGCGCGATTTCGGCCTGCTGCTGGTCGTACTGGTCCTGCTGCCGGACCTGACGCTCTTCTTTCTGACGCCGAAAATGGCTGTAATTGCCTTTGTAAGTGGTCAAGCGCTGCTGCTCGACATCGGCAATCGTGTCGCAGACGGCGTCCAAGAAGTATCGGTCATGCGACACCAGCAGCACCGCGCCTTCGTAGCTTTTCAAAAAGCCTTCCAGCCACTCGGTTGCCGCAATGTCCAAGTGGTTTGTGGGTTCGTCCAAAATCAACAAATCAGGCCGGGCCAGGACGATCTTCGCCAGCGCAAGCCGGGTCTGCTCGCCGCCGGAGCACGCCCCGACACGCTTCGGGTAATCGGCTTCAGTGATGCCGAGCCGCTCTAAAGTCAGCGGCACGTCCGTGTCGGGCCGGTAGCCGCCTGCCGCTTCAAAGCGTTCGCGGGCATGGCCGTATTCTTCCATCGCGTGTTCCAAAGCGGCGTCGGTTTCCGCCGCCGACATCGCTTCTTCCCAGCGCTGTGTTTCGGCTTCGGCGGCTCGCAGGGGCGCGAAGACCGTTTGTATCTCTTCCCAGATCGTATGCTCCGGGTGGACCGGCGCTTCCTGGCGCAAGTAGCCGAGTGACCGCCCGGCGGCAAGCGAGACTTTGCCGGTATCAGGCAGTTCCTGGCCCAGCAGAATACGAAGCAGCGTGGTCTTGCCGCAGCCGTTCCGCCCGACCAGTCCCATCTTCTGCCCGGCGGCGATGGAAAAGTTCACATCCTGGAACAGCAGGTCGGTCCCGTAGCTTTTTCCTAAATTGGCAACAGTCAAAATACTCATAATATGCTTTCAGTATAGCACGGCGGGTCAAGGGCAGCACAGCCGCATATCAAGCAAACATCTACAAGAAAGGCGAACACAGGAGGAGGGCGAACACAACAGAGAAGGGCGAACACAAGGTTCGCGCCCTACATTATCCCATCCTGCCCCGTAGGGGCGAATCTTGTGTTCGCCCGGTGCATCTCGTGTTCGCCCTCGGTGCGCGGTTGCCCTGCTGTTTCGGGTATAGTTGCTCCGTAATGAACAGGCGGCCCCACATGGTTAAACAACGCGCCCCCCGCCGGCTGTTCCCTTTTGACACTCGATTTCCTCTTAGCCGAGTTTCTTCCTGGCTGCGCCGGTTCGGCCTGCTGCCGTGGATTGCGGTGACGGCGCTAACGGCACCTTTCGTTCCCACCCCGGCAGGCAGTGTGCAGTGGCATGGGGCACAGACAGTGTGCGTGGAGGCCGGCGCGGCGCTTCTGCTGACAGCGCTGCTGTGCCGCCCGTGGCCGCTGCCGGTGCTGCGCTTGTCCGTGCTGCGGCTGTCTTTCCAGGCGTCGCCTCTGGCACGGCTGCCTTTTTTGTTTCTGCTGACGCTGCTGCTTTGGGGCCTAATCTCCTGCGTATCCGCGCCGACTCCCTCTGCGGTTCAAGGCGTGCTGCTGCTGGGCGTCGGCGTTGTTGTCGCGGGTGTGACTGCCGCGCAGGCGGTCAGCACAAGCCGGGCTTTGTTTGCTGCCGCGCTGGTGATAATCCCGGCGGTCTTGGCCGCGTTCACCGGCTTCGCGCAGATTGGCGTCGGCAAAACACTAGCGGTCGGCGTTCTGCAGGACCATCAGCTTTTCGGCGCGTTTCTGCTGCTTCCGATCCCACTGTGTTTGGCCCTCAGTTTTGCCCCCGGCCCGCAGGCGCTGCGGCTGATGGGGCAGGCCACGCTTTTGATCTGCGCCGCCGGGCTGTGGGAGTCTCAGAATCGCTCAGCATGGCTGGGACTAGTGGTCTCTGCGGCGTTTTTTGCGGGACTCTTTTTCTACGCCTCGTCCAAGAGCCAAGTTTCCGTCAGCCGACGCGGCAGTCGAAGAAACGCAGTGGTTCCGGTGCTGCTTGGCCTGGTGGCAGCAGCGGGTTTCGTGCTGATTTCGCCAAATCAAGACGCACTGTTCGCCCGGATGCGGTCTACAGACCCGGTGATGCACGGCAGCGACGAGTCGCTCCGCTGGCGCAAAATTGTTTGGATCGGAACGCGCCGCATGATCGCGGAGAAGCCGTTTGCCGGCTGGGGCGTCGGCGGCTTTGCCGTGCAGCATGAACCCTGGACGCACACCGGCCATCTGGCCGGCATTGTTTCCGTGCGGGGGCCAAGCATTGAAGACGAGGTGCATGACTCATATCTGCAACTTTGGGCAGAACTGGGGATTGCCGGCTTGCTGCTCTGGCTGGGCGCGTTTTTCTCGCTGATCGGCTCCGGCATTCAGAGCCTCCGTCGCCTGAAGCATGGCAGCTTGGAGCAGTGGATGCTGATTGGCGGAGTGTCGGCAGTCGCTGGCCAGATGACCGATGCGCTGGCAAACCCAGCCTGGCAGTTCGGCAATGTTGCTCTGCCGCTGTGGATCGTCTTCGGCCTGACAACCGCGCTAAATGCTCCGGTGCAGACTATGCAGACGCCGGCGGCTCTGCCCTGGCCTCGCCGCCTTGCCCAATATCTTCTCGCCGCCGGCCTCGGGCTTTGGCTCCTGTCACTGATCTGGCGCACGGCGTTTGCGCTCCCCGCACCGCATCTTTGAGCGGCAGCCGCGAATAAGCTGTGGAACCTTCTGCTGCTGCTGGCGTTGTATCATACTATGGCTATTCTTGCAGCAGCGCTGGGGCTTTTCTTGATTGGGCTGATCGTTTGGGAAGGGTTCGAGACCATTATTCTGCCCCGGTCGGTCACACGCGCCCTGCGGGTGACGCGCGGGTTTTACCGGGTGCTCTGGCCGGTCTCGGCGAAGCTCGCCAGGCGGATGCCGAAAGGCAGCCGTGGTCTGTTTTTATCCTATTTCGGGCCGCTGTCCCTCCCCCTGCTGCTGGTGTTTTGGGCCGTAATGCTGATTTTGGGCTTTGCTTTGCTGCAATGGGCACAGCCGCACGGCATCACGCGCATGCCGGGCATGAACCGTCTTCAGACGTCGCTCTACCAGAGCGGCGTGACTTTTTTTACGCTCGGCTACGGAGACGTTACCCCGCGCACCAATCTGGCCCGATTTATTGCCGTCACGGAAGCGGGCATCGGGTTTGCGTTCCTGGCGGTCGTCATTGGCTACCTGCCGGTGCTGTATCAGGCGTTTTCTCAGCGCGAGGCGATCATCTCTTTGCTTGACTCACGGGCGTCGTCACCGCCGTCAGCAACGGAGATGCTGAAGCGGCACTCGGAAAACCATCAAATGGCAAGTCTGACGCTTTTGCTGCGCGACTGGGAGCTGTGGGCGTCGGAGCAGCTTGAAAGTCATTTGTCGTATCCTGTCTTGACATATTACCGTTCGCAGCATGACCATCAGTCCTGGCTGGGGGCGCTGACGGCGATCATGGACACCTGCGCCCTGCTCCTGGTCGGCACGGCTGGGGACCCGGAGTGGCAGAGCGATCTGCGGTGGCAGGCGCGTCTGACTCTCGCCATGTGCCGGCACATGCTGGTGGACCTGTCGTATATCTTCAATCTGCCGCCCAAGCCCCCGCACGAAGATCGCCTGCCGCAAAAAGACTTGGCCGCTCTGCGCCGGACGCTTGCTCAGGCCGGGCTGCCGCTTTGCGATGGCCCGGAAGACGACCAAAAGCTGGCCTATCTTCGCGGTCTCTATGAGCCGTATGCTCACTCCATGTCCGATTTCCTGCTTTTTTCGCTCCCCGGCTGGCTGCCTAATTCGAAAACTTCGGACAACTGGCAGACCAGCGCCTGGGACCACGACACCAAGCATTTCTAAAGGGTTGCCATGACGCCGCAGGTGGACAAACGCGCACTGAGTGTCAGCATTGCCGGCGGCCTGTTTTTTTCCAATATCGCCGTCTGGACTTACTACAGCCCCTGGTGGGCAGTGCTGGACAACTCTTACGGCACCCGTCGAATGACAGACGCTCTTGTTCTCTGCTTTGCCCTCGGCAGCCTAGCCGTGCCGGCGGCAGTCAGCGCTCTGGCCCGTGATCGCCCTTTCGCGTGGGGACTGCTGCCGCTGACGCTGTTCTGGGTTTCGGTCGCTGCGGCGCAGACCCACGGGTCAGGCTGGGCCAGCGTCGTTCGGACGCTTCCCAACATTGTGGCGCTTGCCGGCGGCTGCCTTCTTGTTTCGTCCGGTCCTGTTACCCTGGTTCGCATTGTCTTAGAGGGCCGGAAGCGAGCCGCCGAGGAAGAAGCTCTCTGGGAGCAGCGCCAGGCGGCGCGTCGGCCCGCCGAAGAAGTCTGGCCGCCGCCACCGGACGACACGGTATAATACAGCATGGCGCAGCAGAAACAATCTTGGGACACGCGAGCCTGGCTCCTCGGCATTATCGGCGGGACAGCCGGCGGAAGCCTGACATCCTGGCTCACTTACCCGCCCCTCCAGAAGCGTCTTAATCATCTGCCGGGTTCTCCCTGGGTGGGACACCATTTCGCAGACATCATCAGCGGCGCAGCCGGTATCGTGACTTTGTTGGTGCTGCCCGGCCTTTTGAGCGGTTTGGCGCGGCGCTGGACTTTTTTCTGGGGCCTTCTGCCACTTTGTTTGTTTCTCGTCTCCGTGGAGGCCGAAGATTGGATTGAGAACGGGATCCATACTGTGACGAGAGACTGGTGGATCAGCCTGGCAATCATCGGCTGCTGCTGGGTCATCTCTTCCGGGCCGGTTTCGCTGATTCGCTGGCTGCGGGTTCGCGCGGTGCGCCGGCATCAAAACACGCTGGCTTCTTATGCTGCGATGCGCGAGGCGGCGTCTACCCCGCAGGAAGGTGTCTGGCCGCCGCCGCCGGATTACCGGGAATAGCAGACGGGATTATGGGCATGGGTTCAGCAGGAAGGCGCAGGGCGTGAACGCCCTCGTCATTCACGCCCTCGTTTCGCCGCGCCTCTTCTCTTACCTTCCGGTATGCTATAATAGCCCTATGAACGAGAGACCAAAAATCGCGGTGGTCGCCATGCAGGGCGACTTTGCGAAACATATTTCAATGCTGAACGCTTTGGGAGCGGACGCTTTTGGAGCGCGGCTGCCCCAGGACATCAAGCGGGCTGATGGGGTGATCCTGCCGGGCGGTGAAAGCACGGCAATCGGGAAGCTGCTGGCAAGGTACGGCATGGACGACGCACTGAAAACAGCCCATGCCGAGGGTAAGCCGGTTTACGGCACCTGCGCTGGCCTGATTCTCCTGTCTGAAGGCGTGACGGCAGACACAGGTGAGCGGGGCGGGCAGCCGACATTGGGACTGTTGAACGCCGTTGTCGCGCGGAATGCGTTTGGCCGGCAGGTGGACTCGTTTGAGACGCCGCTGGACGTGCCGCTGCTGGGGCCGGAGCCGCTCGGCGCGGTCTTCATTCGTGCGCCCTATGTTGTGGAAGCCGGGCCGGACGTGGACGTGCTGGCCCGGCATGACGGCAAAATTGTCTTTGTCCAGCAGGGAAACGTACTGGGCAGCGCGTTTCACCCGGAGCTGACCGGCGATGACCGGGTGCATCGCTTCTTTTTGTCCCTGGTAACAGAGTGAGAACAAATTACGGCAGATGGGCAGTCGCGGCAGTGTGCTTGGTACTGCTGACAGGACTCTGGCTGCGGGCTGGGACGGCGCATTTAGCGGCGCGTGTTTCTTCTGCCGCACCGCTGACCCTGCTTTGGAGCCGGCCGGTGGCGGGGTTTCGCGGCGCGGCGCTGTCCCCGCAGGGGGAGCTGGTCGCGCTTTCCAGCGGCACCAAAGGAACTATTTCGCTCTGGCACTGGCGCACGGAGCCGGCCCATCCGCTCTGGACCCATGCCGCGTCTAATGCATCGGACGTCGCTGTCGGAGCCGGTGGGGCGTCGGTGCTGGCTTGGTCGGCTTTGGACCCGGACCAGCCGGAGATTACGATTTTGCGCGGCGCGGACGGCGCGACGCTGGCGCATCAAACACTCAGCGGCGCAGTTTGGGATGCCGACATTTCCGCTGACGGTGCCTATGCGGGAGTCGTGACCGGCGGCAAGACTTTGTATTTGTACGGCTTGAGCGATCAGCCGTACTTGGACGAGCGGCACGACAAGCGTATCCATTCGTGGGCGCTTGGCGGCATCGGCAACTCGGTCGCGTTCCCGACCCTCGGCTCGTTTCTCGTGACCGGGACTTGGAACGACAGCAGCGTGGCGTGCTACACTCCGCAGGGGGTCTGCTTGTGGCAGTATCCCGAAAGTGCGGCGGCGCGGCATACGCTGGCGGACCGGCTGTTCACAGCGCAGCTTTCCGGCAGCGGGCGTTATGTGCTGGGGCTGTCGTATGGGAACGTTCGCCAAAGCGATCCGACGCTGTACTTGTGGCGCAGCGACGGCGGCGGAAACCCGTTGTGGAAAGTGGAGCTGGGTGAGGATGCGTTTTACCCATCGGTGCAGATCACCCAAAGCGGCGGCGAGATTGCCGTCTCGTACCTGCGCCAGATCGTGCGCGGCAGCCAAAGCCTGTCTGAGCATCACCTGCGCCTGATGGACCGCAGCGGAAACACGCTTTGGGAGCGCGGCGATTTGCTGTTCTCTCCCAGCCTTGTCGCGCTGTCCCCTGACGGCAGCCATTTGTTAGTCTCCGACGGCCAGCGCACCTTGTATGCTTTGCGCCAGGACGGCCATATTCTGCGGCGTTATCCGCTTTCCGGCTTCCTGCGCCAAACGGCGGTATCCGCCGATGGCCGCGTCCTGCTGGTCTACACCAGCGACGGCACCCTCAGCTTGTACCAGCTCGCGTAGGGGCAGGTCCCCGTGCCTGCCCTTCTTCTTCCGTGCCTGCCCTTCTTATGTAGGGCACACACGGATTGAGAGGGCGCACACGGGGGTGCGCCCCTACACCAGAAGCGGCGCGTCTATGTTGGTCGCGTCTATGCTGCCGGACAGGTGCTCGGCTTCGCCGCCCATGCCGCCGATGCTGATCTTGATGTCGGCCCGGTTCTCGATCTTTTCCACTTTGCCGTCCTTGATCCAGATCACCCGGTCGGACACGTCTACCATCTTGTAGTCATGCGTCGCCGTGATAATGGTCACACCCTGCTCTTTGTTCAGACGCCGCAGCAAAGCAATAATCTCTTCGCCGGTCTTGGAGTCCAGGTTGCCAGTGGGTTCGTCGGCTAAGATGATGCTCGGGTTGTTCGCCAAAGACCGGGCGATGGCGACGCGCTGCTGCTGGCCGCCGGATAACTGCGACGGCTTATGGTGATACCGGTGGCCGAGGCCGACAATATCTAAAAGCTCCATGCCCCGCGCGATGCCGTCTTCCGTGGGCTGCCCGGCAAAGATAGTCGGCAGGGTTACGTTTTCTAAAGCCGTCATCACCGTGATCAAGTTGAACGTCTGGAAGATGTAGCCGATAGTATGGCAGCGCAGGTAGGCCAGCTCCCCGGCGTCAAGCTGGGCCATGTCTACGTCGTTGATAAACACGCTGCCGCTGTCGGGCTTGTCCAGGCCGCCGATGGCGTTAAAGAGCGTGGACTTGCCGGACCCCGATGGACCCATAATCGAGATGTACTCACCCCGGCGGATGTCTACGTTGACGCCGTCCAGCGCCCGCAGCTTTTCCTCTCCCAGCGTAAACACTTTCACGACATCTTTGGTACGGACAATGTATTCTGTTGCGGACACTGATAATTCTCCAAACTGCACAGAGCAGACAAAGCAAGGAAGGGCAGACAAAGCAAGGAACGGTAGGGGCAGACCCCCGTGTCTGCCCTTCCTTGCTTTGTCTGCCGGGCCGTACTATACTTCCGTTCGAAGCGCGGCGGCGGGCGGCATCTGGGAAGCACGCTGGGCGGGCAGCAGAGCCGCCACCAGCGTCAGAAAGCCGCCAATAAGAATGCAGCCGAGCATGGAGCCGAAAACAACGGCGGCGGTCAAATGCCCAATGCCGTCGGCCCAGCCGAGCGATGCCCAGCGGACAAAAAAGATTCCTACAAAGCCGAGTACCCAGCCGGCAAACGAGGCGACAAAGCCCATGAAAAGGGCTTCAATCAGGAAAAGCCGAACAATCAGCGAGTTCAGCGCCCCGAGGCACTTCATCGTGCCGATCTCCCGGAACCGCTCCGAGACCGACATCAGCATGGAATTGGTGATGCCGACCGTGCAGACTAGAAGCGCCATGACGCAGAGCCAGATTTGCCGGTTCAGCGCCGCTTGATTGCCGGTCTTCAGCTCCAGCAAAGCGGTCACGCCGGAAAAGCACAAAAACGCGATGCCTAAGAAAATGCCTGCGCCGGTGATCATGGAGCGCCAGAAGCGAATTTTGAGCGAGTTCATCGCAATTTCAATCGCCTTGCTCCACGGCAGATTGATCTGCGTTTTAATGCCGCCGCCTGCGCTTGATTTGCGCCCGCTGCGGGCCGCTTCGATGGACATGTGCTGTTTCCCCTGTCTGTAACCCGATCAGCCGGCGCTGGGCCAGCATCCGCATGAACGACACAACGCTGACTTCGGCCTGACGCCGGTTCAGCTTGTAGGCGCTGCTGGTGAACGCGACCAACTGCTCGACGCTGTGCCGCCCGTCGCACTTCTCCCAAACCGCCGCGCCGAACTCGTCCAGCTCGATGGTTTTAGTCGCAGGAACCTGAAAAAGACGGCTGACAATCTGCCCGAACTTGTCGTCGCGGCGCGGCACGGTGAGCTTTGCGCCCGGCGTCTCGTCTTCCGCCTTCGCTTCCCAGGCAACGGCCTGGTTACGCAGAGGCCGCAGGGCCAGCATCTCGCCGCGCGGCAAGCTGCTGTTTTTGCGGTTCAGGAACGGAAAATACGCGCGTAAATCTATGCGTGGCATCGGGTGCGTTCTACGATCTCCTCAACAATCTCCGGCTGCGGGCGGCGGCTGAAGCTCTGGACCAGAAAAATCTTGTTGGTGTCCGGACATTCCCAAACCCGCGCCTCAAAATAGGTCGCCGGCTTTTGCCCGCGCGTTAACTGCTGTATGCCCTGCGACAGCCAGTATGCAATTCCAGTTCGGCGTCCCGTCAGTGCCAGCGCCGAATGGCCCTGCGCCTGTGCCTCGCGGCCCGTGTAGCGCAAATGTCCTTCGTGGGCGCGGTTCTTGTCCCGGAACCACTGGTCTAGATAAGCGTTCCGAAGCTGGACATTGGCGACGCCCCACTGCTCGACCGTGAGGGTGTCGGAACTCGTGCCGCGCCCAAACGGCAACTGCACATAGATGTTCATAAGCTGCGGCTTGCCGGAAAGTGCGTAGTCGCACGGCACCTCGGCATGCAAATCGTACAGCGACCAGGTCCGCCAGTCCGAATCTTCGGCGTGGCACTCCAAAGTGTGCAGCACGTCCGCCGCTGTCGTCCCAAAGTCGCCGCGGGTCCCGCCCAGCACCTGCGCGATGACAATGCGCCCGCATTCGGTGCAGTGCCAGAGGCGCCCGGCCGCCCGCCGGTCCGCCTTCCAGGTGAACGCCCGCAGGCCCAGGCGCTCCGGGTGCCGCGCGTCGGTCATCTCCTTGATCTGCACAACTGCTGAAATCTTCTGCCGTCGGGCGCTTTTCTCAACACTGTCTAAATACTGCCGCAGGCGCTTTTCTAGATCAGCGTCGGTGATTTTGCCTTTGACGGGCATCCAGCGGATGTCCATGCCGGTGACGCCCTGCGCCTGAAGCTCGCCGTTGTCCAGGCGTAAGTTGCCGGACTTGACGTCGCCGCCGTAGCCGACCAGGTTCCACGCCGGCGGCGTCCGCAGCGTGATTCCCTGCCAGCCGACCGTTTTCCAGTCTTTTCGACTTGCCGCGCCGGTGTTGATTTCTTGTCGAATAAGTGTTCTCACAATAGTTTACAGGTTATGATACGCGCATCAGAAAGAGAAAGTCACAGAACCCACCCGCCACAAGTGGCTGCCCTCCCGAAACGGGAAGGCGCGGAGGTTGTAAATCCAGGCTTCTCCTAAACTCTTGGCTTTCCCATTTCGGGAGGGCAGCCACTTGTGGCGGGTGGGTTTCTAAAACGGTAAATAATTGACCGTTTTCGCAATCAGCGCCAGCGCAATCGCGGACATGCCGATCAGGCCCGTGCCGCAGGCGAAGCCGGCCAAAAGAACCGGCGTGTAGAGCTGCCAGCGTTCCAAACCGAAGCGCTTGGCGAAATAATAACGGCCCAGCAGCGCCCCGATCATGGTCGGGATTGTGTTGTGCGGCAGGTTGCCGACACCGCCGATGAATCCGTAGAAGAACAGCACCGGCCACTTGAACAGCAGGGTCGCGCCGTACAGCGCTCCCGCAAAGGCCGCGCCGATCCCGATGACCGGCGGCTTGATCGCATGAAGCGCCCAGGTCGCGCCGTTGCCGGTGTTGATCTGGGTCCAGATCGAAAGCTGAATGACCGACAGCGGCCAGAACTTCTGCGCGTAGGGGAACTGCGACGACGGGATGTCGTTGGTGTGCCACAGGAAACCCCAGTAGATGAACGAGAACAGCAAAATCAGCGGCAGCATGAACAGCTCCAGCTTCAGGATGGACGTGAACTTGGTTCCCGTCAGCTCGATCTCGCGGAACTTCTGCGCCTGCGGGCCGTAATCGTTCAGCGGCAGCGGCGCAAACCAGATGTCCGGCTGATGGTAGCCGCTTCGAAGAACGACCGCTTGGTTGAGGAACGGAAACGTCACACCCTGCCCGGTCAGGCCAATCAGCCGCGCCGAAACATACGAGTTTAGCGGCGTCCAAATCAGGCCGTAGAAGATGACAATGGCAATCGGGAATGCCGGCACAAGCCAGTGATTCAGTGCGACATAGCCTAAAGTCGCCAACAGCCACGCGCCGAGCGCCATCTGCCAGGGGAAATCGCCGCGCCCTTCCGGCAGCCTGCCTAAACTGCCGCGTTCGGCTTTCCGTTCCGCCCTGCGTCCCCGGAACACCATAATCAGCACCGAAACAATGCCGATTGCGGCTACCGCAAGCTGTGTTCCAATGCCGAACGACATCCAAAAGTCGAAGTCAATGGACGCTTTTGTTTGAATGGTCGGCGAGCCGGGAACCCAGTGCGGGAACAAGCCGGCAGCCTGCAAGAATGGGTTGGCGATAATTTGCGCTCCGACGGACGAGATAAAGCCGCCCAGCACAATCGAGTACGGCAGGATGAAGCCGAACAAAACTAGTCCTAAATCGGGGTTATAGCCCGTCAAAGACGTCTTCGCGACAGTTTCTGTATTCGGGGTCAAATCAAAGAATGGGATCGGCAGAATGGTTAATGGCTTGCCGATAGTAACGCCTGTAAAGATCGGGATTGCCAGATAAAAGAAGCCGAACACTAACCCGACAATCGTTCCCGTTGAAAAGACCTGCCAGCGCCAGGAATCTTCTTTGGTAGACGCTTCCGCAAGCGCCGTCGCGCCGGACGCCGCAATGGACGCAAACGGGAACGGCAGGCGCTCGACATCCGATGTGACCCGGAACAGCAGGTAGCCGAGGCCCATCCACTTCATGCGGTCAAAGACCTGCTGCAGGAGCATGATTAGAATGGGAAACGCCCAGGCGCTGTCCAAAAAGCTGCGGTGCGCGTAGGCGGGCGAGCCGGGCTGCGGCCCAACCCAAGCCGGCAGAAGATGGACGACATTGATCATCGCCGGCGACTGCATGATATACTGGGTCGCAATAAACGCGCCGAACGGCCCGCCGGAGATGCCCGGCAACTGGCCGAAGCCCGTATAAGTC
The DNA here is from genome assembly GCA_964241935.1 of uncultured Armatimonadales bacterium. Classification (GTDB taxonomy): domain Bacteria; phylum Armatimonadota; class Armatimonadia; order Armatimonadales; family Capsulimonadaceae; genus JANXMY01. The sequence continues at coordinate 12,059 of CAXSZN010000080.1, forward strand.
AGTGCGCCCGCCATGTAGAACAGGCAGTAGATCTCCTGGCGCTTTAAGGGCAGAAACGAGCGCCTTGCGATCTCAGAAAACAAAACAATCGTGACCCACTGGGCGGCGGCCCCGAGGCCCTGCCCGGCCAGAAGCCCCAAGTAGATCGAGCCGGGCAGCATGATCATGCACACGAACAGCGTGCCGACCATGACTTTGCCGGTGAAGCCTTCTTCAAATTGGATCTGCTGTCCGGCTTCATCGCCGGACGTGTCTACGGAACGCTCCCGCGCCGATTCAATGCTGTCCGGCTCTTTGCTGCCGTCGGGCTGTCTGCCGCGTTTCGGTTTTTGCTGCACTGCCACGGGGGCGTATTCTCCTTACAAATGATGCTGAATCAATAATGCTGAGCACGAGAACCGGCCTTGAAAGGCCGGTCTACTGTTGAGTGAAAGTCGAGGCGACTACCGATATAATACCAAGCGAGTTTCTTGTCTTTAGCCGATTCGGCTTTCATGCGAAAGTAGACCGGCCTTTCAAGGCCAATGATTGTGATTTGACCGTGCCGACTCCAAATTTGTGCCGGTTCTAAACTTGGCGGCTTATTCTACTCCCGGCAAATGCTCCAAGCTCGCCCACAGCTTGCCTTCCGCATGATGTTTCTTTTGGCCCTGCACGTAGCACACAACCGCATCAAGGTCATGCTTGGCAAACGTGAGATAAGCATAACCGCGCTGCCAGCGCAGCGCGTCGCTTTGAGCCTGCTGGCTAATGTAGTGCGAAGAACCACCCTTAATAAGCTGCACGAAGTCGGAGACAGAAATCTTTGCGGGAACCGAGCAGACCAGATGCAGATGGTCTGACATTCCGCCCAGCGCATAGACAAATGCTCTTTTCTCGCGGCTCTTCTGATAGATATAGTCGTACAGCGTCTTCTCGACGCTCGGCAAAATCATGGCCTCGCGCTTGGTCGTCGCCCAAATTAAATGGCAATACGCTTCTTCATAAACATCAGCCATCGCACCCTCCGTAGTCTTCTCTATATTATCTTCTGTATTATCTTTAGTCGCCTCGACTTTCACTCAACAGTAGACCGGCCTTTCAAGGCCGGTTCTCCGTTCCCCTACAACGCCGCCCCCACCGCTTCGCTGGCCGAGGGCGCGACCGGGGTTCCGGCGATCTCCAAATACCGCTCACGCTGAGTTTCGGTCAGTGTCCGCCAGATCAGGAACTGCTTGCGGACGACGTTTAGGAAGCGGCGGTTGACGCGCTTCCAGTTGGACACATCGCCCGAGATGCGGGTCAAAGTCAGATGAACCTCGTAGACATCTTCCAAATCAGTAGGCGTCGTGTCCAGCGAGATCATCTGGGACACACCCAAATCAAATGGAGCCAGCCAGATGCGGCCGGACAGTCGGTAGCCGGTCACGCCGTCCACGATCTCAGTGCTGGTCTGGATGTCCTGAGTCAAAAAATCGCCGACCGATTGTTCTTCGTAGGCCCGGAACCACTCGGCTAAAAACTGGTTGATGCCCGTGGCCTGCGCCCCGGCGACCGCGAACGGCAGGGTGATCTTCCAGGTGTCGCCGTCCGGTTCCGGCACTTTCCAGGTCCGGTCCACGGCGGGCGTCGCCACTTCCGAAGCCTTGCGGGCCGGGAAGATGGTAGACAGCAGCACGACCGCAATGACCAGGCCAATCGCAAGCTCGGCGGACGTGGACGAGAAGTTCAAATAAAGGCCCGGCAGGATATGGAAATAGCTGATGACTTTTGCGAGAAGCTGCCCGATCAAATAGCCGGAGACTGCGCCGATAATGCCGTAGACCAACGCTTCGGCGATAAACAGCATCGCAATGTTTGAAGGCGATAGGCCGATGCTGGAAAAAATCGCGATTTCTTTGACCCGCTCAAAGACCGAGCCGAGCATCGTGTTCAGGACAATCAGCGCCGCGATTAAGATCGGAATGATGATGTTGATCAGACCCTGAGACGAAGTCGCGCCAATCGCCGAGAACCGGTGGTTCGCGCCGTTCTCGCCGGCATACAGGTTCAGGTCCAAGCGCGGCATCAGGCTTTTCAGCTCGGTGGCCGTGGTCGCCGCGCTGCCCATGTTGATGGCAACCGAGCGCAGATCGCCGCCCATGTTGATCAGGGTGTTGTACGGGACATACAGGACAGTATCGGGGTCCAAGTGCAGGTATTGCTGGAAGCCCTGGCCGCCGGCTCCTCCTGCCCCGCCGGTTCCGCCTGCCCCGCCGCCTTGATTTTGCTGGGCCTGGTAATCTACGGGGGTCAGCGCTTCGTTGTCCAAGTCTTTCAGAGAGGTAATCTTCGCCGCGTCCACGATGCCGATCACCAGGTACGGTACGCCGCTGAAGTTGATGGTCACTTTGCCGACATCGGCAGGCGTGACCTGCAGGCTGGTGGCGACGGCCTGTGGAATAATCGCCGAGTAGGTGTCCGTGCGGTTGAACCAGCGCCCGGATTTCAGCGCCTTGTCGAAGCCGGTCACCTGCGCCTCCTGCGGGGTCAGGCCGCTGACACCTTTGACATCGGTTGCGAAGTGGGCACGGGTCAAATGCAGAAACGACTGCTGGCCCTGCTGGGTGCCGAAGAACCAGGCGCGGGGCGCCACCGGAAAGCGCGAGCCGTATTCGTCGGACAGCAGGCGGTAGGCCGGCTGCTGCAAGGAGTCCCAGGTCGGCAGGCGCAGCAGCAGGCCGTTGTAAAGCGCGGTCCCCGGCGCAGCGACATCGTTGTACCGGATGGTGTTCACGATGGAGGTGAACGACAGCACCGTGAAGGTCAAAAGAACCAAAGTCAGGCACGTCAGCAGTGTCCGCTCTTTCCGGCGGCGCATGTTGGAGATGCCGAGCGCGAACGCCGCAAACGCGATGCTGGCCTTGCCGACATCGGCTTTGTGAACGCCCGAGACAGACTTATTGAACTGCTTAAGCTGTTCTTCAAACTTGCCCCACACCAAAAGCGAGACGATCACCGAAAGCGCCAGCATCACAAACGCAATTAAAATAATCAGCGGGTTGACCGCGCCAATCGAGAACGCCGGGTGGATCAGCGAGAACACTAAGAAGATGACCAAAAAGATGCCGAACGCCGCCGACAACTGGCGCTTCAAGTCGGAGAAGCCGAACAGCAGGCGCTCCAAGAAGTACGCGAACGGGATCAGCAGGAATAAATAAAAGATGACGCCCTGGACCACGTCGTTTGCGGTCTGCTGGGCCTGCGGGTAAACACGCGCTTCGTTGGCCCATGCCTGCCGGCTGTACGCATCAAATGCTTCGTAGTCCTGAGCTTGATACGCGGCAAGCGCTTTGTCAATGTCTTCTTTGGCTAAGTCATGCAGGTGAGTCAGCGGGTTTTCCGGGTCATGGAGCTGGACAATGCGAAACTTCGCCAAGTTGCTGATCCGAAACTCGTCCAAGTTCCACATGTCTTTAGCGACGCGCAGCGCCGTGTTCGTGATCGCGCCGTTGCGGACAATGTCATTGGGGTTGTTCGGGTCCGGCGGTCGGTTGTCTGTGCTGCCGTAGCGGGCGGATTCCACGCCGACAGCGTAACCGATGCCCTGGGCGTCGCGCTGGTTCTCGCTCAATGACTTGTGCGGGTCTGCCGGAATGGAGTTAATTAAGAGGAAACGGGGCGCACCGATGCCGGACCCCATGACCACTTTCAGGCGCGTGTTCGGCCCCGGCGTTGAAAACAGCACGGCGACATCTTCGACATAGGAAATGCCCGGCTCGGTCCCCGACAGGATAAAGCCGTACTGGCGCGGCTCGCCGTCGGACGCGCCGTCGTAAATGTTGACGGTCGTCAGCGATGTCAGCGCCTGCTGGTCAATCAGATCATAAATGGAAGTGGCGACGCACGGAAAGACGATGATCTGCGTCTGCTTGGTGCTGGAAGTCAAATCAAAGTTTGTCGGATAGTTTTCTGCGCCGTTCACGCCCTGATCCGGGGCGTAATCAATATCGCCGCGCGTGCCGCCTGCGTCGTCGGTTTGATGAAGATGGTACGCGCCGATCTCCAGGTTCTTGGACGGCGCAAAACGCAGGCCGGTGCCGTTTGAGATAACCAGCGGCAGGCCGTCAAATGTAAACGAAGCATACTTCGGGCCGCCCTCGGTGCCTTGAATCAAATTCCCGCGCACGCCCATCATTGTCTTGGACGGGTTGCCGACGACGGCAAGCGAGTCCGCCACCGGCTCATCGGGAACAAAGTTCTTTTTCGGGTCAAACAGCAGAACCCGGCCGGTCAGCTTGGAAAAGCCTAAGCGCAGGCCCTGCCGGGTCCAGGCCGGCCAGGCCGGCACCGGCATCAAAGACGCGGTCGAAGCCGGCGTGATCTGGTTCGGGTCGTTGGTATCGTTCAGGACATGCCAGTATTCGCAGGCGAGTAATCGGGTCTGGGTCGCCAGATTGACGATGTTGACTTTATCCGGCGTGTCGAGCGGCGTGTCCGTGAGCTGCCGGGCGTCATCGGTGGTTGCAAAGGTGACGCCTTTGCCGCCGGCCATTGTCGCGGCTTCAGCATCGAACGCAAATTGGCCGGGCAGGTAGTTCCGCCAGGTCTTGCCGCCCGCGCCGTTGACGCCGTCGGCAAACGCCGCCGCCGGGTCGAAGCCGAGCGTCTGGCCGATCTTTTCGGCGTTCTCACGGAACGTCCGGCCAATATCCGAAAAGTCGCTTTGAATATCTTCCCGGTAGTCGTAAAAGCTGCCTTTATAGAAGACCCCAACGCTGCCGGTTTGAGAAGTCAGGTCTAAACCGCTGAACAGCAGCACATTGGTCCGATCCGGCAGAGCCTTATGGAACAGCGTATGCTCAGCCGAGTCCAGGGCCGAGATCGGACGCCAGCCGTCTACATGCCGGTCCACAAAAGTCCGTGCGCCTTGCATGCCTAAGAAGTGTGCGCCGCAGGCGACAAACAGCACCGTGCGCTTCGGCGGGTGCGCTTTGAATGCCCGCGCGATCTCCAGCAGGGCTGCGATACCGTCCGCCGACTCCGCGCCGGGAGCCTGGGTCGGAACAATAGACATCGAGTCGTAATACGATTCAATGACGACATTCTGATCGGCCAGCGGCCCGGTGCCGTGAATGGTGCCGACAAGATTTGCCGATTGGGCCAGCCGCCACGGGTTGTCGGCGGACAGATGGACCTCGAAATTGGGGGTTGTCAGCACCGCCGACTGCAGCACGGCGGCATCAGCGCTGGAAAGGAGAAAGCGGGGCACGGCAACGGGAATGCCGATAAACTTAGACTCGCTTTCGCCGCGCATGGTCTGGGTCGGCTCGATAAAGATGACCGCTTTCGCGCCGAGACGCGCCGCGTTCAGCCAGTCCGTGCCGCAGTTGAAGTCAAGTAAAACAATGCTGCCCTGAACCGACTTGCCGCGGAAGTTTGCGAGGTCGCCGCGCCCGGCATAGATCAGCGGCCCGTCAATGCCCGACGCCGGCAGGGTCGAAGTCCGCACCAGATTAGGCCAAAGCGGCTGCAGGGCAAACGGCTTGGGCAGTCCTGCGCCCTGGATCCAAGCGCCGTTGTCTGCGGGGGCCGTGACCGTGAACGGCTCTTCGGAGACGTTGCCCGGCCCGAAGATCGCGTTGAACTGCTGCCGGATGTAAGTCCGGGCGGCATCGCCGCCCGGCGTTCCCGCGACGCGCGAGTAGGCCGTTACCGGCGCAGCCGCCGGCTGATGCGGAACCGCGTAGTGGATGCCGGACAAATCCGAAATGGTCTGAGACAAGCGGGCCGGGCTGACTCCCTGGGAGAGCGCAACATAGTTTTTCGCGGCATCCGGGTCTACAACGATCTTGGTATCCTGAGCGTGTCCCGGCATCAGCGCCCCCAGCAGACACAGGCAGGGCAGGCACAAGCGGGAAAAGATGCGAAACAGGAATGGAACCACGCCGGCAGTGCGGCGGAAACTCTTCATTCGGCAGTCCTTCGGTAGTTCAGAGGCGAGATGAAATACAGTTCGCGAAATGTTAAGAAAAGATTAAATCATAAGATTAAATCAACGGCATCTTCATCATATCACATCAGGCGAAAAAAGGCAATAGGCGCAATTACCCGAGAAAGAAGACAAAGGCCGAAGGCAAGTTCGGCCTCCCCGCAAGAGTTATCGTTCTGCTTGGATCGCCAAGCCGCACTCAAAATCGGCGAAATTATTTTTGCAGGGCATTGACAATTTGCCGAATGTTTGGTACACTGCCTCATCATCTAAGCGTTTAGACAAGAGAGCATGGCTAATCGTTCCACTATCACTGATGTCGCACGCGACAGCGGCGTTTCCATTGCTACCGTAAGCTATGTCATCAACAACGGGCCGCGCAATGTGGACACTGACACGCGGGCGCGGGTGGAAGCCAGCATGAAGCGGCTGAACTACTACCCGAACTCGATTGCACGAGCGCTGACCAACAAGCGGCTCAACGCCATCGGCGTCGTCTTTCCGCACCCTTACCCGAGCGTCTTCGCCGATCCCTATTTTGTTTCAATCATGGACGGCATCGTCCAGGAAGCGGCCCGGCGGCGTCAAAACGTCCTGCTTTACACAGGATTGGAGTGGAACGGCACCGACAGCCTGCCGGCCTTCCGGGACCGTCGCGTTGATGGCCTCATCTTGATTGCCATGCTGACCGACAGCACGATTGTCCCCGCGCTGGCTCAGGTCGAGATGCGGTTTGTCCAGATCAACGGCACCGTCACCGATGCCGCCGTTTCGAACATTGACATTGACAATGCACTTGCCGTCCGGCAGGTCATCGCGCATTTCGCCGCACTCGGCCACCAGCGGATCGCGCTGCTCGGCGGCCAGAGGAATTCGCCCAGCACCCTGCCCCGCCGGGAAGGTTACTTTCAGGGAATGCAGGAGCAGGGACTGCCCGTTGACCCGGTGATTGTGCTGGAAGGCACTTATAGCCGGGACTGGGGACGCGAGGGGATGGCGTCTCTGCTGCGCCTGGCCGACCCGCCGACAGCCGTGGTTGCCGGAGGTGACGGCATCGCGCAGGGGGTTTACGAAACCTGCCGGAACGCCGGCATTCGCATTCCTGAAGATGTCAGCGTGGTCGGCTTCGACGACACGCCGGCGGCCCCGCATCTGCATCCGCCGCTTTCTTCCGTGCGCCAGCCGCTGGTCCAGATGGGGTCCGCCGCCGCCGCTGCGCTGCTCGACCAGATTGACGCCAGTCCGTCCGCCAGTGCCGCTCCCGTGCCGCAGATTGTTCTGCCGTCCGCGCTGATCGTCCGGCAGTCTACCGCGCCTGTGCGCTCCCGGCCTCTGAGCTTGCTGCCCGAAGACCTATTGCTGTCCGAAGAATTGGGATCACCCGAAGCGCAGCGTCTGCGTTAGGATCAGTTGCGGCACTCCTGCCGCGCTGGATGTTTCGTCTAAACGCTTAGACAAAGTGTTTGGACAAAGAAAGAGGTGCGGATCATCTTTTTAAGCTGGTAATTTTCTTTCGCCGGTCACAGCGCCCGTGACCCTGCTTGCTCCCCGCCTCCGAAGCAGTGCCGCTACTCGGAAAGGACTACTCCCCGTTGCTCTTGACCTTCTGAAAGGCTGACCTGACATGACTACATCCTCCCGCCGGGCCTCCGCCCAGGCATTTACTTTAATTGAGCTGCTCGTCGTCATCGCCATTATCGCGATTCTCGCCGCGATACTCTTTCCTGTCTTCCAAAGCGTCCGCGAGAACGCCCG
>CAXSZN010000081.1:0-19616 GCA_964241935.1 uncultured Armatimonadales bacterium
AGAAGGGCAAACGCAAAGGAGAAGGGCAAACGCAAAGGAGAAGGGCAAACGCAAAGGAGAAGGGCAGACACGGGGGTCTGCCCCTACACAGGACGCAAGAGCGTTATTGTTTGAAGGCATCGCGCAGTTTTTGGCCGTTGGGACTGCCGAGGCCGGTGCAGGGGTCCCAGCCGGGGGCGGCTTGGTAGTCGCCGTTATTGCCCTCGGTGATGTCGTTAAATGCGCCGGTGCCGGAAGAAAGCTTGTAAAGCTGCGGGTTGATCCAGCCGAGCTTTGCGCTGAGGCTTTGGGCAAGAAGCGCGACTAAGCCGGCCCAAAGTGGGGCGACGGCGCTGGTGCCGCCGATGCCGGGCAACTGCTTGGCGGGATCGGGAAACTCCTGACCGTCGCAGAGGACGCGGTAGCCGCTTTCGGAGGCCGCATCACCGCCGACATCCGGGACGCCGCGCATGACGGGGCCGGGCGGGTTGACAGCCGGGGGAACGCCGGCATTGTCCTGATACGACGGCAGGGCAAAGTAGCGGGAAACGCCCCCGCCGGAGCCTTCATTCGGGCCGGGGTGCCAGACGACTTCGCTCGTAAGAGCGTCGCCGGATGTGGTGATGCGCGTCCCGCCGCAGCTTAAAGAATACGGGCTGGAAGAGGGAAAATCCACATGAGCGCCGCCGTCCCAATTTGGGTCGTTAGCGGCGTAATTGGCCGAGCCGGAGTCGCCGGACGCGACGCAGACGGTGATGCCGAGATGGGCGGCTGTCTGCAAAGTCTGGTCGAAGTTATCTTGAAATTGCGTGGTCGCTGAAGCCGCTGTGCCTTCCCCCGCCCCGGCTTCCGGGCCGCCCCAGCTAATGGAAAGAACCGTCAGCTCGTTCTGCGGGTCGTTGACGGCGGCGGTCATGACGTCTAAAAACCCCTGGTCGGACGCATCTTTGGCGAAGTAGACAATGATTTCCGCGCCCGGCGCGACGCTGCCGGCGACTTCAATATCTAAAAGGACTTCGACATCCGGGTTTGCCGGGTCGAGCGCATTCGTGCCGGGCGAGTTCGTGCCGCCCCCGGCGAAACTCGCAACCGAGACTGCCGGCGGCGTTGTGACGCCCGCTTCGGCGAAATAGGTGTCCAAATCGGTCTGGCGGAAGCCGCCGCCCAGCTCGATGATCCCGATCTTTTGCCCCGCCCCCGTTACATCCGTCGGAAAGTTGTAAAGCGCGGCGATCTGTGCCGGATAGTAGGCGGTGTCGGCTTCCGGAGCCGGCTTCGGACGCTTCTTGCGGGTGTAGTGCGCCCGTGCAAACGGCCGGTTGTCGAGGCCGAAGACGCCGACGATAATGCCGTCTAACTCGGCTGGGATAAAGATCTGGCCGCTGCGCCCACGGTAGGTGATCGTGCCTCCCAAGTTGTAAGACTTCAGCGTCACGCCGAATGCCTGCTCAAAGTCGGCTGCTGTGCCGGACAGCAGGACCGAGCGCCGGTCAGAGTTTGAGTCGTCTACCGTCAGATGGTAAGTCTGGGCGAACGCAGCGACTTTAGCGAGATCAGCGGCGGATGCGCCGTGTTGTGCGGCAAACTCGGTGCGGGTCATGTAGCGGCGCTGTCTTGGTGCCTGCGCGGCGTAAGCTGCGAGAGACGGCAGTGCGGTCTGACGCCGGACGCGCACAGTGACTTGAAACCGCTCGTCCGCCGGGACATCTCCGGCGAGGCTAGCTTCCGGCAGGGCGGCTTTTTCACTTCCCGGCACTTCTACGCGATTGCTGTTGTCGAAACTGATCGTGTCAGGCATTGATTTCTCCTTGAACGCTGCTGTTCTAGTTTACCCAATCTCGGGACTGAAACGGGGTAGAATAAACGCATGAGTGCTATTCAGGAAGACCCCGCGTATAAAGCGGGCTTGGAGTTTCGGGGGCGCGGCGAGTTTCCCGGCGCAATTGCAGCGTTTGAGGCGGCGTCAGGCCGGTTCCCGGACGACGCGGAAGGGCCGTACCAATTGGGGCTGACGTATCAGCAGCGGGCGGAGACAATCCTGCCGGCGGCGATGCGCGAGTCGGAAAAGCCGGTCGGCACAGGCACAGGCTTCAGTGACCTGGCGTCGTCGGTGCTGGGGCTAGGCGTGCTGGCAGCGTCGAAAGCGTTAGGAAACACGGACTGGATCGTGCAGTACCGGGAAGCGTTCCGGCTGTCGGTGGTGCAGTTTGAAAAAGCGTCGCTGCTGGACCCCACCGATGCACGTTTCCCTCATGCGCGTGCCCTGTCCCTGCGTTATTTAGGCCAGACCGAAGCGGCGGCGGAAGCGGCCCGGTCAGCGGCGTCGCTGTCGCCCGGTGAGCCGATGTACCGGGAGCGGGCGACTGCGTTCGGGCAGGCCGCAAGCCGTGAGTACCAGACCCGCGAGGGGAGCGCGGTGCCGGGCGGCGTCACCTGGAGCGATGTGATTCTACCGGCCCGCACCAAGCGCGAGCTGCGCCAAATGCAGCTTTTGCTGGAAAACCCCAGCTTGTCCAAAGATTTGGGCATTGAGCCGCCGACGGGGCTGCTGCTGTACGGGCCGCCCGGAACGGGCAAGACGACCATTGCCCGCGTTCTGGCCCACGAATCGCACTGTCATTTTGTGGCGACTTCGCCCGCCGAGATCAATTCCATGTGGCTGGGCGAAAGCGAGAAGTCGGTCAAGAAGCTGTTTGACGAAGCGCGAGCTAAATCCCCTGCCATTATCTTTCTAGACGAGATTGACGCCCTGCTGCCGTCGCGCTCCGGCGGGGTCAACCAGTACAGCGACAAAGTGGTCAACCAGTTTCTGCATGAGATGGACGGGCTGACCCGAAACAAGCGCATCTTTGTGATCGGCGCGACAAACCGGCGGGACATGCTGGACCCGGCTCTGCTGCGCGGCGGGCGCTTGTCCCGCGAGATCGAGATACCGCTGCCCGATGAGCCGGCCCGGCGTCAGCTCTTTGCCCTGTCGGCGTCCGGTGCGAAGATGGCCGACGATGTGGATTTGGATGAGATGGCCCGGCGTACCGACGGCTATTCGGGAGCGAACATCAAGGCAGTCGTGAACGAAGCGGGCCTGCAGGCGCTGATCCGGCTGTCGGAAGCCGGGCCGGACGTGAAGCGGGTGCTGACGCGCGAAGATTTTGAGGAAGCGCTGGCAAACTTTGCGCCGGCTCCGGCGGAAGAAGCGCCGAACCCGTGGCGGATGTTTGGGGGGTAGGAACCCACCCCGGCACAAGTGCCTTCCCCTCCCTGTTAGGGAGGGGCTTTAGGGTAAGCAATAAGCTTCTGCTTCTTGACAAGAGGCACCATCTTCCTGCCACAATTTGCCCTTCCCTAACAGGGAGGGGAAGGCACTTGTGCCGGGGTGGGTTTTTCTAACTTTGTGATCAAACCTCAATATATTTTGCGTCGGCCTGGGCGGTGGGCGCGGCGGTTGGGCTGGCTGCTGGGGCAGATGCGGGCGGATTTGGGCCTCGGTGCTGCCAGCAGACCAATTTGGCTGCGCGACAACCCGTTTCTGCTGAAGCTAGGCCGGGCGGAAATGCGCGGCCTCGGGCTAAGTCTGCGCCTGGCGGCGGTGGTGATTCTGCTGGGGGGTCTGCTGCTGGGCGGGCTGGCGCTGCAAGCTAAGTACAGCCACGCGCCGACGTTCAATTTTATTCTCAGTTTTCTGTTCCATGCGTCGTTTCCCGTCGTGCTGTTTGTCGTGGTGTCGTTTGTGCATGTGCTGCTGGTGGCGAATGCCCGGACAGCGGCATCGGTGGTGCTGGCGGATGAAGCGCGGCGGGCGACGCTGCCGGACCTTTTGATGACGCCGCTGCGGCGGGCGGAAATGCTGCTGGCGATGGGAGTGGGGCCGGCACGGGCGGCGGGACTGGTGGCGCTTGCGGGGCTGCCGGTGTATGCGCTGCTGGCGGAGTTCGGTGGCCTGACCTGGGGGGAGATCGCTTGTTTTTATCTGGTGCTGGCGCTGGTGTGTTATCAGCCGCCGGCGTATGCGGTCCCGGCGCTGTCGGGGCTGGCACCGACGCCGGAGTCGCCGGCGGGACAGTTCGCGCCGGTTCCCAATCGCCGGGTGATGCGCCGGGTTTCGTATTTGGGTGTCGGGTTCCCGGTTGTGCTGAGCGTGCTGTTGCTGGGCCGGTTTCTGGGGTCGCTGGGCGGGGGCTGGCTGACGCACTTGTTTTCGGCCTTGAACTTGCCGCTGCTGTCAGGCTTCTCGTTTTTGATCTTTTTGTCGTGGCCGTATTACGCGGCGCAAGTTTTGGGAGACCGGCTGCCGTTCTACCATGCAGCGCTGTCACCGATAGCCTATGTGCTGCCGCTGGTGGCGATGCAGTGGGCAGGGTCGGCGCTGTCTTCGGCGTCGGCGCTGTCGGCGGGGAGCGTGCCGGAGATGCACCGGCTGCCGATCTGGACGCGGGCGCAGACGCTGGGGCGCTGGACGGCGCGGCTGGCGGGCGTCTGTGCGCTGGGCGTGGTGTGGCGGGCGTGGGTGGAAAGCGGGGACACGGCGGGGCTGGCGCAGACTTTCGCGGTAGGACCGGGCTGGGACGCGGCGGGCTTGCTGCTGCTTCTCGGCGGCTTTTCGCTGCCGAATGTCTGCGGCCGCGCCCTCGCCGTGCCGCCGCAGCTTCCTGACCGAACGGAGTTCCGCGCCCCGGTGCGTGTCCTGCGCCGGGCATTGCGCCGGGCGCTCAGGCCGCTGGGCGTAGCGCTCGGCGTCTTTTTGTTTGCCTGCCTGCTGGGCGGCCTGTGGCCATTTGCGTGGCCTGCCTATGAGACAGCCGGAAAGATTTTGCTGGCAGGAGTCAGCACGGCGATTTGGGCGGTGGGCGTTCGGCGGGCGATCCCGAAGATCAGCAAGTGGGTGACAAACGCGCTGCTGTATGCCGTGCCGTTCGCCGCGCTGTCGGTGCCGGGGGGCAGTTCGGCGGCAGCGCTCAGCCCGGCGGCGGCCTGGGTACGTCTGTTTGCCGGCGGGCCGGGGCTGTTGTCACAGTTCCCTGCATGGCATCTCGGGCCGCTGCCGTCGTTTTGGGTCTGCGCGGCTGTTCCGGCTTTGGTCGGCACTGCTTTGATGACCGTGTTCCACCGGCAAGTGCGTCAGGCTGCGCCTGTTTTAGTGAAAGCTGCCGCCGCGAAACGTGCGCCGTCCCGCAATGAAGCGCGGACGGCGGCGCTGATGGCCTGGATTACAAGCCGCACGGATAATCCCTTATTCACCTATGAGATGCGCGTCCGCACCCGTTCGGGACGCTGGTTCGACTTCCTCCTTCTGGCTCCAGTGGGTTTTGCCGCCGTTGTGTCGCTTTCGCTGATCTACCCCGATGTGGTCCAAGAATTCTCGTTTCTTTCGCCGTTTCAGTTCTTTGGGGGACTGAGTACCGCAGGACCTCCGCGTCCCTTCCCCGCGCTGGCCTCCCTGCTGCTGACGGGACAATGTTATTTTCTGGCGCTTCGCGGGCAGGTGATCGGGGAAACTTTGATTGCCAAAGACCGGCAGCAGGGAACGTGGGGCTTTGTGCTGCTGACGCCGCTTTCAATTCCGCAGATTTTCTGGGGCAAAGTGTTCGGGCAGACAGCGGCGGTCGGCGCAGTATGGGCGGCGGCGGGACTAGCGTGCCTGCTGCTCTACGGGCCGTCTATGCCGCTAGTGGGGGCCGGGCCGGCACTGGCTGCGTGGGGGGGCGGGCAGTTGTTTGTCGCGGCTTTGTTTATTCTGGGCGTCGGCCTCGGCACGGCGCTGGCGACGTTCGCGCAGGTGCAGAAGACGTTGAAGGGCCTGTCCACGCTGCTGGTGGTTCTGGTGATTGGAGGCAGCCTGTACTTGGAAAATGCCTTGCTGCCGGGCGGGCTGTTCAGCGGCTGGCAGGAGCTGCCGACCCTGCTTTTAGGCAACAGCGTTTATTTGCTGGCGCTGTCTTTTCTGCTGTTCTGGGTGGCCGAGCGGCGCTTGTCGGTCCTGCGGGGGCGTGATATTGTGGTGGGGGACGGGGCGGGATAAGCGGCAGGTGAGATAAGTTCGGAACCGGCACTGAAAGTGCCGGTCTACTTTTGAGTGAAAGCCGAAGCGGCTAAAGATTAGGAAAAACCGCCGGTGGCTGGTCTGTAGTCGCCGCGATACGCAGTAGTGCCGCAGGCATACTTCCATTTCAGAGCAGGCCGGTACTTTCAGTGCCGGTTTCTGTTTTGCTTAGAATGTATCTCAAAACTCCGAAGGAGTTCCCCCTAGCCCCCAATAATGGGGGAACTGGACGAAGGAAATTATTTTTTGCTCCCCCATTATTGGGGGCTGGGGGGCGTTTTGAGATACGTTCTTAATGCCCCAAGAGTGACGGGGCTGCGCCTTCGGGGGCGATGACGAAGGGCTTGGGGACGCCGTAGCGGGCGCAGAGGTCGGTGAGGGCGCTGTCGGCCTGGGTGCCGTCGGTGTCCACCTGGGCCTGGACCTGGGAAACCGCGCTGAGGTCGGGCAGGCCGCTGGAGTCGTGGTTCAGGAGCGCAACCTGCATCTTGGAGATGACTGTCGTGTAGTCTCCGAGAAATGTCAGGTAATGCGCGGCAAGCTGAGTGCAGGCCGGCGGGGGAGGCGTCGCGCGGAACTCCCGGACAAGTGCCTGCCATTTGACGGCGTAGTCGCTGTAGCCCTGACTAAGTTTCTGCGTGCTTTGCTTGGCGGCGTCTTGGGTGCCGGCTCCGCCGGACTGGTCGGGATCGGTGTCGCTGTCTGTCCCCTGCGTTTGCATCCCCTGCGCGATTCCCAGCATGGCGTTTGCCCCGGAAACGTCGTTGTTCAAGGCGATACGCCGCTGCTCAATTCCCTGCAAAAAGCTTAAATAGGCGGCAACGTCCGGCGGCAGGCTGGGCGCAGGCTTGTCGGGCGCGTTGGTGATGGCGGGGCCGGTGACCGGCGGCTGAGTCGGCGCGTTAGTCAGCGGCGGGGCAGTAGTGGGCGGCAGGGACGGGGCGTTGGTGACGGCGGGTGCGGTAACGGCGGCGGGCGGCGGGCTAGTCAGCAGCGATGCCTGCTGCCGACTGTGGGCAACGACAGCGGCCAGCGCGGCGGCCAGTACGACAACGGCAACAATAGCGGCTGGTAGCAGCAAAGAGCGGGATTTGCGGGCCGCGCTGTCTAAAGGGTTCGTTGTCAGGGCAGAGGGAGCGCTCGGAGTGCCAAGTGTCAGCGGGGCGGCGCAGTTCGGGCAGAACTTGGCTGCTGAAGACACTTCGTGACCGCATTGCGAGCAAAACCGGGCTGCCATGAGCGCGTTCTTCCTTCCTCTTACCCCTGTTATCATACCGCCATTTTTTCCTCCCTGTCAAGCCGCTTTTTCGGAACAAAGAGTAGACGGGAAGCGTCTAAATTGGGTATAATAGAGCATCTGTTCGATAATGGAAAACCCACAATGAAGACGCAAAATTCCAGCACTCACATGACAAATAAAGAGATGGCGCAGACGCTGTTCAAGATCGCGACGCTTTTGAAAGACCGGCAGGATAATCCCTACCGCATTCAGGCCTATGAGAACGGCGCACGGGCATTGATGGGCCGGCGCGAGGATGCTGTCGCGGTTCTTCGCGACGAAACCAAGCACTTGAAGCGGCGCAAAGGTGTTTTGGGCGAGCGCTTGCAGCGCAAGCTGTCGGAGCTTGCTAAGACGGGGCGCATGGAGTATTTTTCGGAGCTGTGCGCGGACCTGCCGCCGCATATTGGAGCGCTGATGGCTGCGCCGGGCGTTGGGCCGCGTCTTGCCCAGCGTCTGCATGACACGCTGGGCGTCGAGACGGCGGAAGAGCTGGCGCAGGCGGTGCGATCAGGCCGCGCCGAAGGCGTTTATGGCGTTGGGCCGAAGCGGATGGCGCAGTGGGGGCAGTTGTCGCTGTTCGAGGAAAACTAATGCCGGAACTGAGTGACATTGAGCTGGATTTGTTTGCCGCCGATTTAGAGCGCGATGATGATGAACTCGGCGGCGAGGACGCAGAAACGGCTTGGCTGGACGCGGGGAGCGATGAGTACGCGCTGCCGTTTGACCTGCCGGCGCTTTCGGTGACGCCTCGGCCTTACCAGAAGGACGCGCTGACGGCATGGGGGCGGGCACATGGGCGCGGTGTGGTCGTGCTGCCGACGGGGGCGGGCAAGACGGTGGTCGCGCTGATGGTCATGGAAGCCATGCGTGTCGCGACTCTGGTGGTCGTGCCGACGATTGATCTGATGCACCAGTGGCATGACACGATCTGCGCCAAGTTTGGCCTCAGCAATGCCGAAGTCGGCATGATCGGCGGCGGGTTCAAGAGCGAGTGCCCGATCACGGTCATCACTTACGACTCGGCGGCGATGCCGAAGCGGGATTTGTCGCGCTTTGGGCTGCTGGTGTTTGACGAAGCCCATCACCTGCCGTCGGCGTCGTACCGGACGATTGCGACCCGCGCGGACGCGCCGTTTCGGCTGGGGCTGTCGGCGACTTTGGAGCGCTCGGATGGGCGGCATGATGATTTAGCCAACTTGATTGGGCCGACGGTGTTTGAGCGTCAGCCGGCGACTTTGGCCCGTGACAAGCATATCGCGGACTACAAAGTGCAGCGAGTCTCGGTAGACTTGACCGATGACGAGCAGGCGCGGTATGACCGGCTCTCGGCGGAGTTTTCCTGGTACATGGCGGCCAACCGCACCAAGCTGATGATGACCGGGGCGGCAAACTTGTTTGAAGCGCTGATCCGGAGCGCCGGGCATGACCCGACGGCGCGTCTCGCCCTGCGCTCGCACCGGGAAGCGCGGATGCTGGCGATGAACGCCGAGCGCAAGGTCAAGGCCGTGGAAGAGCTGCTGGCGGAGCATAAAGACGACAAAGTGATCGTGTTTTCCGAGTGGAACGTGCTGGTGAACGATCTGTCCCGGCGTTTGTGCCTGCCGGCGATCACTTACCGTACCCACGCCGACGAGCGGCGGGATATTCTCGATAAGTTTCGGCAGCAAAGATACTCCAAGCTGGTGACGGGGCGGGTGCTGAACGAAGGCGTGGACGTTCCCGACGCCAATGTCGCGATTGTGGTGTCCGGGTCGTCCACGACCCGCGAGTACATTCAGCGTTTGGGCCGGGTGCTGCGTCCAAAGCCGGGCCATGCGTACCTGTATGAGATTGTGTCGCGCGGAACCAGTGAAGTGAAGACGGCGCGGCGGCGCAAGCCGGTGGAGAAGGCGGAAGCTTAGTGCCACGTCCTAAGAGCCACGGAATAAATTCCGAGGCTGCGAGAAACAGTGTCGCGGCGACACGGGATTAAGAAACCGAATGAGGTTGAGAAACCGAGTCTGTCGGTTCTTGTGTCGCTTCGACACTGTTTTGTTCAGCCTCGGAATTCATTCCGTGGCGTTAGTCAGGAAGTTAAGATTATGGCGTTTCGGCAGGAAGATTTCAAGAAGACATCGCGCAAAAGCAGTGTCGCGGGCGGGTCGGCGGCGGTGTACCCGCATCAGCTCAAAGACAAAAAAGCGATTGCGCGACTGGAAATCGCCATTCGCACCTTTGATGCGGCGGCGGGCAAGCGGCGTCGGGACATGGACGCGCAGGCGATGACGGACTTTTTTGGCGACCCGCGCTTGGCGCGGGGCATTGTCGCGTGTCTGGGGCAGTTCTACAAGTATGAAACGCCGGACTTCCGGCAGCTTGTTGGGCGGGACGGCGCGGTGCATCTGCGAGACGCCGGATTGACAAAGCCGGCGGAAGTTAGGGCGTTCACCTATGCGTATGTCAACGAGCATCACCACGGCTTTCTGGCGGAAGATGAGCGGGCGGCGTGTTACGGAGCATTAGCGGCGGACTTCTGCTTGACGGCGCATCAGTGGGACACGCTGCTGCACTCGGACTCGGAAGACAATCAGATTTTAACCCGGATGGGCGCAGTGCCGACGCCGGCCGACATTGTCGCGCTGTATAATTTTCATTCGCTGGATACGGTGCTGCGCCGCTCCACGCTGATTGTGCTGCTTGGCTTGCCGCTGACATCTTCCGATGCCGCCGAGGTCCGCGCACTGGCGCGGGCGCTCGGAGTGAAAGCCGTGGTCAGTGTGGATGCCGGGACGGTCTCGCTGTCCGAGATAGACGTGCCTTCCATTCTGCCGCGCCGGGCGGGGCGTCTGGGCCGCTGCCTGCTGAATCTTGTGGCGGCGTATGCGACGCGAAGCACGGGCGGTTATGTGGAAGCGCGGCTGAACTCGAAACCGTTCCGGCTGACGCTGACGACCGAGGGGCTGCGCGTCTTAGGGATGCCTTTGAAGTCAGCCGCAACTGAAAAGCCGTCGTTTAAGAAGCGGTTTGAGGCCGGGCTGGCGCTGCACAAAGAGCTTCTCAAAGAAACGACGAAGCGGCGGCTGGCGGGGGAAACGAACGGCTGGCGGGTGAAGCGGCTGCCGGAGCCTACGGTGTCCGCGCTGGGGATTTCGATGCCGGATTTTGTGCTGCGCCGGGGCGACAGCAAAGTCACTCTGATGCTGGGCGTTGAGGCGGCAAAAGTCAGCGACGACTTGACGCTTGCCTTGCCGCTGGGCCGCAAGCCGCTGATGGGCGCAGATGTGCTGACTCGTGCCGAGCTGGCGGCAACCAACCTGTTCGCTCTGCCCGACGCTGCCCCGCCGCCGGTTCCCAAAGACGTGCTGGCGCTGTGTGACCGAGCGGCGAGTGAAGGATTAGTGCGTGTGGCCGACGCTCGCCGGACGCTGCATCTGCTGGACGATTCGCCGCTGATCGAGTGGATGCGGCTGGCGGCGGACCCGCGTGTCCGGTTTATTCCCGGCGTAGGCATTCTGTCTGAGTCCATGGTCACAACAATTCGCGGCGAATGAACTCGCCCCGCCCTATTTTTTGTAATTTGCGAGGCTTGACAAGCAAGCGCAGGTGTGATAAAGTTATTCACTATGAAAAGAGGAATAATCTCATGCCGCGCCGCTTACGACTCTCCGGCTTCACACTGATTGAGCTGCTCGTCGTCATCGCCATCATCGCGATTCTCGCTGCCATTTTATTTCCCGTGTTCCAAAAAGTTCGTGAAAACGCACGCCGGACTGCCTGCCTGTCCAACGAAAAGCAGCTTGGCCTCGCTTTTGTCCAGTACAGCCAGGACGCGGATGAGCTGATGCCGTCGGCAACGAAAGGCCCTGCCGGGGCCGGCGTCTTGGGCGGCTGGAATTATTATTCGGTGTTCGGCGTGGCACCCAATACTCCTGCCGTGTTTGATGTCACGAAAGGGAGCCTGTACCCCTATATCAAGAGTAAGGGTGTCTATGTTTGCCCGGACGACAGCGTCGGGCAGACCAACGGCAGTTCTTACGCTTACAGCTCCTGTGCCATGCAGTATACCGCCCCCACCGGGACAAATCTGTATCCCGGAAAGTCCTTGTCGCAGTTTGACAGTCCTTCTTCCATGCTGCTGCTGACGGAAGAAGCCGATGGCGGCGGGACATTCTCCACCAATGACGCTTACTTTCTGTTTAAGTTTGATACGGTCAGCCTGCGTCACACGGGCGGAGCTAACATGCTGTTTATGGATGGTCATGCCAAGTATTCTCTGATTGACAACACCGGCGCAAGCACCGCGTCCACGGGAGCCAACACAAAAGTTTGGAACTTGCAGGACGAGCTTGACCTGAACAACACGCAGAACGTGCCGCTTCCTGCGCCCGGCACGGCCAATCCGGGAACGGGCGTCTGCTCCAACTAGAAAGCTGCAGTTCTAGCCTCACGCGCTCTTCCATGCGGGGGAGGGCGTTTTTGAGACAAAAAAAAGACGCTATCTTCACACGTTCCGCCTATTTTTGTTCTCAGTCTTGGCAGAAATACTCGATAACTTATGAATATGGCGCTTTTGCTGACTTTGCTCACAGGCTGGATGCACTTTTCTGGTTGTTGACATCGGGCGTTTTTCGTGATATACTGTATTCACGTTCGCAATCCCGAGGGGAAAACGAGCGGCAAGCGAAAGCCTTCCAGCGGCTTTCGTTTTTTTGTTTTTGAAGTAAATCCCTCACGTTTTGGGAACCTCCTTCCCCGTTTTGAGCGTTAAATTCCACATGAAAGCACTTCTTTTTGTCCCGGTCGCCGCCGCGCTTGCGTCGGCAGGATCGGTTTATGTCCATCATGCGTCCGTGCCGGCGGCTCAAGTCCGGGTGATCCCAATGGGAAAAAGCCCGGTGGGGCCGCTGCTGACGGGGTCTGCGGCGCTTGGGGACTGGTCTTCGGATGCGCCGGGGGTGCGGCGGAAGCTGTCGGTAAGTGAGCTGCCGCCGCCGCATGATACGCCTTCCGTGGACAATGGGGCGAACATGGTTCCTAAACCCGACGGCGCACTGCCGGTGGCTCCGGCAGGGTTTGAAGTGTCGCTGTTTGCGGGAAATCTGAGCAATCCGCGCAAGATCGTGACGGCCCCAAACGGAGATATTTTCGTGGCGGAAAGCGGCGCGAACCGGGTCAAGATCCTGCGGCCTGCTGCGGGCATGAACCATGTAGAAACAGCCTCGGTCTATGCGGATAATCTGCGCCAGCCGTTCGGGATCGCGTTTTACCCAAGCGGGCCGAATCCGAAGTATGTTTACATTGCGAACACGGACTCGGTGGTGCGGTTCCCCTACTCGAACGGCGACCTGAAGGCGACTGGAGCCGCGCAGAATATCGCGGACTTGCCGGGGGGCGGGCGGCTGCGCGGGGGCGGGCACTGGACACGCGACATCGCGTTCTCACCCGACAGCAGCCGGATGTTTGTGTCAATCGGCTCGCACTCAAACCACGACGATGCGGATACGCACCCGGAAGAGTTTCACCGGGCGGACATTCTGGAATACAACCCGGACGGCACCGGTGGGAGCGTGTTCGCATCGGGCATCCGCAACCCGGTCGGGATCGCGTTTCAGCCGGAAACGGGTCAGCTTTGGGCGTCGGTGAACGAGCGGGACACGCTGGGCGATTATCTGGTGCCCGACTACATCACGCATGTGCAGGCAGGCGGAGTTTATGGCTGGCCGTGGTAGTAGATGGGGAAGGACCAGGACCCGGATCTGGCGGGCGCGCACCCGGACCTCAAAGCGCGGGTGATCACGCCGGATGTCCTGCTGCAGCCGCATATGGCGTCGCTGGCGCTGACATTCTATGAGGGCCGTCAGTTCCCGGCAAAGTATCGCGGGATGATCTTTGCCGCCGAGCATGGGTCGTGGAACCGGGCGCACCGGGCGGGCTACAAGGTGGTATGTGTTCCGATAGGAGCGAACGGGCAGGCAGCGGGTGAGTTCGACGACTTCCTGACGGGGTTTCTGACGCCGGACGGCGATGTCTGGGGGCGGCCGGTTGGGGTCACTGTGGCGCAGGATGGGTCGCTGCTGGTCTCGGATGACGGTTCCAACAGCATCTGGCGGGTGCGCTATGTCGGCAAGTGACAGCAAGCGCTATGATAATGTAATGCGCTATGATAATGCGATTCGTTGTGATATAATGAATCCATGAGGACAGCGGTCAGTGCGAAGCGGTGTCCCGAATGCGGAAAAGCGGCGATGCTCCAGGCCTCCTCCTGCTCGGTCTGCGGCCACCGTTTTCGAACCCGCTTCGTGGAGCCGCCGGTCGAAAAAACAGAAGCTTTTACGCTGAGGATCGCGCCGACGGTGACAGTCCGCCCGCCGCGCCGCGCCGGCGGCGGTGCCCGAACATTCCGGCTGGCGTTTTTGGGCAGCTTTCTGTTTGTCGCACTCGCCGGCGGGCTATTCTGCCTGGCATGGAGCAGCCGGCAGCCGGCGGATGCACCGTCCGTGGCGACAGCTTCTCATCCCGCTCCGGTCAGCCCGGCCGTACATCTCTACCAGGCGATCAAGCCGATGATGTCGCTGTACGACCTCGACAAAGCGGCCGGCGGCATGGGGCGCGTGGTCCGCGCCTCCGACCCGCATGTGCTGCTGCTGTCTTATGATTACCCACATCAAAGTGTCCACGTTTCTTTGTCTCGGTCCGATCTGGCAAGTGGAGATTACCAGGTCCAGGCGGTATCTCTGTATCAGGGGAATGTCCTGCTTCAGCGCCATGTCGGGGCTGACCCTTACTAAAGCCCCTCCCTATTAAAGTCGCCCACCAAAACTGTTAAGCTGCTTGGGCTTCCCGCTGTTCCAGGCGGCGCATGGGAAGCATGTGCTCCAGATGCTCCGGTGTGACCGGCGGGCTGAACAAAAATCCCTGCATATAATCACAGTCTAGCTGACGCAGCGTTTCCCGCTGCGCTGCCGTTTCCACTCCTTCCGCAACCACTTCCAGATTCAGGGCATGTGCCATGTCTATGATCGCTCGCACGACAGCTTGATCCTGTCGTGTGCTTCCGTCTATCCCTCTTGTTTTCGAAGCGATCAGTCCTTGAACAAACGAGCGGTCTACTTTGAGAACATCCAGTGGAAAACGGCGCAGGTAGGCAAGGGACGAGTAGCCGGTCCCAAAGTCGTCGAGCGAGATGCGAACCCCGAGCGCCCGCAGCGCCGCGAGGCATTCCACGACCGCTTCGCCCTGAGCGACGAGAGCCGTTTCGGTCAGCTCCAGGTCCAGCAGGCAGGGGCTGAGGCCGGTCTCGCTTAAAATGCACCGAACACTTTCCACCAGCCCGCGCTCGCTGAGCTGCCGGGCCGACAGATTGACGGACTGGCGCAGCGGCGTCCCTTCACGCTCCCACTGCGCCGCCTGGCGGCAGGCGGTCCGCAGCACCCATTCTCCAAGCGGCACGATGAGGCCGGTTTCTTCCGCCAGGGGAATAAACCGGGCCGGCGAGACGAGGCCGAACTCCGGGTGCTGCCAGCGGACCAGGGCTTCACAGCCGGTAATTTCTCCTGTTTCCAGCGAGACCTGCGGCTGATACAGCAGGAGCAGCTCCTCGCGCTCGATGGCTTTCCGCAGGCTGTTTTCCAAAGTGAGGCGCTCGCGGGCGGCCTCGGTCATGGCCGGGCTGAATTCCTGCCACTGTCCCCGACCGTTTTCTTTGGCATGATACAAAGCAAGATCGGCGCATTTCAGCAGGGTTGCTGCGTCCTCTGCATGGTCCGGGAAGCGGCTGATGCCGATGGAAGCGGCGACATGCAGCTCATGGCCTTCAATGTAAAGGGGCTGAAACAGGGAATGAAGCAGCGCTTGCGCCTTTCCGTCCGGCTGTGCGGCTTCTTCCGAGAGCAGGAGCGTGAACTCATCGCCGCCCATACGGGCCAGAAGATCATCGCCTTCCAGACAGCGCTCGAACCGGGCTGTGACTTCCTGCAGCAGTTGATCGCCGGCGGCATGGCCGAGGCTGTCGTTGACGTGCTTAAACTGATCCAGGTCCACAAAAAGAACGCTGAACGGAGCGGCGCTTGAAATGGCGTCTTCCAGCGCCTGCTGAAAGAAGGCCCGGTTCGGCAGACGAGTGAGAGGATCATTGTAAGCCTGCCAGCGGACCAGGGCCTGCGTTTTCTTCTGCTCGGAAATGTCGCGGGCGATGGTGGAGGCGCCGATGATTTCCTGAGCGCTGTTGCGGATCAAGGAGATGCTGATGGCGACTTCTAAGAGACGCCCATCTTTGTGCAGGCGCACGGTATCGGAAAGCTCCGCCGGCCGTCCGGTTCGGATGCACTCGGCGATATAGCACTTTTCTTCTTCCCGCTCCGGCGGCACGAGGATGCTGTTCGTCCGCCCGATCATTTCTTCCGCCGCCCACCCATACAGCCGCTCCGCGCCGGGGTTCCAGTTCACGATTGTGTTGTCAAGGCTCCAGCCGATGATTGCATCATGAGAAGACTGCACAAGCGCGGCAAGCTGGTTCAGTCCGGCTTCGGCCTCACGGCGAGCAGTGATGTCCTGCGCGATGACCATGGCGGCGGCCCGATGGGACCATTGCAGGGGATGCGACGTGATCTGGACCCAGAACAGTGTCCCGTTCCGCCGGCGATGCCGCCACACGCTGTCTTCCAACGATCTGCCGATTTTGAGTGTCTGCCGAAGCGTGTCCTGCAGCGCCCCATGATCTTCCTCCGGTCGAATGTCTAGAATTGTCATTTCTAAGAATTCATCGCGGCTGTACCCGTAGTTCCGCACGGCAGCTTCATTGACCGCCAAATAATGCAGAGTGTCCCGATCATAAACAAACATCGGCTGCGGATTGCCTTCAAAAAGAATCCGGTAGCGGGCTTCACTTTCGCGCAGATCATCCTGGGCATGAAGAACAGCGCGAATGCCGGCGGAGGCCGTGTGGGTGACACCGACAGCAATCAGCAGGGAAAGCAGCAGAATAGAGGATTGAACGGCATCGCCAATCAGGAGCATCCGGCGGTTGGTCCGGGTTTCGGCGGCTTGGACTAGCCGGCGGTACGCATTCAGCCCGCGCGGGGCGGCGTCGGGGTCCGTCGCGGAGTAGTCGCCGATGAGATCGTCGAGCTGGACCTCCAGATTGTCACGTCCGGCAGTTCCTGCCGTTTGCAGCAGGACCTGCGCCTGGAACCGGCGGCCGCGGTCCGCCATCCGCATTTCCTGAAGTTCCAGCGGCTCGCAGATTTCTCTGTTCTGGCGTTCAGCGGCGGCGCATTCGGCTTGAAGCACAGCGCTGCCAGGAAGCTGCTTCAACTGGGCGCTGAGGCTGTCGAACCCGGCCCGTGTGCTTTCCTGCTCCGCCCACTTCTGGTCACGGTCGCCGGGGTCACCGGTATAAATGTAGGACAAAGTGAAAAAGGACGTGTCGTGGGAATGCAGAGTCACATCTTTGGCAAGCGAGACACAGGAATCCACTCGCGCTTCCATCTGGTGAGTGCGCCGGGCTGAGTCCTGCATTGCCCGCATGGTCTGGAAGTAACCAAGCAAGCCAAGCAGAATGACAAGGAAGAAGCCGGCGGCGAGCGTATTTTCGAAGCGCCACGGGGAAAACCGCTCGTTAGAGTTCGTCATAAATCAAGTCTTACCTTCGGTGTCCGCTGACGCTCATGAGTAATCAAGCAGGCAACAAGAACTGGCAGTCAATCTTACCATACATCCCGTGGATTCTTCTGTAGTGATTGTCTGCGTGAGGCACTGCAAAAATAAGTAGACAAAATATTACTATTTCGCTTGACAATACTGTGAAACAAGCGTATACTACTTTTGCTCCTGGTCGGCAGTAGTCTTCAGTTCTCCCAGACTGCCGGCCAGGGCATCAGGACCGTCATCAACAACAAACTTGGGGGAGCATCGCCGGAAGGAAAAAGCCAATGACAGCGTTGACGAACTCGTATGATGCCAGGCGCAAAGACGGCGCACTGGTCCGGTATCCGGTGGGCGCGGGGGTGCATGTCCGCAAAGGCGGCCTGCTTGCAGTGGCGGCGGCGACCGGCCTAGCCCAGCCGGCGTCGGACAGTGCCGGTCTGATCTTTATCGGGATCGCTTATGAAGAGGCCGACAACACTCTTGGGGCGGCAGGGGCGCTTTCGGTCCGGGTGCTGAAGACCGGGGTCTACACTTACGCCAAAACCGCCGCCGCGCAGACCGATGTCGGCAAAGCCGCTTTTGTGATAGACGATGCCACGGTCTCCACGGCGGCGACCTCCGACAACATCGCCTGTGGTGTCGTGGCCGGCGTCCCAAGCGCCGTCTCGGTGCAGATCCGCATTGATGGAAAGGTGAACTAAGCTATGGGTGACGAGGTTGTTATTGAAGCGCCGGCGCTGCTGGCGTCGGAAGAAGAGATGTTAAGCGAGCGTCCGGCCCGTCTTTTAGAGACGGGAAAATACCCGGACAAGGCGCTCACGCTGACGGAAAGCGATCTGGATGCGATTGTGACCCGGTTCACGGCGGGCCTGCCGGTGAAAGTGGAGCATATGGACTCGCCGCTGGATCCGCTGGGGCGAGTGCAGCGGGTCTGGCGGGAGGGGAACGCCCTGCTCGGGATTTTGGCGTTCCCGGAGGACCTGGCCGGATTTCTACGGCGTCGCGGGGCGGCAAAGCTGTCTGTGGGGCTGTCGCGGGAGCCGCTGGCCCTGCTGGAAGTATCGCTGGTGCTGAAGCCTCGGGTCGCATCGGCGGCGTTCATGGGAGACAGCGGCAGCTCGGGTGCCGACGCCTTGAATGCGGAGGTTGTCCGTCTGCGGGCGGCGCTTTCGGCGCGGGAAGCGGACGCGCAGGTGGCGCTGTTCAAGGCGCAGGGCCGGATCGTGCCGGCGTCGGAAGCGGCGGCGCGGGCGCTGCTGCTGTCCGGCGAGACTTCGGTGCTGATGGCCGGCGGGCCGGAGCCGGTATCGGCGGTGTTCCGGCGGTTCTTAGCCGCGCAGCCGCCGGTGGTTCTGCTGGGGGAGACAGCACCCTCGGAAGGCGATTTGAACGGTTTCACACACTACGAACATACGTTCTTATCAAGACTTGGAATAGACCCGGCCAAAGTGGCGGCGCTTGTTGCAAACGAGCAGAAAGAGACTTCTCATGCATATTGATTTGCAGCTTTTCATTGCTGCCGGGGTCGCGGCGCATCTGCTGGCGGCGCTGGCGAAGACCCTATGGAAGTCACCGCAGCGCCAGGCGCAGGTGGATGCGATTGAAGCGAAGGTGGATTCGGTTCTGGCGGCGCTTCAGCAGAGCGTGAAGTCTTAGAAGGCCCCCACCCCATTAGGAACACTGCGGGCGAAGATTATTCGCCCGCACTTTTAGAAGAAAGCAGGCAGCAGCATGACACTGGTGAAATCGGATATTCCCGAGCTTTTGACGGCGGGCCTCAAAACCCTCTTTTTTCAGACCTTTGGCGAAATGCCCGCGCAATGGGATAAGATTGCGACCGTGGTGCCGTCGGAGCGGGACACGGAGCAGTATGCGTGGCTTGGCGCACTGCCGGGAATGCGTGAGTTTCTCGATGAGCGGTCTCCGGCGGACCTCAAGCCGTACTCGTATGCCATCACGAACAAGACATGGGAAAGCACGCTCTCGATTGACCGGACGGCGCTGGAAGACGACCAGTATGGTCAGATCGCGCTCCGTATCCGGCAAATGGCCCTGGTTGCCAGGCAGCATCTGGACAGCATCGTGTTTGGCCTGCTTGGGCTGGGATTTACGTCGAACGGCTATGACGGCGTGCCGTTCTTCGGGACCCACACACAGGGAGCGGCCCAATCCAACAAAGGCACGGATGGGCTTTCGGCGGCGTCTTTGCAGGCGGCGATCACGGCGATGATGCGCTTTACGGACGATCAGGGCCGCCCGATGGGAACCCGGCCCAATCTGCTGGTCATCCCGCCGGAGCTGTACTGGGAAGCGACGCAGCTTCTGAACTCCAGCTTCTTCCCCGATCCGGCGCCGGTCGGCACTCAAGACCTGGCGATCAACCCGCTGCGCGGGATGCTGACGCTGCTGACGACACCGTATTTGGCGTCATCGTCCAACTGGTTCCTGCTGGACACAGGGCGCGTGGTCCGGGCGCTGGTTTTGCAGATGCGGAAGGAGTTCGAGTTTAACGCGCTGGAAGGCAGCTCGGAGAATGGGTTCCTGCGCGACCAGTTCCTGTACGGGGTCCGTGCCCGGTACAACGTGGGCTTCGGCGACTGGCGGGCGGCGTATGGGGCGCAGGTGAGTTAGGGGGAAGGCCCCCACCCCCGGCAGTTCCTGCCGACCCCTGCCCCCACTGCGTGGGAGAGGGGT
>CAXSZN010000082.1:0-18501 GCA_964241935.1 uncultured Armatimonadales bacterium
CGCCGGATCGCCTGTCTCATTCGCCGGATCGCCTGTCTCATTCGCCGGATCGCCTCGGATGGCGGCGTCGCGGGGAATGGTCGTGCCTTCGGGGGCAGCGGGAGCGCCCTCCACTGTGGGAGCGGCTTCGCGGGCCGCCGTCGGGGTGCGGATGGGAGCGTCGGTGACGGCGGCGGGGCCGGTGTCGAGCGACTGGTGGAACTGGTCGGCAGGCACCATCCGGCCTGACGTGCCGGTGCCGGTGTCGTTGATGACGTAGTGGGTCACGTTGCCATTCGCATCCCGCACCAGGCCCGTTGTGTGAACTGCATGGCCGCCCTGCACCGGGTTGTTTGGGTCGGCTTGGTAGTTCGGGTCGCCCTCCCACAGCGTCGCCGCATCATGGCCGGTGACAACCCCCTGGCCGTTGTCCAGCGCCCGCTGGATGTTCTCCGGGGTCTGCGCCTCCGTGTGCGCCGGAACGCCGCCGGCACTGAGGATATCGGCCTCGCCGCCCGCCGTGGTGCCGACAGCCGGATCGTAAGCGCCGGTGCCTTCCGCCATGTCCGACATCTCAGCCTCGGTGTAGCTTCTCCCGGTGGCCTGGCGGATGATCTGCTGGCAGGACTGCGGAGCGCAGTTGTTGCCGTTCTGCTGGCCGGGAAAGTTTTCTTCCGGGGAGAGGTCCGGGCGTGCGCCATCTTCGGCTGCCCGCAGGCCGCCGGGACTTTCACCCGTCTGAACCACAGGGTCATCGGCTCCGGCAGCTTCCACCGGCTCATCCGCAGGAGCGTCCGCGGGTGCCTCCACTGGCTCATCCGCGGGTGCCACGCCTGGGGCGCCGCCTTCATTTATGCCGATCTGCTGCGCCGTTTCGCCTGATGGGGCAGCGTCGCCGGTGCCGCCCGGCTCATTATCATTGGCAGGTTCAGGCGGCTTCCCACCACCCGGAGTATTGTCATTAGCGGGTTCGGGCGGTCCGCCGCTGCCGGGAACATTGTCGTTTGCAGGGGCCGGAGAATCGCCGCTCGTGGGAGGATCATCGCCGCCCGCAGGAGGATCGCCGCCGCCCGCAGGTGTTTCTTCCGCTGGACCTTCATCATGCCCGACAAATGGCAGGGCTAAAGCAACTACCGTGTTGACATGGTCACGCAGCTCTTCGTTGGGGATTTTGTTGACAGCCCAGGCAATGCCTTGACTCATTGCCAGCCCCTTACCCAGTACCACCGCGCCGGCTTTTAGTCCTACGAGAAGGCTGCTGCCCGCCGCCGCGATGGGTATGGCAATCAGCGCCCCGCCAATCAGCGCGGCGTAACCGCCGTATTCGCCGATTTTGTTGAATAACGCTTTTTCCGGGTCGTCACCGTCTACGATCTTGTAGCGTGTTGTCGTCTTGCCGCCGATGATGACCGACGAGCAGCCCTGGCCGATGCTGAACTTGCACGTTCCCAGGTCCCCAATCCGGGCTGCCGGATCATGCCCCGGCCCAAGAAGCACACTGGCGCTGCCCTGCGCCACCAGCTCAACATCGTCCGGCGCATTATGCTTGTGCCGCTTGCAGGCCACTTTGCTGCCGGCATGCGCGGCCACATGCCGGTCAGGCCCAATATGGATGGTTGTCACACCCGTCAGGATAGGGCCGTCTTCCTCCTTGTGATCCTTGCCCATGTCCGCCGCACTGTTGGAAACCGCCGCGCCCGTCGCAGCGGCGGTCCCGCCGACCACCAGAGCCGCGCCGACATAAACGCCGAGCGCCGCAACCGGTGTCAGTGTGCCGGCGGAAAGGACTTCCACCGCGCCTGAAGCAACCACTAAGAATGCCCCAATGCCGATGCCCGCAAGCGCCCCGAGTCCCATGCCGATGCGGCGGAATGTCTTCGCCTCAGAGTGCAGAACTTGATCGGTGACACGGGCAGCAGGCGCGTTAGGCATGGGGCATCAATTGGCTTTCATGGTTGCCAGCATCTCGGCAAGCGCCGGGCGATGCTTGTCGAAATCCAGGTCTACCGCAGTTCCCGTGACCGTGACGACAACCGAGCCATGCTGGAAATGTGTCTGCTGCTGGCGCATGAGCGACTCGTCGGAACGCCAGGAAAAATCTACCTGTTCCGCCGGACGGTTGTCTATCGTGGTCGGGCGGCGTGAAAGAAGGCGAAACTCCGACAGCATGCCACTGACAGCCTCAACCTGCCGGTCCAGATAAACCGACAGCGACATTTCCGGGGGAAGAAGCGCACGAGTGATCACCAAGCTGAACTCGCCTCTGTCGTCTGGGTCCACTAAATCGCCGGCTTCTCCTTTTGGAATGATAAAAGCGTTTACCGTGCGGTCCACGCACCGGTCAGGGATAAGAAACCTGACCTCGTTGGTGTAATAAGGCTGCATAAACTCGCTCCAAACGAAGACCAAGAAATTGAGACTAGGAAAACGGCGTGTGAAATGTCGGAGCAGGCGGCCCATCCGGCGGCTTTGGAATGTCCGGCGTCTTGAGCGGCGGGATGTCGGCCAGTTTGTCGGCGGTGTTGACATTGACCACCCCTCCCTCCAGGTGGATCTGCCCTTTGCCGGCAACTTCCACCGTCGGCCCGGAAATGTGCATTGTGGCGGTCTGCGACTCTACCTGGACATTCTTCATCGCGCCGAACGCCGCGCTGCCTTTCTCGCTTGCAACCGCCATGTCTCCTTCGGAGACAACCGCGATTTGCCCGCCGGCAACGACCTGGAAGTCTTTCGCGGCGGTGAAGCTGATGTTCTCGGCCCGGAACTGCAAGTCTTTTGTTGCCGTGACGGTGATGTGGCTGCTGACAATGTGGATTTGGTCGCCGGAGCCGATAAACAAAATGTTGTTGCTTTTCAGATAGCCTTTGCTGTGCTGGCCTTGACGCTCCAGGTGCAGGATATCCTGGTCGTGGCTGCCGTTGATAAGCGTCACCGAGTTATGCGTGTTGCCGACTTCCGTCGCCAGCATGATCTTGTTCTTGGTTTCGATGCGGGTGTTGCTGAGCGGGCCGTTGGAATGCAGTGCGATCGCGTTGCCTTCCGGCGTCCGCCAGCGCTTGGTCCGCTTCTGGTTGTGGGCATCGGGAACATTCCCCTCACGGATGCCGCCGATGACAACCGCTTCCGAGTCCCAGTCGCCCAGAAACTCGACCAGAACACGCTCGCCGACTTCAGGGATCGAGTAGAAGCCGGTGTAGCCGGTAGACTTAGCCCCGCCCGAGCCGCCGCCGTAGGGGGTGAGCGTGTGCAGCCAGGCCCGCTCATGGGAGGCCTGCGGGTCCATCGGCTCCCACTCGAACTCCACTTGGATGCGGCCTTGATGCAGCGGATCGTGCTCGTTTGCCGTCACATGCGCCCACAAGGCACGCGACGACCATACCGGACGCGCACGCTCCGGGGGCAGCGGCAGGGTCAGCGGCTGCAGCAGAAACTCCTGCGTCGCGGTTGTCTGCTGCGGATGGCCGGTAACATGCACGCCGCGAACAAGATGCTGCTGGCCTTCAAAGCCGACCACGTCGCCGGGCGAAAATGGCAGAACCGCCCCGTTCAGCACCAAATGGTAGCCGCTTGTGTCCACGCGGGACGATGCTTCGCTGACACGCTTTGTGATCGCCGGGGCATCAGGAATGCCAAAGTAATAGGCGGCTTTGCGGGGAAGCTCGGCGTTGTGCGCCTGCACCCGGCTTTGCGCCAGTCCCGCCGGACCCGACCCGCCGCCGGCCAGGTACGGCAGCGCTTCCAGTGTTCCCGAAAAGTTGATTTCCGACCAGCCGTAGCACGAGTCGGGGAACGGCGACTGGGCTTCTGCGCCTCTCGCTCCCAAGATGACCTGACCTGTCTTGTCGGAAACCATCATCGGCACCGCCCAAGCATGAAGCATTCGCGACAAGTACGCGAAATCTGTTTCGCCGTGCTGAACACTCAGGACAATCGGCAGGTCCAAGTCGCCGGCAGTGGCGATTTTGATGAGCGGCTCGGACTTTGCAATCTGCGAGGCGATTTCCAGCAGCGTCGTCGCCTGAAATGTTCGAAAGCGGGGAATCAAGTCCGTGCGCCGGCTGAAGGAAACGCACGACAAGGCCAGGCTGGAAGAGGACGTCTCGCGGTGGCCGCGCACCTCTTCGATGTAGCCGTGAAAGCATGTCACATGTTCCGTAAGATCGTTGTCTTTCCACTGGATGTCAATAGGGCAGTTCAAGAGCTTTGCGGCAAGAAACGCCGTTTGCCGGTCCTCGTAGAGACTGCCTTCCTGCCAGTGCAAAGTCAGCTCCGCCCGCGTGTGGTCATAAAGAGGCCGGTCAACCTTGACCTGCGTGAGAAGGTGACGGCTTGACAGCTCTTCCGCACCGACAATTTGTATTTCAAATGCCATCAGATTTATTCAACCTCTCTGAGACTTCAGGACGAGATGCCTCTGCTGCCGTATCTTCCTCGTTTACCCGGTGACAGGCAGGGGCAAACTTTTTCTAACGCGCCAAGACGCATTGAGCTGGGGCGGACCGCAGGACCAGGCTCTGGAGCCGGGCCGGATAATTGTGCGAAGCGGCGTAAACAATGCTGTAGGTGTGCATCCCCGGCGGCAGGCGATACGAGCGGTTCAGCGTCACCGTCGCCTGCGTCGTTCCGCTGGGAAGCAGCACTGTGAACTGGCGCGGGCCGGGATTAGCCGGGCGCGGGGTCTTTTTGCCGGCAAACGGCACCGGCTGGCCGTCCGCCGTCACTTGAAAAACGTCGTCTCCAATCTTGCCGTCCAAGCACCCGCTGATCTTGTCCAGATACACCGGCTGTGAGGAGACATTGGTGAAAATTACGACGGCCTGGAGACTGCGCTTGTCTGCGGTCACGCTGAGCCGGACAGTTGCCGGAGCCGCAGCGACCGCAGGAGTCAGCACCGAAGTCGGAGCGCTCTGCGGGCTGCTGAGAAGTCCCTGCTTGCTTTGCAGACGGTAATGGTAGATCACGCCCGGCGTCAATCCGGTGTCCATAAATGTCGTCTGGCTCCCATCAATCGGTCTTGTCCCTTTGTCGCGCTCCGGCCCGCCGCTGCGGTACAAAATATATTTCCCTGCGCCGGAAACAGGGCGCCACTGCAAACGGATTTGGGTTGGGCTGACCGGCTGCGCGACTAGCCCCGCTGGGGTGGGGGGCGGGCCGGAATGCGGCGGAGTCGGCACTGCCGCAGGAAGAGGCGGCGGCGGCAGCGAAACAACGGCAGGCTTAATCGGCCTCACCGGATGCGGCGGAATGGTTTGCGGCGTGAACGGCAGGCCGTGCGGCTGCCCCGGCAGGCTCGCAGTCTGCTGCGGGCGAGGCTGTCCTAGTGGCAAACGCGGCGAAACCTGCCCTGGCGGCACGCTAGGCAAGACTGGGGGCGAGACTGGCGGTACACTGGGCGAGATCGGCAGCGGCTGGACCGGCGCTCCTGAACTTGATGCTGCATTTGAGTTCAATGCCGCAATCGGTGGCAGCGGGGCTGGCGTCACCAGCGGGTGGGCGGGCGACTTGGAAGACCTGGGATAAGCTGCCGGAAACGCAAGAGTCATTGTAAACGGCTTGTCCTGGCGATGCACTTCCAGAGGCTGGGCGTAATAAGAGGAAAGCCCGTCCGCAGTCACTTTAACGGTGAACTCTTTGGAAGTGCCAAGCGGCACGGTATCGGTCAGGTCCAGGGTCAGCGGGCGCAGCTTGCCCGCGCCGTCGTGCAGAAGCTGGAAAGTACGCGGCGCCTGCTCTTCGCCGTCCAGCGCATACGCGACGCTGACGCGGTCCAGCTCTTTTCCCGACAGCGCCCCAAGTGCGCCCAGGCGCAGGTTGACAAAGACGCCGTGCGCCGGCTGGACCACATACGTCGCCGGCGTCACCCAGGTGCCGTAAGGCTTGACGGCGGACTGGATGTCGTAGGCGGGCGTACCGTCAGGCAGCAGCGTGTTCAGGTCATAGCGTTTAAAGGCTTCCTTTTCAGACTCCGCCGGAGCAAGCGTCACCCGGAAATGCTGCGGCACCCGGCTGAACCCGTTCCAGCCGATGCGCGAACCCAAGAGCCAGCGGTAGCCGTACCAGCGCGGCGGGGCCGTGAACTCAAACGCATCGCCGAGAACGACGCCGGGGATCGGCGTCTGGCCTTCCAGGTCATGCCCGCGCTCGTCAGTCAAGACAAGCTGAGCTGTCAAATCTTCCAAACGGCTGTCGGCAGGAATCTGGCCTCTGTCCAGGCCGGCAAAAGCCAGCGAAACGCGCACGATGGGCGTCTTGCGGACGGGAACGCCCCAGGCCAGCCAGAACAGCAAAAGCAGCGCAGCCACGAGCAGCAGCCAGTCG
The DNA here is from genome assembly GCA_964241935.1 of uncultured Armatimonadales bacterium. GTDB lineage: Bacteria > Armatimonadota > Armatimonadia > Armatimonadales > Capsulimonadaceae > JANXMY01. The sequence goes on from CAXSZN010000082.1 coordinate 6,298, forward strand.
CGGCCCATCCGCAGCCACGGCACATAGCGCACGGCAACCGGGCGCGGCAGCGACAAGGAAACGGAATGCGCGTCGGCGGTCTGCGCCGCGCCGCGCACTGTCGCATAGTACGACCCGCGCCGGGGCGGGGGCGGCAGGACGCACTGCCACACGCCCGGCGTTCGCGCCGTCAGCGACTGCTCAATGGTCCCGACCGTCTCGCCGCTCCGATCCAGCGCATCTCGGGTGCTGCCGCGCAGGATTGTCAGCCCAACCGACGGCGGCAAGAAACTTTTGTTTTGCAGCTTGACCGCGAAGCGGGCTTCGCGCCGCCAGGGACGCAGAACGACAAACGGCGGCGCAGCCGTGATCTGGAGGTCCGCCGAAGAAGGCAGGGCGACCCAGCGCAGGGGCAGGTCCTGGACAATCTCGCCGGGGTCGGCAACACGCCGGGGATCAAAGCAGGTCAGCACAAAACTGAAGGTACGGGTCCGTTTCTTTTCGCCGCTCGGCGGCGGCACGAAGATGACTTCAAACGATGCTTCCTCGCCCGGCTGAAGCAGCACGCCGCCTTCGCGCTGCGGAGCGCCGCCGACAGCGGGGCGACGGATATAAAACGCCGAGTCTAAATCGGTAACGGTCAAATCAAAGCGCAGAGCCACCGGCTCTGGGTTGCTGATTTGGATCGTTTCCGTCTTGCCCGGCCAAACCAGGTCACGGTCGGTCGTTCGTGCCCGCCGCTCGTCCGGTTCTTCCTCGTCGGAAGCCGTAATTTTGGCACCGGGCTGAAACGCAACTCTGGCTTCCCCTTCTGTCTCAAAGCCGTCTTCAGCAGAGCTGCCGGTGAAACCGGACAGCCCGGACAAGCCAGGCACGAGGCCAAAGAAACCAAACAAACGGCTAAGCATGTCGGCGCTCCACAGGAAGTCGTGCGGCTGAAACAGAGGGTCGTGCGATGCGCGGGCGGGGATGGTTCAGCCGGAACTCAACCTGGTAAGTGATTCTCGACTGCGGCCACGGATTAATTAGGCGCGGCTCGGAACGGCCCTGCCACTGGAAGATCAGCCAAAGTTTTGATCCCGGCACCCGCGAAATGGCGGTCGGCTTCTTTGGGTCAATAGACAGCGCTCCCTGGTCGCTTTCAGGAATTGGCTTGTCCCCGGTCCCGCCCGTAGAAACCAGTGCCGGAACCGCCGCCCGCGTTCCGTCGGCATACACTTCAATCGCCCGCAGGTTCACCTGCACCCGCGCAGGCGGCACCGGCTTTTGTGCCGGCTTCACCGCCGGATGCCGATGCACGAACGCGCTCAGAACAATGCCGCACAGGGAAGCGCCGAAAAAAAGGGCCAGCCACTTGGCAGCAAAGCGCGTCGGCCAGCATGTAGACGCCAGAGAAAAAGCCATGAAACTTATTTTACCACGAAAACGCAGCCGTGAGCAGCAGGCGCAGCGGCAGACGCGCTAAGACCCGGATTTTCGGCGCATGAAGATGCCTGTCCGATGGGTGGGTTCCGGGTCCGGCCTTTCTTCTTCCGCTTGGCTTCGGCGCGGACCCTGCGCGACTGCGACGGTCTCATGGTCCAGCATCCGCCGCTCCGGCTGCGGGGCCGCGGCTTCCAGAGACTCCAGCAGCGGCGGATACAAGCGAAGCAGGCGCTCCAGGCACTCGCGGACCATCAAAAACGCTTGGCCGAGCGTCCAGTCCGCCGTTTCCAGATAGGCCAGCGTGTCTTCCAGGCCATCCACAGTCTCCTGATACACGCGCAGGCTGGGTGTTGGCAGGGCCAGGATTTGCGCCCGCTGGGCGGTCAGAATGCCGCCCATCTGATCAAAGTAGGCACGGGGATAAGTGTGGTCGTCAGCGGCGCGGGCCGCCGGGCCGAGGGAACCGGCCAAAGTCGCCGCAACCGCATAGCGCTGAATGGCTGCCGACGAGTGACGCCCCGGCGACTCCAGCCCCTGCCGGGCCAGCTCCCGAAGCGTCTGCACGGCACGGTACAACCCGGCATGACTGGACAAAAACAAGGCTTCCGGGAAAAAGTCGCGGTCCAGCGCCAAGCCGGAAGCCGTTTTTTCAAACTGCCCAATCTGCACCCAGTCCATTGACGCGTCGCTGCTGTCGGCAGACAGCTTGTACAGCCGCCGAAGCCCGCGGCACCCAAGCAGGCCGGTGTCTACCGAGGAATAGAGCTGCGGCTCCAGGTCACGCTCAGACTTGGAAACGCCGACATACAGCGGAACAATCGTGGAGACGGCTTCAATGACGCCTCGGAGCGCAAGTGCCGACTCATCGGGGATGTCAATGATCTGGCCGGAGCTTCCTACCGCCTGGCAGCCGCGCACCGTCACGGAATACAGCCGGTCGCCTTCGGGGGAAGGCCGGCTGATGCCGTCTTCCGCCAAACTCAGGAGGCCGGCAATTCGTCCGCGCTGAAGCGACCAGCGTGCCAGCTCTTCCAAGTAGAATGTTTCCTGCTTGAACTGGCCTGCCTGCATCAACCGAACGCTGTCCCAGTCCACGGAGACCAGATCAAACTTACGCATGTCAATCCCTTCTCAAACCCTCTGCTTCGTCCCTGCTTGACTTCCAAATATACCCGATTTCCCGCTGTGATTACAGTGTCAGAGGATCACTGAGCGTCTGCTCTCCTGCATTTGCCGCATTTTGACCGGACAGCATCGCCCCTGTCTGGAACTCATGCTGAAGGTAAGCCGGCTGGTCCAGACGCGCCGCCGACTGACGCCACAGCACTTCCACCCGGCAGCAGACCGGCAGAAACACGCGCAGCAGCAGGGAAAGCACTGCCTTCGCCCGCCTGCCTTCTTCACTGGAATCGTCCGCCGGCAGCCGTATCTTCACTCCCGGATACAGCAGCAGGGCCGATCCCCCCAAGATCGCCGTGCTGCCCGGCTGGGAGAGCAGCGTGCCGGGCCGGCTCGGCGCAGGCGCGTAGCGGGTCCACTCCACGGATGCCTCCGCATGAATCAGTCGCTGCGCCGCTGTTTCCAGCAGCAGGATCGGGTCGGCGGTTTCGCGCCGCCATGCCGCCAGCGCCCAAAACTGCGCTTGCTCCGTTTCGTCCAGCACGGCAAGATCGGAGGCTTTTGCTCCGATGACTCCGTCCTCCGCTTCGGCCCACTCCGCCAGTTTCGCCTGCATCAGCGACCGGCTGTTCTGGCCGCCGGTCAGCGACAAAAACCAGCCGTCCAGACTGGAATCCCCGGCAGCCACATCGGAGATGCGTCCATGCACCCAGCCAATCCCGTGTAGTGAGTCGAATACCGCCGTCGCTAAAAAAGCTTCGGTCGTCATAATTTCTACAAGCTCGCGAATGATCTTGTCTCGGCCCGCGCGTGTCTCATAGGCAAGCGCGATTTCCATCTCGCGCAGCAAAAGGCGCTGACAAAGCACCCCGCCGTCGCCCAGCTCCTCCCAAAACGGATACGGCGGCGCTTCTTCAGGATTAGGGCCGTACAGGGCGTCCGCCCATTGCCGGAACAAAGCAAGCGCAGCCGGCAGATGAGCATCATCAACACCGTCAATGCCGTGTGCGGGCAGCTTGCCGGCCATTGTCAGCCAGGCGGCATGACGCGCCGTACGCGCTTCAGGACCATTCATCTGCACGGCGTACCGAAATACTGCTGCGGCCTGTGCTTCCGGGTCCGATGTGGACAAAACGGTCAGGGCAATGGCAATTCCGATTTCCAGATCGCTCCGAAGCTCTTCCGGCAGGACGGCGTGCAGCTCCGGGTAACTGCCGCCAATCTGCCGGACGAGCGCGTCCAGCGGCGGCAGCGCCGGATCGGCAGGCGCTGCGCCGGGCAGGCCCGCCAGCAGCGGCGGCAGAAAATGGGCCAGCCGCCCTACTGTGCGCGTCTGCCGTTCTTCCTTTCCGGTCAGCGGGTTCAAGCAAAAGTAATCCCGCGCGTCTGCCCGAACACTGACAGTCAGGCGCGGGCGGACTTCGGCGGGGCTGACTTGGTGAATGATCAAACGCTCGCCCAGCGCATCATAAACAGGGCCGGGCGGCTCCTGCCCGCTGATCTCCGGCACGGCAAAATGGCCGAGTTCCGGGACAAGCCGGATGTTTTCTTCCGGGACGCCGAGCGTGTCCAGTGTTCGCCAGGCTTCCAGCAGATAAGAAGGCCAGTTCAGCCCGCTGAGCTGCGGGAACACGACGCCTGTGTTCTCTTCCGGGTTTTCCTCGGTATCACTCATGCCAGCCGGCCTTCGATTTGGAACGTGGACAGCACAAAGTATTGAGACAGCGCTGAAGCCAGATAATCCGCCATATCCGACAAAAGAAAATCGGGCGCGGCTGTGCCGGGAGTACGCTCAAACGTCAAAGTCAGCTTTTGGATCAGCGGCATGGAGGCAGGCGATGGAATCTCGCCGCCGGCATTAAAGCTTTCAGGGCGGGCGATCAGCGACGGCCACAGGTAAGAGCGCCAGTGTGCGCCGCCGAAGCTCGGGTCATGGACAATCGAGCGGGCGGCGGAGCGCAGCCGAAGCAGGGGGGTTGTTTCTTTGTCGCCCGGCTTGTTTTCACTTGATTTATTTTCGCCGAGGCTCTTTTGCCGCTGCCGGATAATCTCCGCCAGATCGCCTTCCGATAGCAGCGGGGGCCGCAGCACGCTTTGATACCAAGCCGTCCTTGCCCATTCCGCCCGGTCCGCTGGTCCGCCGACCGTGGTTCCGCCGAGCGGCGGGTAGGACACGGCAAAGCGCAGGGGCGCTTTTTCCAGCACGGCCGGCAAATCAAGCATCTGCGCGGCCCGCACGCCGAGCGAGCTGTGGTACAGCTTGACTTGAGTGACGCTTGCGCCAGTCTGCGGAAACTGCACCAGGACATCCGGTTCGGCGGCAAGCGGGTCCGGGCTGGGCAGCCGGACCAGCGAAGCCGGCACAGCGCGTCCGTCCTGCTGAACCGAAGCCGCAAAAAGAGAAGGAACCCCGGTCATGCGAAGCGCATGCTCCTGGCCGACACGCGGAAACGGCGGATAGAAAACGGCGTCAGTCAGCGCCGCCTGCACGACTGGAACCGGATTCAGCGAAAAAACTTTGTCTTCGCGCCGTGATGCGGTCAGTGTCCGCAGGGCCGCTTCGGGCTGCGCTCCGAGCGACGTAAAAAGTCCCGCGCAGCGAAAGCCCGTTTTCAGGCCCTCGCCCAGACGCTTGATTTCCGGAGGCACGGGCCGGGGGTTTTTGGAGAAGCGCAGGCAGACGATTTTGCGGCTGTACGGGTAAAACGGCGGCAGCCAAAGATCTAAATGGCGCTGGTTCATCCGGGCGGTTTGCAGCTCGCGCTCGAACTCCAGATACCCCTCATAACGTGTCAAGGACAACGCGCGGGGGGGACTGTTCGGCGTCAGCGCCCACCAGGAGCCGCGCTCCAGAGCTTCCAGGACGTTTTCCGGGGCAGCGACGAAAGCGAGCTGGCCTCGCTCCAAAATTCGATCTGCCGGCCCGGACGCCAAGTAATCCACATCCAGGGTGATTAAGCAGGCACGTTCCGACCACTGCGCCGCTATGTCCCGCAGCACGGTCGGCTGAAGCCAGCCTTCGCCGGAAGCGATCCAGGAGCTGTTCGCCGCATCGGAGAACGAGGAGCCGGAGCCGATGTCCATTGTCCGGGGTGCAGGCCGCTGCGGGATCGCGACGGCCTGCGCCGGAAAGCGCCAGTCGCCTAAAGGAAAAAACTGCTCTTCCAGACGCGCGACAGAAGCGGCTTCCGATTGAAGGTAATGCTCCTGCACGGCCCCCTTCCAGCCGGCCAGCATGGAAAGAAACGGTGCATAATGCGTTTCATAGTCTGCCAATACGCGCCGCCGGACTTCGCGCGGCATATGCGCCAGCACGTCTTGAACGCCCGGCGGCAGCTCTCGTTCGTCGTCAGCCATAACGTCTTTCAGTTAAAATTATCAGCAGGATCATCAAGAAGCAGCGCACAAAAAACGGGAGAGGCATGACTGCCTCTCCCGCTGCGGTTCAAGAGAGGCAGACTAGGAAGCGTTCTGCTCCGGCTCACCGGCAGCCACTGAGAGGATGTTGTCTCCGCTGTAGTCTTGGTTGTTTTGGACCATGACACCACGAATGAGAACTTCCACAAAGTTGCCCTGATCGGTGCCGTTGGTCGAGCCTTCCGGGAACTCTTTCTCCGTGTAAGAATGAACATAGGCTTTGAGCAGGGTCCAGGTCTTCTTGACGGTCTTGGAGCGGTCCAGCGTCTGAAGCTCCACGGTCTTGAAGCGCTTCGGCCCCTGCGGCGCCAGCGCCCAGGTGGCGATTTGAGTTTCGTAGTCCAGGGGCAGCGTCACCGTGAACTGCATGATTGGGACTTGAACCGCCTCGCGAACTTTCTTGTCTTCATCAAGATCATGCAGGATCTCGACTTTGGCATCAAATACACGATTGACTTTTGTTCCTTGAATCGTTAGGTTCGGCATTTCGAACGTTCCTTTCTTCGAGAACCACGCCCGGCGCGGCTGGGTCATGAGAGCGATGCTCTCGTCGGCGGGAGAGTAAAAGCTTTAACAAGAGCGCTTAGAAGCTGATCCCGAATTCGTCTACCAGCCCTTGCTCAAAATAAAGAATAATCTTAAAGTTGTTGCCGCCCTCGCGCTGGACCTTGAACTCCTGGCCGGTCTTCAGAGCGCTCGGAAACGAATTCACCAAATGCTCCGGGTCGTACCACTTGGTCCACTTGAGAATATAGCTCAGGTGGTCCGTCAGCATGGCTTCCGCTTTTTCGTTGTCTTCCGGCATCGCGCCGCCGTAGCCAAGCTCCCAGGCGGAGCGCAGGAGGCGCTTTAAATACGTCTCTTGCCGGAACAAATGCAGATGCCGGTACGACTGCTCGCCGTCTTCGCGGTGCAGGCGGCGCAACGTTCGCGGTACGGACAGGAAGGGCGAGCGGCCGGAAACATGCGTGAAGGCTAAGAACGGCATTCCCGGACTGAGCAGATCGCCCATCAAACCGTCGTTCAGGAAGTGGTCCGTCGGCAGATCCGTTTCTCCCAAATAGGGGTTAATCGCCAGGTCAATCCCGACGCCCGGCAGATCGGGCCGCATCATCGTGACATCTTTGCGGGCGTGCTGAAGCTTCCGGCGCAGGTAGTCCGGCACGTCGTTTGCCATCAGCCGCCCGGCGGCGACAAAGCAGGACCGGACCGTCAGCTCAGGGACGTCTACCCCGACTTCCACGCCGCCTTCGGCGGTCTTGCCGGTAATCAGCTTGCCGTCCGGCGGCATGATAGTGAAATCCGGCAGGCAGATAATGCCGCAGTCGCCGGACTCGCGCTCCACAACCGCATCAATCGCATAAGCATCGTTGAGGTTTTGCAGATACTCGCGCTTGGTGCGCCCGGCCCGAATGCGCTCCTCGGTAGAAAAAAGCACCTGGAAGCCGTACTCATAGCCCCAGTCCATAAGCGGCAGCATCTCATCTACATAAGTCACTTTGCCGTAAGTCTCGTCATCAGGCGAGGCGGCGTCCTGCGCGGCCCGGATGCTTTCCAGCAGAGGGTCGTCGAGCATGATGGACGGCGCTTTGCGCTTGGCAGGCCGCTTTTTCTTGAACTCCGCGACGTTCGGAACGATCACGAAAGAAATGGCATCCCGGAACTGATTGTTCGCCTGGGCGCAGGCATACTCAAAGTAGCGCTTCAGCTCGTCGGGCCGGGACAAAAACAGTGAAGGCAGGTCGGCATTGGCAATCACCAGCTCAGGCCGCATTTCCTCGGCCACGCGCACGTCGGCGGGGAACTCATTAAAAAGCAGGTAGACGCCCATGATCGTCTCGAACAGCGGCGTCACCGTCTGCAGGAACGACTCGACGGCGTTGGAGTAGACCCCCAAAAACATGTCATGGTAATGGTTGACATCGTTGATGTCCGGGTTCAGCAGCGCCAGCTCTTTCGGGTTTTGCAGCACGGTCGCCACCAAGTTCCCCATCAGCGGCGCGATCAGGCCCCGGTCAATCATCTTGTCCATGAACTTGCCGACCGCGATTGGGAACCGCTTTTCCGGCGAGATCAGCGCGAGGTCCTGCCCGGCGGCGATCTTGCTGGACTCCCGTATCTTGTCTAAAGCATTATCAAGAGTCCGAGTTGCGAGAGCCGTTCCCGTCGCGGCGCTGCCGCCATTGGTTGTCGTGAGAGCGTTTGTTTCCGCGCTGCCTTCCAGTTGCTTCGCCTTTTTGCCGCCTTTGCCGTCGGGAGCTTCAAGCGCGGGCAGAGAAGGCAGCTGCTGCGGGGACGCGATTAGCGAGCGGTTTTTGCCGAACTCGATCTGGTAGATGTTGGGATCAATCGGGCCGCCGCCCGGCGACAAGCGCTTGAGGTCGTTGGCGGTCTGCTCCAGGCCATAGACAACGGTCGGCAGAACACGGATCGTGTCTTCTAAAGCGCCCTGGAACTCATCGGCCGCCGACTGGTAAGATTCTAAAGCGCGGGCGGCATCTTTGGACGCCGGGTTGCGCTTGGCTTCCAGCATCAGCCGGTCGTTTTTGACCTGAACATCCTCGGCAATCTTTCGCATCAGTGTCCGCTGATTGCGGGGCTTGAACGCAAACAAAGACGCATCTACGTCTACCCGGAACGTAGAAACATCCTGGCGAACGCGCTTTTTAATCAGATCCCGCAGGCAGCGGATGTAGGGATGATCGGAGGTAATGCGGATTTTCTTCCAGCCGGGTCCGCCTTCCAGCGAAAAATCAAGCTGAGGTGTTCCCGGCGCATCATCACCGGGCGCTGCTTCGCCTTCCGCAAGGGGAGGTGCAGCCTGGGGGCCGCGCAGGCGGTAATAAAAGCCGGGCTGGAACTTGTCGAGAAACTCGGAAAAGGACCGAACCGTCAGGCTTTCCCGAACCATGGCCAGGAACTGCTCTTCCGGCAGCTCTTCAATCTGCGCGAGAAGCGCTGCAAGAGAAGGCGTGTATTCCCGTTCCTGCTCCAGTGCGTCCGGGTCGAGGTACTCGTCCAGGTTGACTTTGGCGAACAAAACGGCGCGGTTGGTCTTGCCGAGCATCTTGCGGTTCGATTCAACAATTGTCTCGTGTGTAATTGGCACGGTCGGAATCTCCTTGACGGAACAAAGCGGCAGCAAAATGGTATGACGGCTTATTCCCGCAAGCGGGCGATGTTACACCTGTATACCAAGAAAATGTTTTCAAAGCACAGCCGCCGTCCGCCCTGCCAGCAGGATCCAAAGCCAGTAGCCGAGGCCGAGGCCCGAAAGAACGGCGGCAGCGAGCAGAACATACGCCAGCCAGCCGGTGCGCGGACGCAGCCGAAGCTGGGCGCGTTCCGGGAAAGATTTCGCGTCTTCCCAGGCCGGCCAGAGGGAGTGAAAGGCCAGCGACTCGCCCGCCGCCAGCCGCCGTCCGCGCCAGTCGCAGAGGTCAAAGCAGCCGGAGCGCTCGGCTTTGTTCAGAATGCGCGGAATGACTTTTTCAATGCGGTCTTCCGCATCCACATAGGTGTATTCAATCTGCCCGTCTACGGCTTCCTTCGGCCCGACACGGTAAAGGTCGCGGCGAAGCACCAAAGAGACCTCCGCCTGGGCATTCAGTACGGCCAGTGTTTCCGTGCGCTTCAGAAAACGCTCGCCGTACCAGAAGTGGCGGGACACGCGGGTCAGCGGCTGCCGGGAGCGCCGCACTTCCTCATGGTTGACGCAGTCCTGATAAATCTCGGCGAAAGTCGCGTGGGCCGGGCAGCCGCGCAGCCAAAACGGCCCGATGTCGGCAAGTTCGGGGATCGTGACTTTGACGTCCATTCCCGGCTTTGTTTGTCCCACACTTGAAATCATAGAATGCCTGAGAACCAATTATAACATATTTTACTTCTGCTTTTCGCTGGTATCAAAGGGAAACGCAGGCAGGCCTTCTTTGCTGTACAGGCTGCACGCGGGATAACCGGACCAGGCGTAGCGGACGGCTTTGGGATGGGCGACTTTAGGCGACGAGAGGATCACCAAGCTGCCGGAAATCCGGGCATCCGCCGGAACAAACGCGCCGTCATCGCCGGCGACCTCGAAGCCTGTCAGCGGCTTGTTGTCTTTGGCGGCTAAACCGCCGCCGGTGTGGGTGAAGGTCAGCTTGACGATCCCGTCGGCCACGCTCATGTTCTGGTACACCGGGCCGGCATAAGCAACCTTCTCTTTGTATGCTTTCGCTTCGGCGACAAGGGCCAGGCGATGGCCGACTTCCTTTTTGTTCTTCGGGTGGATGCTTGCCGGATCGCCCAGATCAATCGCCGTCGCGATGCCGGCGTTTGGGACATTACGCGCCGTCAGCCACTGGGCTTCCCGCAGCTCAGGCCAGGCGGTGGCATCCGGCGATCCATAGCCCGCAAGCTGAACGATCAGAAACGGGAAATTGCCCTCGCCCCATGCCTGCCGCCAGTTCGCGATCATCGCCGGCAGCAGACGCCGGTACTGGGCGTCCCGTCCGGCATTCGCTTCGCCCTGATACCAGATCGCTCCCTTGATCCCAAACGTCGCCAGCGGGCTGATCTGGCCGTTGTACAGCACTGAAGGGAAGTTCGGGTTGTTCGCGATAGACGCCGGCAGCGGGGTCGCCTGGCTCAGAGCAACCCCAAGATGGACGCGCCAGGGTCCCGCCAGCGGCAGGTCGGTGCCGCCGGGGACTTCCAGCTTCAGAACGGCCGGGTCACCCCATAATCCGCCCGTGCCGCCCGTATCCAGCACCCGCACGGCGACCACATTGCCGGCCGGCTTCAGCAGGGACGCGGGAACGGCATATGCTCTTGGCGTATCGTAGCCTTCGGTGGTGCCGACCTGCGTTCCGTTGACCCAGGTCGTATCGTTGTCATCCGCCAGCAGATGCAGCACGGCATCCTTGCCGGTGTTTCCGGCAGGCAAATCAAACGCGCGACGATACCAAACAACGCCGTTGATGCCGGCAAGCTCCGGCACACCTGCCTTTTGGAAAAATCCTGGCTGCGGCAGCGGCTTCCAAGCCGAGTCATCCAGCGCCGGGTCCTGCCAGTTCGCGGGGGTGCCGGGATCGTTTTTCGTGTACCAGTCGGCGAAACTCTCTGCTTCCGTGCCAGTCCCGGTTCGCGCGGCATCGAGCTGGTCGAGCTGCGGGCCAAGCTCAGGAACGGCCTGCCGAAGCACGCCCTCACTGGTCCAGGCTTCCGCCGGCGTCCCGCCCCACGACGACACGACAAGGCCAATCGGAACATGGAGCGTTTCCTGAAGTTCACGGCCAAAGAAGTACGCTACCGCGCTGAAGCCGTTTCCGGTCCCCTGGCCTTTCAGGGTCGCGGGGGTGCACGGCTGCCACTGTCCGGTGGTCGCGTCCTGCGGGTCCAGCGCGGGAAGCTTGCTGACCGTAAACAGCCGGAGGTCCGCGTCGTTTGCCGCCGTGATTGTTTCTTCCGGCTGCGCTAGGTCGCCGACGCCGAACTCCATGTTGGACTGCCCGGAACAAAGCCAGACATCGCCGACCATGACATTGTTCAGCGTGATAAGTTTCAGCGTGGCAGGCTTCGCGGCCGGTGCGGCCTCCGGCGATGCGGGAGCGCCGTCCGCGCCTGCGGGCGGGGGGCCTTCAACCGTGAGCGTATAAGGGCCGCCGGCTTGGAACGGGCCAAGCTTCGCCGTCCATTTGCCGTCCTGCCCCGCTGTGGCCGTCGCTTTTTTCCCGTTCATGCTCACCGTCACGGTCTGCCCCGGCGTGGTCCATCCCCAGACGGGGTCGGCCATGCCGCGCTGCAAGACCATGTTGTCGGTAAACAGCGGGTGCAGGAACGGCCTCGGCGAGACGGCATGGGGGGACGGGTTGGTGTGGGACGGCGCAGCGGCATGAGGCGCGGGGGTTGCCGGAGACGCCGGCTTTGCCGGCGGCAGGGCGTTCGAAGGGAGCTTAGGGATTGCCGGGGGCACTGTGGTGGCTGCCGGGTCTGCTTGAGTGCGGCCGAGGTTCCCGGCTCCGGCGAGCGCGGTCAGCGCCGCGAAGTACGCCGCGCGGCGCAGTAAAACGTAACGGGTCATTGAGAACCTTTCTTGAGGAGAGTATCGCGTGAACAGGTGATGTGTTGTTTATGCAAGAATAGCCGTCGGCATAACTCGTGCCTTAACTCTCATTCGAAAAATTAAAAGGAAGGCGGCAGGTCGTCGGGTGTGCCACCGCATTGGCTGCGGCCTCGATTTCAAAGCTTGCCGGGTTATATCGTACCCACTTTTTTCAGTAAGCA
>CAXSZN010000083.1:0-18118 GCA_964241935.1 uncultured Armatimonadales bacterium
ACCCCTCTCCCGCGCAGCGGGGGCAGGGGGCGGGACGAAGTAACGGGGGTGGGGGACGTATCCCTACCAGGGCAGCGTCTCGCCGAGATGGAAGTAGCCGCCGGTCGGGCCGTCGTCGGGCAGCAGGGCCAGTGTCACGGCGGTTTTCGCGCCTTCTTCGAGAGTCAGATCGCCGCCGGGGTTCATGTCGGTCTTAACCGAGCCGGGGTGGGCGATGTTGACCTTGACGCGCGTGTCTTTCAAGTTTTCGGCCTGAATAACGCCGAGCATGTTCAGCGCGGCTTTGGATGAATTGTATGCCGGCAGCAGAAAGTCTTTCGGGATCTGGCCGGAAGCGTTGGTCGTCAGCGATCCGAGAATGCTGGACTGGTGGACGACCCGGCCTGCCGGTGCGGCCTTGAGCAGCGGCAGCAGCGTCTCGGTCAGGAAGTAGGGCGCAATGACATTTGCGTCGTAGGTGCGGGCCAGCGTGCCGGGCGTGACGCCGTCGGACTGCTCCAGCATAATGCCGGCGTTGTTGACCAGAATGTCTAAGCGGCCGAGCTGCTGAAAGAAGGCCAGGGCGGCGTCGCGGTCGGCGGCGTCGGTGACTTCCAGCTTCAGCGTGTGGGCGTCAATGCCTTCGCTTTTGAGTGTGTCGGCTGCCGCCTGACCCTTCTGCGGGTCGCGCGAGCCGACCACCACCGTGATTCCCTGATGCCCAAGCTGCCGTGCGATCTCCAGCCCGATGCCCTTGTTTGCGCCTGTAATAAGTGCGATTTTGTTGTCTGCCACGAGTTGGGTCTCCTCATACGAAAGAAGCCCAGCGCGAGAGCGCCGGGCTAAGTCATTACGCCGCAGCAAGCTGCTTGATCTTCTCGCGGGCAGCGGCCATGATCGGCACCCGCTTTTCTTCCGGGGCCGAGGTGCCTTCGACGCTGACAAATTCGACATCCGTCACGCCGAGAAAGCCCAGCACGCCGCGCAGGGTCGGCACAAGCTGGTTCATCGACTCGCGCTCCTGGCCGGGTCCGTAGCCCGCGCCGCCGTGCGCCGACACGACAATGGCTTTTTTGTTCTTCAGCAGTCCCTCATAAGTGGCAGGGTTAAATGTCTCGTTGGCGCGGGCGACATAGTCAATGTAGGCTTTGAAGACGGCGGGAACGCCAAAGTTATACATGGGAACGCCGAACACATAAACATCGGCGGCCTTCAGCTCGGCGATCAGCTCATTGGACAGTGTCAGCAGCGCTTTCTGCTCGGGAGTGCGGGCCTCGGCGGGCGTGTACATGGCGTAAATGAACGGCTCGGTGACGAAGGGAATCTCCTGGTGTCCCAGGTCGCGGTCGGTGACGGTGGTGCCGGGATGGGCGGCGACTAGGGCTTCGACAAGTTCATTGGAAACAAGGCGGGACTGGGAGCCTTCGCCGCGCGGGCTGGCGTTGACGTGCAGAATGTGTGTCATGGTGTGGTCTCCGTTGAGTTCAGTGGGTGATGCGAGATTAGGTCTCTGGTGGGGGAACACGGAGGAAGAGGGTGGGGTTCCCGTTCGGGAATAAAAAATGCAGTGCAAAAGAAAACAATGCGCTTAATAAAATGCACTGCCTGCCGTAGTGTCAGCGCCGATACGCCGTCTTGCCCCCCACGAACGTCAAAGCCACTTCCCCAGTCTCAGGATGAACAATCGCCAAATCCGCTGTCATGCCGGGCGCAATCGTGCCCATGCTGCCGCTGAGGCCAAGCTGCCGAAGTGCATTGCCGCTGGACAGCCGCGCGGCGTCAGGCAAAGAAATATCGGCGAAGCGGCGGACATTCATAAACGCCTTATTCATGGTCAGAATGCTGCCGGCAAGAGTGCCGTCGGCGAACGCCGCCGTGCCGTCCCGAACAAACACCGGCTGACCGCCAAGCTGATACTCGCCGTCGGGCATCGCCGCGCCTTCGATGGCATCGGTAATCAGCACTGCGCCTTCCGGCCCTTTCGCGGCGACCACAAGCCGGACGATAAGCGGGTGGAGATGGACGCCGTCGGCGATGACTTCGCAGACGATCTCCCGCCGCGCTAATGCCGCGCCGACTGCCCCCGGCTGCCGGTGATGCAGGGGCGGCATAGCATTGAACAAGTGTGTGGCTGCCGTCGCGCCCCAGCCAATTGCGGCTTCGGCTTCGGCGGCAGTCGCGTTTGTGTGACCCAGTGACGCCGTGATGTTTTGGGACTGCGCCAAGCGTATCACAGCTTCCGCGCCGTTTACTTCGGGAGCAAGCGTGATTTTGCGGATCATTCCCCAGCCGAGCTTGAGCCAATGGGCGAACTCTTCGGCATCTGGTGGCCGGACAAATGCTTCCGGCTGTGCGCCGCGCTTGGCCGCGCAGATGTACGGGCCTTCCAAATGGATGCCTGCAATCCGCGCTTCGTCCTGTCCCTGCCCGGCTTCGATGACAGCTCGTGCGGCGCGGATTGCTGCATCTGTGGCGTCGCGTGACGCCGTAAGCGTTGTCGCCAGCAGGCTGGTTGTGCCAAAGCGGGCATGGGTGCGGGTGACCTGCCGGACAGCGTCCACCGTGCCGTGCATGAAGTCCGCCCCGCCGCCGCCATGCACATGCACGTCGGCAAAGCCCGGCAGGACAAGCCATCCACCCGCGTCAATGTCGCCGGAGCGCGTTGGAGACGCGCGTTTGGGAGTGACTTCGGCGATCATGCCGCCCTCATCCACTACCACTGCGCCGTGTTCTAAAACGCCGTCCGGGGTGACAACATCGCCAGTAATCGTAAACATAGCGCCTTGTTCCTGAAGGTGTGGGCTAACTCCTGCAAATACTTTTGCCCTGCGCCAACAAAACGTCTTGATTCTGTCACTATGTGTATGAGGATCAGCGATTGAGATCAGACACGGACGGTTTTGCAGAGTTTTACCGGCAGCACGGCGACCGCATTTACCGCTTCTGCTTCCGCTTGTCCGGGTCAGCTTCAGATGCCGAGGACTTGACCCAGGAAGTTTTTCTCGCCGCGTTTCAGGGCCAAAGCCGCTTTCAAAACCGCGCGTCCGTGCAGACCTGGCTGTATAAGATCGCCCTCAACTGCTGGCGGCACTCGCGCCGCAAGCCGCAGTTAGACACCAGCATCTTAGGAGATGATACTGCGCGAGCCGGACCGGATTTGGCGCAGGCAGTCACGGACAGCATTGCCCTGACCTGCGCTTTGTCCGCCCTGCCGCCTGACCTGCGCGAAACATTTCTGCTGGTCCGGGCCGAAGGCCTGACCTACCGCGAAGCCGCGCGAGTACTTGACGCTCCGCAGGGAACCGTGCAGTGGCGCGTGCATGAAGCGTCCCGCCGCCTGCGGGTTTTGCTGGCGGAGGGAGGAGCCACGGATTGAAATCCGAGGCTCTGAATAAACCAGTGTCGAAGCGACACGAGAACTGATATTGCGGGATTTGCGTCGCCGCGACGCTGTTTTCGTCAGCCTCGGAATTTCTTCCGTGGCTCCTGCGTGACGCATTCCTAGAGGAACCACACCCATGAACTGCACACAATTACAAACACTTCTCGATGCATACGCCGACCATGAACTCGGGCGTATCGCCGCCTATCGCGTCCGCCGCCATCTTGCCGGGTGCGCTGACTGTGCCGCGCAGCTTGCCGCCGTTCAGCGCCTCAACACCTCCGTCCTCGCCTGGTACGATGTCTCCGTCCCGGCAGCACTGGAAGGCCGAATCGCCGCGCTTTCCCGGACTGCCTCTGTCCTAACGCCGCTGCGTGACCGGCGCATTGCTCGCCGCACCGCCGTGGGACTGGCGGGTGTTGCCGCCGCAACTGCCGCTGGCTTCTGGCTCCTGCCTGGTCATCCCGCCCAGCCGACAATTGCTTATGCCGATGTGGAACGGGCGATGCAGCAGACGCAAGTGATTTCGTTCACAACCCTTACCGGATCGGCTGATGTGAAAGGAAGCGGCTTCAAGCCTTCTGCTCCTGGATTCACATCATGGGTGCGGCGCAGCCCACCCGCGATTGCAGTCACTGACCCAACGGGGCAATCCTTAGAAGATACGCGGGGCACTTTCGGCCATTCCATGCAGGGCCATTATTGGACCGGGAACCTTGACACGAAAGACCTTATGGAACAAGTGAGAGAGGCATTCCAGATGTTTACGCAGAGAACAGTAAGTCAGCCCTTCGATCATGGAAATGTTTATGAGAATGCAACGATCCCGCAGCAGCGCACTGTGGAGTTAGACGGACAGCGACGAATTTTGTTTACGTTTATCACGGACACAGTTTTTCGCGCCAGCAAATCCACACCAGGAGCACATAATCGCGCTCGTTGCAGCGTTTGGGTTGATCCAAAGACGCGCCTGGCAGTACGACGGGAAACTTTTTATTGGCAGCAGCAAGACAGCACTCGGCCTCCTTATACTTATCGAATGGTCGTGGACGAAGATTTCCACTACAACCAAACTCTGCCACCGGGCATATTTGACTGGTCGCCGCCACCGGGAGCAAAAGTGGAGCAACAGAAGTAAGGTGCCGAGAAAGAGGGCAGGGGCAAGCCCTGCCCCTACGAGGTGGTGCGGTCAGCGTGCTGGCAGTCCAGTGATATGCGAGCCAAGGGCAGGCACGGATTGACCCTTGCCCAGTGGGTAGGGGGTGTCGCCGAAGTTGACGGTGATGGTGGCGCCATTGGACCAGCGTGTCTGCTGAACGGCGTGGTCGGCGGTCAGGAACTGATGGGAGAGCATCTCCGAATAGCCTAAGCGCCGGGCGACGGGGCAGACGGTCTGGTAGGTCTGGACAAAGTGGGATTTGTCTTTCTGCCAGCGGGCTTGGTCAAACACAAACATTGGCGGGGTGGCATACAGGAGGTTGAACAGGTCGCGCTGCGGCCAGGCTTCCGGTGACTTGTTCGTGGCATCGCCCCAGTACCACTGGGCGACGACGCACTCATGGTAGACCAGCTCCCAGAGCGGGACACGGTAGAAGTGGCCGACTTGGAACTTCAGAAAGTCCGGCGTCGGTGTCCGGTAGCCGATCATGTCGTAGCCGGCGTCGGGCAGCCGGTAAGGGCCGAGGCTGAGCATCCCCTCGTAGTAGTCGGCGTAAGGCACGGACGGGTCAATGCCGGTCTCCGTGCCGACCACTTGGTGCATGTCCTGGGCGCAGAAGCGCAGGAGGGCCATTTTGTAAGCCCGGTCCTGTGACCGGGTCAGCGGGTGCGCCGGGTCATAGTCCTCGCGCCAGGGGGACGCCGTGGTCGTGTCCAGGAAGCGGCACCCGTAAGCTGTCGTTCTCAGGTCCGCTGGAATGACTTCTTTGGCCCGCGCCAAACCGCGCTGCGAGTTGATCACCCCGCCCTGCCAGACTGTCTCCGTGCCGTCGGCGTTTTTCTCCTTGTCCGCCCAGCCCTTCATCCAGTCCCCGCCGGGAAGCCGGACTAGGTCTGCCGGCCAGCCCTCATGGTGCAGCCAGGAAGGAGCATCGGCAGGCCAGACGTCCTGGTAAATATCGTAGCGGCTTGAGAGAAAGCCGAGCGCATTGATTTGGGCAACTTCGGCCGGGGAGCCGCCAGACGACCATAAAACACGGGTCATGCCAGATGCCCGCATCTCGCGGCAAAGGCCGACCTTATCCCTGTCCCAGTTCCAGACATTGACGGCCCCGATCAGCTTGTCTATCGCCGGAACAGCCTGCTTCTTTTGGGCCAGTGTCTTAAACAACCCGGTCGCCTGGGCGTAAGCCCGGTAGCGCTTGGCCTGCGCGACATAACCGCCTTTGCCGAAGAACACATAGGTCAGCGCACGATTATAGCCGAACGCCCCGCGCGTTGCTTCCCACTCCGGCTGAACGAACAGGCCGGTGCCGGTCCGGCGCGTGATCTCCACCCGCGCGTCGTCGGGTGTCTTGATAATCGCCATCAGGCCGCTGCCGTCTGGGGAATGAAAGACGCCGAACCAGGGCATACACAGGCCATGCCCGCTGTAAGTGGTCAGTGTGATCGAGGGAATGGAAGCGTCGTCCACGGGGTACAAAATACCCTCGTTCATAGGCACGACAAGCCAGGTCTTAGCGGAAGAAACGAACGGCGCCGGGAACGCGACGGGCTGTGTCACCGGGCCGGAGGCAGAGACGCGCACGGCAATCTCCGGCTGCGTGGGGCTGAGGGTGATTGTTGCCGACAGCGGCAGATCATTGACGGCGTCCCAGACGCTCAGGCGCAGGGACGTCGGGCCGATTTGAACAGCATCTTTCACGATCAAGCCCGCCGCCGGCGGCTGCTGCCGCCAGGTCTGCCCGCTGCGTTTGTCGGTCACAGCCAGCGTACCGGCCTCTGCATCCATCTTTACATCAAGAAGGCGGCTGATTAAATGCAGCGTTCTGCCATGAAGCCGGCTGCCGTAGACGCCGGTATTGCCGTCTCGCGTCAGCACGGCATCGTCGAGCCACGCCGTTCCCGGTCCGTTTCCGGTAAACCGAAACTGCACCGACGCGCCGCCGGCAGGGACCACCATCCGCCGTTTTAGCTGAGTCCACACGCTGGTTTCCCCGGTCTGCATCAGCCCGGCCTGCCAGTCGAGCACGGTTCCTGCGCGGTCCCGGAACACGGCACTGATTTCGGCGTTGCCGGTCCCGCTGCATTTGACCCAGCCGCTGATCGCCAGAATATCGCCGGGCGTGACTTCCAGCATCTTCTCCTGTGCGACGCTCCAGTCTTTTGTCCCGTGGTGCATGACTTGAAGCGAGTGGGTCCCTTTGTGTGCCGTACCCGTGTCTGTCCCAGCGGTTCCGGCCCCGGCGTCGCGCGTCCAAAGCGCTCCCCATCCGTCCGGCATCGCAGACGTGCCGCTGTTTTCCATGCCGCCGTTTGTCAGCAGGTTGGCGGGGTCTGCCTGCGCCCAAGATGGCGACAATGACAAAAGCAGCAGAAGGAGCGCCAGATAGGGAATAGTCTTAAACATAGTGGCTAGTTTCCGAGAAGACGGTCAGACTCCTGCAAGCCCCGTCCTTCATGACAGGAACGTTCGGCTTCTGATACAGCCTCTAAGCGGGTGTCTTCTGGGCATTAGCCGAAGATGTTTGGACCTGATCGCCGTGCTGAACGTACCAAGGGACGTTGATGACAACGATGCGGGGATCGCGCAGGAGCAGCAGGTTAGCTTTGAGAGCCGTGGCCCGGTGGTTGTGCAGCAGCCAGGCCCACCAGCGCATTTCGACAAGCTCTGGGATGATGACCGCGATCAGCCGGTCCGGGAACTGGGGCTTGAGCTGGTTCAGATAAGCCGTTAAAGGGCCGGTGACTTTGCGGTAGGGCGACGACAGAATCTCCAAATGCGGCACGGGCAGGCCGGCGGCTTTGGCAGGCTGGTCTACCTGCTCGGTCCAGCAGTCTTTCAGCTCCGACGCCAGATGCTCGCCGTCTTCGTCATTGCCGAAGGCGTCAGGGAGCTTGACATAGACCCCGAACACGTCGGGCGAGAGGCGCATTCCAAAGCGCAGAGCGCGTTCCGAGACGATGTTCCACTCGCCGAGCGGCACGACGACAACCGGCGGCTCGTTGTGACTGAGGTTCAGCGGGACCGGCTTGCCGATCTGCTTGGAAACGACATCATACTGATGCCGAACGGCAAAGAAAAGCACCATCAGCACCGGCAGGATGATCACCGTAATCCATGCGCCCGCCGTGAATTTGGCGACCAAGATGACGCCCAGCGCCAGCGCCGTGCAGACCGCGCCGAGGCCGTTAATGAACAGCGCCCCGCCCGCACCCGCTTTTTGCTTGCTGTTCTGCGCTCCCTCTGCCGCCTGCCGGCGCCAGTGCATGACCATTCCCGACTGCGACAGCGTGAACGCGAGAAACGCGCCGACCGCGTAGAGGGGAATCAGCGCGTCGGTGATGCCCTTGAACGCAATCAAGAGAACCGCGCAAAGGCCGGTCAAAAACAAAATGCCGACGGTGTAAACCAAGCGCCGGCCGAGAAGCGCAAAAACGTGTGGCAGGTAGCCGTCCAATGCGACTAATCGGCACAAGCGTGGGAACCCGGCGTAGCTGGTATTCGCCGACAAAATCAGTACAGCCAAAACGCTTGCCAGCGTCACAAAATACGCCGCCCCATGCCCGACCACGGCGTTTAATAGAATAGAAATGACGCTCTGGTAGTCGGGCTGTGCCTCATCCATCGCGGCAATCCCGTAAGCGCGGCATAAGACGGCAATCCCTGCAAGCAGCCCCAGCAGGATCACGACAATCGCCGTCAGCGTATTCTGCGCGTTTCTGACGACAGGCTTGGCGAAGATCGTGACGCCGTTTGAGACCGCTTCCACGCCGGTCATGGCCGTGCAGCCGGAGGCGAACGACCGCAGCAGCAGCCACAAAGTGACGCCTTCCACCGCCTTCGGCACGGCGGGCGGCGCAATGACCGGATGGGGATGGCCGCCATGCCCAATCATCTGGATTAGCCCGTACACCAGAACGCCGCCGAGACTCAAAACAAACACGTAAGTCGGCAGCGCAAAAATCGCGCCCGCTTCGCGTGCCCCGCGCAGGTTGACCACGGTAATCAGTGCGAGGAACCCAAGACATAGCCCGAGAGTATGCTTGTGCAGGCTGGGAACGGCGGAAATCAGCGCCCCGACGCCGGCTGAGATGCCGACAGCCACGGTCAGCGTGTAGTCCAGCATCAGCGCGGCGGCGGCCAGCAGGCCAAATCGAATGCCGAGGTTTTCTTTGGCAACCGTGTACGAGCCGCCGCCGTTCGGATACGCCGTGATGGTCTGGCGATACGAGAAATAAAGGATAGTCAGCAGGGCGAGAATGATCAGCGTGATCGGGCCAATATACTTTAACCCAAGAATGCCAAGCGGCAGCAGAATAGTCAGCGCCGCTTCCGGGCCGTAGGCGGCGGACGAAAGGCCGTCCAGCCCTAAGCTGGGAACGCCGGCAAAAACGCCGATCTTCTGCTCGCCTTCCTCGGAAGACGCCAGCGGCTGGCCGAAAAGCTTATCACGCAGGCGCATCTCTCACCTCAAAAGAACCCATTTAGAAAAAGAACCGGTAGTCTAAATCAAGCTGCTTGATGCGCTCGGTTTGGCCGTAGTTGCCTTCGGCGTTGGCGGGCGTAAAGCCGTCGCCGGGGCTGAGAACGCTGGGGGGGATCGGAAACGCATCCTGGCGGTAATCGTGATAAGTCACAGAAACCGAGTTGCGGCGGTCGGGCGAGAACTCCAGCGATGCCGCATAATCGCGGGAATTCGGCGCGGGGAACGTGTCGTCTACCCGGCGGCGGTCCCGTCCCTGCAAGGCGGCGGTCAGGCCGGGGTGCAGGCGCTGGCTTAATCGCACAAACACTTCGCGGCTGTTCGGGCCGCTTGGCAGGCCAAGCTCATCGTACCGGCCTTCCTGCCACTGCGTTGTGGTGGCACGCGAGCTGTAAGTGGTCGGGTCGGCGAATGTATACTCGGCGATGATGCCGGTCTGCGGGAGGGGCTGAAAGGCGATCCCGGCAAGCTGGGCGATCTTGCGCGGTGTCCGGTAGCTTTGATGGCCGGGAGTTTGAAGATCATCAATGCCGAGCTGGCCGTAGACGCGCAGGCTTTGCGTGGCCTCGAAAGAAAGCCCTAAATTGAGGAAGCTGTTGAATGAGGCGTCCAAGCCGCTAATCCGCAGGCCGCTGACTTTCAAATTCGCGCTTTGGCCGGAATAAAAGTCCGGCAGCAGCGAAACATACAGCGACTGGGATGAGGTAGACAAGTACGCTTCCTGAAAGTCCGCTGTGAGGCGCGGGCTGAACGCATACTCAATGCGCCGCGCTCCAAAATACTTTCGCGTGCCGTCCTGCTTAAACGTCGAGATGAACTGGCTGAACTTATAATCATGGCCGAAGCGTGCGCCTAAACTAAACGGGAACGAGACTTGAAGCTGATCTAAAGCGGGCGCGTTGTCGGACACCATTGTCGCGCCGCGTGTACCCGGCCCCCAGCGGTTGTACAGCCGCCCTAAATTGACTTCCAAACCCCGCCCGCCGTCTAAAGTCAAATATGCTTCGTTAACCGCGGAAAAATCATGTGGCCCAACATCGTTGTCAAACACGCGGCGGCTGTCTTCCGGCCAGTTCGACGCCGACAGATTATACCGCAGGTTCGGGCGCAGATTGCCGAGCGCCGTCACGCGGTAGACGCCGATTGCTCCGGTGCTTGGCTGAGGGTCTCCGCCGGTCCGCAGCCTCAGCTCCGGCTGGACGTAGCCGCTGACAGACGCTGCGCTTCCCGGCGGCAGCGGGTCGGCTTCGTTTAAATCCACGCCTGCCGTCTTCAGCTCCGGCTGCAATGTTTCAATGGCCGAATGCAACGCCGCCGCCGCCCCTGAGTCGCCCTGGACTTTGGCGAGGTGCGCGGGATTGTCCTGGACCAGATGGGTCAGCAGGCGGGCGAGCTGCCCGCGCGTGTAAAGCGTGTCACCGAGAAAATCTTCCGGTGTTTCCGCCGCGCCAAACGCATCGGCATGGGCCAATGCCGCGAATGAATCCAGCAGGGTGCTTCCCTGCGGCACGATGTCGGTCGCGGCGGCAAGCGCCGGGCGGCAAGCGCCGCACAGGGCTAGCGCGGCGGCAAGGGGCAAAGCGAGGCGGGGGAATGTGTTCATGAGCAATCGCATTGTAACATACAGTCGGGCGAGTGTCAACGGCGGGATGGAAAGAACCTGGCCTTGAAAGGCCGGGCTAGAAAAGCACAAAGTACCTCCGGCACTACAGAAAAGCCCACCGTCGGCGGCATTCAGCCCCGGAGGGGCTTCCCGCACTTCTAGCCTGGCCTTTCAAGGCCAGGGCTTATCCACATTTCCGCCAATTATGCCGTATAATACACCAAAGGAGCCGCCCGCCATGCTTCAGCACGAACAAACTGACCCACAAACCGTTTTGCCGACTATTTCGCTGCCGGTCCCAAGCGCCGCCGATGCCCGCGTCACGCCCGATGAGCTGAACGCCGCTTTGAAAGCTTTAGAAGATCAGCAAAACAGCACTGTCGCCATCGGCTCCGTCGTGGATGAGCTGCGGCTGAATGCCACTTCCGAACAGATTTGGGAACAGGTGCAGCGTCAGCGGGCGCAGCAAGCCGCCGAGGCCGCGCCGAAGCCGCAGGTGCAAACTGTGTCGGCGCAGCAGGTAAGACAGCCGAAAATTGGGCGGCAGGTGCGGCGCGGATGGCGTCACAGCAAAGGCTGGCTGTGGGTCATCTTCTGGTGCACCGGCGGATTTGGGTTGCTCGCTGGTCTGCCGCATTGGCTTCATCACCAGCCCCCTGGGATTGTTGTCAGCGGCGATGGTGTTAAGGGTGATTATCAAGTAAAAGGAACTGGGTCACAGCGCGACGTGACGGTGACAGGAGACGGGGACAAGATCACGGTTCATGGCAATGTTCGTGTGCTGACCGTTGATGGTGACGATGAGGTCGTTGCCGTAGATGGTTCCGTACAAGGTGTAAGGGTGCATGGTGACAACAGCAAAGTTCATTGGACTAAAGATAATGAGGCCGGTTTCCCTGTCGAACCTTATGAAGTCAGTGGGGATAATACGGAAGCAAGTCAAAGCAGGCCGTAGGCCGAAACCAGAGGTTTTTCAGGTATAATAGTGGCCTATGTCTCAAACTATCACACAGGATCACCTGCGAAATATCGCGATTATCGCGCACGTTGACCACGGCAAGACGACGCTGGTGGACGGAATGCTCAAGCAGGGCGGCGTCTTCCGCACCAATCAAGTGGTCGCCGAGCGCGTCATGGACAAGATGGACCTGGAGCGCGAGCGCGGGATCACTATTGTCTCCAAGCATACGGCCATCACCTACGGCGACACCAAGATCAACATTGTAGATACGCCCGGACACGCCGATTTCGGCGGCGAAGTCGAGCGGGTGATGACGCTGGTGGACGGCGTTCTGCTGCTGATTGACGCGGTCGAAGGCCCCATGCCGCAGACGCGCTTTGTGCTGTCCAAAGCCCTGCAAGCGGGGCATAAAGTGGTTGTCGTCGTCAACAAGATTGACCGGCCCAACTCCCGTCTGGACTATGTGGTAGACCAGACGTTTGACCTATTTGCGGCTCTTGGTGCCTCCGAAGCGCAGCTTGACTTCCCCGTAGTGTATGCGATTGCGCTGCAGGGAACGGCGACGCTGGACCCGGCCGTGCCGGGCAAAGATCTCGGCGTCTTGTTCCAGACCATTGTGGATCATCTGGACCCGCCCACCGGCGACCCGGAAGCGCCGCTTCAGCTTCGAGCGACCACGCTGGATTATGACGATTACAAAGGCCGCATCGCGATTGGCCGTGTCAACGCGGGCGTCGTCAAGACCGGCCAGAACATTGTGGTCGTCAACCGGGAAGGCGCGAATGTTCCCGGCAAGATTGCCCAAGTGTTTATCTACCAGGGGCTGAACCGGACCGAAGTCGAGCAGGCGGAAGCGGGCGAGATTGTGGCGATCTCGGGCCTGCCGGACGTCAACATCGGCGAAACGATTGCATCCCGCGAAAACCCTGTCGCGCTGCCGGTGATGCAGGTGGATGAGCCGACCCTGCGAATGACCTTTGGGGTGAACACGTCGCCGCTGACGGGCCGCGAAGGCCAGTGGTCTACAAGCCGCAAGCTGCGCGAGCGCCTGATGAAAGAGCTTCAAACAAACGTCGCCCTGCGCGTTGAAGACACCGATTCCGCCGACCAGTTTAGTGTTTCAGGCCGGGGCGAGCTTCACTTAGCCGTCTTGATTGAAACCATGCGCCGGGAAGGCTACGAGCTGCAAGTGTCCCAGCCGGAAGTCATCTTCCACGAAGAAAACGGCCAGAAGATGGAGCCGCTGGAAGAAGTCGAGATTGACGTGGCCGAAGAATACTCGGGCGTCGTCATTGAGCAGCTTGGGCGGCGCAAAGGCGAGATGCTGGACATGTCCTCGCCGGGCGACGGCCATGTCTATATGCGGTTCAAAGTGCCGACACGCGGCCTCTTGGGTTTCCGCAACCAGTTTTTGACCGAGACGCGCGGCACCGGCGTCTTAAACTCCCTGTTCGGCGGCTACATCCCGTATACCGGCGAGATGACGATTGAGCGCAACGGCAGCCTGCTGGCGAGCGAATCGGGCATCACGACGACGTTCGGCCTGGCGGCGGCGGAAGACCGAGGCATCTTGTTTGTCCCGCACAACATTGAAGTCTACGAAGGCATGATTGTCGGCAAGAACGCCCGCGACAACGACCTGGAAGTCAATGTCTGCCGCAAGAAGCATCTGACAAGTATGCGCGAGTCCAACAAAGAAACGTTTATGCGGCTCGCTCCGCCGATGGTCATGTCGCTGGACCGGGCCATTGAGTACATCGGTCCCGATGAGCTGGTGGAAGTGACCCCAAAGAACATTCGGATGCGAAAGCGCGAGCTGGACGCGAACCTGCGCCGCCGCGCCACCAAAACCGGCAAGTAACCTTTCGCCCTTCCGGTACAAGAACAGCCCCCGGCATTCGCCGGGGGCTGTTTCTGTTTCATCCGAAAGGGGGTGGCTTTACTGGATGATCGTTCCACCGGCAGACTTTGGATCGATGGTGATGGTCTGCGTCGTGGTTGTCGTCGTGGCGGCGGCGGTGGCTGTCGCTGCGACTGCGTGGGTGTCCACGAGGGTGTGGGTGCCGGGGGCAACGAAGAAGACGACAGTTCCCTGGGGGTCGGCTTTGGTCGCGGTGTAGCCGGCCGGGTAGGTTCCGGTGCCTGCCGCGCCGTCAATGGTCACAGTGTCGCCGGCACCAATAGCGGCGGCTACGGGTGTGCCGGTCTGGCCGTCCGCCGTGATGTTCTGAGCGAAGAGGCAGACGGTGGCGGGTGTCACGACCGGGAAGATGAACGTGGTCGAGGTCACACGGCCAGCAGCGTCGGTGACGGTAGCGGCGACGGTGTGCAGGCCGGCGGTGGTGGAAGCCGGGATAGTGAACGGAGTCGCCGTGCCGCCGGTTCCAGTGACGTAGGTGGCGTTGGAGAACGCGCCGCCGACGACGTTCAGCGACATCGGCAGGCCGGCGGCGAGGCCCGCTACCGAAGCAAGCGAAGTATCGGTTGAGGTCAGCGTCGCCCCGGCAATGCCTGAAGCAGCATTGTTAGCGATGCCGTTCGCAATCGCGGCGCGGAAGACAACAGAAGTTCCGGCCGGAACTGCGGCCACTGCCGCTCCGGTGCCGTTTACCGTGTCAACATACTGGCCTCCTTTAGAAAAGATCGTCGGCAGAGTGCCTGTCGTGTTGGGGTCGGCAACGACCGGAAGGACCGCACCGCTTCCGGTGACGACGGTAAACGCCGTATCTCCGGTAATGTAAGCCTGCCCCCCAGACGCCGCCTGGAAGCCGCTGCCCTCAATAGATGCCTGCGTGCCGTTGCCGTTTGCCGCGCCGTAGTACGCGATCGGCTCCAGGCCATAAATATAGGGCAGGGTGTTAGGGTAGTTGCCGAAAGTATTCTTCGAAAATGAGTTGCCGCCGCATCCGGCCAGCAGCACTGCTGCGCCGGCCATGCCGATCCCCGTAAGCGCTAATGTCTGTTTTTTATGCATGAGTGAATCCTAAGATGAGTGAGATCCGGGCGATGCTCTTGGCACCGCCCGGCCGAAGAGGGCGCGAATGAAGGTCAGAACTTCTGGCGGAAGCCGAACGTCAGGAACGTCGGGGTGATGACGCTCTGTGCGCGGAACACTTCCGTTCCCTGGGGGAACGCCGCCGTCGGAGCGTTGTAGAACGGCTGACCGGCATAGGTTCCTGTGGAAAGCGAAAGCGCCGTCAGCTTGTCGAAGATGTTATCCACATTTAGGAACAAGCTAAAGCTCGGCGAGATGTTGAAGTCCGAGTTGATGGAGATTTTGTAATGCCAGCCAGTATGGCCTGTCACCGGGTTCAGCGCAGGGAGTAAGCCATTGCCGATAGTGACTGGGACATTGGTAAAGTTGCTGGCTGTTCCGGTGGTTAACGCGCCGATCTCGGCGAAGCCGGTTCCTGCATTGCCGAAGTTTCCACCGTTTGTCGAGGTCGAAGAGGGGTAGAACGGTAAGCCGCTGCCGGCGTCTAAGATGAACGTGGACTCAAGCTGCTTGATAAAGCTCTTGGTTGCAACAACGGCAACGGTATGGCGCTGATCCCAGGACGGCGAGAACTGCTGGCGGGCATACCCTTGAAGCTGGCTCTCGGTGAAGGCACCGGAGGATGCGAGTTCAGTCACGAAGTAGGGCGCATACGCGGTGTCGTACAAGCTGGAATTGGTGCGGACGACTTGATTGGTGTAGTTGATGTACCCGTTCCAGTCCGAGGGCCGGCGCTGCAGCTTGCGGAAGGAGAACTCAAAGCCAGAGGCTTTTTCCTTGCCTTCATTGTCGTAAGCCGAATGGACACCCGGATAATCCACATAATTTGGCGCATTAAGGAAGGCCAAATTTCTGACCCACTTGTTGTAGCCGGTCAGCGAAACGTCATAGGAACCCTGGAAGAGGCCGCCGGGTGAGCGCAGACCTTTATCCACACCCAGATCAAACATATTGGTGTTGGACATCTTCAGCCGGTTAAAGGTATCGGTCCCAAAGTTTGCGGCGCCGGCATTTTCGGCAGCGGCAGCAGCGGGAGTCGAAGCGGTCGGCAGGTCGCCGACATCAAGCGGGCCGAGACGTTGGAGACGCCGCATGTCAGGGCGCTGTGAGTCGTAGGTGAGCGAGGAGTGAAACGACAGGTCCGAAAACGGTGTGTAGGACACTCCCAGGCGTGGGTCTGTCGCTTTCGTCGTGTAGCCGCCGGGAACCGGCTCGACGGATGACTTCTTGAGGCTGAATGTAGTGCTTTGGAAGCGCAGGCCGTAATTGACGACAAGTTTGTTCTGCGCCGCCTGAAGCTGATCCGCCAGGTAGAAAGCGAAGTCCGCTGGGGTCGCGCCGAAGGTGCGGTCCAGGTAGCTTACATTCCCATTTTGACCCGTCGGGTCCAGTACACCAGTGCCATTGAAGATGACCTGACGCTCGTAAGAGCCTTTTGCGTCTTCGTAAGTGAGACCTGTTTTCAGCACGTTGGTTTTGTTGAGCTGGTTGTAGAAGTCTAACTGGTTCCCGGTCTCGTTGGTTCGGGAAAACACAAATGCCCCGCCGGTGCCTTCCTCATGCGTTGGAATCGCCTGATGGAGCTGATAAATCCGGTACTGGAGGAAAGAAGCTGGTCCAAACTGATGCTTGTACGTGAAGTGGTCTAAATTGTACGTCTGGACATTATGGTCGGTGAAGTCGCTGTTCAGTGTTCGGGAAGAATTAAACTTGATACCGTCTACTCCGGTTAGAGTTTGGTCAGGATCAAAGAAGTTGGTCTGCCCCGTCGGCTCATAAAAGTTATAGTTCTCCGCGCCGTGAGCGAAGTAAGTCGTGAACGTGTCGTTGGCATCGGCGTAGTAGTTGAACTTTCCGGCTTCGTCATGCGAAGAGTTCAGAGCGCCGAGCTGAGTGTTCAAGCCATACTTCGTTTTGAAGACAATCGAGGAAAGCGCGTAGTCCAGCTTGTTGTTCAGCAGAATGCCGCCCAAATTCGTCGCGCCGCCTTCGTAGCCCCAGATGGAGGCCGGGCCGTTGGTGTTCTCGATGTAGCCGCCGAAGGTCTTGCCGGGCTTAACTAAGTCGCGCCCGTTGGTGGAAATCTGGTTCAGGTACGCGCCGCCGGAGCCGCCGTAGGACGAGTCCGCGCCGCCGGTAATGACGTTGGACGACCGGATGCCGACAGTCACCAGGTTGGTGGCGAACTGGTTGGTGATCGGGTCGCGCAGGTCAATGCCGTCAATGGACCAGTCAACCTGGTTGCCGTCCGAGCCGCGCACATGCGGATACTGGCCGGCGTCCACGGTCACGCCTGTCTTGTAGTTCAGGAGGCCGGTGGACTGGTACAAGTTGTTCGGCTGGGACTTTTCCCGCTTTTCGTCGGTCGCGGTGACAATCTGATCGGTCTGCGTGTCTGTCGGGGATTTAATCAGCGGGATGGTGGAGCCGGAGCCGCGCCGGGTCACGGTCTTCTTGGTCAGCGTAAAGTCAACCGTCGCTGTAAAGTCCTGGTTGATGTTGACGGCCTGTGCGCCGGAATTAAAGGTGATGACGTTCACCGACAGCGTATAGTTGCCCGGCTCGACGCCCGCAAAGTTATAAGTGCCGCTGCTGTCGGTCCGCGCTTCCTGGCCCGCGCCGCCGTTGATCGGTGTCAGGAGAACCTGAGCGCCTTGAAGCGGCCTGCCGGTCGCATCCTTGACCGTTCCCGAAACGCCTCCTACCTGAGCCGCGTAAACGGCCGGCGCAGCGCCCGCTAAGAACGCCGCAGTGACGCCCATGGCTGCGGATGCCGCAAGAAGCCGAAAAGCAATCTTTTTAGAAGCTGCTTTGTGCATGACAAGATTCCCCTTTTTAGAATGAATGAGGACACAAACCCGGTCTGTGTCGCTGGAAGGCCGAGATAAAGAAACAAGAAACTGATGACGCTGCTGGAATTCACGGGGCGTCCCTGCTGCCATAAAGATAGGGAGACGTTAAGCCGCCCGCTTGGAAAAGCGGGAAGGCTGAACGGCAGGCAGTGGAACAGGAACGATGCGCCGGTGCGATTCCTAAAAGAACGTCGGGCGCCTTTGCCGAGGGTCTGTCTTCGGCTTCCAGGAAGCCAGACAAACGTGGTGATCATTCAATACAGCATTGTAACACGGAATTTTGCGAATTTGCGGGGGAAGAAAAAATATTTTTTCATGTATTCTTCATCTGCGCTTTGCCGGCCCTGCGAAGATACCAGGGCCGGCAAAACGAAGCGATGAAAAGCGAGAACTAACCGCCGCCGATAGGGAAGCTCTCTTCTTGAGGCTCGTCGTGCGGAATATGCTCCTGAATGGCCGGCTTGCCGCGCGTGCGCTTGACGGCTTCCAGGTAGCGGTTGTCAATCTCGGAGTTGCCGCAGCTTTTAGAAACGCGGGCATTACGAACATGCCCGGTTTCGTCAATCACAAAGCTGATGACAACCGTGCCCGGCGTGATCGTGCTTGGGTCAATACCGTCCAAGCTCACATCGCCGCTGACGTCCGGGAAATCCGCTTCCTGCGTCTCAATCGGACTGTAGTTCCTCGGCCTCGGCGGTGGG
>CAXSZN010000084.1:0-12049 GCA_964241935.1 uncultured Armatimonadales bacterium
TAACCTCTTCACCTTCCCGTTTCGGGAGGGTCGTCACTTGTGACAGGGTGGGTTCTTACAGCAGGTTCTCCAAGCCATAGACCAAGTCGCCGCCGTTTGCGGCCAAGAGGGGTGACTGACGGATGGCGGCGAGGACGCCGGGCATGAATGATTTGCGGTCTATGCTGTCATGGCGGAGGGTGAGGGTCTGGCCGGGGCCGCCGAAGATGACCATCTGGGAGGCCACAAAGCCCGGCAGGCGGACGGAGTGGATGGGAACGTCGCCTGCCCCTTTGCCGCCCCGTGCGCCGGGAGTTTTTTCAAAAGCGTCGGCAGGGAGCGTGGTGGGCGTCAAGTCGGCACGGCCTTCGGCGATCATTTCGGCGGTCTTGGCGGCGGTTCCCGAAGGCGCATCGAGCTTGCGCTCGTGGTGCATCTCAATAATTTCGGCGTCCGGCAGGTAACGGGCGGCGTCACGGGCGAAGCGCATCAGCAAAATCGCGCCGATGGCGAAGTTCGGGGCGATGAGCGCCCCTAACTCGTACTGGCAGCACAGCTCACGGATAATGTCAATGTCCGATAAGGACAAGCCCGTGGTGCCGACAATCGGCACGACGCCCTGAATGAGCGCCGTTTCGATGCTATCTACAATGGAGTCGGGGACCGAGAAGTCTACCAGCACGTTTGGCTTTTTTGCCGCCAATATGCCGGCAAGGCTGTCGCCCCGGCTGATTTGAGCGACAAGTTCTAAGTCAGCTTCGGCCTGCACGGCGGCGACTGTCTCCCGGCCCATCCGCCCGCTCGCGCCCGCGACCGCCACTGTGATTGTGTCTGCCATCGGCGCTTATCTCTCCAGCTTTGGGCCGACTGTTGCCATTGCATAAGTCTCCGAGCCGAACAGGTACTCAGAGATTTGGGCGATGTCGTCCAGCGTCACCGCCGTAATCTTTGCCATTGTCTCGTCAATCGGGATCACCCGGTCGTACACCAGCTCGTTGCTGCCGATGCGGCGCATCCGCGAGTTCATGCCTTCCTGGCTCATCACGACGCTGCCCCGGAACTGGTTCTTAGCCCGGTTCAGCTCGGCTTCCGTGATGTTGTTCCTGCGGACATTGGCAAACTCAGTTTTCACCAAGTCAATGACCTGCTCGGAAGTCGCCGGACTGGTTCCCGAATAGACCGCGAAGTAGCCGCCTTCGCGGAACGACTGCGAATACGAGCCGATGGAATACGCGAGGCCCCGCTTTTCGCGAATTTCCTGGAACAAGCGGCTGCTCATGGAGCCGCCTAAAACCGCGTCGAGGATAGACAGCTTGTACTTGTCGTCGTTCATCTGCGAGTAGCCCGGTGCGCCCAGCACTAAATTGACCTGCTCGATAGACTTCTCCACATAGGCCGTGCCGGGGACAAACTGCGGCGTCGTGTCCGGCTCGCGCCAGTCGGATTTCTTGCCGGTCAAATGCCCGAAGCGCTCCCGGACCATCTCGACAATCTCCTGATGGTTTAAATTGCCCGCAGCCGCAATGACAATGGTGTCCGGCGTGTAATGCCCGGCCATGTAGCGCTTTAGATCGTCCGATTTTAGCGCCGCGACTGTCTCGGGCGTGCCGATGACACTCTTGCCCAGCACATGCCCCGGCCAGAGCGTTTCGGTGAACACGTCATGAACCAAGTCATCGGGTTCATCATTACGCCGCTTGATTTCCTCTAAAATCACATTCTGCTCACGTCCCAGCTCTTCCGGGTCAATGATCGAATTCAGAAACAAATCTGAAAGCACGTCCACGGCTAATGGCACATGCTCTGAAAGCATTCGCACATAGTAGCAGGTGTTTTCTTTGGACGTAAACGCATTGATGTCGCCGCCGACTGAGTCAATCTGGTCGGCGATCTGCTGGGCGGTGCGCGTTGGGGTCCCTTTGAAGAGCATATGCTCAATGACATGGGAAATGCCGCGCACATCACTGGCTTCGTCCCGCGCCCCAACCCCGACCCAGATGCCCAGCGCGACCGACTGGACATAAGTAATGTTTTCCGTGACGATGCGGACGCCGTTGGGAAGCACTTCACGCTGTATCATAAGTAATCGAGTCCTGACTGTTAGATTAAGAATTGAGCTGACTTGCTGTGTTAGTATACCTTCTAACATTCCCGCCCGTCACCGGGTTCCGCAGAATTGCCCACACGCGGCGCAGGCGGCCACACGCCTTCCTGATCCGACAACGAAAATCCCATCTTTGCGTTGTTCCGGTAGGTCATTGCGGTTTGCAAAAATTGTTGTGCCTGTTCCAGGTTATGAAAAACACGCTTGGGGATTGCATATCCCATTCCTTTTGCAAACACAAAGAAGTCTTGAGATGTCTCTTCAATCTTGAGTACATTTTGCCAGGCTGCGCAATGATGCAATTCCGGCACAAGGCATTCAAACCCTTGAGGTCCAACTTTATCCGTCCGGATGCGCTCTGTGTTTTTCGCGGGAAATTTCTTGTAAACACTGTGAGCGGCAGAAGCAAGCGTGGTTAATAACATCAAAACCATGAAGCCCACACTAGTTCGGAAGGCAGACAAGAAGGCATGGACAAGTAGGTCGGGGACAGCCACAGCAGCGCACAACAGAAGCGGCCATAGCACTGACTTATACAGTTGTGGATGGTGCGTGTAGATATAGGTAATCTCACGCCAAGCATCTCCACGCGTGACACGATATGTCACTTCCATTTGCGGCCTCCTCAGCCGCAGAAACAGGCGGCGGAGAATAATTCTCCGCCGCCTGCGGTTTGTCCTGCTGAATGGTGTTTTTGACGTAGGTGCCGTAAGGAACCATGTGTTGATACGAAGTAATGCCGTAGGCATAAACACACGGCTACACGGCGAAGCGCCACGAAGTACCGCTTCGGCACTGGCAGCACTGGCTACCCGGAGGGCAGACCTGGAAGGCGCGGCACTCAGAATAAGTTTGAATGGCTTTGTCTTAACCCCGCGAAGCGGGTGTTTTGTGGCGTCTTCGCCGTGTAGCCGTGCAATTTATTGCATGGTTCCTAACTGAGTCTGAGTCTACATCTTCCCCATCGCTCCTGCCATTGCGTTGCTTGCACCCATTGCAACCGGCTCGGCACTTGCGCCATTTACCTCGCTGAGCGTACCGTCGGCGGACTGCGAGCGCTCCCACGGGGGGCGGGTGGCGCAGGACGGGTCAATGCCGGCCAGCATCATGCCCTGGCCGTTGGACTCGTGGGTACGGAACGACGGCGGGTCGGCGGGGTCGCGCATTTGGAGGAGGACAGTCGTCCGGGCTTCATCGCTTTCGTTGATGCCCGAGCCGTGGATGGTCAGATAAGAGAAGAACAGGGCGTCGCCCGCTTTGGCTTCAATGGGAACGGCATCGGACAGCGGGTACTCATCCAGCGGCAGATGCCAGGAGCCTTCGGAGTTGTGCGGCAGCATTCCCCACTTGTGCGAGCCGGGAACGACCCGGACGCAGCCCCGGTTCAGCGGCGCATCGTCAAAATGAACAATCGCGGCGATCATGGAATGGTTCTCATGCGGGAAAAACGGCGCGTCCTGGTGCATTGGGAACGGTGCGCCTTTTTCCGGCGGCTTGATGAACATTTTGGAATGGTGGAGCTGGACGTTCGGCCCGATAATGTCGGCAGCGGCAGCCGTCAGCCGTTCGTTGACTAAGAGGCGCGTGAACGCGGCGCTTTGGAACTGGACATCGTGGCAGTGCAGCAGCGAGGTCTGCTTGCCCATCGCCACCGCGCTGGCGCTGCCCCAGGTGGCATTCGAGTCCCGAATGGCGCTCAGGCGGCGGCTCAGGTCATGCGCTTCTTTTCGGAGCAGCGCGGCCTCATCCGGCGAAAGCAGGCCGGGAACAAGGACATAGCCGTTGTCGGCGTAAAATTGTTTCTGTTCGTCTGTCAGCATTGGGGGTTTCCTCCGCAGCCATTTTATCACAGTTCAGCCCTGAGCGTCTTTAGACTAAATCGCCGGGGTTTTGGATATTTAGGACAGGGCACAATTCAGGATGACGGCGTGCTTCTCCCGGCGGGCTGCCGAAATGAGCGGTGAAGACGCGGGTAAAATGGTGAATATCCGGGTAGCCCACTGATGCCGCGATTTCTTTCAGCGGCAGGGAAGAGCGTAAAATGAGGCCACGCGCCCGGTCCATCCGGGCATGAGTGATATAGTGCGCGGGCGCTTTGCCGGTGAACTGCGTGAAGACGCGGGACAAATGCCGAGGCGAAAGATGCACCTGCGCGGCGATCTCCGGCAGCGGCAGCGGGCGATTCAAGTTGTCATGGATAAAGCGCACCGCCAGACGCGCGGGCAGGTCACTTGGTCCCGGTTCCGGCGCTTCCGGCACGGCACGCTCCGCGCCGGCCTGAGCGATGCCGAGGAGCAGCGCCGTCGCCAGCAGACGCCGCTGCTCTTCCCCCGCCAGCCCCGGCGGCTCGCCCGCCGCCATCTCTAGCGCCTGCCAGAGTGCAGCAACGGCGCCGCTTCGAACAGTGACAATGGAGGCTTCAGAAAAGGCCCGAAACAGCGTGTCGGCCTCACTGCTTGACCGGGAGGGCGGCGTCCACTGAAACGACACCCAGCGCAGCTCCATGTTCGGCTCGCCGGTGTTGGTAATCTGGTGGATGATGCCGGGCCGGGCGACAAACACGTCCCCCGGCCCGATCGGATGGGCTTGTTCCTGCACGGTGAACATGCCGCTCCCATGAGCGCCGACTAGGCAGACCTCGAAGAACGTGTGCCGGTGCGGGCGGTTGTCGGGCAGATGCCGGTTGTAAGCCCATTGCAGCACTTCCACCGTTCCCGCCCCCAGCGGCATTCGTCCGCTGTCCCGGTTCAGCCGCTCCGTCCACTCCATGTTTTAGGCTCCAGGGCGAGGCGCAGGCGGCCAGACAGCGGCATCTTCGGCTGGGGACAGCATTCCATTTTTAGCGGCGTTCCAGTACGCAACGGCCTGATCATAGAACTGCTGCCCCTCACGTGGGCTGTCGAACGCGGCTCGCGGTATTACATTGCAGCCGGCTTTACGCTGAAAATAAATGTCGGCATCTTGCAAGTAGGTTTGTGTAATACCGTGCCGGTAAATTCGAGTGACATCCTGCCAGGGGATATAGATGGGTGTAAGCGATAGCTGCCCCCCAACAATCTTTCGCCGCGTGTCCTGCAAGCCTTCCGGCGTCAGCACAGTCGTACTCAGCAGGGGCGGCTCGGTATCGGGATAGTAGCTGCCGACAAAACCCCAAATCAATGCAGAACACCCTCCAACAAACATCGCGTGAATGCTAAGAAACATCACCAGTAGCCACAAGACATTCGGATAATGCAGATACGGTGACGTCTGTGCCGACGGAAGCTGCCAGTACGGTGCCGTCTGTGCTGTAGGAGGCTGGCAGAGGCCCGACCCAGTCAGCATCGCTGCGAAAAACGCAAAAAGCACCCAAATTATCCATTGGCGGAAGAGCATTCGAGAGTTGAAGCGCCACGCCTCGCGGCGGGTCATGCAGTAGCGGATCTCCATTGCGGGACCTTCCCTCAATACGAAACAAGCGGCAGAGAACAATTCTCTGCCGCCGGTGCGCTTTCCTGCTTGTGCGGAGAACGGAAAGAACGAGCGCATGAAAAGTACGGGGGCATGAATGCCCTCGCTGGGGAGCGCGGACGCTAAGGACCCGCCTGCGCGGGACAAGAGACAGATTAATCCGAAATCTTCCGCCACGCAGGTGGCAGCTTGGCGCTGCGCCCCCCAGCAAGGGCGTTTACGCCCTCGTACTTTTCATGCCCTTATCGCTCACATAACACAAGGCCGCAGCATTGCTGCTGCGGCCTTGTGTGTCTTGCTGAACGCGGACGCTTAACGCCGGGGGCGGAAGCGGGCGCGGGGGGCTTCGTCGTCGGCCTGGGCGAGAGGCGCGGCTTCGGGCTGAGTGATCGGCGCAGACGCCGGGGCGCTGTCATCGGTGCCTTCGGGGCGCGGGGCCTCGAAAGAAACAGGGCGCTCGGAACGCTCGGAGTTGCCGCCGCCGTTGAAGCCGCCGCGTCCGCCGCGATCTCCCCCACGGTCATTGCCGCCGGGGCGGGGGCCACGGTCACTGCCGCCACGCTCTGGACGCGGGCCGCGATCCCCACCGCCGCCGCTCGGGCGGGCGGGACGACCCGGCTCGGGGTTTGCCGGGTCGAAGGGCTGGTCGAGGCCGCGAGCGGTCAGGTTGACGCGGCCCTGCGGGTCAATTTCGGTGACGCGCACACGGATTTTGTCGCCGAGTTTGATAACGTCTTCCGGCTTGCCGATGCGCTCGTCGGAGTCGGTGAGCTGGGAAACGTGGACGAGGCCGTCCTTGCCGGGCAGGATCTCGACAAACGCGCCGAACTGAAGGAACCGGACGACGGTGCCCTCGAACTCGTCGCCGGGGCTGAGGGTGCGGGTGAGGTCTTCGACGGCCTTCTTGGCCGCGTCGCCTGCCGCGCCGTCCACGGCAGCAATGTAAACGGTGCCGTCCTGCTCGATGTCAATCTTCGCGCCTGTGTCGGCAGTGATCTTCTTGATTGTCTTGCCGCCCGGTCCGATGACCAGGCCGATTTGCTCTGGTTCAATATGCAGCGTGATGATGCGCGGGGCATAGTTGGACAGAGTCTCGCGGGGGGCCGCAATCGCTTCTGTGATCTTGTCCAAGATGAACAAGCGGGCGTCGCGGGCCTGTGCAAACGCCTGCACGAAAACGTCACGCGGGACGCCGCCGATTTTAGTGTCAAGCTGCAGGGCGGTAATGCCCTCGGCAGTGCCGGCGACCTTGAAATCCATATCGCCGGAAAAGTCTTCCATGCCCTGAATGTCGGTCAGGACCGCGTACTTGCGTCCCTGTCCATTCTCGCCGCTGCCTTCGGGGCCTTCAATCAGGCCCATGGCGATGCCGGCGACGGGGGCTTTAATCGGAACGCCGGCGTCCATCAGCGCCAAAGTCGAGCCGCAGGTGGAAGCCATGGAAGTTGAGCCGTTGGACTCCAAAACTTCCGAAGTCAAAAGCATCGTGTACGGGAACGACTCGCGGGCGGGGATGACCGCACGGAGCGCCCGCTCGGCCAAAGCGCCGTGGCCGATTTCGCGCCGTCCGGGGCCGCGCATGGGCCGCGCTTCGCCGACCGAATAGGGCGGGAAGTTGTAGAAGTGCATGTAGTGCTTTTCCGAGTCTTCTTCCAGCGTGTCCACCATCTGCGCGTCTTCGCCGGAGCCAAGCACCAATGTCGTCAGCACTTGGGTCTGGCCGCGTGTAAATAGGCCGGTGCCGTGGACGCGGGGCAGTAAGCTGACTTCGCAGGTGATCTGGCGGATGTCGGTCGTGCCGCGCCCGTCGGGCCGCTTGCCTTCGGTCAAGATCAAATCGCGGAGCTGCTCCTTGACCACTTTGTCGGCGGCTTCTTTGACGTCGGCGTTGTTATCCGGGTACTCCGATTTCAGCTCTTCGGCGACTTGATTGATGAGAAGCGACAAGCCCGCTTCACGCGAAGACTTGTCCGGGTCTTGAAGGCCGGAGCGGAGCATGGACGCGAAGCGCGTTCGCACGACTTCCAGTATTTCAGCGTGGGTGTGGTGCAGAGGAATGTCGGTCTTGGCTTTGCCGACTTTGGCAGCCAGCTCGCGCTGCATGTCGCAGAGCTTGCGGCAGGCGTCATGTGCGAAATCCATCGCTTCCAGCATCTTGGCTTCGGAGACTTCCGACGCGCCCGCTTCCACCATCGCGATGGCATCGTCGGAGGCCGCGACGATTAAGTCTAAAGGGCTTTCCTGCTGCTCGGGGAAGCTGGGGTTCAAGATGAACTGGCCGTCGGCATCTAAACCGACCCGAACACAGCCGATGGGGCCGTTGAACGGGATGTCGGAGACCATCAGCGCGGCAGACGCGGCCGTGACGGAAAGCACATCAGGCGAAAACTCCGGCTGGTACGACAGCGGCATGGCGATTACTTGCGTCTCGTTCCTCATGCCGTAGGGGAACAGCGGGCGCAGGGGCCGGTCAATCAAACGCGACGTGAGGGTCGCTTTCTCGCCGGGCCGTCCGCCGCGCTTGACAAAGCCGCCGGGAATCTTGCCGACCGCGTATTTTCTTTCTTCGTAGTCGCAGGTCAGCGGGAAGAAGTCTAAGTTGGACTTGGGTTCTTTCGACATCGTCGCGGTTGCGAGGATAATCGTGTCGCCGTTTGCAAGCAGGACGGAGCCATTGGCCTGCTGGGCGAGCTTGCCGGTGCTGATACGCAAAGTTGCGCCGCACCACTCAGTTTCGACAAATTGTTCCATGTGTGTTGGGGTGTTTTCCTAAAGGCTTGTGCCTAAAAACGTGTGCTGTCAGAAACGCTGAAAGCCTCCCTTGCGCTTTTCGCCGGGAGGCTTAACGGTTCTTGACGCCCCGCGCCGGGGGTCAGGGCCGGACAGGGCAAAAACTTAGTGCTTGCTGCGGATGCCGAGCTTGGCAACGAGCGCACGGTAGCGGTTGATGTCTTTGGCCGCCAAATAGTTCAGCAGACGGCGCTGCTTGCCGATCTGCACCATCAAGCCGCGCTGCGTGTGGTTGTCGTGGCGATGCACCTTCAGATGCTCGGTCAGGTTCTTAATGGACGAATTCAAGAGTGCAATCTGCACTTCCGGTGAGCCGGTGTCGCCTTCGTGGGTTTTGTTGCCGTCAATGACAACTTGTTTTTGTTCTGTGAGCAGAGCCATGTCGCTCTTTTCCTCCCTGTCGGTTCTGTTTTAATCTTTGGTTTAACGGCACACTGTACCCGATAACCGCCGCCCATGTCAAGCGCGATGCAGGCAGCCGAAAGCCGTTACCGTGCGCCTTGCAGCTCCTGCTCCGGCGCTTTCGGCTCCGGCGAAATCTCGCCCTTCTTCTTTGACTCGCGGCGGTTCGCGTTGGAAATCAGGCTGTCCGGCAAATCCTGCCATAAGCGGTACAAGTGAACCACTGTCACAATCACCAGCGCCGTCACGGGAGCGGCAAACAGCGTTCCGACAATGCCGTCAATTTCCAGACCCGCGAACAGCACAAACAAGACGACCACTTCATGCAGACCTAAAGCGCTGCCCACCAGCTTTGGGTACAAAATCTTGCCGCCTGCCTCGTTGATGACCACAAACAGCACGAGAACAGCAACCGCGGCAGCCACGGGGCTGTGAATGTGGGTCGGGCTGATCAGCGCTACTAAAACGGCCGGGATCGCGCCGAGGTAGGGGCCGAATACAGGGATAAGTGACGCGACCACCACGAAGACGCCGATCAGAAGCCAGGGACCCAGACCGATGGCGAGGCAGCCGACGGCTGCCGCCGCGCCCATGATCAAAGCAATAGTCAACTGGCCGCTGACAAAGCCGCCCAAAATGCGGCTGGTGTCGGTTTCCCACAAGTCCGCCCGGCGGGCCAAATCCGGCGGCAGCATCCCGTTAAACTTTTCGCGCATGTCCGGGGCGAAGATCAAAAAATACAAAGCAATCAGCAGCACAATCACGGCCTCGGCGGCGTCGGTGAATGACCGCTGCAGCAGCGGCAGGGCGTCTTTGCCGACCCGCTCGCCGATCGCCGCAATGTTGGCCGGCGGGTGCTGAATCGTGTTCGTCAAGCTGAACTTGACATGACGCGCGGCCAGTTTCTGGTCTAAGTCCCCGGCCCGCACCAGCGCCTGCTGCTTGTACTGCGGGAAGTTCTGCGTCACATCCTGCACCTGGGCATCAATCTTGCCGCCCAGAGACCAGGCCCCCAGCCCGAAGATCACCAGCAGGCCTAGATAAACAATCCCAACGCTGAGAGGCCGGGACAGGCGCGTCCGGCTGAGGCGCTCCACCAGCGGGCTGAGCGCATACGCCACCAGCCCGCCCAGCGCAAACAGCAGCAGCGTATGATGCACCGACATCGCCAGGCGAATGGACGCTGCGATGAGCGTCAAAAGCAGTAAAAACGTAGCAACTACTACTAAAAGACGAGTCCATTTATCTGTGCTTCTATCCATGCCGCTGTTGTACCCAAAAACCACAAAACTACTCGGGGCAATTCTCTTGACAAGGATAACACAGCGGGGTATAGTGAAGGCGTCGAAAACGACCAATCGGTATGGTAAGCCCGATTGCTTCTGCTTCTCCGGCAGAAGTTCTGCTTTACGCTTTCGCGTCAAAGCCCACGACGATGCTCAAAGGCATTTTTGCGCCTGGTCATCGTTTGGGGCTGTCACGACGCGGAAGAAACACCCCTTTTTCCTTCCCGCTTCTTGCCCTCACCGAATCCTGCCGGCGTATCCTTGCCTCTCCACGCGGGCGACAGCAAGTCGTCCGCCTGTCAGAAAGGAAACGCAAGTGATGGAAACGACGCACATGGAGATTGCAAGGTGGATTGTGGCGGCAGTGGCTGTGTTTGGGTTCGGCGGCTACGTCGCCGATGCCGTTGTCCCGGTGACGGCGCGGCAGCATCAGCGCAACCCCCACTGGCCGCCGCACGCCAAGTTTCACAACGGCCAGACAATGCTGCTGGGAATCGGGCTTGGCCTGCTGTCCCTGTTTCTTCTTTTCGGCTTCCGGCCTCTGTCCCTTCCGATTTTCTTTCTTGCCGCCGCGCTCGCGGCGCTGTACTTTGTGACAATGGCGCTCGCCCCAATATTTCCCGGCACGTCTTGGACCGACCCCGAATTTGCCGAAGGAACGCCGCGTCTTCTCGGCCTGCATCCTCAGCAGCTTGTGAGCTACATTGTCTGTGCGGTAGTCGCTGCGGCTGTCGTGTTAGCGGTTAGGTAAAGGTAGAAAGATAACCGGCTGGCAATCCCGGCAGCATCAGCGGCCCTCTGCGTCATGGAAGCGCCGGGGCCGCTGTTTTGCTCATTGCCGACCTTAAAGCAAAAGTCCAGAGCGAGCAAGCACGATAAAGCTGGGTGCAAGGGTATCATAGCACTGCTTGTATGCTTACCGAAGCATAGAGCTAGAGGCTTACGCTCATTCAATAAAGGAGTAGCAGCGATGATTTCCCGAACTGCGATTACCGTTCTTTCGGCGACACTTGCGCTGGCAGCCGTCGCCCCCCTTTACGCCGCCCCCACCTCGGCGGAATTGGCAACCGTTTCAACCGCGACTTATCATATTGAGCGGCACGGCTCACAGGTTTTAGTCAAAGACGCGAACGAAAGGATGCTGGCGAAGTTTTCCGCAGCAACGTCGACGATTAAATGTGTCATTGCCAGGAACATGCTAAGCGGAGACGCCGCTTCCAACAGTGAAACAGCGGCCCATCAACCACGACTCACCCTGGAAGATCAAAATGGTCGATGGCTTTGGTCGACGCTTGTTCCCATGGCACACCTAAAGCATTTTCGATTTGTCTACAACGTGGATTTCTCTGGCACAAAGCTCATGTTTGACAACAATCCAGACAATACTCCTCCGCCTGACCAGTCTCATCCCAAAGCGTCACACTTATTTGTTGTACTTGGCTCGGATGGTCGCCCACTGAGCGGAGGGGACAATCTAGGCGATAAATATATGATTAGCTCAGCAGGTGCCACTTTAACTGAAGCAGATGGAACGGTTACAAAGATGCAGCGCACTTCAGACAATAGCGCCAGTGTCGTTTCATCGGATGGGACTACCGGGAGCGTGAAGACGACGGACCTAGGCGCAATCGTAAATCTTAACGGGACAAGTTTTGTGATTAAGAAGGTCGTGAAAGACGGAAAAACTTACTCGTCATTTCCATGGAACGGTCACAACGTGATGGTTGATCAGTCATGCACTCTCGGCTTCACCAGCGACGGGGATTTGACCGTTGATGTCCCAAGCGCAGCCAAAACAGCAGCCAGCAGATAGAGCGCAAAAGATAAGGGACAAACAAGCCACGGGTTGAAACCCGAGGCTGAGAAGTGCCCACCGTCCAGAGGACGTAAGAGCAAGACAAGAACAGGAAGACCATTCTTGACACTCAGAACGTCGCTTCGACGGCGGGCACTGGCCAGCCTCGGGTTTCAACCCGTGGCACCTCAACCCGTGGCACCTCAACCCGTGGCACCTCAACCCGTGGCACCTCAACCCGTG
>CAXSZN010000084.1:12149-17722 GCA_964241935.1 uncultured Armatimonadales bacterium
GCTTCTCTCGTCGTGCTTTTCAACCCGCGGCTTTTTTGCGTGCGGCTTATCCCCTGTCCTACGCTAGACGCTCGGCAATTCCCGACACGTCCAGCGCCATTTGTGACACCAAAGCGTCGAGGCCGCTGAACTTTTGCTCGCCCCGGACCTTGAAGCGGAAGTCTAACGCGAAGGGCTGGCCGTACAAGTCGGAGCGGAAGTCATCCATCAAAAAGGCCTCCACTTTGCGGAGGCCGTCTGTGTCGGTGGTGGGATTGGTGCCGACGCTGACGGCGGCACGGATGCGCTCTCCCGACGCGGGAAGGGCGTAAGCCGCATAGACGCCGCTGCCGGGCAGAAGCTGGTTCGGCTGGGTAGGGACAAGATTAGCCGTCGGGTAACCGAGCGTCCGGCCTAGCTGCTTGCCGAAACCGACCGTGCCTTCGACAACGAACGGATGACCCAGCAAATCAACGGCGGCGGGCAGGTCGCCGTCGGCAACCAGCCCGCGTATCTGCGTGCTGGATACGCGCTCGCCGTGAATCAAAATGGGCGGGACGACGGTGACGGTGAAGCCGCACTGCGCCCCGGCTCCAAGCAGCGTCGTGACGGTCCCCGCCCGCTGCCAGCCGTAGCGGAAGTCCGCGCCGACAAGAACGTGCCGCGCACCAAGCCGGCCTTCCAAGACTTCGGCCACAAATGCTTCGGGAGAAAGCGACGCGAACGCCTGATCGAACCGAACAAATGCGGCGACGCCAATCCCGCCGCCATACGTGTCAATCAGCGCGGCCCGCTGGGAAAGCGACGCAATATACGGCGGGGACTTTTCCGGTGCAAACAGCTCGCCGGGGTGGATGTCAAAGGTCAGCGCGGCTGGCGTCAGACCCTGCGACTGCGCTTCCCGAACGGTCTGCTTCAAAATCTCTTGATGCCCCCGATGAACGCCGTCAAAGACGCCAATGGCGACAACGGTGTCTTGCAGGGAATCCGAGGCGGTTTGGAGCGGATGAATGACGCGCATGGTAGTTACACAAATACTTTAAACGGGCGCAGATGTTCCCCGTCGGCCCGGCCTAGCGCAATCAATTCGCCGCGCACGTCCAAAATCCGGGCGACGGTTTCCGGCGGCAGAAGGGACGGCAGGGCGCGGCCCGATTTGATGTCGTTCCACGCGGCGTCCGTCGCGGCAGACTGCGCGGGCCAGTGCGCGAGGGCATCGGCGGGGGAAACCAGCAGGCCCGGCAGGTTTTCTTCCGTGAGAGCATCTAAAGGCGTCGCAGCGTCTGCCGTGAATGCGCCGACGCGGGTACGCCGCAGTGACG
Source organism: uncultured Armatimonadales bacterium (assembly GCA_964241935.1). Classification (GTDB taxonomy): domain Bacteria; phylum Armatimonadota; class Armatimonadia; order Armatimonadales; family Capsulimonadaceae; genus JANXMY01. The sequence goes on from CAXSZN010000084.1 coordinate 13,451, forward strand.
CCATGTGTCCCCCCACCCCAAGTGATGCACCTAAGTCCGCGCAGAGCGTTCGGATATAAGTCCCCTTGCCGCAGGTCACATCCAGAGTTGCCGACGCGCGAGCGCCGGGCGCGAAGTTCCGCAGCTCAATCGCGTCAATGCGGATTGTCCGGGCGGCACGCTCGACCGTGATGCCGGCGCGGGCCAGCTCGTACAGCCGCTTGCCTTCGTGATGCACGGCGCTGACCATCGGCGGGATTTGGGCAATATCGCCGGTGAAGCGCGGCAGCAGCATAATTAAATCGGCTTCAGTGACGTGCGAAGCGTCTGCCTCAGTCAGCACTTCGCCGGACGCATCTTCGGTCGTGGTTGTCCGGCCCAGCGCCAGCACGGCCTGGTATTCTTTGCCTTCATCGGCCAGATAATCCGACAGCCGCGTGGCCTGCCCGAGACAGACCAAAAGTACGCCGGTGGCGTCGGGGTCCAAAGTCCCCGCGTGGCCGACCCGCTTCAAGTGCGCGATCCGCCGCACCCGCCCGACTACATCATGCGAGGTCATCCCCGCAGGCTTGTCAATGCTCAAAATGCCGTTCATAGAGTTGCTTGAAAAGCCGAATACACGCCGTTCCGACGCCGCACTTCTACTAATTCGCCGAACAGCGCAGACAGGTTCTCCGAAGTCAGCACGGCTTCGGTCGGCCCGTCTTGGAACACTTTTCCCTGCCGCAGCAGCACAGTTCGCCGGAGTTCGGGAATGATCTCTTCGGCATGATGCGTGACCAAAATAATCGTTTTTCCCGCTTGGGCGATCCCACGGATTGTTTCCAAAAAGCGCCGCCGCGAGGACAAATCCAAACCCGTCGCCGGCTCATCCAGCAGCAGCGCTTTCGGGTCCGGCGCGAGGGCGCGGGCAATCAGCACCCGCCGCGCTTCCCCCGTGGACATCTGCTCCATCGGCTTCCCCGCCAGATGCGTCGCCTGCGCCAGCTTCAGCGCCGCGTCTGCCCGGTCTTCCATTTCTGCCGTCACCCTATGATGCGCGGCGATCCCACGCGACGCGAAGAACCCGGAGACGACCACTTCCCGCCCGGTCAGCGTTTCGCCTGAGACAAACCCTTGATGCGCGTCCGCCGACACAATGCCAAGCTGGGTTCTAAGCGCGAACACGTCCCAGTTGGCTTTTCCAAAGATCGTCACCACCGGCTTGCCGCTTGACGATGCCAGCGGATAATGCTGGCGCGTGATCAGCTTGATTAACGATGATTTCCCGGAGCCGTTCGGCCCAAAAATCGCCGTGTGCTGCCCGTGTTCGATTTCCAGATGCAGGTCATCTAAAACGCGCGTACCATTTTTGACGACGGTTGCACCATTGATTTTCAGCAACGGCTCGGAAGTTAGCATGAGGGTAGTATACCCGGCGAGGCGCAGGCAAGAAGCATTTCGGTGAGACGGAGCAGTTGCCACGGGCAGGAAGCCACGGGTTGAAACCCGAGGCTGACAAGTGCCCACCGTCGAAGCGACGGAAGACGAAGCGTTCTGGCTTTTATTGTGTCGGCGCGACACTGGGCACTACCGAGCCTCGGGTTTCAACCCGTGGCTTCTGCATTGCGTGGCGACTTGCTGCCTGGCATTATCCCAGCACTCCCGCCACCTCGCGGGCAATCTGCCGCTCCTCGTCCGTCGGGATGACCCAAACTGAGACCGCGCTGCTTGCCGGGCTGACCCGCGCCGCGCCTTTGCCGTCAGCTTTCTGGTTGGCATCAGCGTTCAAGTGCAGGCCGAAGAACTCCAGCCCAGCGCAGATACGCGCCCGCATTGACGCTGACCGCTCGCCGATGCCGCCGGTGAACGCCACCGCGTCTAAGCCTCCCAGCGCCGCCGTATACGCGCCGATGTACTTGCGGGCGCGGTAAGCAAACAGCGCCAGGGCCAGTTCCGCCTGCGCGTTGCCGTCCGCCGCTGCTTTTTCTAAATCCCGCATGTCCGCGCTCAGGCCCGAAACGCCTTGAAGACCGCTTTGCTTGTTCAGCAGGTCGTCAAGCTGTTCCGGCGTGATGCTTTGCGTTCGCAGCAGATACAGCAGCAAACCGGGGTCTACATCGCCGACGCGGGTTCCCATGACGAGGCCCTCCAGCGGCGTCATGCCCATGCTCGTGTCCACGCTCTGTCCGTTCAGTAATGCACAGACACTGGCACCGCTGCCGAGATGACACGTCACCAGCCGCGTTCCTTCCGCTTCGCGTCCTAAGCACTCCAAAAGCCGTCCGGACACATACTGATGGGACAGGCCGTGAAACCCGTAGCGGCGCAGCTTCAGCTTTTCGGACAAGTCATGGGGCAGGGCATAGGTATAGGCGACCGGCGGCAAAGTTTTGTGGAACGCCGTGTCAAACACAGCCACATTCGGCACGTCCGGCAGCAGCCGCTGCGCGTCTTCAATCAGCCCCACTTCCGACGGGTTATGCAGCGGGTCCAGCTCTTTCAGCCCGCGCAGACCATCTAAAGTCTCCGGCGTAACGCGCGTCGGCTCCGTAAATGTCGCTCCGCCCTGCACCAGACGGTGCCCGACCGCGTCAATCCCGAACGGCCGGCACTGCCCAATGGCCTTCTCCGCCGCCGCCGTTAGCGAGTCGCCGTCCACCCGCTCGGCAGTCCCTTCCGTCAGCACTTCTTCCGTGCCGGTGTCCACCCGAAACAATCGGAATTTGAGACTGGAACTGCCAGCATTCAGCGCTAAGATATTCACCTTGTTCTCCCAGGAGTTGACAACCCAAACTTCCTTAGCTTCCCGCATCGTGCCAGGCGAGTGTCGGGAAAAGCCTTCTTTTGCTGCCGAAACTCTTTACCCATCAGGACAATTTCGTTAGGATTGAGATAGAATGTGAACGGCCCCGCTTCCAATATCTCAAACTCTTTCAAGCAGAGCCAGCGCGGCATATCTCGCCTTGTTGCAGCCTTTCTCGGCAGGTTCTCACAAAATTGGCCGAAGACTGCGGTAACCAGTTCAATGTAGTTGCCCCGTAGTTTGCACCATGCCAGCACCAAAAAGCAAGCGCATAGATGCTTGAGATCAAGCCTTCGTCTCTTGGCTCTTGCTGATACGCAGCCTCGAAGTCAAACCAAAGATCGCTGCAAAGCTCAGAAACAGTCTCAGCCTGTTCAATTTGTTCGTGATACTCAGGCAGGAGCCTGAGCGCTTCTTGACGCCATCTATTCATCTTTCTCAGCATACCCGCCAAAGCGAGCAAACTGTTCACATCACTCCATGCCCTCACAAGTCAAGGATTAGGTGATAGGGTCGGTTCCGTCAATATGCAGTCACGGCAAGGGAAAATTTTCTTTCGGTCTATCGGTTTCCTAATCTGGAAATTATTGAAACACAGGACAAAACAGTTTATTTTGACTCCCGAAGGCGTAACAACTTTGGATGGGCTTCTCCGCTGCAAACCTACCTTGAGCTGATGGCAGGCGATCAGCGAGGGCGGGAAACAGCGGGCCAAGTGAAAAAATTATTCTTGCGGATGTAAAGAGGCAGCTTGCATGAACCACCCATTTGATCTTCTTGCGTCAAACTTACTGGATCTGCTTTATGAGCTGCACGATGACACATACGCCTCATCATCGGCGGCGGCTATGGCTTCTATCTTAAACGCCGTCACCTGGAAGCGACAGGGGAGGCACATTTGCTGCCTCTGATTTCAGAAGCCCGCTCCACGAACGACTTGGACATGTTCCTGACAACAGATGTGATTGTGAATCTACCGAAAGCGAAAGCGGTTTTGCAGGCAGTACAGGGCCTCGGGTTCACGGTTGTTGAAAAACGAGAAATCTTCAATTTCACAATCGAGGATAATCCCGTCCCGGTTGTTCTTACAGGCCTGCGAACAACCGGGGAGGCGTTCGGCGGGCAGGTTTATCTTGCCCCAGCATATTCATATCTGATGATGAAGCTCTTTGCGTTCCGCGATTGGGAAAAAGTAAACAAAAGCAGAGCAGCGCCATCAAACACGCGCTGGATGTGTATAGTATCGCTGCCATGCTGACCGAAGAAGAACTTGCAGCGGCAGAGCAGGCAAGCCGCGTCTACCGACACAAACCGGAATCACAAGAAGCGGCAAGCATTGTGCAGGATTTTTTCTCAGAACACAGACTTGACTGAGTTCATCTCGCTCTTGGAGGAGCTTTTCCCAGGTAATGCGCCGAATGTGTAGAAAAGCTACGTCCGGTAACTTGCAGCCAGGGAGCCGGCGATGGCGTGCCAGCCGTCGGCGAGGATGAAGACGAGGACTTTGG
>CAXSZN010000085.1:0-16559 GCA_964241935.1 uncultured Armatimonadales bacterium
ATCCAGCAAAACCCGTATCTCCGCCCCATCCGGCGCCAGCGTATCCGGTACCTCGGCCCGGCTGTTTTTGAGCTGCGGCGTAGTCATTGGGTTTCCTCTCCATTCAGGAACGCAGCAATGCTTCTGAAGTCTTCTTCCGTCTGCTTCTTTCTCTCCAGCGAGGTATTGAACACTCGTGCGCTCATGTGATAAGTGTGCTTAATCGACAGCGTAGTCAAGAGTTGGATTTGAGCCTTCGCAGACCGCGCTTTTCCCCCGACCAACACAATGAGTTGCAAACTCGGAAGCAAGAACAGCAAATTTTTCAAGGATGATAGGGCTTGTTGTATATCTTCCCTGGGCGCTGGCTTGATATGCCCATTCTCGCCGACGTACCACGGGACGATGTTCCAAATGAGCGTATCGGCGCGGGCAATCCCGGCGTTGTGGATTAAGTTCCACAGATTGTTGGCTGTTGGGTCCGGGTTGTTGCTGGACACGAACCCGGACGCTATTGCTTTTGGCCCCGGCGCTTCCAACAGAAACAACACGCGGGCCTGAATGCCTCCGTCGCAAGGGCCGAAGTTCGGAATGTGATACTGCTCACTAAGACTGGCCCGCAGGGCTGTCACATAATCCGTGAGCGGCTTGATGTGGGGGTTGCCGAGCATTCCAAGCCGAGCTTCCCGCTCAGTCGGATTTTTCAAGAGTTCAGGCGCATCTTCCATTGCTACTGCTGCCCCTTTCGCAGCGCTTCAATCTCTGCCCGCAGACGTGCGTTCTCAGCTTCGGCATCTTCGGCGCGGCGGGCTTCGGTCTCGGCGCGGCGGGCTTGGGCTTCTACGCGCTCGGCTTGTTCCTGCGGCGTCGGCCGGAACTCACCGCTCACGGGATTGTAGAGGCGCAGAGTTTCGTCGATGTGGACAAAGTCTAAGCCAAGCTGATCGCTGTGGAGACGCCCCTGCTTGGTTTCCAGCCGAACATATTGTCCATTTTCGAGCCGGTAGCCTTGCAGGCGGGGCTTCAAATAACCGCCGGTGGGGTCAAACAGGAAGTATTCAGGCGTCTTCAGTGTCTGCTCATACAGCGGCAGCTTGAATTCGACATCTTCGCTTTGCGTGCTGCGTGAGGTGATCTCGACCACGACGCTCGGCAGGAGGCCGCCTTCTTTCCACGACATGTAGGAGTCACGCAGACTGTCTTCCGCGCCAAACACAACGTAAGCATCTGGGGAGACACGCGACTTCGGGCTGCCTTCTTCCCAGAACACAAAGTTGTTGCCGGAGACGTAGACGTTCGGCTCTCCGGCGAAGTGCGCCTTGAGGCGTGCAATCAGATAGAAAGTCTGATCGCGGTGCAGGTCGGTCTCTCCAACCGGCCTGCCGTCTCTCATTGGGTAAAGCATCTGGTTTAAGGCTGCCATGAACTTATTCCCGCGTGTCCATCGGCTGCCAGTGGAGGTCGCGAGGGCCGGTGTAGAGGGAGTCGGGGCGGATGATGCGGTTGCCGTCGAGCTGCTCGATCATGTGGGCGGTCCAGCCTGCCGTGCGGCCGACGGCGAAGACGGGGGTGAACAGCTCGGAGGGGACGCCGACGGCATGGAGGATCAGGGCGGCGTACAGCTCGACGTTGGCGTAGAGGTCGCGGCCTGGCTTGAGTTCGGCCAGCACGTCAATAGTGGTCTGCTCGACGGACTTGGTCAGGTTTAGAAGCTCGTAGTCATTCGTCAGCGCGGCCATCTTCTCGGCGGCGGCGGACAGCAAGGCAGCGCGGGGATCGCGGACCTTGTAGATGCGGTGGCCGAAGCCCATGATGCGGCGTCCGGCGGCCATCTCGGCGCGGATAAAGGCGTCGGTCTGCTCGGGGGTGCCGATGGCGCGGAGCATATCCAAAACGGGGCCGGGAACGCCGCCGTGCTTTGGGCCTTTGAGTGCGCCGACGGCTGCGGTCAGCGCGGAAACCATGTCGGAGTCGGTGGAAATGGCGACGCGGGCGCAAAAAGTCGAGACGTTCAGGCCATGCTCGCTGACCGCAACCATGTAGGCGTTGAGGCCGTCCACGCGGGCCGGGTCCGGCTCGACGCCTTCCAGCATATACAGGAAGCCGGCGGCGAGACCGTGTTCCGGCTTCGGCGTGACGATGTCTCGGCCCTGACGCAGACGGTAGGTATGGGTGACAATCGCGGACATCTGAGCCTGCAAGCGGGCCGCGCGGCGTTTGGCCAAAGCGAGGTCCATGCTGTCAACGTCAGGGTCGCCAATAGACAGCATGGACGCGCCCATGCGGAGAATGTGCATCCCGGAAGAGTGCGGGGCCAAATCAGCCAGTGCGGCCATGACCGGCGCGGGCAGGGAGCGAGCGGCGCTCATTTCGGCTTTCAAGTCGTCGTATTCTGATTGCGTCGGCAGGTTGCCGTTCCACAACAAATAGGCGACTTCTTCAAATGTGACTTTGCCGGAAAGCTCGGACACGTCGTAGCCGCGCAGGGTGAGGCGTCCGTTCTGCCCGTCCACTTCGGCGATGTTCGTGGCGGCGGCAGTGATGCCTTCCAGGCCCTTGTAGATAATGGGTTCTGTCATGGTGATCTCCTTTAGTGTTATGACCCCACCCCGGTTCGTTCCTTACCGACCCTCCCGAAGCGGGAGGGTAAGGAGCAAGAACGGAAAGCGCCGCAAGAAACGCCTCTGTATTTAGTCCGAAACCCTGCACCCTCCCGTTTCGGGAGGGTCGGTGAGGAACGAACCGGGGGGGTTTAATTACCCAATCAGCTCCGCCGGGTAGCCGTGCTGGGCAAGCGCGGCAATGATGCGCTCCTGATGCCGCTTGTCGCGCACTTCAATCAGCAGCTCGACGCGGGTTGCGCCGAGCGCGAGATTAGGACTGAGGCGGTTGTGGTTGACCGTAATCACGCTTCCGCGCTCGTGGGCGATCACGGACAAGAGGTTCACCAGTCCGCCGGGGCGGTCATCACAGGAAGTCAGGAGGTGCAGGTAGCGGTCGGCCCGCAGCATCTCGCGCTGGGTCAAATCAGCTAAAGCGAGGGCATCAATGTTACCGCCGCACAAAATGACGGCGGTTTTGCCGAACGGCTCGGTGCAGTGGTCCAGGAGAGCCGCGAGACCTGCCGCGCCGCTTGGCTCGACTACCAGCTTGGCGCGTTCCAGGAGCAGCAGAATAGCGGAAGACACGGCGCTGTCGGAAACGGTGACAATATCGTCGGCATACTTTTGGAGGTAGGCGAATGTGCGCGGCGAGGGGGTTTTGACGGCAATGCCGTCGCAGATGGTTTGGATGGGAACGGAGCTTGGGACAAGATGCCCGGCACGAAATGACTGCATGGCGGAGTCGCAGCCTTCCGACTGAACGCCGATGACACGGATTTTGGGATGGGTTTCTTTGAGGGCCAGCGCGACGCCTGCGAACAGTCCCCCGCCGCCGATCGGGATAATTGCCGTGTCTACGTCGGAAACGTCTTGCAGCAGCTCCAGCCCAAGTGTCCCCTGACCTGTGATAATGCCGTCGTCGTCAAACGGCGAAATGAACACGGCATTTGTTTCCGCGACATGTCTTTGGCAGGCTTCGGTGGCTTCGTGAAGATTGCTGCCGGACAGCATAATTCTTGCCCCGTAGCCTTCCGTCGCTTTGATCTTGGCGATGCTGGCATTTTCAGCCATGAAGATCGTCGCCGAAATGCCGAGAAGCCGGGCGGCCAGCGCGACCCCCTGGGCGTGATTTCCGGCGCTTGCGGCGGCGACTCCACGCGCCCGTTCGTCCGGCGTAAGCTGCGAGAGCCGGTGGTACGCGCCGCGTATTTTAAACGAGCCGGTGCGCTGCTGGTTCTCGCATTTCAGCACGATGTCTGCGCCCGGCCCGATGCGCCGGGCCACGCTGTCGCTTGTCGTGACCGGCGTGTGATGCGCGACGGCCTGCACTCCCGGCAGTGCAGCCTGAATACCGGCAAGCGTGACGTTCATGAGTTTTATAATACTGGCGCGGGCAAAAAAAGTCAAGGCGATAGCACGCAAGCGTCAATGCCGGTTGACTTAGGCTGCTGAGAAGTGTATAATAGAAGCCTACGGGGTGTAGCACAGTTGGTAGCGCGCAAAGTTTGGGACTTTGAGGCCGCAGGTTCGAGTCCTGTCACCCCGACCAATTGATTATCCAACTGGACGCATAGCTTATGCGTCCTTTCTTTTTTGCCGGATTTAGGAGAAGAATGGCAGTGAAAGCGAAGTGCATGGTCTGCGGCGAGAACTACGATATTGAGCGCGACCGGGGGCAGGTCATCGAGATAGACGCGGCGGGGCATTACATCTGCCACCGGGACTGGCCGGGCTTCACCGCTGGGGTAGACCTGCAAAAGAAGGTGCAGGAAGCGCAGGAAGGCGCTCACCTTCAGGAAAACGAAGGCAAGCGAGCCGAAGCGCGGGCCTCGCTGGTCGCATTTAACCAGTCGCCGCGCGAGATTGTCGCCCGCTTGGACGAATATGTGATCGGACAGGAGCGGGCCAAGCGCGATGTCGCTGTCGGCCTGTACGATCACCATCGTATCCATCAGGACGATCTCGCTCAGTCTGAAGCCGGCACAAAAGCCGACGTTGAGCTGGAAAAAGCCAACATCATGCTGGTCGGGCCGTCCGGCAGCGGCAAGACGCTTCTCGCCAAAACGCTGGCCCGCTCGCTCGGCGTTCCATTCGCGTCCGCCGATGCCACCAGCTTGTCGCCGACGGGCTACACGGGAAACGACGTAGAAAGTATTCTGACAGCGGCGTATATTGACGCCGGGGAAGACCTGGAATGGGCAGGCCGCTCGGTCATCTTTATTGATGAGATTGATAAAATCGCCCGCAAGTCGCAGGCAAACCCTTCCATCACTCGCGACGTGAGCGGCGAGTCGGTTCAGCACGCTCTTCTGAAGCTCGTTGAAGGCACGATGGCCCAGTTGCCGCTCGGGGCATCAGGCCGCAAGCATCCCGACGCCCCGCCGGAATATATAGATACGTCTAAAATCTTATTCATCGGCGGCGGAGCCTTCGAAGGCTTCCCGGAGATCGTCGCCAAGAAGATGAAGCGGACCACGGAGCGGACAATGGGCCTGCGGGCCAACCCTTCCGCGATTTCCGGCGACCCGCAGCGCGATTACGAAATCCTCGCCGAAGCTCCCGCCGAAGTCCTGATTGAAAGCCTGATTGAATACGGCTTCGTCCCTGAGTTTGCAGGCCGCTTCCCGATCATTGTCCCGCTTGCCCCGCTGACCAAAGAGCAGATGCGCCTGGCATTGACCCAGCCGAAGAACTCGGTCATCAAGCAGCAAGTCGAGCTATTTAGACGGGACGGCATTGACTTGAAGTTCACTGACGAAGCGCTGGACGCTGTGGTAGACAAGGCCGTCAACATGAAAACCGGCGTCCGCGCCCTGCGTTCTTTGGTGAAAAGCATGACCAGCCAGGCCCGGTACGATCTCGCCGGTGACAACATAACAACCGCCGTCGAAGTCGGCCCGGACACTTTGGACGATCCCCGGAAGTATATGGCGAGAGCGGGTTAGAAGTCCCGACCGATAGAAGAACCATGCGTTAAAACGCACGGCTATACGGCGCAGCGCCACGAAGTACCGCTTCGCGGCACTCGGATTGTTCTTAAGGGTCTTGTTCTTAATCTTGTTCTTAACCCCGCGAAGCGGTGTTTAGTGGCGTCTGCGCCGGGTAGCCGTGCGTTTCAACGCATGGTCCTGATTTCCCCGCTTTTCCCCTGCTCCTTTCTTCTCTAACGCCTCTTCCTAGATTATCAATGTCGGCAGTAACGTCTTGCTGTTTGTTACCTAAGACAGTTGTAGATATTTATTGATGCTTGTACGGTTTTACGCTTAGATGCAGCGGGTAACACAGCCACGAGAGAAATCAAGTACGATCCTCCTCGGAGCCGACTTGCCGCGAGGGGGAGAAAGAGGGGTTCCAAGCGATGAAACCAATCACAACCAAAGCACACGGCGTCCTGGATTATGCCGCCGTTGTCGTCGTTTTTGTCCTGCCGCGCCTGCTGCATTGGAGTGCGGGGCTGACCCAGTTTATGACATGGATGGCAGCCGGGGCGCTGCTGTACACCCTGCTGACCCGCTTTGAGCTGGGCGCAATCAAAGTGCTGCCGGTTCCGGCGCACTTGGTTCTCGACTTTCTGGTCGGCGCGGCCTTTCTGATCACCGCATTCACCCTGCATGGGGAGCCGTCGTCGGCCCGGATCGCTTTGATCGTTCTCGGACTGCTCGAAATTGGGGCCGCTTCCATGACCCAAACTACGCCGTCGGCACAGGTTACCGGAGTGCAGACGCAGAGCGTTTGAAGGCGCGGCCAAAAAGACAAGCCGTAAGAAAACAGGAGCACGAACCATGAAAATCAAGCTGAAACCGATCAAAGAGCAGGTCGTCGTCGTCTTCGGCGCTTCCAGCGGCATCGGGCGGGAGACCGCACTGCGGTTTGCAAAAGCGGGCGCGAAAGTCGCCGTTTCCGCACGAAGCGAGGACGGGCTGGACAGTCTCGTTCAGGAAATTCGCCGGGCCGGCGGGGAAGCGGTCTCGCTGCCGGCGGAGGTGACGGACTTCAGCCAGGTGAAGTCGGTCGCGGACCTGACCGTCGAGCAGTACGGGCGGCTGGACACCTGGGTCCATGCGGCAGCGGTCGCGGTGTATGCACCGTTCGACCAGACGACCCCGGAAGAGTTCCGGCGCATCTTAGATGTCAACACCAACGGCCAGGCATATGGCGCAATGGCAGCTTTGCCTTATCTGCGGCAGGCAGGTGGTGCACTGATCCATATTTCCTCGGTGGAGTCCATGCGGCCACTGCCGTTCCACAGCGCCTATTCCGCGTCCAAGCACGCCATCCACGGGTTTGTCCAGACGATGCGGATGGAGCTGCGGCACGACAAGATTCCGGTCAGCGTCACGGAAATCATGCCGGCTTCCGTCAACACGCCGTTTTTCAACAAGAACCGAACAAAAATCGGCGTCAAACCTGTGGGCCTGCCGCCGCTTTACGAGCCGTCCGTCGTGGCCGACGCCATTTTGTATGCGGCCCAGCACCCGGTTCGCGAGATCATTGCCGGCGGCGCGGGCAAGATGATGATCCTGTCGGAGCGAACATCCCCGCGTCTGACGGACAAGATCATCGAAGCTGTCGGTTTCGCAGGCCAGAAAACAAAAGAGCCGAAATCGGCGGATGCACCGGACAATCTGTACGAGCCGGTGGCAGGCGTTGATCGGGTGGAAGGCGATTTTGGAAAGCTGTCTAAGTCCCGCAGTGTGGACACCTGGTTCGGGACGCATCCAAACGCGCGTCGGGCTTTGCTTGGTGCGGGGCTGGTGGGAGCAGGCCTGCTCTGGAACCGACGACGGCAAACAAAGCCGAGACCGGCGGAGGAAGTAATCGTTGAAGAAATCGTGGTGGTTGACACGGCTGGGGACGGGAGCGCTGGCCGGAGCGGCGGCAACAATTCCGATGTCGGTGTTTCTGGCGGCTCTGCACCGGGCTATGCCGCCGCAGGAACAGTATCCACTTCCGCCGCGTGAGATCGTCGCGGTTTTCGCCGAAAAAAGCGGGCTGCGCCGGATCCTGACGCCGGCCCAGGAACACGCCATTGCGGTTGCCTGCCATTACGGCTACGGCTCGGCGGCGGGGGCGCTCTACGGAGCGGTCACGCCGCCGGACACCTCCACTCCTCTGCGCGGCGTGGCCTTCGGCCTGGCGCTTTGGGCCACAAGCTATCTCGGCTGGCTTCCCGCCCTGGGAATACTGCGCCCCGCAGCCAAGCACCCTCCGCGCCGCACAATCCTGATGATCGCTTCCCATATTGTCTGGGGCCTTGCGGTGGCCGCGCTTGTCAGGGCGTCGCCGGGCCGGCCGGGCGCTTGATCCAGTTGCCTTCGCGCACTTCGCGCTCGGTCAGCACATACGCCAGGAGCAGGACGGCGGCAAGGGACGGCTGGGCGGTTGCGCGAGGCAGCGGTTCCACATAGTACACATCCGGCGGGTCGCCGTCGCCGCGCAGCAGCAGGCAGCGCTCTTTAGTCTCGCGCCGTACTCCTACCCCGCCGCGCCAGCCGCGCCCTAAAATGTCAAAGCCGCTGATGCGCGAGTCGCCTTCCGTCAAGCGGAAGAACTCGCCGTTGACGCCGGATCCGGCGGGATAATAGCTCGCCGCCGCCAGCGATCCGGACGAGTTCGGCTGAAGCAGGGTCCGGGTGCGGTCCCGGCGCATCACTCCCCAGGGCCGTGTTTCTCCGGCCGGCACCACGCCTTCACCCAGATGCAGGGACGCCGCTAAAGTGCCGTCCGGCCAGGTTGCGACGTAGTACCAAAGGTAGCGGCGTGACGAGACCACGACGCCGGTTTGGGTTGCTCCTGCCAGGTTGACAGGCCGGGCGCGAATGGTCAGCAGCGCGTCGAGTGGGTCGAAGATATCCATAGCGTCAGCAGACCTAGTTAATCCAGTTGACTTTCCAGTGAGATTTCGACCATACTAAGGCCAATTTTCATCAGCAATCGCACAAGTCAGAGGAGACAATTTTCGATGGAACAAACATTTTTAATGATCAAGCCCGACGGCGTCCGGCGGCAGCTTGTCGGTGAGATCATCCAGCGTTTTGAGGCCAAAGGCTTCACCTTGACCGCGCTTCAGATGGTGATGCCAACCCGCGCGCAGGCGGAAGCGCATTACGACGTTCATCGCGGCAAGCCATTTTTCGACGGTGTTGTGAGCTTTATTTCGTCCGGCCCGGTCGTCGCGATGATCTGGGAAGGTGACGACGTTGTCGCACTGGCCCGCAAGCTGATGGGCGCGACCAAGCCGTCGGACTCCCTGCCCGGCACCATCCGGGGCGACTACGCCAACACAACCGAGCAGAACTTGATCCACGGCTCCGACTCCGTAGAGAATGCTCAAACAGAGATTGGGATTTGGTTTAAGAACGAGTAGTTGAAAACTACTCGCTAGGCCGGGCGTCCTTCGGACGGAAGAGAGGCCGGACGTTCTCCCTTTTTCACTCGAAGAGTGCTTCTCCTAGCGAGTAGTTTTCAACTACTCAGAGAATGGTCCCGATCAGAGAATGGTCCCGAAGATTGTGCCTGTCTTTACCTCCGCTCCGCCCCCACCCTCTCATTGAGCAAACGCTCTGCGCCTGCGACCTGCGCGTCCACCTCGGCGTCGGTCAAAGTTCGGTCTGGGGCGCGGAACGTCAGCCGCAGGGCGACGCTTTTTTTGCCTTCGGCCACACGCTCGCCTGTGTAGATGCTTTGGAGCGCGATCGCCTCTGTGAGTTCGGCGCTCACCGCTTCCCGCGCCGTTGACTCCAGCAGGCCATAAGGCGTCGCTAAATCTACAACAACGGCCAGGTCACGGCTGATGGCCGGGAAGCGCGGCAGCGGCAGATAGCGCAGCGCCGGGTCGGCGTAGGCCAGCAGCAGATCGGCATCCAGCTCGAACACGGCAACCCGGCCGAGCGATGTGGGAACATCCAAGTGTTCTTTCAGCGCGTCCGGGTCTGCTTCTGCAACGATGCCAAGAGGCTGGCCGGCCACCAAAACAGCCGCTGTGCGGCCAGGGTGCAAGGGCGAGCGCTGGGCGGCAGTGAATGTCACGCCGGGCAGATGCAGGGCGGAAGTCAGCGCTTCGACTAAGCCTTTGGCGGCGAAGAAGTCAATGTTTGGTCCGGTCAAAACTGCGGCGACGCGGCGCGGCTCTTTATACTCGCCCGGCTTGTCGCCTAGCTCAAAGACTTTGCCGACTTCAAACAAACGAATGTCGGGCTGACGCTGACGGGCATTGCGGGCCAGCGCGTCCAGCAGGTTCGGCAGGAGCGACTGACGCAAGCCCGATAACTCTGCGGACAGGGCTTGACGAATGGTGACCCGCCGATCTGCCAAATTAGGGTCATCAAACGGCGACGGCGCGGCCAGTGAATGGGTCATGGCTTCGGACAAGCCGAAGCCAATCAGCAGGGTCCGAAGCTGGGCCGCAAGCCGGCCTGCCGGAGCATCGCCGCCGCCTTCGCCCCGCGCCGGCGGCAGAGTTTCCGGCAAAGTGTCGTAGCCGATCATCCGTCCGACTTCTTCGATCAAGTCAATTTCTTTGACCAGATCCGGCCGGAACGTCGGCACCGTGACTGAGAGCGGCTCGGCAGACGCATCCACCGCCAGCCCCAGCCGCCGCAGGCTGCCAGCAATGGTCGCTTCGTCAAGCTGCGTTCCTAAAATTGCGTTGGTCCGGCCCGGACGCAGAGCAATGACTCTCTCCCGAAGCGGCTGCGGATACAAGTCAATCCGGCCCAGCACCACTTCGCCGTCCGCCCATTCCGCCAGCAGATCACACGCCCTCTCCAGCGCAATCGGAGCCAGCGCGGGGTCTACAAACCGCTCGTACCGGTAGGATGCCTCGGTAGACAATCCCAGCGCTTTGGACGTGCGGCGCACGGTGCCGGGGTCAAAATGCGCGGATTCTAAAAAGACGTGCCTCGTCGTTGCCGACACTTCGGTCTCGCTGCCGCCCATGATGCCTGCCACGGCCACCGGCTTGTTTTTGTCGGAAATCACCAGCATTTCCGGCGTCAGCACACGCTCAGACCCGTCTAGCGTCGTGATCGTTTCGCCGTCTTGGGCGTGGCGCACCACAATCCGGCCTTCCGGCAGGGACGCATAATCAAAGGCATGAAGCGGCTGGCCCAGCTCCAGCATGACATAGTTGGTCACATCCACGACAATGTTCAGCGGGCGCATCCCCGCCGCGGTGAGTCGTGCCTGCATCCAGTCCGGCGACGGGCGAAACACGACGTTTCGGACCAGCTTGCCGGTGTAGCGCGGGCAGAGCGCCGGGTCTTCGACCCGCACGCCCACCCAGCGCTCGATGTCCGCGCTTTCATCGGGCAGCGGTGCAGGCTGCCGGGCGAGCGGCACATCCAAAGCTGCCGCCGCTTCCCGCGCCGACCCCAGCACCGAGACCCAGTCGCCTCGGTTGGGCGTGACTTTGGTATGGAAGACCGGCCCGTTATCGGAGTCCGTTGTTTCTTCCACTTCCAGCCCCGCCATCGTCAGCTTCGCCGCCAGCGCGTCATCAGAAAGCGGCGTGTCCACATATTCCCGCAGCCATTCAATCGGTAGTTTCATGCATTCTCATCATTCCACGTCTTCGTTCTTAGGCGCAGGCAATCGCCCCATCTTCAGCAGCGTATTTTCCAGTCGCAGCGCCATCTTTTCCCGTTCATGCACTTCATTTTCGCGCGAGTGCTGCATTTCCTGTCTCATCAACTGCATCGCAGTGATAAGTTGTCGCACTTCGCGTTGGAGTTCTTTAATTTCCGTCTTAGTTTGCTGCAACGTCTCGCCGATATTAATCAGTGACTTTGTGTATTCGGCGAATTTCTGCCACATTATTAAGACGCCTTTAGTGACCGCATGAGGTCAGCAAGAATTGCATCGGTTTCCGCCCGCAATGTTTCGATCTCGCGCTGGTCTTCGTCCATCTTTTGCTGCATCAGCTTCAGTCGGCCCAAGTTGTGATCAACAATCGCCTCATATTCTGCATCTGTCGTGGGCGTTCTGTCTAAAGTTGTTGTTTCCATCAAAATGCCTCCACAAACTATTGTACCACGAGACGAACCCGGAAGGCGAAGACGTAAATGTACGAGGGCCTAAACGCTTACGCTGAGGAGCGCAGACGCTAATGACCCGCCTGCGCGGGGCAGGAACAAGATTGGGCGATCGAATTCTTCCGCCACGCAGGTGGCGGCTTGGCGCTTCGCCCCTCAGCGAAGGCGTTTACGCCCTCGTATATTTACGTCCTCGCTCATTCCTATAGCGCCTTCGGCAACTTCGTTTCCGGGTCAATCTCGCCCGTGAACTGCTCGCCGTAGAAAGAAGCAACAATCTCAATCTGGCCGATGATGTGCCGGTTGAATTCGTCTAATTTTTCTGCCGGAACCCAAAGTTCTTGGTGCTGACGCCCGCCGACGACTTGAACCGGGAACTGCTGCAAATAGGCGGCGTC
Organism: uncultured Armatimonadales bacterium; assembly: GCA_964241935.1. Taxonomy (GTDB): domain Bacteria; phylum Armatimonadota; class Armatimonadia; order Armatimonadales; family Capsulimonadaceae; genus JANXMY01. The sequence goes on from CAXSZN010000085.1 coordinate 12,013, forward strand.
TGCGTCGAACTTCGTGACGAAGCCGGCAAAGCTGTTTCGCTTGGTGTTCCAATCCCGCGCAATTTGCTCGGCATACTCAAAGTTCATCACGGGATAGAAAATCGGCTGGTCTACGAGGCGCGGCGGGAAAGCTCGGTAGCCTGTCTCAGCGATCAGCTTTAGTTCGTGAGCGCCGACGGGACGGAACAGCGTAGCAATGTTTTGCATTACATGTCTACCAACAGGTGAAAGTTCGCACCATCGGCCTCTGCTTGCTTCAGCAGCACTTCAAAATGTTCTAGTTCCTCAACAAGCGCAGACGGGAGTTCAACTGATTTCTTAGCAGATTGATGATAATGTGTAAGCAGCCCCCGAACAGTCAACAAACCTTCTTGTGCAGAATACCACCGAACGGGAGGACAATTTTCAGGCAGTTGGTCTTCTTCCAGAACTTCAAGCGCCATTGTACGCGCATCAATGAACCTGGACAGGGAAACTAAGCCATTTGAAGCGGCAACTACATCAAGAGAGTCCAAAGCATAAGACAAATGGCTGCCGTTGAATCCATCGGCAGATGGCAAAGACGCATCAAACACGGGATAAACTGAGGCCATGGCTTTCCCTACTAGAACTGGCGGAGGAAGCGGAGGTCGTTTTCGGTGAAGAGGCGGATGTCGTCAATGCCGTATTTTGCCATTGGCATTCTGTCTATGCCCAGACCCCAGGCAAAGCCGGTGTAGCGCTCCGAGTCGATGCCCTGCGCTTCTAAAATGTTGGGGTGGACCATGCCCGCGCCGCCAAGCTCCAGCCAGCCGGAACCCCATCGGATGGCGACTTCGACGCCCGGCTCGACAAAGGGGAAGAAGTCGGGGCGGAAGCGTATCTCGACGTCGCCGAAGAGCTGCTTGACGAGGTACGAGAACGTACCTTTAAGGTCAGCGAGCGTCAGACCCTCGTCAACGGCCAGAATGTCTACCTGGTGGAACGTGTGGGAGTGGGTGGCGTCTACCGCTTCGTACCGGTAGCACTTGCCGATGGTCGCGGCACGGATCGGCGGCTTCTGAGACCCCATGACATGGGCCTGAAACGCGGTCGTTTGGGTGCGGAGCAGGTGGGTCGGGTCTACATAGAACGACATCTGCTCGTCAAACGCCGGGTGGTCGGGCGGATAATTTAATGTCTCGAAATTATAATGGTAGGCCTCGATGTCCGGCCACTCGTTGAAGCTGAAGCCGAGACCAACCAGTGCATTCTTGACCGCCTGCATTTGGCGGGCGATGGGATGCTGCGTGCCATGCGGGAAGGCATGGCCCGGCAGGGTCACGTCCACGGCATCAGCCGCCAGGCGAACGGCACGCTCACGCGCCGCCAGCGCCGAGCGCTTGTCTGCCAGCAGAGCCGTCAGGGCGTCTTTGCGGGCATTGACCGCCGCGCCGAACTGCGGCTTTTCGTCCGGCGGCAAAGTGCCGACAAGGCGCAGAAGGCCGGTTAATTGGCCTTTGCGCCCCAAATACTGCACTTCCAGCGTGTCAAGTTCGGCGATGGTGGCAGACGCCTCTAACTCCGCATGGGCTTGGGCGGCGACCTGCTCCAACTGACTGAGTGGAGTCATAGTAGCCTACGCGGCAGTGGCGAAGTCATGGGTCGGCGCGGCGACAGCGATGTTCAGCGACGCGACCAGCGTGTTGAACGCTTCATTGTCGCCGATTGCCATCTCGGACAGCACCTTGCGGTCAAGCTCGACGCCGCTGCCGTGCAGAGCGGCGATGAACCGGCTGTACTGGACGCCCTGCGCCCGGCAGGCGGCGTTGATCCGCGCAATCCAAAGCTGGCGGAACTCGCGCTTGCGGTTGCGGCGGTCCCGGTAAGCATACTGGCCGGACTTCATCACCTGCTCGTTTGCGTTCTTGAACAGGCGCGACTTGCCGCCGAAGTATCCTGACGCTTCTTTTAAAATCTTATGGTGGCGCTTGTGCTTCATCACGCCGCGCTTGACTCGTGCCATTTTGGAGGTTCCTTTTCGTTAAACAGTGGTCGTTATTTCGGCAGGCCGTTCGGCAGCATCCGGCGGATGGCCTTCTTTTTGCCGGGATAAAGCTCGGTATCTGACGTCAGCACACGCATATTCGACGGGCTTTTGTGGATATTCAGGTGGTTATGGTTCGCGTGACCGTGCATCAGCTTGCCGGTCGCGGTCTGCTTGAAGCGCTTGGCGGCTGTCTTTCGGGTCTTAATTTTCGGCATTTTTGTTCTCCTCTATAATTCTGGTAACACGGCAGCAAACCCGGCACATGCTGTGTCCGGGTTCGTGGCTTTCCCGAATGGCTGTCTTAACCTACGCCGGCGGCGGGGCGTCCGGTTCTGCGGCGGCGGGAGGCGGCGCGGCAGCTTTGGGCGCAGCGGGCGGCTTTGGGGCAGCCGGCTTCGGCGCAGGCGCTCCGCCGCCCTTCGCCGGCGTCAAGGTCAGACTCATGGCCCGGCCTTCCATCGTCGGCGGCTTTTCGACAGCGGCGACATCGGCGACCTTCTGCATGAATGTTTCAAGCTGCTGACGTCCGACTTCCGGGTGCCGGATCTGGCCGCCGATGAACCGAAACGTCACTTTGACCTTGTCGCCGTCTTCCAGAAACTTGCGGGCATGATTGACTTTCGTCATCAGGTCATGCTCGGACAGCGTCCCATAGCGCGGGTCAAGGCGAATGTCTTTCAGCTCGCTTTGCTTGTGCTTTTTGGCGGACTCTTTTTCTTTTTTGGCCTGCTCGTATTTGAACTTGCCGTAGTCCATGATCTTGCAGACCGGCGGCTGAGCCTGCGGGGCTACTTCGATCAAGTCAATGCCGCGCTCACGGGCGATCAGAAGCGCCTCGCGCGGGGTCATAATCCCGAGCTGGCCGCCGTCGTCGTCAATGACGCGGATCTCGCGGGCGCGGATGCGCTCGTTCATGTTCACCCGTGGCTCGCGCGGGTCTCTGCGAAAATCTCTGTTGTTGATGTCTTAGTCCCTTGTGTTAATCCTTCACCCACTCCGAAAAAAGCCGGGGTCCGTTGGCCGGCACCGACCGCTTGACAGTATAGCCGAAATTACGCTTTCTGTCAAGCCGGACTCAGAGATGTTTAGAACAGAATGCCTGTTAAGTCCAGTACAAACCCTGGCAAAACGTCTTCGCCGGACAAAGAGGTTGGGCTGTCCAGTATCTCCACTTCCTGCCCGGCACGGTAGACCTCAACTCGCTTGCTTTTGGGATCGATTAGCCAGCCAAGCCTCGCTCCATTGTCCCTGTATTCCCCCATTTTCTGCTGAACCGTACTCAGACGATCCGTTCGTGAGCGCAGCTCGATGACAAAAGTAGGACAAAGCGGCAGAAACTGTTGGCGCTCTTCCAAAGAAAGAGCTTCCCACTCTGCAACCGGAACCCAAGAAGCATCTGGCGAACGTTTTGCCCCATTGGGCAGTACGAACCCAGTCGAAGAATCAAATACTTTTCCCGTTTTTTCAGCACGATTCCAAATTACGAGATCGGCAGTCAAGTCTGCGTTCTTGCTTCCCGTCTCACCGCCTGCTGGGGGCATGATGATAATTTCTCCCTCCCTGGTCATCTCTATTCGCAAATCAGGATAGTCGGCAGCAAGCCGCGCAAAATCTTTTGCCGTATAAGGCTCCGGTTCCTCAATCCCGGCTTGCTTTATCGCAATCGGCTTCCGTTCCGCTTCCATGACTGCCATTGTGCCGCCTCACTTTCAGCCTACTTCCCGTAAGCCAATTCTACGATCTTTGCCGCCGCTTCCTGCATGGTCTCGGCAGGAACTAAATTGGTCGTTTTCAGAAGCTCCGCGCCTTCCGCGGCGCGGGTTCCGGCCAGGCGGATGACGATCGGGACTTTGACGTCGAGTGACTTGACGCCTTCAATAATTCCCTTCGCCACTTCGTCGCCCCGCGTGATGCCGCCGAAGATGTTAAACAAAACGCCTTTGACGTTTGGGTCGGACAGGACAATCTCCAGGCTGCTGGTCACCGCTTCGGCTTTTGCGCCGCCGCCGATGTCGAGAAAGTCCGCCGGTGAGCCGCCCGCCCGCTTTACCTCGTCCATTGTCGTCATCACCAGCCCGGCACCGTTGCCGATAATACCGATGTCGCCGCCTTCCAGCCGCACATACTGAATGCCGCGCCGGTGCGCTTCCACTTCAATGGCATCGGTTTCGGTGTCGTCCTGCAAAGCAGCCAGTTCCGGGTGCCGGTACAGGGCGTTCTCGTCAATGTCCCACTTGGCGTCGCCTGCGATAATCGTGCCTTCTTTCGTGATTACTAAAGGGTTGATCTCGGCCAGCGTCGCGTCGGTACCGACATACGCCGCATACAGCGCTTTCAGCACCGGGATCATCTTGCCGATGAGCGCCTTGTCAAACTTCGCCTCAAACAGCACCGACCGGCAGGCATAATCAGGAAGCCCTAGCAGCGGGTCAATATACAATCGGGCGATGTCGGCGGGGTTGTTGTGGGCGACTTCCTCAATGTCCATGCCGCCCTGCGTCGAGACAATCAGCACGTCCCGCTGCCGCACCCGGTCCTG
>CAXSZN010000086.1:0-15486 GCA_964241935.1 uncultured Armatimonadales bacterium
CACAACGCCCGCGTGTCCTACTTTTCCCAGCACGCCGCCGACAGCCTGAACCCAAGCCTCAGCGTCATTGACTCGATCCACGACATCGCCGATATGACTGAGACCGAGGCCCGCAATTATTTGGCCCGCTTTTTGTTCACCGGCGACGACGTCTTCAAGAGTGTCGGAATGCTTTCCGGCGGCGAGAAAAACAAGCTCGCCCTGGCCCGCATGATCTTAGAGCCGTGCAATCTTCTGGTCCTGGATGAACCTACAAACCATTTAGACATTGCAAGCTGCGAAGCCCTGACTGACATGCTCTCCAAGTACGATGGTACGCTTCTGTTAGTCTCCCACGACCGGTATCTGCTCAACGCCACCACGACTAAAACACTGGCACTTGACGGCCACGGCTCCGGCACTCTCTTCGAGGGCAGCTACGCTGCCTGGCGCGAATCACTCAGCGTCCCAACTCCTGCTCCCGCTCGAAAGTCCCCGCCACTTTCCAAACCGGCTGCTTCCACTCCCGCCAAGACCAACGGCACAGTCCCGAAACCGAGCAGTAACGGAAGCGGCAGCCACAATAACGGCAATGGCCGCAATGGAAACGGCCACAGCACCCTGAATGCACGCGACCTCAGCAAAGCTCGTGTCCGGGCCAGGGAGCGTGTGCTGACCACTGAAAGTGCCGTCAACGCTTTGGAGTCGCGCATCGCCGATGCTGAAATTCGCCTCGCTCGTCCCTCGGAGAGCGTCGCCGACATGGTCGCCCTCGCCGCCGACCACACCCGCCTCCAGGACGACCTGCTGTCCGCCCTCAGCGCCTGGGAAGCCGCCGTTGCCGAGCAGGAGGAGTTGGGAACGATCTAATAAGATAGAAATAGCCTCCCCATTGGGGCGGCTCTTCTTTTAGGTATTCCTCCAGAGGTCACGGCGCGATGTGCGCGTACAGGGGCAAACTCGTTGACTGATAAGCGGGCAGGGTCAGTGCCGCGTCCTGCACAACTGAAACCTTAATCGGGGAATCATTTTTGGCATCAGCAACGCCGCTGCGCGGGTCTGACTGGTTCATGGCCGCCGCCAAAGTTTTTGAGTCTCCGATAGCTCTGATAATGAACGGCGTTGCTATTGGTGTGTCATTTGCTAGCAGTATCGCACCAGCGGCCCGCACCGAACTGGTGGCGACTAGCCGCTGGTTGTTCACCGTAATGGCTTCCGCGCCTGCGGCCTTCAATTCATTGATAAAGGTGTTAATAGTCATCGCATGGACGACATTGGCTGGGGTCATATTCAGTGGAAAGGCAGTGCCTTCCACATCCTGAAAGGTCACGACTACCCCCGGCCCTTGCACGGGCGTCAGTCCGGCGAGAAACTGGTCTTGGCTGAGTTCAGAGCTACGTCGCCAGCGCAGTGCGGAGATCGACAGATCGGCCTGCTGGGCAACCACTGTTTCCAGAGGAATGCTTTTTGGATAAGTGGAGACCCGCTGCGCTATATCAGTACTATGTTGAGTGTGAATAGTCAATATATCGTCTGCGGTACTATAAGTTCCAGCAGAGGTTTGTTGCCCAGCGGTGTCGGAAACGACGTGTCCATTGTCTGCAGTGCGCGTATGCGTAATGACCAGAGTGGGTCCGCTGATAGTGTAACGGAAATACCGGCACCGAAGTCCCCCGTTTTCAATACTGGCGGCGTCTCCTTGCGGTCCAATAACTATTATGTCGCCATTAGACGAAGACTTTAGCATCCATATACCGGTGATGGCAGAAGTGACCATAGGTGCAGGCTTCGGCTGGGTCTGTGCTGGGGCGGACGAGATTAAGAAAGCACCGCCTAATGCGGCGGCGACGGTGAGAGCGGCGGCGGTGAGCCGCAGGCGAGGTGTGATGTGGGACATGGGGCGAACTCCTTTATTTGAAAGAATACGGCTAATGCGGCGGCCAACAGACGAGCGGAACGGGGCGACGCCGGCGTTTAAGGTGCGCTGGCGGGGCGTGAGTGGCGGGCGGGTGGCGAGGGACAGCAGGCAGTCGGCGTAGGCGCGGGGCGGGCAGTTTGAGGTGAGAACGGCCTCGTCGCAGGCGTCTTCACTAAGGTGCTCCAGGCGGCGGACCAGCAGCCAGAGCAAAGGCTGGGGCCACAACAGAGCAGTCAGCAGACGGGCGGCGAGTGTCCAAAGGTTGTCGCGGCGGTCCCGGTGAGTAAGTTCATGGACAAAGATCGCACGGAGGGCGTCGGCGTCGAAGTCGGTCTCAAACGCCGCTGGCAGGAAGATGACCGGGTGGTGGTAACCTGCCAGAAATGGGCTGTGGACGGACGGATGCGCCAGCAGGCGCGGCGGGCTTGGCGTGAGTTCGGCCAGCAGTGTAACCGCTTGGCTGGTCGTGATCACTTGCGCGGTGCGGCGCAGGCGCGTCAAATGTCCCTGGCAGACGCCGAGCCAGAGCAGCAGGAGAGCGGAGACGCAGAGGAACCCACCCAGCACAAGTGCTTGCCCTCCCGGAGCGGGAAGGCGCGGAGTTGGGGCTGCGGGAGGCGTAGGGGCGGGAGGCGTAGAGGTGCTGTCGGCAAGGGCTATCCTCTGAGCGGGGCTGTCAGCAGGCGCGGCAAGTGGTACGCCTGCATTTGCTTTAAGCTCTTCACCTTCCCATTCCGGGAGGGTATCCGCAAGCGGATTACTGCGTATCACTGCTTGCAGTGGGGTAGGTTCCACCTGCACCACCGGCGAAACATGGCCGGTCAGCGGCAGGAGCAGCACCAGCAGCGCGACACTTGCTAATGACGCTCGCCCAACCAGAGATTGCATAGAGGGGCCGCGCTTGCGCGTGAGGTGCAGGGCAAGCAGGCCGAGCAACAGCAGGACAGTGGATTGAAGCAGCAGGACCAGCAGAGCCTGCAACAAATGAGCAGCGAGGGTAGTCATTGAGCTTCCTCCGGTTCGGGCGAAGCGTCAACAAGTTCACGCAGGCGCTTCATCTCGTCATCAGAAAGCTCTTCGTGCTTTAGTAGATGTGAGACCAAACCATACACGGAGCCGCCGAAGACACGGGTTAATAAATCGCGGGCGGCGGACTCGCGGGTGTCGGCTTCCTGGGACAAGGGCCGGAAGACGAACACGCGGTCCTGAGCGGTATGCGCCACCGCGCCTTTGGCTTCCAGCTTGCGGAGCAGGGTTTGCGTCGTAGAATGCGCGATCGGATCGCTGAGGTTCAGGGCATCGGTGATCTCTCGCGCGGTCGCTTCTCCGCGCTCCCACAAAATTTGCATGATCTGAAGCTGGACTTTGCCCAAGTTGGGCGTGGTTCTTGCCATAAGCGGCCTCCGTTTACTGCGGTAAATGATAACTAAGTTTACCGCGGTAAACGAACGCTGTCAAGAGGCGGCAAAGTTATTTTTTCAGGCAGGAAATTGGCAGCCTTCACGCGAATTAAGCGACATGGAACTCACAAACACAAACTATGAGGGGTGGGACGCCATGCGTCTCACAAACGGCGACGCGGAGCTGGTAGTCACGACGTCGGTGGGACCACGCATCATCTATTACGGCGTAAACGGCGGGCCGAATGTATTTGCCGTTCTGGCGGAGACGCGCGGACAGTCGGGGGGCGATACTTGGCAGCCTTACGGCGGGCACCGGCTCTGGCACGCGCCGGAAGTCAAGCCGCGCTCCTACTTTCCCGACACCGAGGCATATGGAACACCCGTTATGGAAGGGGACACGCTGCGGCTCACGCATCCGACCGAAAGTACCACGGGCATACAAAAAGAAATGCGCGTCTCGCTGGCACCGTCCGGGCCTGCCGTCAAAGTCGAGCATATCCTGACCAATCACAACGTCTGGCCGGTCACGCTCTCTGCCTGGGCGTTGTCCATTGTCGCTCCCGGCGGCAAAGTGGTCCTGCCGCAGGAGCCGTTTGTCTCGCATGACGACGAGCTAGTCCCTGCCCGGCCTTTGGTGCTGTGGAAGTTTACCGACATGGCCGACCCGCGCTGGCGCTGGGGAACCAAGTATCTCACCCTGACCCCGCAGGAAGATCTCGGCATGTCGCAGAAAGTGGGCCTGTACAACGCGCAGGGGTGGGGCGCTCACCTTGCCAATGAGCAGGCGTTCGTGGTTCGCATTGACCCTGCGCCCGGCGGCCCCTCGGTCCTGCCCGACATGGGCTGCAACTTTGAGACGTTCGCCAAGGGCTTGTTCCAGGAACTCGAAACGCTCGGCCCGCTGACGACCCTGGAACCCGGTCAGTCCACATCGCACATCGAATACTGGTACTTAGAAAAGCTTGCCTCGCCCGCCGACACCGACGCCGAGCTGGATGCTGCTCTTCTGCCGCTTGTCCAGGAAGCGCAGGCCAAGACTTCGGAAGCTTTTCACCGATAACAAGCCTTTTTCAGATGGCTTCCGCATCTTCCGGCGCTTCCGGCGCGCTGATCAGTGCCCGTGCTTGGTCGGCGTCGGAGGCGCGGACAAACACTTGAACGCCGCCCGTCGCACTCGCAACCGGACCATCGGCGGCAGCAAACAGCTCGTTGCTGAGAACGCACTTGATCCCGTTGTCTTCCAGCATCCCGCTGATGATATGCGCCTCAACGGGAGAGTAGGAACTGAAGACAGCGCAAAGCGGCGCGGGAGTATCCTCCGTGCCGGCGGCTTCCTGCGCCGGTGCCGCCTGCATTTCAGGCGCGTGGAACGGCCAAAGATGTTTAAGGTTCATCACGCTCTCCTTCAAGGGCAGCGAATCGGGCATCAAGGGGTTAGGGCGTGTTCGGCTGAGGCTGCTGGTTGATGACGGCGACCGGGCGCTGGCTGGCAGTATCATGGCCGTACAGCGTGACGCCGATGACGACGGCGGCGATGGCGAGTACCAGAACAATGACGAGGGTGCCCCAGTTGGCATTCTGGGTGCTGGTATCTACGCTTGGGCTTGTGTTGACGCTCATGGGGGGTTCAGTCTCCTGTCGCTGGGTTCAGCGTTCTGTGGTTAAGCTGAGGCGATTATACCCCTGCGCTTCTCGTCCTGCAACTATTGATGTCAGAGGCGAGAAACAGAATAGGCTCGCGCTCGACGATTTAGTGTATAATGGCGGCTTAGTGTATAATGGCGGCGGAGGCAGATTGGGCAATTTGACTGCGAGCGCGAATTGACTATTGACCGCCTTGTTGTCCTGCTGCTGATTGCAGTTGTGGTAGCGCTTCTGGCCCGGCGGCTGCGGCTGCCGTATACGGTCGGGCTGGTGCTGGCCGGGATCGGGCTGCGCCTGGTCCGGCATGGGCCGGGGGCGCTGCTGACGCCGCATCTCATTACGACGGCGTTCCTGCCGCCGCTGCTGTTTGAGGCCGCGCTGTCCCTGCGCTGGCGGGACTTGCGCCGGGACGGCCTGCCGATTGCCGTGCTGTCTACGGCGGGAGTCGCCGTGTCCGCTTTGCTGGTCGCAGCGGGCATGGTCTTGTTCGCGCACTGGCCCAAATCCGCCGCGCTGCTGTTCGGTGTGCTGATTGCGGCGACTGATCCGGTCTCAGTCATCGCGACCTTTAAAGAAAACAAAATTCATGGGCGGCTGCGTCTGTTAGTGGAGTCGGAAAGCCTCTTTAACGACGGCGTCGCCGCTGTTTTCTTTGCTCTGACCTTGACATTTGCGCTGGGCGGATCGCTTTCCCCGGTGTCCGCCGCCGGGCAGCTTGCCAAGATTTCCCTCGGCGGCATCGCCGTCGGCTTGGCCTGCGGCGGGATGGCCACTGTGCTGGCCGGGCGCACGGAAGACTCGCTGGTAGAAACCGCGCTGACCGCTGTGACCGCGTATGGATCGTTTCTGCTGGCGGACCATTACGGCATGTCCGGCGTGCTGGCGACGGTTTCCGCCGGGCTGCTGCTCGGGAATGTTGGTGTGCTGGGCGGGGAGGAAGATTCGGTGCTGACCCAGCGCGGGCGCGAGGTAGTCATTGCATTTTGGGACTTCGCGGCATTTGTTGCGAACTCGCTGATTTTTCTTTTGATTGGCCTTGACGCCGCCACGCACAAGTTCTCGCGCCTCGGTGTCACGGCGCTGGCGCTGGCGATTGTGCTGACTCTCGTGGGCCGAGCGGCATCCGTGTATCCGCTAAGTTTGCTGTTCACACGAAGCCGCCTGGCGATCCGGCCTGCACATCAGCATTTACTGTTTTGGGGCGGGATGCGCGGCGCACTCGCTCTGGCGCTGGCCCTTAGCCTGCCGGGAACAGTTTCCTACCGGACGCAGATCGTGCTGGCATCGTTCGGCGTTGTCGCGTTCTCGGTGGTGGTCCAGGGCATCACCATGCCGCTGCTGCTGAAGCGCCTGAAGATATAAAACAATTTGAAAGACCCAATATGCCTAAACCGACAGCCCTTTTGCTCCTAATCCCGATTTTGCTTTTTATCACAGCCGCTGTTTCTGCCGCACCGAAAGCCAAGCACGCACTGCTTAAACAGGCAACAGAAATGCCGTTTACGTTTGTCGCGTATGGAGACACGCGCTCGAACCCTGCCGAACACGCGGTCATCATCAAAGAGATCATCAGCCTGCACCCGGAGTTCGTCCTGCAAAGCGGGGATTTAGTCGCTGATGGCCGGAACGCGGCGCAGTGGGAGCAGTTTGCCCAAATCACCCAGCCGCTCCGGGAGGCGCATATTGCGTATTATCCGGCGCGGGGCAATCATGACATTGGGCCGTATTATCCCCATGTCGTCACCGAGCCGTTCGACTCGGGCGATAAGACAAACAAGCTGTATTATGCGTTCACCCGCCATCAAAACCGGTTCATCATTGTGGACAGCATGGAAGACTACAATCCCGGCAGCCGGCAGTATGCCTGGCTTCAAAGCGAGCTGGCACAGGCGCAGAAAACAGCGGTCAGCACATTTGTCATGTTCCATGAAGGGCCGTTCTCGCCGGGGCCGCATGGGCCGACGCCGGAAGCGCAGCAGTACCTGCATCCACTGTTTGCCAAATATCGCCCACGGGCGGTCTTCTGCGGCCATGACCATCTGTACTACCGGACGGTGCGGGACGGCGTCACCTACATTGTGACCGGCGGCGGCGGCGCACCGCCGTACCGGCCCGAAAACCGGCAGATTACGCTGCCGGGCGATGTGTATGTCCATGACACCGACAGCGCCGGACATCCGCTGCCCGAAGCGCAGTATGACGCCCTGATTTACCATGCCATCCGGTGCGACGTAGACGGCCCGCGTGTCACGATGACTGTCATTCGCCCTAACGGCAGCGTCATTGACCGCTTCACGCTGGGGCCGAAATAACGCCGGAACTAAGATAACACTATGAGTGAAGTCACCGACGACAGCTTGCCGGACCATGTCAGCCAGCAGATTGACACGATTGCAACTATCCACGCGCGGGGCGAAAGCGATGTCAGTGTCCATCAGCGCACGATTGAGAAAGTTACCGCGTTTCTCGGACGGCCTTTGTTCCTGAACCTGACCATTGCGGCGATTGCCGTCTGGATTGGCTTGAACCTAGCGTCGCGCCGTCTGCACATTTCGCCGTTTGACCCCGGCCCCTTCCCGCTGCTGGCCTGGCTGGTCAGCACCGGCGGCCTGCTGCTGACGATTGTTGTCTTGATTACGCAGAACCGGCAGGCGCGTCTCGCCGAGCGCCGCGCCCAGCTTGATTTGCAGGTCAATCTGCTGGCCGAGCAGAAGATCGCCAAAGTCATTGCGCTGATGGAAGAACTGCGCCGCGACTTGCCTAATGTCAAAAATCGCCATGACGCCGAAGCCGAAGCCATGTCCGAATCCGCCGATGCCCATGCGGTCTTGGATGCGCTGGAAGAAAAGCTGGACGCTGTGGAAGAAAGAATAGATACGTTGGAGGAACCCACCCCGCCACAAGTGCCGACCCTCCCGGAGCGGGAAGGTGAAGAGTTTCAAGAGTGAAGCGTAGAGACGCTGCTTCCCGGCTCTTCACCTTCCCTGCTCCTTACCTTCCCGCTTCGGGAGGGTCGGCACTTGTGGCGGGGTGGGTTCTTGTTGACACCCGCCCCTGCCATTCGGTAAACTCTTTGCGAACTTCAATCGTGAATTTTGCTTCTTGAAGAAAGTCAGCCTGTGACCCAAACATCTTCTCGCCCGACTATCGCCGTTGTTATCCCCGCCGGGGGGGGCGGAACGCGCCTCTGGCCGCGCAGCCGGCAGGAAACGCCGAAGCAGTTTTTAGACATCGTCAGCGAGCGCACGATGCTCCAGGAGACCACGGACCGCGTCGAGAGCCTGGTCCCGCCGGAGCGGCTGTATGTCATCACCAATGCCCGCCACGCGGCGAGGGTACGGGAGCAGCTTTCGGCTGTCCCTGCCGGCAACATTGTCGGTGAGCCGGAAGGCCGCGATTCCGCCCCCGCTATCGGCCTGATGGCCGCGATTTTGGAGAAGACGCTGGGGCCGGACGCGGTCATGGCGACCCTGCCTGCCGACCATGTTATCCTGCACCCGGACCAATTCAGCCGAATACTGGAGGCTGCCGCCGAAGTCGCCGCCGACGGCTACTTGGTGACGCTCGGCATTCCGCCGACCGGTCCGGACATCGGCTTCGGCTACATCCAAAGCGGCGAAACCGTCCGGGCCGAGACCGACGCCGGGGTTCCCGTTTATGAAGTCAAGCAGTTTAAAGAAAAGCCGAAGCGCGAAGTCGCCGAGCAGTACCTCAAAGACGGCGGCTACTTCTGGAACGCCGGCATGTTTATCGCGTCGGTGAAGACCCTGCGTGATCTCTACCAAACCCACCTGCCGCAGATGGAAGCGGCCTTCGCCCAGCTTGTCGCCGCGTATGGCACTGAACAATTTGACGCCGTGATGGCCGAAGTCTTCCCAGCCTTGGAAAAGATTTCGGTAGACTACGGCATCGCCGAGAAAGCGGACAAAGTTGCCGTCATCCCCGCCGACATCGGCTGGAACGATGTCGGCTCCTGGCAGCGTCTGGCCGAAATCCTGACCGCCGAAGGCAAGGAAACCGAAAACGTCGTCATCGGCCACCATGTCGGGGTGGACACGCACGGCTCGCTGATTTACAGCCCCAAGCGGCTGATCGCCACCATCGGCATGGACGACATTATCGTCATTGACACGCCGGACGCGACGCTCATCTGCCCGAAATCGCGCTCCGAGGAAGTGAAAAAGATTGTGGACGAGCTGAAAGCCCGCGGGCGTCACGAGCTTTTGTAACAATCGCCCGTTTCGGTTGTCGTAGATAGTAGAACAGATAAAGACAGTTAGGGTGAGTTATGAACGTACCGATGGCGGATTTACAGGCGCAGCACCGGGCGCTGAGAAGCGAGCTGACCGCCGCTTTTGAGCAGACAATGGATGCCTGCGATTTTGGCGGTCTCGGCGCAACTGCAAGCGCCTTTGAGCGCGAAACGGCGGATTTCTGCGGGGCCAAGCACGGCCTCGGTGTCAACTCCGGCACCGACGCCCTGCTGCTGGCTTTGCTTGCGCTTGGGGTCGGCCCCGGCGACGAAGTGATCACGCCGCCGTTCACGTTTATCGCGACGGGCGAGACGATCTGCCTCGCGGGCGCAACGCCGGTATTCGCCGATATTGACCCGCGCACGTTCAACCTCAACCCCGATGATGCCGAAGCGAAGATCACGCCTAACACGAAAGTCATTCTGCCGGTGCATCTGTTCGGCCAATTAGCCGACATGACCCGCTTTGCCCGGATTGCCGAGACGCACGGCGTGGCCCTTCTCGGCGACGGTGCCCAGGCCATCGGCGCTTTGCATCAAGGCAAGCCGCTCGGCGCGTGGGGCGACGCCAACACGCTGTCGTTCTACCCGACCAAGAACTTAGGCGCTTGCGGCGACGGCGGCATGGTTCTGACCGACAACGACGAACTTGCCGAACAAGTTAAGCTGCTGCGCTTCCACGGCTCCGGCGGCAAAGGCTACTTCCACAAAGAAATCGGCTACTGCTCGCGCTTGGACGGCCTGCAAGCCGCGCTTCTGCGGGTCAAAGCCCTGCGCCTGCCCGAGTGGAACGATCAGCGCCGCCTAAACGCCGCCTTTTACGCCGACGCTCTTTCGGGTCTTGACGGGCTGGTCCTGCCCTGCACCGAGCGCGGCAACCATCATATCTTCCATCAGTACACGACGCGCGTTCTAAATGGCAAGCGCGACGCCCTGCAAAAGCATTTAGCCTCGCGCGGCGTCCAGTCCGCGATCTACTACCCGCTGCCGATCCATTTACAGGAAGCGTATGCGTTTCTCGGCTACAAAGAGGGAGATCTGCCTGAAAGCGAACGAGCGTCCAAAGAAGTCCTGTCCCTGCCCGTGCATCCCGAGCTGTCCCGCGAACAGGCCGAGTTTGTGGCGGAGGCGGTACGGTCGTTTTTTGAGTGATGACAAAAGTCCTAATTACAGGCTGGCAAGTTGGCTTGCAGAAAATCTCAATGACTAAAATCATTCAAAGATATACAGCGTTGGGATTGAGCGACGCGAAATCTGTCACAGACAGGGTACTGGATGGAAAAACAATAGTATTGACAGTTGTTAGAGATGAAGAAGCCGTAGAGCTAGTTGAGAATCTTAAGGCGGTTGGAGCAGACGCAAGAGTAATGCAAGAATGAGGAACGTGGGAATGAATTCCTACGCTGTGGGGCGAAGCGCCCAGTGTCCGCCTTCGCGGACAGGGAGCAGGATTAAGAATTATGGTCCAGGGAAGGACAAAATGTTAAAGAACAAGTTGTGCGTGGCGGTGCATTTCGTGTGGGCGACATGGGACCGGCATCCGTTGATTTCCGAAGAAATTGAGCGTGATTTGTGGCGGTACCTGGAGACAGTTTGCGTAGATGATGGGTGTGAGGTGCTGATGGTGGGCGGGATGCCGGACCATGTGCATCTGCTGGTCCTGCTGTCTAATACGATTACGCTGGCCGATTTGATGAAGCATATCAAAGGCGGTTCGTCGGCGTTTGTCTCGGACAAGCTGAGGCCCGGCGAGTGGTTCAAGTGGCAGGGCAGCTACGGCGCGTTCTCCGTCAGCCGCCCGCAAATCAACAACGTAGTGCAATACATCGCCAATCAAAAACAGCATCACGCTGATGGTACGCTCTGGCCTGACGCCGAAGAACCCGGCCAACTAATCACATCCGTGTCCACGCAGGTGGACAATGGGCGTCCGCGCCCCATAGCGTAGGATTTTAATCCCACGCTCTTTCGGCTCACGCGCATAATTTCTGATCTATGGAGACACATATTTGAAAGCAATGATACTGGCGGCGGGGGTCGGCTCCCGTTTAGACCCGCTGACTCGCGCGATTCCAAAACCAATGGTGCCGATTGTGAACCGGCCTGTAATTGAGCATATTGTGCTGGATTTGAAGAAGCATGGCTTCACCGACATCCGGGTCAATGTGCATTACTTAGGCTCCGTCATTGAAGAAGGGCTGGGGGACGGGGCGAGGCTCGGCGTCCGTATCTCCTACGCCCATGAAGACAAGCTGTGGGGCGATGCCGGAAGCGTCAAGCGTTCGCAAGACTTCTTTAATGGTGAGACGTTCTTAGTCGTCGGCGGCGATGACATCTCAGATATTGATTTGTCCGGGCTGATGCAGATGCACCGCGACAAGAACGCCGCGTCTACGATTGCCACGACCGAAGTCGAAGACCCGTCGCAGTTCGGCATTGTTGTGACCGATGACGACGGGCGCATCACGCGCTTTTTAGAAAAGCCGAAGGGCGGCGATGTGTTTTCCAAAATGGCGAACACGGGCGTCTATGTTTTCGAGCCGGGCGTCTTCGACTTGATCCCGCCGGACACGTTCTACGGCTTCGGCAACAACGTCTTCCCGCAGCTTCTCGCGGAAGGCAGGCCGCTGTACGGGTTTGCGACGCAGTCGTACTGGAAAGATGTCGGCAATCTGCAAGTCTACCGGCAAACGAACTTTGAGGCGCTGGACGGCAAGGTGCATTTGGAGTTCGGGCTGACGGAGACTGCACCCGGCATTTATCAGGGCGAGAATGTTCAGATTGACCCGTCGGCGGAGATCACAGCCCCGGCGGCAGTTGGCAACGCTGTCACGATCGGCGCGGGCGTGAAGCTTTTGGGGAATGTGATAGTCGGCGACGGCTGCGTGGTGGAAGCAGGCGCGACGCTTAAAGACACCATTCTTTGGGCGAATGCCCGTGTCAGCGCTGGAACGCAGCTTGAGCGGTGCGTCGTTGGCACGAACGCCCAGGTGCAGTCCAATGTCGCCATCTTTGATGCGAACATTGTGGACCCGACCCGGCTGATGACGGCAAAGACGTAGGTTCAGCGCCGACGCGCAAAACAAGAATACCTCACCCGCCAGCAAGCTGGCACCCTCTCCTTAAGAAGGAGAGGGTCGGAACGCAGTTCCGGGGTGAGGTTCTTTTTGGCTGTGCTACTTCTTGACGATGAATTCGGTTTTGGCGCTGTTGAAGCCTTCCGGCTCCTTTTTCGCGTCAAAGCGCCACTTGTTCGCGCCCTTGTGGAACGCGGAGTAGCCGCTCAGAATGCTCGCCAGCAGGCGGCGTGGGGTGCGGCGAACCAGGTTCACCTCGGTCAGCAGGGTCAGGAACGAGCAGCCCTTGCCGTAGTTGGTCAGGACGCGCCGGACGATGTCGTAGGTGGAGATCGGCGCTCCATCCTCGACTTCGTTGTGGAAGTCCAGCAGCTCCTCCATCCGGGCGGGGCTGACAAAGACGTTGGCGTCGGTCTCGTTTTCGTCTATGAACTTGTACTCGTCGGGCTTATCGGTCATTTCTAAGTAGACGACGGCTCCGGACTCGGCGGCGATTTCGGCGTAGACATCGAACAGGCCGTAAACAAGCTGAACGTTGTAGTCTACATACGCTGGGTAGCCGGTGCCTGAAGCATCGCGCAGGGTCAGCTCGACAATGTTCGGCTCAGGCGGAAAGAAGCCGGGCGGAATCTGGGCCAGCGGGAAGGTGCCGATTTCTTTGTGGTGCGATTTCAGTACCAGACGCAGGCGGGGCGCATCGGCAGTTGTGCCTTCCGGCCAGCGGGTGACGTCCGCCGACTCCTGGTCATTGACATCCTGCGCGACCGGGTCCAGTATCTCTTCCTGCAAGCCTTCTTCCAACCCGGCGTCGGAAAGGATTTGGTCCAAAATCTCGCCGTCGGCGGTCTCGAAGCGGGGCAGGGTGGGGAACGTCAGCGACTCGGGCAGCTGGCCGATATAGGGCGGCAAAGTGCCGGGGGCGCGGAAGCGGTCAGTGCCGACCCACTGGAAGTCATCAGGCTTGCTTCGCAGGTAGGCAATCAGCGTGTCCACATCGGCGGCGAATGTGCTTCCCGTAGGCCGGATCTCGAAGATCTGAGTCAACAAATCGCCGGCACGGGCGTCTTCCTCGCGCCCGTCAAAGTAGCTTCGCAGCTCGTCGGCGTCCTCGTCAGTGACTTCCAGCGGCTTGGCCGGAACGTCCATCGCGACGGCTTCCACGGCCGCAGTTTCCTCGGGGGCCATCAGCGCGGCAGCTTCGGCCTGGGTGCGCCACAGGGCCTGGACCGGCGCAAGCGACTCGCGCAGCAGCCAGCGGTGATCGGGCAGCGCCAAGAATGTCTCGCGGTCGGTTGCAATCGCATCATAGATTGACGCGCCGTCGAACTCTTCGCCGAGCGATTTCCAGGCAAAGTATTGAAGAACACGGTTGTCTACCGGCTGACCGCCGCCGATTGAGACCAGCGTATGCGCCGCGCCGGTTGGGTTGTCTTCCCAATCTAACCCTTCGGCGGCAGATTGGAACGGGGCCAGCGTGTTCGCGTTTAAGTAGTTGTAAAAGAGGATGTCATCTTCGCGCTCCGATGTCAGGTCCAGCAGCCAGGAGCGCAGGCCGTAAGCCAGGCCGCCGGCGATGGGGAAGAACGGCGCTCCGCGCAGCAGCCGGGCGGCGACTTCCGTGTACGCTTCTTTGACGCGGCCTGTAATCTGGGCCAGCTCCCCGGCCACATCGTCGGCGGGGATGGGTGCACCGTAGATGGAGATGACCTCTTCCAATGTCCGCTCCAGCGGCTTGGTTTTGTCCAAGTAGCGGCTTGTGATGTCCCAGCGGCGGTCCACGGCGACAAAGCGCCGGGGCTGGGTTTCCATCTGACGCCGGGCCAATGCGGGCGTCACGGCGTCGTCGCCGGCTTCGCGGACAATATCGCCGATGCGGGCCGGCTCGCCGAGGCGCACCAGAGCGCGGTGCAGCAGCGTGGTCAGCGTTTCCGAAGCTAATGCCTCATACGGGTCTGGGGCAGGGGCAGTTTTCTTAGTCGTGGTCTTGCGTTCCGAGGTGCGGGTTGTCGCCATGTGGTCTCCTCAAAGATAGGGTCAAGTAAAAGGCAAAAGGAGCGAGGGAGTAAACTCTTCTATGCCTTCGGCATTACTTCGTATCTGCTGAATAACGTCCTTCGGACGAAGATGAGCAGACGACGGCATAGAGGAGTTCACTCCCTCGCATTCAGAAATTATAAACAGCGGTCGCTTCCAAATCATACGGCTCGGCGGCGGAAACACGGGCCGAAACAAATGTCCCCGGCGCGGCTTGACAATTCTTCACCGTCACCGTGCCGTCAATCTCGGGGGCATCACGAAACGAGCGTCCGACTGCATCTTCGCCGCGCCGGGCTTCCACCAAAACATCTAACTCGCGCCCCAGCCATTTCTGGTTGTTCTGAAGACTGATGCTCTGCTGCGCCGCCATCAGCGCGTCGCGCCGCGCCCGCATGACTTTGTTCGGCACGGGATTGTCTAATGCAAACGCCGGAGTGCCTTCTTCGCCGGAGTAAGTGAATACACCCAAACGGTCAAAGCGCATCTCCGTCACGAAGTCCAGCAGATGGGCAAAGTGCGCGTCGGTCTCGCCGGGGAAGCCGACCAAAAACGTCGTCCGCAGCGTTAAATCAGGCAGAAGCTCGCGCATCTTCCCAAATAGCCGCTTGTACTGCTCCACCGAGCCGCCGCGCTTCATGGCTTTGAGCATCTGGTCGTCGCCGTGCTGCAAAGGCATGTCAATATACGGGATGACTTGGGGAAGGTCGCGCAGGACATCTAAAAGAGGCTGCCGCACCATGGTCGGGTAACAGTATAAGAGCCGCAGCCACTTGATTTCAGAAACTTCGGCCAGCGCCGTCAGCAGCTCCGGCAGGGCCAGCCGCCCGTACAAATCCATGCCGTAAGCGGTCGTGTCCTGGGCGACCAAGTTCAGCTCTTTCGCGCCGGACGCCGCAAGCTGCCGCGCTTCTTCCACCAAGCGCTCAATGGGTTTGGAGCGGTGCTTGCCGCGAATGCCGGGAATGGCGCAGAACGTGCAGGAGTGGTCGCAGCCTTCGGAGATTTTTAAATACGCCGTCCACGGCGTCGCCGTCGCCCGCAAACGCGCCTGGGGAATGAGTGGGTACTTGTCGGCGACTGTCTCGACTAAATTGATCTGCCGTGGGCGTGCGCCGAACACGACATTGCCGATGGCCGGGCCGCTTTCAATGCCGAGAAACGCATCCACTTCCGGGA
>CAXSZN010000087.1:0-5710 GCA_964241935.1 uncultured Armatimonadales bacterium
GAAGAGCCGCATCGTTTCAGCGTAAGTCTCCGGTGTGCGGATGTCGTAGCCTGCCGAAAAGATGTGGCAGGTATCAAGACACACGGCCAAACGCTCGGGGTTTTGGACGCCATTGATAATCGCGGCCAACTGCTCAAACCTGCCACCCAGATATGTCCCCTGCCCTGCCGTGGTTTCTAAAGCAACCCGCACTTTCGCACCTTCAGTTTGCTGGTGAATGATATTGAGACTATCAATCAGCCGCGCGATCCCGAGGGCTTCCCCCGCCCCGCCGTGTGCGCCGGGGTGGCTGACCAGAAAGTTGACGCCCAGCGCTTCAGAACGCTCAATCTCTGCCCGGAATGCCGCCCTCGATTTTTCCAAAACTTCGCTGCCCGGTTCAGCGGCCAGATTAATCAGGTACGAGTCGTGTGCCACGGTCTTGGTGATATTGTTTTCGGCGACCACTTCTTTAAACTTCTCGGCAAGCTCCGGCTTAATGGACGGCGCACGCCACTGGCGCGGGCTGGCGGTGAAGATCTGCACGGCATGGCAGCCAATCGCGACGCCATCCGTAATGGCGTTGTGCGGTCCCCCCGCTGTCGGCATGTGTGCGCCGAGCAGCGGCTTCAGCAGCGTTGCGACTGGAGTTTCAAGGGCTTCGCCGAAAAGAGGTTCAGAAGTAGTTGTCATAATCAGGAAAAAAGAGAAGCGAGTGGAGTTCACTCCCTCGCTTGTTGCTCAGGCTAAATGCTAATCGCCCTTTTGCTGGACCGGCGACAGCTTCTTGCTCATGTCCAGCATCCGCTGGACCGGGCGCAGGGCGCGGACACGGACTTCTTCGGGCATGGTGATCTCGGGAGTCCCGTCGCGCAGGCACAGGTATAGTTTTTCGAGTGTATTCAGGCGCATATAGGGGCAGGAAGCGCAGTCGCAGCCGGAGTTTGGCGGGGAGCAGATAAACTCGGCGTCGGGCCGGCTTTGCTTCATCTGGTGCAGGATGCCGACTTCGGTGGCGACAATGAACTGCGTCTGCTCGGGGTGGGTCTGGACATACTTCAAAAGCGCGAGCGTTGAGCCGATAAAATCCGCTTGATCTAGGACGGCTTCCTCGCATTCCGGGTGCGCGATCAGCTTGGCATCGGGATAGGATGCCCGCAGCGTCGCCAGCTTGCGGGCGCTGAACTGCTCATGCACGATGCAGAAGCCCGGCCACAGGACCATCTCGCGTCCGGTCTGCTTCTCGACCCATTTGCCTAAATGCCGGTCAGGACCGAAGACGATTTTTTCGTCTTTCGGGAGCTGCTCGACAATCGAGACGGCGTTAGAGGACGTGACGATAATATCAGAAAGGGCTTTGACGCCGGCGGACGAATTGATATAGTTAATGACCGTGTGGCCGGGATATTGCTTCAGCCAGTCGGCGTAAACATCGGCGGGGCAGCGGTCCGCCAATGAGCAGCCGGCATCTAAATCGGGCAGCAGGACCAGCTTGTCCGGGTTCAAGATCTTCGCGGTCTCGGCCATGAAGTGAACGCCGCAGAAGACAATCACATCGGCATCGGTCGCCGCTGCCGCCTGCGCCAGCGCGAGGCTGTCGCCGACATGGTCCGCTAGGTCCTGAATGTCGGCGTCTTGATAGTAGTGCGCCAGAATGACCGCATTGCGCTCGGCTTTGAGGCGGACAATCTCAGCTTCCAAATCCAGCTTTGGGTCAATGCGGCGGACGCGCAGGGACAGGTCAAGGTCCTGCCCGAAGCTCTGCGCCGGCGGGTCGGCGTCGGTTCCAGTCGCCGCCGTGCGGGCCAGTGTCAAAGTTTCCATAAGCGTAGTATACCTTCTAAAACAATTCCGCAGAACTCTGTTACAAGAACGGTATGCGGGTTGCGTCGGTTCCTCAAAACGCGGTGAACTTTTCGCTTCACCTCTGCGTCTGTAACTCAACAGTCCCGACAATGCCTTCAAGTTACAGCCTCAAGGACAGCCCAATGATTGACCAGACATACATTGATACCGCTCATCTGCTGCGACGGGCAGGGTTCGGCGCAGACCCGGCGGCAATCAAAGCGGCCGCGGCGGCCGGGCTTGACGCCACGACTGAAACGCTGCTGCACCCGGAGCGTGTGCCGGAAAACCTGGATGACACGCGCACCCTGGCCGGCTTGACCAGCCTGCTGCCGGAAACTAAAAACGGCGGCACCCCGACCCAGGCCGTCAAGATGTGGTGGGTCCACCGGATGATTGCCTCGCCGCGCTCCTTGCAGGAAAAGATGACCTTGTTCTGGCACGGGCATTTCACATCCAAAGACGGCGGAATGCAGGGTGATCTCATGTACCGGCAGAACCAGCTTTTCCGTGCGAACGCACTCGGCAATTTCCGGACACTGACACTGGCCGTCTCGCGTGACCCCGAGATGCTGCGCTACTTGAACGGCAACCAAAACTACAAGGCCCACCCGAACGAAAACTATGGCCGCGAGCTGATGGAGCTTTACACCTGCGGCATCGGCAACTACACCGAGGACGATGTGAAGGCGGCGGCGCGGGCGTTCTCCGGCTGGAACCTGCGCGGCGGCGAGTTCCGCTTTAATCCAAACCAGCACGACAATGATCCAAAGACGTTCTTAGGCAAAACCGGCAACTGGAACGGCGACGACATTGTAGACATTCTGGTCGCCCACCCGGCCACGGCGAAGCGCCTCTGCACCCAGCTTTGGGAGTACTTTGCCTACCCTGATCCCGAGCCGCAAGTTTTAGAAGCGCTGACGCAGACCTACTACGCCAGCGGCTACGATGTTCGCGCCGTGATGGGCCGCATCCTGCGCTCCAAAGCGTTTTATTCTGACAAAGCGCGGTTTGCCGTCATCAAGTCGCCCGCGCAGTATGTGGTCGGCAGCGTCAAAATGCTGGGGCTGGATAAAGCGGTGGAGCTGGCGCTGTCGGACATTACGCCCGCAAACGAAATGGCATACATGCCGGCGGCAACGACCATGCCTGCCGCCCCGGTGCCGGCCATGCCGAACTTGACTGCTCCTGCCGTCACCCCGCAGCAGGCGGCCGGCCGCAAGCTCGCGATTTTAGCCGGTCTGCCCGGCGCGATGCGGAACATGGGCCAGGACCTGCTGGCCCCGCCGACGGTTAAAGGCTGGGACGGCGGGACGGCTTGGATTAACACGTCTACGCTGCTGGCAAGAATCAACTTCGCCAACGCTCTGTCCAATTCGCGCCAGATGTTCGGCGGGCAGCTCGTCCGCGTCACCGACTACTTGCAGCAGAACGCGCTGACGCCTGAAGCCTGGGTAGATTTCCTGCTGGAAACGCTCGGCCCGCTGCCCGTCACGCCCGCCACGCGGCAGACTTTAATGGATTTTGTGAACGCTGCGCCGGCGCCGGATGCCCCAGCGCCAATGGTCCAGAACGCCCAGTTTGTCACCGGCAAGTTTGGGCGCGGACGCCGCGCTCAGGGCGATCCTTATGCCCGAACGAGAAACCTTACCCCCAGCGGCCTTGAAGGCCGTCTCCGCGCCGTGATCCCGATGGTCATGGCGACGCCCGAATATCAAGTTTGTTAGCCCAGGATTTCAATCGTGGGCCAGTATCCAACAGGAGCCAATCATGCCAGTCACACGCAGAGATTTTATCAAAAAAAGTGCCACGACAGTGGCCGTCGGGCTTGCCGTGCCGCCCTGGCTCGCCAAAATGGTCTGGGCCGACTCCGTAGCTGACAATGCGCTTGCCGCCAGCGGCCAGGCTGCCGGACGCTCGCTGGTTGTGATCCAGCTCACCGGCGGCAATGACGGCTTGAACACGGTTGTCCCATATTCAGACTCCATCTACCGCAGCGCCCGGCCTGTACTGGCCCATAACGCCGACAAAGTGCTGCACCTGACCGATACCATCGGCCTCAGCCCGGTCATGGGCGGCATGAAGACGCTCTACGACCAGGGGCGGCTGGCGATTGTCCAGGGCGCAGGCTACCCGAACCCGAACCACAGCCATTTCCGGTCCATGGAAATCTGGCAGACGGCGGAGCCGGAAAAGCTGGGAACCGAAGGCTGGGTCGGACGCTATTTGGACGCGATCCGCAGCGGGCGCACGTCGCCGCTCACGGGAATCAACATCGGCAATGAAGCCAGCGAAGCGTTCACCAACGCTCACGCCGCCGTGCCGAGCATTCAGGGACTCGCCAATTTCGGCGTCGTGTTTCCCGGCAATGCCGAAGGGCAGGCCCGCGCCGCCGCGCTGAAGCAGGTCCAGATGGGTGACACGAACACCCCTTACGGCAAGTTCTTCCAGCAGACAGCGATGGAAACGTATGACAGCGCGGACAAGATTTCCGCAGGCATCAAGCAGTACCATTCGACGGTTCAGTATCCGGCTTCCGCGTTCGGCAAAGGAATGCAGGAAATCGCCCAGCTCATCGCGGCGAACTTAGGAACGCGCGTTTATTATATCTCAACCGGCGGTTTTGACACCCATGCCCAGCAAATCCGCCGCCACGATCAGCTTTGGCAGGACGTGTCCGACACGCTGCTGGCCTTCCAAACTGATCTGGAGCAGATGAACGCGGGGGACCATGTGCTGACACTGGCGTTCTCCGAGTTTGGGCGGCGCGTCCACGAGAACGCAAACGGCGGCACGGACCACGGCACGGCATCGGAGATGTTTATTCTCGGCAAGCCCGTCAAAGGCGGCCTCTACGGCCAGTACCCGAGCCTTGCCGATTTAGACGCCGGCGACCTCAAATACACCACCGACTTCCGTGCTGTTTATGCCACGGTGCTGGACCGCTGGCTCGGCACCAACAGCGAGATCGTGCTGGGCCGCCGCTATGAAGACCTGAAGTTCGTTTGACAAAGCAAGACTGGAGGACGCGATGATTACTCGCTGTTTAGCGGCTTGTCTTCTTTTGGCTGCGGCCGTACCACTGTGGGCCGACCCGCCTGTGACACCTGCACCGGCTCCGCTCGCCCAGCAAAGCGTGCTGGATGGGCTTGTCGGCAGGCACCCTGTCATCGGCTTTACCGAGCGCGGCGGCAGGCGGTTCTTAGGCCGGGTCAGCTCCGGCGACCACGGGCTGTATGTCGTGCAGACGTTCCATTACACCAGCACGCCCGCAACAGTCACCGGAACGACGGTGCAGACGGCGTATGTGAGCGGCCGTAACGGGCGGCTGCGGCCCGTGACACGGCGGGTCAAGACGCAGGAAACGACGCAAAAGACAATCGCCGATGACACCGCCGTGCGGGCGCTTCTTTCCGGCGTCGCCGGCCCGTCATTCGTTCCACGCGAACAGCCGGCCCAGCGCGAAATCGTTGCACCCTCTGATGTCATCTGCCTTCAGGAGCTATCGCCACCGGTATTATCCGGCGCCGCAGTGCCGAAAACAGCCGCCGCTGCCTGGACAATGAAGACGCTTTGGGCCGCACCCACTTTGCCGCACCGGCGGTCAGCGCAGTAGCAGCCTTTTCGCTGCCGGCAGAAAGCGACTTTGCCGGCAGGAAGCGACTTTGAAAGACGGCAGGATCTTGCTGATCCTGCCGTTTTTTGCTGTGCCGGGCCGAGAGAGGATGAAAAACTGGCCGCCTCAAGCCGTGAGGGGAACGAAATCCGCTCATCTGCGGATATAATAGGAAGCAGGCGCATGAACCGAATACTGCTTTGCCGCTTTGATCGCATCAGCCGATGAGAGGCAGAAGTGGACGTGACGTCGTGGCTTTTTCAACTAAGC
>CAXSZN010000087.1:5810-13903 GCA_964241935.1 uncultured Armatimonadales bacterium
CAAGCTGTACTAAGCCAAGCTGTACTAAGCCAAGCTGTACTAAGCCAAGCTGTACTAAGCCAAGCTGTACAAAGTCAAGCTGTGTGGAAAAGCCGCTTTGAAGGGAGAGATCCTCCAGGCCTCATGTCACCCAGCATTCTTAACATTTGCCGCGAGATTACAACTTCAGAAGAATTCGCAAGCCTGCGGGAAGATTGGAACGTTCTGCTGGCGCAATGCAGCTACCCGTCGGCATTCTGCACCTGGGACTGGGCCTTCGAATGGTGGCAGCATTTTGGAGCCGGCTCGGGATGCCGGCTGGTGGTCGCGCTGGCGTTCCACCCCGACGGCACTTTGATTGGGCTTGCCCCATTTTTCTTTCCCGATGCAAAAGCTGGGGCGCTCCGCCTGCGTCCTCTGCGGCCGCTGGCGACCCGGATGCGCTGCACGGTAGACGATATGACCGAACAGCCGATTGTGCTGCTTCACCGGGATTGGATCGAGAAAGCATGGCAGGGCTTGTGGGCGGCTTTAACGGCTTGGGAAGGGCGCGAACACTGGGACCTTATCCATCTGCGGGTCATGCGCCCAGCGTCCGCACAAAGTTTAAGGACGCTCTGGCGGCAATTCCCGCGTACCTGGCCGTTTCTTTTCACACGGTCCAGCCAGCGGCTCGGGCAGACCCGTTCTCTTCCTGCTACCTGGGCGGAGTTCAAGCAGTCCCTGGGGAAATCTATGCGGGACAATATCGCCTACTACCCGCGCTTGTTGAACCGGGAGGGACATGCCTGGTCGGTGCGGATCGCGCGTACCCCGGAAGAGGTGGCCGAGGCGGCTCCGGCGCTGATCCGGCTGCATGGTCTTCGAGTGAACAGTGACCGGGGTCCGGTTCATCTGGACCATTTGCCCGGCCCGGTCCAGAAAGATTTCCTGTGTGCCGTTCTGGCGCGGCTGGCAGACGCCGGCCAAGCCGCCGTTGCGGTGCTCGAAGTGGATGGGCAGCCGGTCGCCGCTCAGGCCGTGCTGGAAACGGCAGGGCGGCTGGCGTTCTATTACTCGGGCTTCGATCCGCAGTGGCATCGGTACAGCCCGGTCACCGTGCTGCACATTGCCGTTATCCAGGATGCGATTGCGCGTGGTTTAAGCGGGCTGGATTACCTGCCGGAAGCGGAACCCTGGAAGACCCGCTGGGGTACGGAGGCTGAGTTCGTTTTTGACGAAATAAGCTGCCTTTCGGTTTATCCCAGGGCAGTGTTTCGCAGCGCCTGGCGCCGGGTGAACTACGGGATGTCCCGCCGGCACGGCCTGCCCTGCGAGTGCGGCTTTTGCTTTCCGCTTGAACAAAAGAACGAAACCAAAGCAAGACAAACTGCGCCGGTCAGTAATCCTGTCCGGCGCAGCCCCTAGTCAAGAATTACCTTTATGCGATTTCCATGGATGAACCCCTCAGCCCAGCCGCCGAATGCTGCTGTCAAAGCACAGGCATTCAGCCTGATTTTCCTGAGCGTTGCGGCGTCCACGCTGATCCGCCTGGCGCTGAACCCCGTGTTCGGCACCCGTGTTGCCTTTATCATGTTCTTCCCGGCGGTCGTCTTCAGCGCCTGGATCGGCGGCTGGATTGGCGGGCTGACCGGCCTAGCGCTCTCCACACTCGCGGCAGTTTATTTTTTTCTCAGTCCCACCCATACACTTTTGATCGCAACTCACGCCGACCAGTTGACACTGGCTGTTTTTGTTGTCGTTGGGCTGAGTGTTTCCGCCATCAGCAGCGCCCAGCATAAGTCTCGCCGAGACGCGGAAAGCGCTGCCGAAGAAGCGCAGCGCACTGTTGCCGCCCTGCGGGAAAGCGAGGCCCGCAAATCCGTCATTCTGGAAGTCGCGCTGGACTGCATTATCACGATAGACGGCAAGGGACATATTGTAGACTTCAACCCAGCCGCCGAAGGGACATTCGGTTACCGCGCCTCGGAAGTGGTCGGTCGTCCGATTGCCGAGACAATCATTCCACCGTCGCTGCGAGAAGCGCATCACGCCGGGTTCGCCCACTATTTAGCCACCGGCATCGGACCGATCCTGGGAAAGCGGATTGAAGTTGTCGGCCTGCGAAAAAACGGCGCAGAGTTCCCCGTGGAAGTCGCGATCGTGCCGATGCGTCAGGACGGCGCGTTCGGCTTTACCGCCTACCTGCGGGACATCAGCGAGCGCAAGACCCTGGAAGCCGAGCAGACGCGCCTTGCCGATGCAAACCGCCTGCTGCTGGATTCGACCGGTGAAGGCATCTACGGCATTGATAGGAACGGCTGCTTTACGTTCGTCAACCAATCAGCCGCCGGAATGCTTGGCTACACGCAGGAGGAGATCATCGGGCAAAGCGGCCATAGCCTGATTCACAGCCGCCGCGAAGACGGGGCCGCTTACCCGGAACAGGAGTGTCCGATTTACCGGGCGATCCGCAGCGGACAGAACGCTCACGCGGAAGACGAAGTGTTCTGGCACAAAGATGGCACATCGTTCCCGGTGTCCTATACCGCGTCACCCATTATAATGGGAACCGACTCGCTGGGCGCGGTTGTCACGTTTTCAGACATCAGCGAGCGCCGGCAAATGGAGATGGAACGGGCGCGAATTTCCGAGCGGGAGCATCGGATTGCCGAGCAGCTTCAGGAAGCGCTTCAGCCGGCAGTTCCCAAGCAGGTTCCAGGACTGGAGCTGGCGGATTATTACCAGCCGGCACTGGAAGAAGCCGGAGTCGGCGGGGACTTTGTGGATGTCTTTGCCGCAGACAAAGGGGTGACGTTCCTGGTCGTCGGCGATTTGAGCGGCAAGGGCCTCGCGGCGGCAAGCCAGGTATCTGTCGTGCGTAACATGCTGCGATTTGCCCTTTATAACGGGCGCACTTTGGCCGGCCCGGTCACGACCCTGAGCCAAACTTTGGTAGACAACGACCTGCTGACAGGTTTCGCGACACTGTTTGTCGGACGCTATGAAGCGTCCAGCCGCTGCCTCAGCTACGTCAACTGCGGCCAGGATGCCGCGCAGGTGCGCCGCGCCGCAACCGGGCAAGTGGAAGATTTAGCGCCGACCGGGGCCATTCTTGGCGGCTTCAGCGGCGCAGCCTTTGCCGAAGCGACTGTGAAGCTGGAACCCGGCGACATTTTGGCGGTTTTTACAGACGGCCTGACCGAAGCCGGCCCGGACCGGGCGTCACTGCTGACGGCGGACGGTGTCGCAGCGTTCCTCCGGGACGCGCCGAAGGAAAGCGCTCAGGCCGTGGTGTCCTACCTGATACAAGAAGTAGACCGCTACGCTCAAAGGGGCGTCCGGGACGACCAGTGCCTTCTTGTCGGGGTTGCAAGTTAGTTTCCGGCAGAAGCATACTTGTGCGAGGCCGCATTGGCCGCCGCCTTCTCCGGGTTCTTGTCAAAGGCCGGCTTGCAGGAAGAACAGCAGAAATAGTAGGTCTTGCCCTTGTAGGTTTCCTGTGCGGCGGCGGCGCCGACCGAGCTGATCTTTTCGCCGGTGATCGGGCAGATCAGCGCGGCGGCTTTTGCCGGCGCTTTTGGAGCCGAAGCAGGGTCTGCTGAGGCGGCTCCCGTGAATGCCGCAAGTGTCAAAGCTGTCAGTAAAAGTGTCTTCATCATTTGATTCCTCGGTGTGTTTATTAAAGGCGAACAGTCTTGAGGCGCAAAGAGTTCGTCACGACGGTGACGCTCGAAAAGGCCATCGCCAGCGCGGCCAGCATCGGGTTCAGCAGGCCACAGGCCGCTAACGGAATGCCGACAGCGTTGAAAATAAAAGCCCAGAACAGGTTCTGGCGGATTGTCTTCATGGTCCGCCGGGACAGCATGAGCGCGTCGGCGATGCCATTCAGATCCGAGCGCAGCAGCGTAATGTCGGCGGCTTCCAGCGCCGCGTCGGACCCCTGCCCCATCGCAATCCCGAGGTCCGCCGATGCCAGCGCCGGGGCATCGTTGACACCGTCGCCGACCATCGCTACCTGGATCTTACCCTGCTGCTGCCATTCTTTGATCGCCGAAGCTTTGCCGCCGGGGAGAATACCGGCGGACACTTCTGTGATGCCCACTTGCCCCGCGACCGCCTGCGCCACCCGAAGGCTGTCGCCGGAAAGCAGCGCCAGGCTGAGGCCCATCTTGTGCAGCCGGTCAACGGCGTCTTTTGCGCCGGGACGCACTGTGTCGGCGACAGCCAAAACTCCCGCTTCGCTGCCGTCCACCGCCACCAGCACCGCCATTTTCCCTTCGGCTTCCAGCGCTGCCATCTCGCCCGCCGCTGTTTTTGACAGCGCTACCCCGGACTGTTCCAGCAGCGCAGGCGTTCCGACAAGAACCCCCACGCCGTCCACGCTCGCTTTTATGCCGAGGCCGGGGAAATTACGAAATGCCTCTGCTTCCGCAATCCTGCCGCCCGCCCCCGCCACAATCGCCCCCGCCAGCGGATGCTCGGAGCCGCGCTCCGCCGCCGCCGCCAGCCGCAGCAGACCCTGCCGGTCTAGTCCGTTATGCAGGATAACATCTGTCAGAGCCGGCCTGCCCGTCGTCAGCGTGCCGGTCTTGTCCAGCACCACGCGGCTGATCTTGTGCGCCCGCTGCAGCGCCTCACCGTTCTTAATCAGAATGCCGAGCGAGGCGCCGCGCCCTATCCCAACAATGATCGCCGTCGGCGTTGCCAGCCCCAGCGCACACGGGCAGGCGATCACCAGCACTGCAACGGCAGGGTTCAGCGCCCCGGCCGCGCCGGCATGGAGTATCAGCAGCCAGATCAAAAACGTCGCCAGTGCAATCGCAAGCACAACCGGCACGAACACAGCGGCGATTTGATCCGCCAGCCGCTGGACCGGCGCTTTACTGCCCTGCGCTTCTTCCACCAGCCGCACCATCCGGGCCAGCATCGTCTCCGCGCCGACCGCTTCCGCCCGGAACAGCAGCGTCCCGCTGCCGTTAGTCGTGCCGCCGATGACTTTGTCCCCAGGCCCCTTTTCGACCGGCAGGCTTTCCCCGGTCAGCAGTGACTCGTCTACCGAAGACCCACCGCCGATCACCACACCGTCCACCGCCACTTTTTCGCCGGGCCGAACGCGGATCACCTGCCCCGGCCCTAGTAGTTCTATCGGGAGATCGCGCTCTTCACTGGAGTCTATAACAACCCGCGCCGTTTTCGGTACCAGCCCGATCAGCCCCTTGATTGTGCCGGCGGCCCGGTGCTTCGCTCCGGTTTCCAGCCAGCGCCCCAGCAGGATCAGTGTGACGATTGTTCCCGCTGTCTCGAAATAGACCTGCGGCTGCCGGGTCCAGAGCAGGGCGGCAAGGCTGGAAAAGTAGGCCGCCGACGCCCCCAGTGCGACCAGCGTGTCCATTGTCGCCCCGCCGCCATACCGCAGCGCGTTCCATGCGCCCACGTAGAACTGCCGCCCGAAGCCGAACACGGCGGCAGCCGTCAGCACGGCGAACAGCCACAAAAGGTTTCTTGGGTGCGCCATGCCCATGCCGGCCATCGAGAACGCCAGCACGGGAAGCGTCAGCACGGCTGCCCCAACGAGATTGACTAAAGCCGGATCGAGCTGAGGCGCGGCTTCTTTCGGCTTGCCGCTCGCCGCCGGAACCGCGCCGTAGCCGGCCTTTTCGACTGCCGCGATCAGCGCGTCCGCCTGCACCCGCGCCGGGTCAAAAGAGACAGACGCCCGGTTGGTCGCAAGGTTGACGGCCGCATCTTCCACGCCCGGCACTTTTTTGAGGAAGCGCTCCACGCGCCCGACGCAGGACGCGCAGTGCATCCCGGTTAAATCCAGCGTACAGGTTTCCATAATTAAGATGCCACGGATGGAAAAGCCACGGGTTAGAAACCCGAGGCTATGAAGTGCTCACCGTCAAGGCGACGGAAAAGAAACACGCCGACCCGGTTCTTGTGTCGCGGCGACACTGGGCACTTCCCAGCCTCGGGTTTCTAACCCGTGGCTTCTTGTCCTATTCCGACGCTACATAGCCTTCTTCCTCGATAGCCTCCTGCATCTGGCTCATCTGCACTTTCGCGGGGTCATACGTCACCGTCGCCTGCGCGTTTTCCAGGCTGACCGCCGCATTCTGGACGCCGTCCAGCCCCGACAGCGCTTTGGTGACATGGCCGGTACACGCCTCGCACATCATGCCCTGCACGTGAAGAGTTTTTGTTTCCATACGCCTATTATACCTGCCGGCAGGAAAACGAACACGCTTTGCCGAACTATCCTGAACCACGTTATCAATTGGAGACTCACGATGCAGTATACGAGTTTAGGACGGTCCGGCCTCAAGGTCAGCCGCCTGTGTTTGGGAACCATGAACTTCGGTCCGCAGACGACCGAGGAAGACAGCTACGCGATTATGGACCATGCCCTAGAAATGGGCATCAACTTCTGGGACACCGCCGACGTTTATGGCTGGAAACAGGGCGAAGGCGTCACCGAGCAGATTCTGGGCCGCTACTTTGCCCAGGGCGGCGGGCGGCGCGAGAAAGTCGTCATCGCCACCAAAGTCTTCGGCGGCATGTCCACGGCGGACAACAAGGACTGGCCGAACACCAACCGCCTGTCCGCGCTTCATATCCGCAAAGCCTGCGACGACAGCCTGCTTCGCATGAAGACCGACTACATTGACCTGTACCAAATGCACCACATTGACCGCGAAACACCCTGGGACGAAATCTACCAGGCGTTTGAAGTGTTAGTGCAGCAGGGCAAAGTGCTGTACTTCGGCTCGTCCAACTTCGCCGGCTGGCATCTCGCGCAGGCATCGGAAATCGCCAAGCACCGCCACTTCTTGGGCCTAGTGTCCGAGCAGTCCCACTACAACCTCAACGTCCGAATGCCGGAGCTGGAAGTCATCCCCGCGTGCAAGCATTACGGCCTCGGCCTCATTCCCTGGTCTCCACTCGCGGGTGGTTTGCTTGGCGGCATACTGCAAAAAGAAGCCAATGGCCGCCGCGCAAATATGGACATTGAAGCCAAGCGCCCGCAGCTTGAAAAGTGGGAAGGTCTCTGCCAAGAAATTGGCGAAAAGCCCGCCGATGTGGCGCTTGCCTGGCTGCTGGCAAACCCCGTCGTCACCGCCCCCATCATCGGCCCCCGCACCATGGAGCAGCTTGACGGTTCTTTACGCGCCTTAGAAATCACGCTGTCCGAAGACACCATGACCAAGCTCGACGAAATCTTCCCCGGCCACAAAACCGCCCCCGAAGACTACGCTTGGTGAGGCATTGAAAGATTTCTGCACAAAAAAAGCGCTGGGCAGATGCCCGGCGCTTTTTTGTTTTATGCTGTCAGGGAACAACTTGGAAGGCTTGACCATTTGCCAAGCGGTAAGCGTAAAAGTGTTTGTCCAGCGTAAAGATGGATTGTACGCCCAGCGTCTCAGCCGCAGCGACAAGTGAGGCATCTGCCAAATCCATCGGTGCATCACGGTACTAGTCCATCAGCAGGCGCATCCGTCCCCATTCTGACTCGGTAAGCGAGTGCAGCGTTAGTATGCCATCTGTGACCATGCTCCAGAGTTCTTTCTGCGCCGGATGCCGATTTCTTTGCCAAGCAGGTACATCGACTCTGTGAAGCAGGGCCAAGTAGTCACCCACGGAGGCCGCAGAGTTGGCAGGATAAAGCGGCATTTGTCGAAAGCGTCATCATTGCGGTTATTCAGCGCAACAAGCGGTCCTGTATCGGTGAGTGTCATACATGCCCCTGCCGCTTTTTCTCGTCCATGATTTTTCCAAACTCTTCTTCGGAGTTCTCAGCCATATTGGAAGGTTTGGCGCTCGCAACAAGGCCAATGCGGCCCGCTAAGGCTTCCGCCAGCGTCATCCCCTCAAATTTTGAGGGGGCAGAAGCAGGCGGCTTTGCTTGAAATTCCTGCCGGGCCAATGTCAGCAGGTAATCGCTCACCTGCTGGCCGCGCTCGGCGGCGGCGGCTTGCAGACGGGCGGCTTCTTCCGGGCTGACTTCCAGCGTGACGGTCATGGTGTGTCTTCTTTCTTGTCATCTTTTTTCGGCGGACGCTTGATGGTAATGCCAAGCTCGCGAAGCTGCTTGTCTTCCACTTCCGAAGGCGCTTCCATCATTGGGTCGAAGC
>CAXSZN010000088.1:0-13869 GCA_964241935.1 uncultured Armatimonadales bacterium
GTCGGCCAGAAACGCGCGGGCAACGGAAATGCGCTGGCGCTGGCCGCCGGACAGCTTGACGCCGCGCTCGCCGACCAAAGTGTCGTAGCCCTGCGGCAGCTCGGAAATGAAGCCGTGGGCATTGGCGGCGCGGGCGGCGTCTTCGACTTCGGTGTCCGAAGCGTCGGGGCGGGCGTAGCGGATGTTCTCGGCAACGCTGGCGGCGAACAGAAATGTTTCCTGCTGGACCGAAGCAATCTGGCGGCGCAGAGAAGTCTGGGTGACACTGGCAAGCGGATGGCCGTCAATCAGAACCGTGCCGCTGTCGGGGTCCCAGAAGCGGGACACTAAGGCGAAAATCGTGCTTTTGCCCGCGCCGGACTCGCCGACCAGCGCGGCAGTCTGCCCGGCGGGGATACGCAGAGACAAGTTATCTAAGACGGGCCGGGTGCCTTCGCGGTAGCGGAATGAGACCCGGTCAAAGACGATCTCGCCGTCAATGTGCGGCAGCGGCACGGCGTCGGGAGCATCGGACACGGTGACGGGGGCATCCAGCACTTGAAAGATGCGGTCGGCGGCGGCGGTGCCGCGCTGGACGGTGTCGTTGATCTGGGTCAGGTCGTCAATCGGGCCGTAAAAGTAGCGCCCGTAGCCCCGGTAGGCGATCAGGCCACCGACCGTAAACTGGCCCTGCAAAATCAGCCACGCGCCGTAGCCGATGGTGATGGTGTTGCCGAACGAGGCGATCCAGCGGACAAACGGAAAAAACGAGGCCCGCAGCTTGATGGCGTCCAAGTTCTCCTGCAAATAGCGCCGGTTAGTTTCTTGAAACGCCTGCTGCTCGGCGTCTTCCCGCGCAAAGGCTTTGATGACCCGGATGCCCGAAAGATTGTCCTGCAATTTGGCGTTGACCAAGCCAAGCTTCGCCCGTGCGCCTTTGTAGATGCCTTTGACGCGCTTGTTGAAGAGCTTGAGGAGGACGCCGACAATGAGAATGGGCAGCAGGGTTGCGAGGCCCAGCTTCAAATTGAGCGAGCAGAAGATAATCCCCACGCCGGCAAGCCGCAGGAAGTTCGCAACCACCGAGTCTGTGCCTTGAATGACAACGTCCGAGATGGCGTCAATATCCGACGACGCCCGGCTCATCAAGTCGCCGGTGCGGGCTTCATTAAAGTAAGCCAGCGACTGATGCGACAGCTTGTCATAAAGTGTGTTGCGGAGATCATACACGAACTTTTGGCCGACCGACTCCAGCAGCCGGGTCCGAATGGCCGACAGAAACGTAGAGCCGCCCTGCATCAACGTCAGCGCCAGGACGCACGGCCATAGCTTAGCCAGATTTCGATGGACAATGACGTCGTCCACAATGACTTTCCAGACCAGCGGCGGGGAGAGTTCCAAAATCACTGAGCCGAGGAGGCAGGTAAAGCCAAGCGCGATTGTCAGACGGTACGGGCGCAGGAAGGAGAGAATACGGAAAAAAGTAGACACCCGAAGATTGTACCCGGCACGCAGTCGGAACCCGGCACTTCCAGTGCCGGGCTACTGTTACATGAAAGTCGAAGCGACTACGGACTAGGAAGCCGTCTTTGATCTTTAGTCGCCGCAGCCTTGCGGCGCGATGCCGTCAGCAGGCTGAGGCCGCCGAGGAGCAGGCTGAGCGTGATGGCGGAAGAGGCTTCAGGAACAGCGGCGGCAGGAGTCAGCAGGAACGTGCCTTTAACGTTGTCGGTGTAGGTCAAGCCGCTGAACCCGTCCTCAGAGCTGTCGGCATCAAAAATGCCGCTGCCGTCTAGGACCCCTGGGGTGAACTGGAGAGTGCCCTGGCTGCCTAAGTTGAAGTCAACGGGAGCGCTGCTTGGGTAGAAAATCAGATCGTCATCAGCATAAAAAGTGTTTAATCCATCGCCCTGATTTGTCGTCAGGTCGAAGCCTTGCGCCGCGCTTTGCGTGATGCCGTTGACGGTCAGCGAGCGTGAAAGAGTCCCAACATAGTCGTCTCCGTTATCGCTTGTCGGGTAAACATCAAAGTAGACGACCTGGACATTGACGGTCTGGGCCATGCCCGGTGTCAGGGTCAGGGATGCTGGGCTGGGACTGGCCGCGGTCATAAAGTCGGCATCGCCATTGGGAGCGAAGAAGCTGTACGTGCCGAGGGAGTAGCTGATCGTCACCGGCGCTTGTGCGTGTGCGGCGGTTGCGCCAAGAAAGGCGAAACCAGTCGCCAGCAGAAGCGGGGCCGTTTTGAGAAAGCCGCTGTTCATAAAGTTTGCCTGTTTCTCTGAAGTCAAAATTGATGACTGCTCATCAGGAGAGACGCGATGGCTTGCGGGGTGCGGCGGGCCGACCGTATGGGGGCAGGTCATGGCTCCGGGCAGAAAGGTACACAGGAGATGCACCAGCATTATAAGTGATTGCCTGCTAAAAGTCAAGCAAGGGAAACTACAATGTCAGGCTATTGCCAGATACGGCTCCAACTCGGCGCGAGTAATCTTGCCCGC
Organism: uncultured Armatimonadales bacterium; assembly: GCA_964241935.1. GTDB lineage: Bacteria > Armatimonadota > Armatimonadia > Armatimonadales > Capsulimonadaceae > JANXMY01. The sequence continues at coordinate 2,481 of CAXSZN010000088.1, forward strand.
GCGGATGATCCGGGCCGGTTCTGCCGTGATGTCCAAAACCGTGCTTGGGGTGCGGTCGGTGGTCGGGCCGCCGTCTAGGACCAAGTCAATTCTGCCGTCCAAATCTTCCAGAATGTCCGACACCGACATCGCGGCGCGGCGGCCGGTGAGGTTCGCCGACGGGCAGACAAGCGGCCCGCCGAACGCCCGCAGCACGCCGAGCGCAATGGCATGGTCTGGCATCCGAATTCCAACCGTATCCCCGCCGCCGGTAACGAGAAGCGAGACGGACGGCTGCCGCCAAAGCACCAGGGTCAGCGGTCCGGGAAAAAAGGCGGCGATCAGCGCTTGGGCGGCTTGGGGGATGTCGCGGGCCAGCGTTTCCACTTCGCGGGCGTCTGCAACCTGCACCGGCAAGGGCTGACCCTGCGGGCGGCCTTTGGCGTCAAAGACCCGCGTGATGCTGTCTGAGTTGAAGGCGCTTGCGGCTAGGCCGTACACGGTCTCGGTGGGGTATGCGACCAGCCCGCCCGCCCGCAAAACCGCGCCGGCATGGGCTAGAACGTCCGGCTCCGGTGCATGGGGATTGATTTGAAGAACTTCGGTCATAAGTCTGCTGTCCGTCATAACGATATTTGGGCGCTGACGACGCGCCCGATTGCCGAAAAGTCCTCGCTGACTGCGACGGCGATGTAGCCAATTTCGTGAGCCATTGCGGCAACGCGCTCGGCTTGACCTTGTCCGACTTCCAGCAGCACGGAGCCGCCCGGCTTCAAGAACGGCCGAGCTTCGGTCAGAATGCGCCGGTGCAGGGCGGTTCCGTCGGCACCTGCCGCGTCGCCTAAGCCCGACAGCGCCAGGCGCGGCTCGTAATCCCGTACTTCCGGCGCTAGGTCCGGCAGTTCGGCTTCCGTCACATACGGCGGGTTAGAGACAACGATGTCTAGGCGCAGCTCAGACGGCAACGCGCCGAGCAGATCGCCGTGCAGGAGCGAGACTCGGTCTGGGAGGCCGTAGCGCACGACATTTTTGCGGGCTTCCTTCAGCGCGTCGGCGGACAAATCCGTTGCCCACACAAGCGCATCAGGCCGTTCGCAGGCAAGCGTCACCGCTAAACAGCCGCTGCCCGTGCCAATGTCGGCAATCTTCGGGTTCCGTAAATTGCAGCAGGCTTGGAGCGCCAAGTCTGCCAGCAGCTCAGTTTCCGGACGCGGGATCAGTACCGCCCGGTTGATCTTGAATGGCCGTCCGTAGAACCAGGCTTCCCCGGTGATATACGGCAGTGGACGCCGCAGAACCCGCAAACTGACGGCTTTTTCAAAGATAATGCGCTCACGCCCTGTCAGCACTCGCTCCGGCTCGCGGGCCAGGTCCTCGCGCCCCGCTTTCAGCGTCCATGCCAGCAGAAGCTGCGCGTCAAAGCGCGGCGTTTCGACTTCAGCGGCAGCGAACTGGGCAACAGCATTGGTAAGAGCATCGGCTATGGTCATGGGCGAGTCAGCACGCGCGGGTCATTGTAAATCTCGCGCACGGCTTCCGGCGTGTTGGCCGTGGTCAGATGATTTGTCCAGACCATAAACCAGGCCCAGAGCGGCTGGGCGTCTAAAATTGCCGGCGTCGGCAACTGGCCCACTTCGCCCAGAGCAACCGGCTTGCCTTCCGCCAAAGCCACTAAATCGTCGTAATGGCTGGGGTAAAACTCGCCCCGGTAGATGTCGGTGGCGAGAACATCCACGAACTCATGTCCTGGATAGCACTCCGGGTACGGCAGAATATGCGGCGCGGGAGCGTTGGCATTCCAGACCCACAGCAGGTTGTCGAGATGATGGACGTTGACGAACCTGTCATACATCTGCTTGTAAAGCGCTGCATAACCGTCCGGCCCGCCGCGCTTGCCCCACCAGAACCAGTCCCCGTTCATCTCATGGTAGGGCCGCCACAGCACGGGAATTTGCGCGTCTTGGAGCTGGGTCAAAAAGCCGGCAATGACATCGGCCTGACGCTCCCAGCGGGTATGGGTTTCGGTTCCCGGCGTCAGCAAATCCCGCCATTCAGCGTCGGTGACTTTGCCGCAGACATTGTCCTTGAAAGTTCCGGGTTCCTCTTCCGTCGGCCTCACGGTATGCCACATCAGTGTGATGACCGACCCGGCGGCGTACTGGCGCTTGGCTTCGTCCATGACCCCCTGCCGGAAAATAATCCCGTCCATGTCATCGGCATGAAACCCGAAATCCTGACCCCAGAGCATCGGGTATTTCCCTGTCATCGCCGCCACCTGATCGCTATACTCGGACATCTGAGCAGGCGTGTTATGCTGCCCCGCCCAGAGCGAATGCCCGGACAGGGCATAAATGCGCTCCAATAGCGCCCGCGCTTCCGGCGTCGCGTTCGGATTAACCGGCTGGTTTTGGGTTGTCATAGGTTATCTTTCTCAAGTGTTCGCGAGAACGGCTATGCTTCGCATCAGCCACTTCCTATGTCGCTCGCTGTTTTGCTATTCAGGTACAATGCATACTACGGAGAAAGCCGATGATAACAATGAGTGAAACAGAAGTCCAGCACGACATCAGTAAGTTATGGAGCGAGACCGGAAATGGTCCTTCGACTGTTCTAAGCGCCGGGCAGCCTGTCGCCGTTGTGCTGTCTCCGGCGGAGTTCGAGGAGCTGACATCCCAAAATCGCGGGGTCAAGGCCAGGTTCGGTAAGCACCTTTTTCCAGGCGTTGATATGAAGGCGCTTCTGGACACAAACATTGACGATGTGTTCGCCGACTACCAATGAGGAAGGACGAGGAAGTTTACTTCCTCGTTTCTTCCACTTTTTCCTTACGCTTCGACTTCCTGCTTGAGCTTTTCGGCTTGGTCGGCACTGACGAGAGTGTCAATGATGTGCTGGATTTCGCCGGAAAGAATGGTCGGCAGGTTGTGGACAGTCAGGCCGATGCGGTGGTCGGTCAAACGGTCCTGCGGGAAGTTGTAGGTGCGGATTTTCGACTCGCGCCCGCCGCTGCCGATCAAATTTTTGCGGGTGCCACCGGCGCTGTCGTTCTGCTTCTGCATCTCAATGTCGTACAAACGCGCTTTCAGGACACGGATGGCCTTTTCGTAGTTCTGCAACTGGGAGCGCTGGTCCTGGCAGGCCACGACAATCCCCGTGGGCTTGTGGATGAGACGAACGGCGGTCATGTTCTTTTGGACGTTCTGGCCGCCCGCGCCCTGGGACAGCGTGTACTGCTTTTCGATGTCTTTTTCTTCGTTGATCTCGATCTCGACATCTTCGGCTTCCGGCATGACAATCACCGTCGCACTGCTCGTGTGCAGCCGCCCGCTAGCCTCAGTCGCGGGAACGCGCTGGACCCGGTGGACGCCGGACTCAAACTTCAGGGCTGAGTACGCGCCTTCGCCATGAATCTCGACGACGGCTTCTTTGTAGCCGCCGTTGCCGGTCTCGCTGGAGTTGATGAGATCCACTTTCCAGCCACGCTTTTCGGCGTAGCGCAGGTACATCCGCAAAAGCTCGCCGGCAAACAGAGCGGCTTCGTCGCCGCCTTCCGCGCCGCGCACTTCCAGGATCACATCTTTTTCGTCGTTCGGGTCTTTCGGCAGCAGCATCACTTTCAGTTCCTGCTCCAGAGCCGCCCGCTGGGTTTTGAGGTCGTCAAACTCCGTCTGCGCCATGTCCCGCAGGTCATCGTCTAAAGAGCCGCGCAGCATGTCTTCGGTTTCGGCAAGCTGGCGCAGGACTTCTTTATGCTGCCGGTAGGCAGCAATGATCTCGGAAAGGTCGCTGTACTGCTTATGCACCCGCCGGTACTCGTCCATGTCGCCGACTAAATCGGGGTCGGCCATGCGGCGTTCTAATTCTTGATATAATTCTTCAACTTCGGCTAATTTCTCAAACATTTTTCGTTTCTTTCGCGATGCGCTAAGCGCTCTTTTGTTCTTTTTTCAGTCGCGCCAAATGGTCATTGTAGCGGCGGCGGTAATCAAACCAACTGCTATTGCTGAAATCAGTGAACTTCCTGAAAATAATATCGTATCCACGCCAGAACCACACGGCATCAAAGCCGCGAAAGTCCTGAGCCGCGTACATCGCCATGTTGTGCAGGCAGTCGGCAATCCTGCCTGCAATAAAATTGCTCCGGTACTGCTGCCAATCCAATGGGTTCCAGGAGAGTCGCGGCTGGCACAGCATTCGGATGTCAAGCATGGCCTGATATAACAAATAACGGTAGGCGGCCTTTTCGTGTTCCGTCAGCGGCGTTTCTTCGTGCGGGTAGGCTGCCATGATCGTGACCTATGGACTTTGCGACACGGGGCTGAACCCCCGTGCTTCAAAAGTGCAAGCTCCCGCCTTCGCGGGCGAAGATGTCAGAGTAAGACCGATACCCGCGAAGGCGGGGAATTGCTCTTCAAAGCACGGGGGTTCAGCCCCTTATGCCTTCTTGGGCCGCTTACGCAATCACCGACTCCGGTTCTTCGCCGAGTGCATCCGGCAAAGCGGTGATCAGAACTCTGCCGCCGGGGCGGACTTGGACGCGCAGCTCGTAGTCTTCTAAAAGCGCCATGCCGAGCAGCGGCTCGGTTTCCGCGCTGTTGACCAGAATTTGCTGAAACTGACCGTCCCAATTTACGACGGCTTCGTATATGTTGTACTGGCTTTCGCGGCCGTCAGCAAGCAAAGTCGTACCGCTTCCCCGAAAGGGCAGTCCAAGCGATTGGATCAAACTTGCCGGCAAGGTCAGGGCTTCATCAAAACCGGTGTCTATAACCGTCAGAATGACTTGCTCCTGTCCTCGGATGTCAGACAGCGGCAGTTCGACGGTGGCTTCAAGGTAACTGTTGACAATTCCGGTGATCATCGCGGGGCCGATCTGAGACGCATTCCAAAATGACTGGCGTAGCGTGAGCCTACTCGCCTGAACCAGACTTGTGCGTCCGGGTGACGCGCCAGAAGGCGATCTGAAGCGGCGATTGCGCTTGCGTCTATCTCGTAGTCGCCTGTGTCCACGTCAATGAGAACATACCATTGCGGCTCCTCGTTTGTTATGCTGGGTGCAATCCGCGCTTCAAAGATTTCATCGCCACGCCGTGCAACTTCCTCACGGGGAAGCCTTTCAATTTCTGTCATCATGCCGGTTTTCCTGCTTTCTTCACTGCCTACGCGATCACCGGCTCCGGCTCTTCGCCGGGAGTGGCCGACACTAAGCCCATGCCGCTGTGTTCTTCCTTCCAAACGGCATCCAAAGAAGCGATGGCGACTTCAAGCTGGCTGTCGTCGGGAACGCGGGTCGTCAGGTACTGGGTCCAGAGGCCGGGGGCGATGAGTGCCTGCGCCCAGGCTTTGTCGCGGTTTGCGCCGGCCCATTTGAGGATCTCGTAGGCAACGCCGGCGACTATCGGCAGGAGCAGAAGGCGCAATAGCACGGTTTCCAGTACCGGGCCGATGCCTTCAGAAAACGGATGGCGCGGGACAAGCGAGAAGACGGCAATGGACGTAATCAAAACGATAAAAATAAAGTTCGTGCCGCAGCGTGGATGGATGCGGCTGGACGCGCGGGCGTTCTCAACGGTCATTGGTGCGCCGCGCTCCAGCGTGTTGATGGCTTTATGCTCCGCGCCGTGATACTGGAAGACGCGCTGGATATGGGCCATCTGCGAGATGGCGGCGATATACAAAAAGAAAATGGCAAGGCGGATGCCGCCTTCGGCAAGATTGGAGACGAGCCGCCCATGCACGGGCAAAAACTTGTCGGTGGCGAGCGCGGGCAGCACCCAGAACAGGCCGAAGCCGAGCGCGAGAGACAGCACGGTCGTCGCGCCGATAGCAATGCCGTTAATAGTGCCGTCGGGCGACGCTGCTTTTTCCGCCATGCCTTCGCCCATCGCAAGATTTGCGGCTCCGGCGGCAGGCGCTTCGGTTTGAACAAACGCATCGGTCGCCTGGACATTGGCGGCGTAGGTGAGCGCCTTGATGCCGAGCGCCATGGCGTCCACGAGTGCCAGAGAGCCGCGCAGGAACGGCTTGTTGAGCCACTGGAACGCGCCGACATGCTTCTCGACCGGTTCCAGCTTGATCACGATTTCAGCGTCGGACAGGCGGCGGCAGGCAATGGCGAAAAAGCGCGGGGAGCGCATCATCACGCCTTCGACCACGGCCTGGCCGCCATACTGAGTACGCTCATCGATGAGTGGGGACTGCGGCATAAAAATTGCTTTTTCTGAAACGGACGAAGGGCGCAGCAAGCGGCGCCCCTACGGTGCAAGACAAGAATGTCCGGGAAGTAGGGGCGCCGCTTGCTGCGCCCTCTAAGGCCGCATCGGATTGTTATTTTTTCATGCCGTACTTGGACAGGAACTTGTCCACACGGCCCGCGCTGTCGAGCATCTTCTGCTTGCCGGTGTAGAACGGATGGCAGTTGCCGCAGATTTCGGTAGTCAGCTTCTCGCCGCCGGTGGACTTGGTCTGATAAACATGGCCGCACGAGCCGCAGGTGATGGACGCCTCGTGGTAGTTGGGATGGATTCCGGATTTCATTGTGTTTCTTTCTGTGCCGTGGGAACACCCAGCGGCGGGCCATTAAAGCAGGCCGGCTTTTTGCGTTTAAATCCGCAGTATACTCCATAAACACTCGAACGCGCAAGTGCGTTCCACTGAAAGTTGGGTATATCTCTTGACTATGAACGCTCTTCAGAACGCCGGTCAGGCCGTGAGCCGCGCCAACGCCACCCAGACGGCGCCGCAGATTGCCTCGCGCCATCTCGCGCTTGGCCTTGTGTGCAGTGTCGTGTTCACGCTGCTGTTTGCCCGGCTGTTTGACTTCGTGCAGGACCACGGCAAGCAGGTGACGCCGTTTGACCGCAGCATTCTGTACTTTATGTACCGTCACCGGGCGTACTGGCTGACCCAGACGGCAAAGGTGCTGGCCCGGATGGGGTCGCCGCCGGTCATTGCGGGGGTGGCACTCGTATCGGCGGTCGTCGGCCTCTTCTGGCGCAAGGTGCGCGGAGCGGCGTGGACGATGCCGATTGCGATTATCGGCGCAGGCATTATTATTCAGGCCGTCAAGCTGTTTATCAAGCGGCCTCGGCCCAGCTTTTTTGCGCCGCTTTTGCACGAGTCCGGGTTTTCGTTTCCGTCGGGACATTCGCTGATTGCGATGGTGGTGTATGGCCTGCTGGGCTACTTTGTGCTGCATCTGGTTCATGGCTTCGCGGCGAAGCTGACCGTGCGGATTTTGACGGTGCTGGTTGTCGTGGCGATTGGTGTCTCGCGGGTCTATGTGGGGGTGCATTATCCGACCGACGTTCTGGCGGGCTGGGTGGCTGGCGTGCCGTGGCTGATCGCCTGCCTGGCTTTGCACGAAGTTTTGGCCCGCCGCTGGCCGTCGTCGGGCGAGCCGGTGCTTCAAACGCAGGCGGACGGCGCGGGGCAAACGCATTCGGCGGCAGGGGCGGCGAAGACGGTGCTGGACGGATGAGGCACCCACCCCGTAACTTGTTACGAGGTGGGTGCCTTCCCCCTAGACATTGCGCCGGAGTTTTGTTATAATAAGTACATAAATGGCTGACTTAGACAAAACGCGACTTGTCAATAATTCCGGCAACGATTTCGGCAGTGACCCGGACCGCACACGGCTTACCACAGATGCCGTATCGGCAGACCCGAACCGGACCCGTCTCGGCAGTGACCCGGACCGGACCCGCCTGAGCTTGACGCCGGCATCCACGCCTCGGGCGCTGGCCTTCAGCGCAATTTCGGGCAGCGCGTATGGGCCGGTATCGGATCTGGTGCGCGAGCACTTTTTGTTTGACATCCGGGCCGGGCAGGCGGGGATGGGCAGCCTGCGCTCGCCGCTGAACATCTCGCTTGTCATTGACCGCTCGGGTTCTATGGAAGGCGAGCCTTTGGACTACGCCAAGCGGGCCTGCGCGTATGTCGTAGATTTGCTGGAACCCGACGACATACTCAGTGTCATCACGTTTGAAGAAGGCGCAGATGTGATCATGCCGGCCCGCCGGGTCGCCAACAAGGCGCTGGTCAAAGACTACATCAACCGCATTTACACCGGCAACACCACAAACTTATATGAAGGCCTGATGACGGCGTGCCAGCAAGTCGCCTCGGTCAAGACCGCGAATACTTTAAACCGTGTGCTGCTGCTGACCGACGGCGAGCCGACTGCCGGGCCGCGCGATTTCCAGTCCATTGTCGGGCAAGTGGCCGAGCAGAAAGGACGCGGCATCACGGTCACGGCGCTCGGCTTCGGGCCTGATTACAACGAAGAGCTGATGGCGGGCATCGCCCGGCGCTCCGGCGGCAACTACTACTACATCGCCCGGCCGGAGCTGATCCCCGAAGTGTTCCGGCGCGAGCTGGACACCCTGATGAAAATCACCGCCCGCAACCTGCGCCTGCGCCTGCTGCTGTCCCGAGGCGTTTCCGTGCGCCAGGTTTACGGCCAGCAGCCGGTCTTGGGGCAGCGCAGCGCGGAAGTGACGCTGATTGATGTGGAAGCGGAGACCGGCCTGTCGTCGCTGTGGGAGCTGGAAGCAACGCCGCGCCCGGCGGGAACATACCGGCTGGCCCAAGCCGAGCTTTTATACGACGATGCGCTGACGGGGCGTCAGGAAAAGATCACGGCCGATGTGCTGATGGAGTTCACGGCGGATAAGATCAAAATCGGCTCCGGGAAAAACCCGCGCGTCCAGTCTGAGATCGAAGTCGCCCGCGCGGCTCGGTCGCTGGACAAAACAGTGATGGGCATGAAGACGCAGCAGCTTGACCGGACTCAAGTGATGCAGGACTTAAACCGAACCAAGACATTGATGCTGGACCAGGGCAAGCTGGCCCAGGCGCAGCAGATCACCCAGGCCATGCAAGACATTCAAGGCGGCGGCTCGGTTGAGAAGACGCTGATGGGAACGATTTACACGCTGGACCAGGGGAAGACGCGCTAGGCCACGCAATCAATTGCATGGCTGAAGAGCCTGCGGCTGACTGTCCTGCGGACAAAAGATACAAGAGATATATTGTTCGGCCTTTCTTCTGTCCGCAGGACAGCCAGTACGCAGTGCTCTTCAGCCACAAATTTCAAGCCGTGGATTTTCACAGGCGATTAAAAACGAATTCTTGAAAAACTATTACGCGATTTTAGAAGTGCCGATTGGGGCGAGCTTGGAAGAGATACGCCAGGCGTACCGGCGGCTGGTGCAGGAGCATTTGGACGACGAAGCGATCTTTGCCGACCTTAAAGAAGCGCATGAAGTTTTGTCTACCCCGACGCGCCGGGCGGAATATGATGAGACGGTTTGGGGCGGGACATTTGAGGCGCCGTCTCCACTCGCCGCGCCCGGCCTGTCAGGCAGACGCTGTCCGATGGGGATAGATGCACAGTGCCCAGTCTTGCAGGAGCGCACGACGCCCGCCGACCTTTACTGCCCGGACTGCGGGTATGCGCTGGCCGGGTTCGCTTCCGGAACGGCGTTTGAAGCCGCGCCGGCTGACGAGGCAAAGCGTCCCTGGCTGGAAGGCCAGGCAGGAGAAGCGTACCCGCTTCGCGTCGGCGGCAACACAGTCGGGCGGGACAGCGCCGATGTGCTGGCGGCCGATAAGACGGTCTCGCGACTTCATGCACGCCTGGACCTGAGCGAGAACGGCAGCCTGGTTGTGGAGGACTTAGGCAGCACCAACGGCACGCAGGTCAATGAAGCGGCTTTAGTGCCGAACGCGCCGCGCAGCCTGGCCGATGGGGACCGCCTGCGGTTCGGCAGCATTTCGATGACTTTGCATCTGCCGGGCGCGGCGGCCCTGGAAGCGCCGGCAGCCGCCGGTGCCGAAGCGTCTGCCGGAGAAGCGCCTGCCGTGGAAGCGCGGGTCGTGGGGATCGGCGAGGGCGACACGCGGGTATTCCTGCTGTCTCCCGGCATGACGACATTCGGGCGCAGGCCGGAGAACACGGTGGTGCTGTCCGGCGACCTGTATGTCTCGGGCAGCCATGCCCAGATCTCCGCCGCTGGGGACGTGTTTATTTTGACCGACATCGGCAGCACGAACGGGACGCTGCTGAATGGGGAGCGGCTGAAGATCCATGCACCGGTGCAGCTTAGCGACGGGGACGAGATACTGATCGGCGGGACAGCGCTGCGGTTTGAGCGGCTTGGACCGGGCGCGGTGCGGCCCGAAGCCGAACGAGAACCTCAATTGGAAGAAGTACCGAACATCCCGGAACAAGACGTCTCAGAACACGCGGAAGGGTAGAACGCAATGCAAGAAGCCGTCGCCGATACTGGCACACTCAATACCGGCATGGAAAAGACTGCCCGACTAGACCGGGAAGAACTGAGTGAGGGCTGGGCGGAAGTCAGCCGCCTGCCGCGCGTTGTCGCGTCCGTCAAGATGGGCGCGAAGACCGACCTGGGCCGGGTGCGGGACAACAACGAAGACAAGTTTGATTTCTTTGAGCCGGAAGACCCGGCGACGCTGGCCGTTAAAGGCAGCGTGTATGCGGTCGCCGACGGCATGGGCGGTCATTCCGCCGGTCAGATCGCCTGTGAGCTGGCTTTAAAGACCCTGCTCTCGGTTTACTACGCCGACCCGTCGGCGGACAAAGAAGCCTCGCTGCGCCGGGCCGTGGCCGAGGCAAATGCGTTGGTTTATGACACGGCTCAAGCCATCCCCGACCGGCAGGGCATGGGAACGACGCTGACGGCAGCGGTCTTGTGTGAAGACACGCTGCTGATCGCGCAGGTCGGCGACAGCCGGGCGTACCTGCTGCGCGGCGGGGCGATCACCCAGCTTACCGATGACCATTCGTGGGTGGCAGAGCAGGTGCGGCTCGGGGCGATGACCCTGGCGGAAGCGCAGGTGTCGCCGTTTCGGAACATCATCACCCGGTCGGTCGGCACGGCGGCGGCGGTCGAGCCGGACATCTTCACGCAGGACCTCCGCGCCGGAGACACGTTTGTCTTATGCTCCGACGGCCTGACCGGTCATGTCGAGCCGTCTGAAATTCAGGAAATCGTTCAGGGCCAAAGCCCGTCATCGTCGGCGCTGGCTTTGGTGGAAGCGGCCAATGAGCGCGGCGGGCGCGACAACATCACCGCACTGGTGCTTTCCATTCGGGGCCTGCTTCCCTATGACGCCGGCGCGGCGGTATCCGAGCCGGCGGCGGGCGCGGCGGCACCAAAAGAAGAAAAATCCTCCCGCTGGGGCCGGCGCAAGTAAGAAGGCGATTTTAAGGAAAACCATCCGTGGCCGTTTCGTCCAACACAGTTCTCGGCAAGTACCGGATCGTTCGGGAAATCGCGCGTTCCAACGACATTGTTTACGAGGCGATTGACCCAACGATGGCCCGGCGCGTCGCCGTCAAAGAGCTTCAGCTTCCGCCGCATCTGGCGGGGGCGCAGAA
>CAXSZN010000089.1:0-13014 GCA_964241935.1 uncultured Armatimonadales bacterium
TAAGCATTCCCGGCATCGTCGCGCTGACCGAAGGCTTACGGAGCCTGCGCGACTTGCTGACAGCGCACGTCATGGTTGAAGACGCCGCCGAGGGGAAGCTGCTGTTTGACGGCACTCTTCCACTCACAGCCTACGACCTGCCGCTCTACGCCCCGCCCGTCTACTTGTCCCAGCTCGCGCAGTTTATGGACAGTCAGAACGTGCGCGTCTGGAAAGAAGCCACGGCGGAAGAAATCGTGGACGCGCTGCTGGTTATGGCCCGCTGCGTCCGACCCGACATCGAGACTGCGCGGGTGCTGATTGCCGCCCTGCACGACATGGCTTATCTGTACCCAAGAACCCTGCGGCAACTCGAAGACGCCGCTGGGCAAAGCGACTGGCCGAACGCCGCCCATGTCGCGGGGCTTGCGGCGCAAATGGCGCAAAAGGGCGCTTTCTACTCCGCCGCCCCGACATAGGCGACCCGATAAACGATGGGCAGGACAGAGGCGGCAAGGCTTGAAACTTCCGCCATGTGCGCTGCCGCTTCCGGGTTCTGAAACATGGCCTGGAAGTCGGCGTCGCTTTCCCACTGAACGTAGTTTGCAACATGCTTCCCGTCAAGGCTTTTGTGAACGCTGGAGCCGATAAAGCCCGGCAGATGCTGCATCAGCCGCTCCGTGACCTCGGTGAGCGAGTCCACAATCGCCTGCTGCTTCTCCGGCTCGGTCGTAAACGTGTTAATCAAAGTGAAGATGGGCCGGTCCTGCTCGATGGTCGTTTGGGTCTTCATTGTTTCTACCTCGCTTTTGGTAACCGCTAGATTCCGTCTTGATACTTGATGACTGTGTGAGTGCCATCGCAAAATGGTTTGTTGCTCGACTGACCGCACCGGCAAAGGGTCACCCGGTTCCTAACCTCATAGGAAGCGCCGTCTTGAAGCCGGATGGGGATGCCGCCCCGTACCCAAAGCGGACCGCTGCACCCCTCCGCAGGATCTTCCACAACGCCGATGGAAGATGTGAACGTCGGCTCCTGGACTAGTCCTGTGGCTTTGTCCCGCACGACCAGCCGACCTGATGGGCAGCGGATGACCTGATGGATCACCCGCCCCCGTGCTTCCGGGTCGTCTGTCTCAGGGATCGAGTCCCAGGTGTTCTTGACGGCATCACAAAAGCGGGCGACGGCGCAGAAGGGCCGGGCATCATCGAGAAGCAGCGCCGGTCCTTCTAAAGTCGTTTTCTGAGCATCGAATGGCTCCTGCGAAGCTGTTATGGTTCCGTCAAATCCGATTTTCGCATGGGTTCCGTCACAATGGGGGGCGTGGCCGGAGTGTCCGCATCGGCAAAGCGCGTACTGTGGCGTTGCTGCCAATGTTTTCCCTTCAGTCCACTCCCAAGACTCGCCCGCGCTGTTCGGCTGGATGACCTGCATCGTCATCGGCACCCCTCCGGTAACCACATAGGGGCCGTTGTGTGTGACAATGATTTGTGGTGTCTCTTCTGCGCTCATCAAAAATCTCTCCTCAAAATTTGTAATCCACCCATGTCGTAAAGTAGTCTGTACCTCGGTTCAGATGATTGTCCGCCAGAAAGCCGCCGGGGTAGAAGTGAGCGTAGTTTGTCAGCAGGCTGATATGCTTGTCAATGCCCCATGTCACTTGCAGGTTCGGAATGCTGCCGGCAAACTTCGACTCGCTGCCGTTGGCGGCGGCGATGACGCCGGTGCCGGTTGGGCCGTAGACCCCGTCTTTTAAGCTTTCGCGCCAGAAAAAGTCACAGTCTACGAGAATATCAACTGTGCGGGCCGGGTGCAGGTCCAATGTCGGATGCACGTCCAGGAAGTTGCGCGGACCGGCGATGGACGCCTGATTGTAGTAGTTCGGCGCGACAAACAGCGGACTGAAGGTCTGCAAACTGTGATCTTTCGGGTTCTGGTCCCCTGTTGCGAGGTCCACGCGCAGACCCAGACGCGGCGACAGATGCCAGCGCTTTGCAGTAATGCCGTTGTCGGTCTGGACTGCATAAGCGTTAATGCCGCCCCCGTTGAAGCGGCCCCATTGATAGGTGAACTCGTTGTTGTAGTCAACAGCTCCGTTCTGGCCGAACAGCCGGAAGCCGCCGCTTTGCCGATCTTCCGGCCCCGTGCCGCTTGTGTAAACTTCGCTGCGGCTCTTGAAGTCCAAGTAATAGAGGTCAAGGCCGTTGGTCCGGCCGAACTGGGCCGGGTTCGTGCCGTACACGCCAGAAAAAAGGCGCTTGTACTGGCCCGCGCCGTCCGTGACGCCATAGGAGGATGCGGTGGGCCGAGTGTCAAAAGCATCGACGCGCCAGTGGGGCGTTTGAAGAATCGCCCGTGCGCCGTCAAAGCGGGTCAGGACATTGATGCCTTCCCCGGTGCTGACAAGCCGCGAGGAGCCGAACGCCATCTGCTGCCGGCCGAGCCGGACCGTCAGGCTGCTTTGACGGGAAAGGGCCGTCCCGCCATCGGCGAAAAGCTGGACTATGTCATGCGTGTCCCGGTCAAATGGGCGGGGGCCGCCGCTGCGTCCGTCTTCCTCGCTGCTTCCGAACTGGGCGAAGAGGCGGGCATTCCGCCCCAAGTGGGTGTCGGCGTGGAGCAGGTAGCGCTGCAGGAAATAGCCGTCCTTGCTGGCCGGTGCATGGCCAAAGGCGACAACACTGTAGTACTCAAACCGTTCCCGCGCCTCGCCGCCGAACGACACATAGGCGCTGCCCGAAGCGTTCAGCGGAACGTACTTGAGGGGATCCCAGAGGTCACGGCGCTGGGACGGGTTACGCTGAGAAGACTGACGCAGGAAGCTCCAGTCTTCATCGTAACGCAGCAGCTTGTATGTCGGCGCCTGCGGCGCGGAGCGCAGGTCCAAATTTCCGTTTGCCGCCGGCGACGGTGCGGCTGACGGAGCCTGAGCCGGCGCAGGCCGCCCGGCTGCGGCAAGCGCAAATGCAATAAGTGCGGAAACGATTGCTATTCGCATGACATCTCCTGTATTTGCCGCCATTATTTTGAGCGGCGTGGATCTTGAAGCCGCCGGGTGCGGCGCAGGCCGCACCCGGCAGGAGACAATTACTTGCTGAGTTTCGAGATAATCTCGTCCGACATGATCTGCTGGGCTTTCAGGCCGTCCGGGGTCCCGAAATCATTGGCAAGCTCGGTCACAAATGTGTTGGTGACAGTCACGGTCACGCCCGCCGCGCGAAGCCGCGCCCAGGTCATGTCGTCACCCATCGTGGTCATCGTGCCGCAGCCGTCCGCAACAACCATCACTTTGTAGCCAAGCTCCAGTGCGCCCATCGCCGCCCAGAACAGGCAGATGTCGGTGGTCAGACCGGCCAAAATGACATTCGGCCTGCCCAAAGTCTTAACATGGTCTTGGAGATTTTGATCGTTCCAGCAGTTAAGCTGCCCGCCGCGCTTGAAGCGGGCGTTGAAGGCGTCCGGCGCGACGGCGCTGATCTGGTCCACGGTCGGGCCGACATACTGCTCCATTGTCGTGGTCAGAATGAGCGGCATATCAAAGGTCAGAGCCATTTTTGCCATGACCCGGCAGCTTGCGACAACGGTGTCATGGGGCAGGCTCTTGACCCAATCAAGCGTTGTGGTTTGGTGGTCAACTAAAATAATCACGCTGTTATTAGTAGTGAAATCCATCGGTGTTTCCTTTCAAGTCAGAGAAAATTGATCATCGGCAAACTGGCAGAAAACCCTCCCTCCAAAGTTACTAGTTTAAGCATAAATTGTATATATATGAACTAATGCGCCAAAAATAAAGATGCTATTCGTCCGCTCGGCTTTCCAAAGTTTGAAGCAGGCTTTGCAGTGTCTTGATTTGCTCGGCGTCGAAGCCGGCCATCATCTCGTGGATATGGGCATGATGGTCTGGAAGTGTCTCAGCAAACACCTGACGCCCTTTTTCAGTCAGATAAATACAGTTTGTCCGGCGGTCTTCCGGGTCCGGGCGGCGCTCGATCCGTCCGGCGGCTTCCAAACGATCGAGTACCCCGCAGATATTGCCTTTGGTCACTAGAAGCCGGACGGCGAGTTCCTGCTGCATCAGCCCCTCGCCTCGGTGCAGCGTCGCCAGCACATCGAACTGCGGCGAAGTCAGCCCGTGGCGGCTCAAGACATGGCTCATCTTCTGCTGCGCTTTCGTGTAAGACCGCAGAAGCTGAACCCAGACAAGCACCGACGCCCGGTGCTGCGCCGGCATCCGGCTGAACGCAGACGGCGGACTGGCAAGCGAGGCGCTGAAGTCTTCTGTTATCTCTTGTGAAGTCGCCATTAGTTGAAGTATATACTAATTATAGCAGTCAAGTCAAGACACTGCAAAAAATAAGAAAGCCCCGGTCTCACTTGGAGACCGGGGCTTTCTGTAAGAGACGGTTACCGTCCGCGACGCGAAGGCATGGCGCGGCGTCCGCCGGACTGTGCGCCGCCGTCCCAGCCGCCGCCGTAGGTGCGTCCGCTGCCCTGGGAGCGGCGCATCTGCTGGCGTGCGCCCTGGCGGTTCTCGTTCGGGTCAATCGGGTTCGGGTCAAGACGCTGGCCGACCAGCTTTTCAATTGCCCGAAGCTGGGGCGTGTCACCGTGGGTGACAAACGTCAGCGCCTTGCCGGAGCGTCCGGCACGGCCTGTCCGCCCGATGCGGTGAATGTAGTCCTCGGCGTTCACGGGCACATCATAGTTGATAACGTGCGTGATGTGCGGGACATCAATGCCCCGCGCTGCGACATCGGTAGCGACCAGAACGTCAATCCGCTTGCCTCTAAATTGAGCCAGAACCCGCTCGCGCTGGTTTTGCGAGATATCGCCATGGATCGAGCCGGAGCGCATCCCGGCGTCGGCCAGGGTCTTTTCCAAGCGGTCCACACCGTGGCGAGTGCGGGCAAACACCAGCGCTCCGCCGCCTCCTTCGCGGGCTTCATGCAGCAGCGTCAAAAGCAGCTCGCCCTTTTCCGCTGCTGTGACGCGGTGGACAATCTGCTCGATCTGCTCGACTACGGTAGAGCGCGGGCCGGCGTTGATAATGACCGGGTTGTGCAGGTACGCCTGGGCCAGCTTTTCGACATCGCCGTCCATTGTCGCCGAGAACAGCATGGTCTGCCGGCCTTCGGTCTTCAGGTGCTTGGCGATCCGCTGCACCTGGGGCAGAAAGCCCATGTCCAGCATCCGGTCGGCTTCATCCAGAACGAAAGTGGAGACTTCGGAGAGGTCCACATAGCCCTGCTCCAAATGGTCGAACAGCCGGCCCGGAGTGGCGACGATCAAATCCACGCCGCGCCGCAGCTTGGCGACCTGAGCGCCCATGCCTGCGCCGCCGTAGATGGCCGCGCCGCGAATGCCGGAGCCTTTGCCGTAAAGGGCAAATGACGCTTCGACCTGCACGGCCAGCTCACGGGTCGGGACAAGCACCAGGGCACGAGGCTTGACCGCGTCACTGCGGTCCAGCTTGTTGATGATGGGAATGGCGAAAACAGCGGTCTTGCCGCCGCCGGTCTGGGCGCAGGCGATTAAATCTTCGCCGCTCAGCGCAGCGGGAAGCGCCAGTTGCTGGATTTCGGTTGGGGTGACATGCCCGGCGTTCGCCAGGTTGGTTTGAATAACATCGCGCAGGGCGAGTTCAGCAAAAGTTTCCAAAAGTGATATTTCTTTCTTGTCCTCCGCACGAGTGGGAAGACTGCCGCCCGTCTGTGAATTTTTACAGGCGGCGCAATCCAAATCTCCACTCACGCACAGAAGTCAAGAAATAGACTTCGCACTTTCTCGGCCAGGCGCAAACACGAATAAAGCAGGACAGGGAGCGCAAACGAACGAGAACAAGCGGATAATTGAAACTGTTATTCTTATCATACCACATTTTTTATATAAAACGATAACTTTGCAAAAAAGAATATCGTGATGCCGTCTCCGCCATCGAAATAGCCTCAATGCATCTTCCTTCCTGGGGTATCATTAACGCTATGGCAGACATCTACGAAGATGCACGGCGTTATGACGCACTCGTAGGGCAGCACTTCGGCAGCAGTGACGCCGCGTACTGGAAGGCGCAAGCGACGCGGTGCGGTGGCCCGGTGCTGGAACTCGCCTGCGGCTCCGGGCGGCTGACACTGCCGATTGCCGATGGGGGAACGGAAATCGCTGGTCTCGACGCTTCCAAGCCGATGCTGGCGCTTGCCCGCGAGAAGGCTGCCCAGGCCAATCTGCAAGTAGAGTGGCATTTGGGCGACATGGCTGACTTCGAGTTGAAGCGCCGTTTTTCGCTGATTTTCGTGCCAAATAACTCCATTGCACACCTCTTGACCTGGCAGGATTTCGGGCGGTGCCTCGCCTGTATCCGTCAGCACTTGGCAGAAGAGGGACGATTTATGCTGGATTACTTCAACCCGTCACTGACGCTTCTGAGTCGTGATCCCAATCAGCGCTACCCGGCAGGCATATTTGACTCGCCCGACGGCTCCGGGCAGATCCGTGTGTACGAGCAGGTGCACTACGATGCGGCTGCCCAAATCAACCACATCCGCTGGTTCTGGCACTCGAAAGCCACCGGCGAGGAACAAGTCTCCGACTTCTCCATGCGCGTCTACTTCCCACAAGAGCTGAACGCTTTGCTCGCCGTCAATGGCTTTGCGGTGGAAGCCAAATACGGCGATTATGACTTGTCGCCGTTCACGTCGGCATCTCGCCATCAGCTCCTTGTGGCGAAAGTGGTTTAAGCAGACCGGAAAGTAACAGCATGAGAGATATTACCGAGCTGGAAATGAAGTGGTCAGGACCGCCTCTTCTTCCCGTGGATGTGCAAGAGTTCGCGGCGCATTTTTCGGTGTCTTTGCCGGCTGACTACCTCCACTTTCTTGCGGCTGTGAACGGGGGAGACCCTGCGCTAGAATGCTACAACTACATTCACGAAGATGGAGAGCCAGGCCAAGTTGTTGTCGGTGGCCTGCATTATTTGACCGCTGACCATGAGGACATTGGTGGTGTTTGGAAGAACACACAGGAATTGCGGGAGTATCTGGCAGAGTTCGGACGCGGCACAAACGTCGTTTGCATGGGCCGTGATGGCAGCATCATGCCAATCTTCTTAAACATGTCTGACGACCCTCCAAGTGTTCATATTCTTTATGTGGATGAGGATAATCTCGAATGCAAGATGGCCAACAGTTTTGAGGAGTTCATTGACGGCTTGAGTACATTTGACGCTTGAAGAACGCCATCGCTTTGACATGTTAGGAAGAAACCCACTTGCTGATTGAAGGCACTGTATTTCGCACCCACAGCGGCAACTATTATGTCCAAACCGACACGGCGGGTGTTCTGGTCTGTAAGCTGCGCGGCAATCTGAAAAAAGAACTGGTGTATTCCACGTCGAATAGCCATGCCCGGCGCGTCGAGCAGGCCGGGAAGCGGCGCTCTACCGACCCGCTGACCGTCGGCGACCGGGTCCGCGTAGACTCAGAGCTTGCCATGATTGAAAGCGTCTTCCCGCGCACGTCGGAGCTGTCCCGGCATTCGCCGTCGGGCCGAGGGCAGCACACGCTCGTCGCGAACTTAGACCAGGCGTTTCTGACTGTGGCCGCCGCGCACCCCAAACCGGACGTCTGGCTGTTGGACCGCTTTCTCGTACTGGCCGAAGCCGCCGACATCCCCCCGCGCATTATTGTCAACAAGCTGGATCGTCTGGAAGAACAAGACAGGCCCGAACTGGAGGCCGCGATTGCAGTTTATGAAAAGATCGGCTACCCGGTCTACTGGGTCAGCGCGAAAACAGGGCAGGGGATTAACGCCGTTCGGGACGCGCTGCACGGGCGCATCTCAGCGGTTGCCGGACCGTCGGGGGTCGGTAAAAGCAGTTTGCTCAACGCTGTTCAGCCGGGCTTGCAGCTTAAAACGGGCGACATCAGCGAAACGAATTTGGCCGGGAAGCATACGACCACCACTGCCGAGCTGCTGCCACTGGAGGGCGGCGGCTGGGTGGCGGACACGCCGGGGCTGCGGCAGGTGGACTTCTGGAAAATCGAGAAAAGCGAAATCCGCTACTGCTTCCCCGAGTTCGCGCCGTTTTTGGATGAGTGCAAGTTCGCCGACTGCCGCCACCATACCGAGCTTGGCTGCGCCGTTCGTGCCGCCGTGGACGCCGGCGAGATTGACCGCAGGCGTTACGAAAGCTATATAGGGATGACGTAAACGTGTAGGGGCGCATCCCCGTGTGCGCCCTCCTAGTCTTCGTGTGCGCCTTGTCGTCAGGAAGGGCAGACACGGGCAGGAAGGGCAGACACGGGCAGGAAGGGCAGACACGGGCAGGAAGGGCAGACACGGGGGTCTGCCCCTACGGGTAGGTTACTCAAACCCGAAGCTGCCGTAGTCGGCGCTGGTGACGCGCCAGACTTTGGTTGGGATAATCAAATAGCGGTTGGCATCCTCGCGTGTCCATTGCACGATGATGTCGTGGCTGTACAAGACATGACCGTCCGCTGCCGAGAGAACTTCGAGATGGCTGGTGGAAGTCGCGGTGTCGCCGGAAACACTGATGACCGGCAGGGACTGAGTAATATGCACCGGCTCGCTGCCCTGCACTTTGTTCAACAGAAAGCGGAGCTGGACCGGGCTGGGGACATTGGCATCGTGGTACTTTGATGAGAAGATGCTCATGACTCCATTGATGTCATGCCGCTCTCCGGCGGCGCGGGCAGTTTCAAGCTGCTGGGCGATCTGAGCCTGGTCTGAAACGGGCGCCTGACGCAGGAAAAGAAACGCGGCCAGGACGAACACCAGGATCAGCGCCAGCCAGAGCAGTATCTTAGACGAGGACTTCATGCCGAGTTATACCCAAGTCTGGGCGCTCAGGGCCGGGCATCTTTGCGCGATTCCAGCCGCCACCGAAAGTTGAGCGGGCCGATGCCGTAAGTCAGCGAGTACGGCGGGACATGGTAGACGCTGATGCGGGGCAGCCGCAGGGGATTATCGGCGAGACGCGCCCGTCCAAATTCGGTGGTCACAGCCTGCGTGTAGCCAAGTTCACCTGCCATGCTTGCTACGCTTTCGCTGACAGCGCCGTAAGGGTAGCACAGAACGGAAACCGGCGCTTGCAGCTTTTGCTCCAAAGCGTCCTTGCTGGCTTCCATCTCGCGCCGGGCATCGGCGTGGCTGAGTGAAGACAGCTTGGGATGCGTTGCCGTGTGTGCCTCAAACGTCACATGGTTGTCCCGCTGCATTTCGGCGATTTCATTCCACGAGAGCAGTGGAGTCGGCTCGTAGCCTTCGGCGGCCACCCAATCGTTCGTTTTGCCGACACGCTCCGAGACCAGAAAGACTGTATAGCAAAATCCAAGCTTGCCCAGCAGCGGATGGACATTGGAAAGAAGATTGGCGTAGCCGTCATCAAACGTCAGCAGCACGGGTTTGGGCGGCAAAACAAAAGTCCCATCCCGCGCGGCTGCCAATTGTCCAAACGTAATCGGCATGTAGCCGGCCCGCTTCAGCATTCTCATCTGGCCGGCAAACTCGTCGGCCAGCACATAGAAGTGCTTATATTGGGGCGGGCGCGGCGCATCTTCGACCGCGTGGTACATCAAAATTGGAACGGACAGTGGGACTCTCATAAGCTAAGACGATACCGGGCAGAGTTCGCGGTACAAAGTCAGCAGGCGCTCAATTTGAAGTTCTTGCGTGAACTCACTTTCGACAACTAGTCGGCCTGCCGCACCCATCTCTGCCCGGCGCTCCGGCCCGAGCGCCGGGTCCAGCACCCAGGTCAGCGCGTCCAGAAGCGCCCCTGCGTCGCCCGGTGTCACAAGCCGCCCCGTGACACCGCCCCGAACGACTTCCCGGCAGCCGCCGATGGAAGTCGCCACCGCCGGCAGCCCTGCCGCCATTCCTTCGGCTAAAGCCAGCCCAAACGCCTCATCAATCGGCAGATGAACCAAAACGTCAAACGCTGTCAGCAGCGCGGGAATGTCTGAGCGCGGCCCTGTAAACAGCACCCGATCTGCATACCCGCCTGCCTGCGCCTGCGCGGTCAAATGTGCCAGCTCGCCCGGCTTGCCCTCGCTGCCGACCAGAACGACACGCAGGTTTGGGCACAGCGGCAGCAGCGCCGGGATGACCTCAAATAACCGCCGCTGGCCTTTGGCATCCAGCCGCCCAATCATGCCTAAAACAAGCGCTTCTTGAGAAATGCCGAGGCTGTCCCGCAGTGTTTCGCGCCGGCTTGCCGCTTCGGGTGAGCCTGGCACGGCAAATAAGCCAAGTGGAACCCCATTCGGGATCACGCGGACAAACGCCGGGTCACGCGGAAAATCCTGGCGCAGAAATTCTCCCACAGCGCTCGAAACAGCGACGACTGCGTCCGCGCCCCACGCAAAGAACCGGGCGCTCAAGCGGGCAGGCTCTCCTAATGGCCGGAGCATATGCGCGTGCAGGACCAGCCCCACCCGGCGATGCAGGACACGCCGGGCGAGTGCGACGCCCAGTGCCCCGGCGACATAATCACGGCGCGAATGGACATGGACAATCTCAATGCGCTCCCGGCGGATTATTTCCGCCAGACGCCGTGCTGCGCCCAAATCTCCACTGTTGCGGACGACAAAGGAGACCGCCGGCAGCCCGATGTCCCGGCACTGCGCTTCCACAAACCCGCCCGGACGGCAGGCGAATCGGACAAACAAACCCGCATCGCGCAGTGCCGCCGCCATTTCAACGGAGTGCGTTTCCACTCCGCCGTGGCTCTTCGTCGTCGCGACATGCAGCAGGCGAAGCGAAACGGCCGCTGCGTCCGAGCTGCTTCGCGCGGCCTCATTGCCGCTCGGCGTACCATTTTTGCATAAACTGCTGATACTCATGCTGTTTTTCTTTGATTGCCCGCCACCAGCTCTCGTTGGCCTTGTACCATTCTACGGTCTCGGCAAGGCGCTCCTCAAAGCGTTCTTTTTCCGGCACATAGCCTAAACCGGCCATCTTTGTGACATCGAGCGAGTAGCGGCGGTCGTGGCCGGGCCGGTCTTTGACGTAGTGGATCAGCGAGTCAGGCTTGCCGAGCAGCTTCAGCAGCAGATGAACAATTTCCAAGTTGGGCCGGTCATTGTCGCCGCCGACATTGTAAACTTCGCCGGGCTGACCGTGGTGCAGGGCAATGTCAATGCCCCGGCAGTGGTCCAGCACATACATCCAGTCGCGCACCTGCTGCCCGTCGCCGTAAACCGGCACCGGCTTATCATCTATTAGGTTCGTGATGAACAGAGGGATGATTTTCTCCGGGTAGTGGTAGGGCCCGAACGTGTTGGAGCCGCGTGTCACGATGGTCGGCAGGCCAAACGTCTGGTGGTACGCCCGGACCATCAGCTCGCCGCCGGCTTTCGCCGCCGAATACGGCTGGTTCGGCTCTAAAGCGTCGCCTTCCCGGAAAATGCCGTCGGTGGTGCCGTAGACTTCATCGGTGGAGACCTGATGGAACTTCTCGTGCTTGAACTTCCGCGCCGCTTCCAGCAGCACGAAGACGCCATTGAAGTTCGCCTGCACCGCGCTTTCCGGGTCTAAGATCGCCCGGTCATTGTGGCTTTCGGCGGCGAAGTTGACAAAAACATCGGCGTTCTGGGCCAGGTTATTGACCAGTGGCGCGTCGCCGATATTGCCGTGAATAAACAGGAAGTTTGGGTTCTTCCAGACATCGGCTAGATTGTCCAGATTGCCGGCATAGGTCAGCGCATCCAGCACGATCACCCGGTAGTCCGGGTACTTGCCGAGCAGGTAGCGGACAAAATTGGAGCCGATAAAGCCCGCGCCGCCCGTGACAATTATAGTCTGCATACGCTGTCCTAAATACGCTCTTTAAAGTCCGAACCGGCCCAGCAATCCACCGAGCATTCCGCCGCCCGCGCCGCCCTGACCGCCTGCGCCGAGAACATCACTCAGCAAGCCGCCGGCCTCCGGGAACCGGTTGGCGACTTCCGTCATCACTTCCGGATGCTCGCGTGCCAGCGCCATTGTCGTCGCGGCAAGATCGCCGTGGGACATCTGGCTCGGATCGGTCGTGCCGACACCCGCTTGTCCCAGCAAACTCTGGATATTGACGCCCTGCCCGCCGAGCTGCCCCATCACTTCGCTGAGCAGCCCGCGGTGCGCGTCTACATCTTCCGGCGTGGCCTGGGCCATCACCTGCGTGGCGTCGCCCTGCGCCTGGTCGTCATCCTGGTAATCATCAGCCATTGGATTGTCTCCTTATATGTGTTCTTTGCTGCCCGCTCATTATAACATAATGTCGGACGCAGAGGAAGGGAAGAGAACGAGTGACTGAAGTCACTCGCTATGAGGCGCTCGGAAGCACCGCGCGTCCAGGGGGCGCAATTGCCGATTTTTGCTGTCCTGTTCTTCTGTCCCCTGGACAGGTAGTGTTTCTGAACACCTTCCAGCGAGTGACTTCAGTCACTCGTTCCTGCTGCTCACTGCGCTTTGCCGGGAACGGCGGGGGAGAGGCCATGCGCCTGAACCTGGGCAATGAAGTTTTTTGCGTCGGCGACATGCTGCCCGTGGGGAAACTTTCGCAGGTAGCTCTGCCAAATTGCAACCGCATGTTGACCGTCACCGAGGTCAAAGGCGTAAACAATGCCTTGATTCAAAAGGCTGTTTTCGTGGTCAGGCTGTTCACGTTGAGCAATTTCGAACTGCTCCAAAGCTTTTTGTGGCTGGTGCAGATTACGGAACGATGTGCCGAGATCAGTTCGAATGTCAGCAGTATCTGTCCCGACTGCAATCGCTTGAGTATAATAAGCGACTGCCTGCGCCCAGTTTTTTTGGTCGAACGCTGTATTACCTAATGTTAAAGCAGCGTCGCCAGTGAGTACGCGGACGGATACAGCCTGTTTTAGCGCAGGGCGCAGGGCAAGGTATGTTCCGCCCGCGCCAAGCGCCGCGCAGACGACGCCGGTCACAATATAGCCGGCGAAGCTGGTTCTTGCTCCCCCGGAATTGGGTCCTCGCAAGAGCGGAGCGGACTGAAGGGCGGGGGGGCTGCGTCGGGTC
>CAXSZN010000090.1:0-12923 GCA_964241935.1 uncultured Armatimonadales bacterium
CAAGGGTTCATGCTGTCATCTTCGGTAACTCCTGCGCTCAACTAGACACTCCCCGCTTTAAGTGCTGACTTGGCATGATTTATGCACCAGCAAAAGTACCGGCGCTCCCATGTACCACCGCCGCCGGCAACAATGCCTTGTTTTTATTTGCTGTATCCAAACTCCCTGCTGTCTGCCGAAAGGATATGCCCATGTCTTCGCTGCGCTTGCCTTCTGACATCTCTTCTCGCTTGAACCCTCTTTGCCGCACCGGCTACGCGCTGGCGCTTCTGATCTGTGCCGGACTCGCCGCGCTGCCCTCTGACGCACAAGTACTTGATTTGGGGCAGCCTGGCACAACATTGAGCGGCACGGCGACCGTCACCAGCCTCGGCACGATGGCCAGTGGCACTTACCAGTATTACAACCACAACGGTACCCCCGCTCCGCTCGACGCCGCCGAGACCTATTACTCTGGCCTCAACACTTATGACACGAGCACAGCCAATGTTAAGGGGGGAAGCATTGGTGAACTCACCACTTTTGACACCAGCACAGCTAACGTTACTGGGGGAACCATGGTTTTTCTCGTCACTTCCGAGTTTAGCACAGCCAACGTCAGTGGGGGAAACATCGATGAACTCGAAACTTATTACTTCACTAAAACTAATGTGAAAGGGGGGAGTATTGGTGAACTCTACACCTAACAATTCAGCACCGCCAACGTCAGTGGGGGAGATATTAATGACTTTGAGATTGTCCAGGATAGTATTGCCAACGTCAGTGGGGGAAACTTTGATCAACTCAACACTGGCGACAGTGGCGCCGTCAATGTTAACGGAGGTACCATTACTGACTTAGTCACTTATGGCACCGGCACCGCCAATATCAACGGAGGAAGCATCAGTGAAGTCAAGGCTGAAGACTTCAGCACAACCAACGTCACTGGCGGCAGCATCACTGACCTCTACACTTATGGCTCCAGCACGTTAAACTTGTTTGGCACAGGCTTTGTCGAATCGCCAATAATCAACAGCATGGACAGCACAGTGTTTGGCGAAAAGTCGCTTACCAATATCAGCAATCAGTTGTATACAATCACGGGAACGCTGCAAAACGGCGATGCGCTGAATGCGGAATACAGCAATTATGGCGGCATGTTGGAGTTTAATGGGGTGCCTGCTGCACCCGTACCCGAATCCTCCACAACCGTCTCACTTGGCCTGCTCTTGATGCTGGGTCTCGGCGGCATGACTGCTGCCGCCAAGCGCAAGCGGAGCGCAGTGCAGGCGCAGCAGCCTCGGTGAGCCTCAAGAGGTAGAAAAGCCTCGGCTTCTGGACAAGAGGCCGGCGCTTTTGCATTCTTACCGACCCGTCTGCGACGCACCGCAAAAGTACGCGGTTTCTGTGGGAGCGCTTGCTTGGCACGGTTTTTGCACTTGTAAGGATCACGGTGTTCCGCTCTGTCCCGCCGCAGGCAATAGTGCCTTTGTGAATTATCAACGGTCTTTATCGGAAGGAAACTCTCTTATGCATCTTTTTAGAAACTTGAGCGTGGGCGCTGCGGCGCTTGCTGCGGCTTTCGTCTTTCAGGCGGCGGCTTCGGCCCAGTCCAGCACTCTGATCTCTCAGGGAAAAACGGTCACATCCACAGCCTTCTATGATCAGGGCACGGAGACTTTTCCCGCATCCAACATCACTGACGGGCGCTTTGACGACACGGGCAGCCCCGGCGACTGGTCTTTCTGGCTGACGCCCAACGGGCAAATGGGATCGGCAACCATTGATTTAGGCGGCCTCTACACCATTGATCAGTTCCAGCTTCAGAACACGCACAACCGGGGCTACAACGACCGTGGCACGGATGCGTTTGACATCAGCGTTTCCACTGACGACATCAATTTCGCGCCGGTCGTTTCCGACTCGTTCGCGACATGGCCGAACATTCCTATCGTTACCGAAAGCGGTTTCGCACCGGTTACCGGGGAATATGTCAAGTTCAACATTGACTCCATTTACGGAAGCAGCGGCGGCCTGAACGAGCTGCAAGTCTTCGGCGCGCCCGCCGCTGTCCCCGAAGCCTCGACAACCGCCTCGCTGGGACTATTGCTGACGCTTGGCCTTGGTGGCCTAGCTATCGCCAAAAAGCGCAAGCAAAGCGCGGTTCAGGCGTAACGTTCTTGGTGAGACTTGAAAGATAAGAAAGCCCCGGACTCTGAGTAGAGGCTGGGGCTTTTGCACGTCACCGATCATTCCGCGCTGCCGCCCTCATCAGATTCTTCTTTCAAACCAAGCAGGCGCATCAGGCTAGGCAGGGTGGCTTTGGCAAGAAAATCGCGGCCATCGGTGGCTTTGCTTTTACGGAGATCAAACAGCGCGGCGGAGTAGGGGAACGGCAGGGCCTGGGCCGCAAAGTCTTTTTGAATTTTAATGTCCTTGATGGGGGCATACGCGGTGTCGATCGCCAGAGCCAGCGCGTCGTACTTGACTTTGACCTGGTGGAACGCCTCGGCAAGCTCGGGGAAATGGACAGTCACTTCCGGCACTTCGCCCCGCTGGATCACCTCCAAGATGGACTTTGCGGTCATGCCGTCCTTCATGTGGTGCAGCGCGACATAGCCGGGGTGCTTGACTTTGACCCGGTGGCCGTGGGCGTCCACGACAACGTAGCCTTCCTGCTGAAGCGGGTCCATGCCGTCAAACGTCGCCAGAATATCTGCGAACGACTGCAAAGCGTATTCGCGGACCGGCGGCACGACCCGCGCCATAGCCGTGTCCGAAGTCTTGATCCATTGCCCCATGCTTCGGTCGCGCACGCCGAGCAGGGTCAGGCTGGCCGCCTCGTGGTTGACTACAACGCGGTTGTGCGGGGTCGTCAGCTCAAACAAGTAGCACCAGTCAGGACTTTCCCAGGGCGGCGCATCCCAATCTTCGCCCTCATACAACCCCAGCGTTTGCCAGAACAGTTCGGCAAAAGTGGTTTCACTGCTGTTGACCGGACCGCTCGCATCCGGGCTGCCGGTGGTAGCGACGTGCCACGTTCCGGCGTATTCATAAGCCGTACAAAGCGAGCCGTCCACTTTCTCCTGCACTACGGCGGTCGCCCAGTCAATCTCCGCGGCGTTCGGCTCACCGTAGTTGTAAAACTTGTCGTAAGCGCGGCTAACGACGCGCCAGTCGTCGTTTTCGTCCAGCACAATTCCCCGGCATTCCTGCACAATCTGCAGGCTCATGTCGGACGCGATTTGGCTGTATTTGAACAGCACCAAGTTTGGATAAGTCTTGTGGCGCACGGACTTGATGGCGTAGGTTTCCGCCAGCGCCGCCAGCGTGCCGCCTGTTCTTAGAAACTCCTGCACCGCAAGCTGCGTTTCCATAAATGCTCTTTTCGCCCTCGATTGGTTTTTTTGACTGTACCACGTTTCAATGCAATTTGTGGCGTCGCTGTGGTTCGGCCCATTTTGCTGGACATTCCACAGTAAATTTGCTTTATTTCCGCAATACTCTGTTACTAGGTAAGCAGTGTTACATTGATTTAACGCTCATTTAACGGTCGCCCTGTACACTGAAGACGCACAGGGCGCAGTATCTTCCTGAGCAGCATCATTTCTCGAACATATTGCTTGAAAGGAACTTGACCATGTACGCTTCTCGCACGACGCTTCTCGGCATGACCGTTTTTGCCGCCGTCAGCCTGATCTCGGCGCGGCCCGCCGCCGCACAGCACCTCTACGACGCCTCCGCAGACTTTTCCACAACCTCCAATCCAGATCCCCTCGATGGCGGTGTCTGGAGCTATGGTCAAGAAGCAGCGCTCGGCGGGCCGTTCGCCCTTTACTCGACTACGGCCAGCAGCAGCAACGGCCAGCTACAAGGCTGGACGACCAGTACAGGGTCTCCAGATCTGGCTGACAATACGTCCGGCTCGGTCTTCAGCGAGACTTTGAACGGCGCGACAATCACAATTCAACCCAATCAGCTCAACCTTGATCCTGGTCCGCAGGGGCAATACAGCGTCTTGCGGTTTACAGCCCCGACAACCTCAACATACTCTTTTTCCGGCGACTTCAACGGGGCCGACAGCCGTCCCACGACGACGGATGTTCATGTGCTGCTGAACGGCATCGCCATCGCGAACGGTGGCATCAACATAGACGGCAGCGGCAATACTGCTTCTTTAACGTCCAGTTCTCTGGCGCTGACGCAAGGGCAGACGCTGGACTTCGTGGTCGGCTTCGGCAACAACGATTATTCTTACGATACCACGGGACTATATGCCAGAGTCACTAATTTGTCTGCTCCTGTTCCCGAAGCTTCTACCACCGTAAGTTTCGGCTTGTTGCTCGCCCTCGGCTTGGGCAGCGTGGTGCTGGCCCGCAAGAAACGCGCTGCCGCCTGAGTTTCGGTTTTGCGTTCAGCCCCGGCTTCTCAGCGAGAGGCCGGGGCTTTGTGCTATAATGACTCCCATCTATCACTGTGGAGATGCTGCTTATGCTGGGGAGCGAACTGAGACGCTTGTATTTGAAGTTTTTTGAGGGCAAGGCGGCGAAGCGGCTGCCTTCGGACTCGCTTGTGCCGAACGACCCGACCCTGCTGTTTACGTCGGCAGGCATGGTGCAGTTTAAGCCGTATTTTTCGGGCCTGCAAGCGCCGCCTGCGCCGCGTGTGGTGACGGCGCAGAAGTGCCTGCGGACGACCGACATTGAAGATGTCGGGGACACCAGCCACTGCACGTTCTTTGAGATGATGGGCAACTTCTCGTTCGGCGATTACTTCAAGGCTGAGGCGATTGCTTACGCTTGGGAGTTTCTGTTTGACGTGCTGAAACTGGATCTCAAAAACGTCCGGGTGACGATATTCGACGACGATGATGAGGCGCACGAACTCTGGATCAAGGCCGGGATGCCTGCCGAGAAGATCTTTCGCAAAGGCGAAGATGACAACTACTGGCCGGCGGGCGTGATTTCCAAAGGCCCGAACGGGCCGTGCGGGCCATGTTCCGAAATCTTCTATGACACGCAGACGCACCTGCCGCCGACCCCCGACGGCGTGTGGGACGACAAGCGCTGGCTGGAAATCTGGAACCTGGTCTTTATGCAGTTTGACCGAAGCGACGGCGGCAGCATGACGCCTTTGCCGCGCCAAAACATTGACACCGGCTTGGGGCTGGAGCGCACCACGGCGGTCATTTCGGGCCTGCGCGGGCCGTTTGAAACAGACTTGTTCGCGCCGATCCTGCGGCATCTGGAAACGCTTTCCGGCCTGACATACACGAGCCAAGACACCGACCCGAAAGATATTGCGTTCCGGCGGGTGGCCGATCATGTCCGGGCCACCGCATTCTGCCTTGCCGACGGCGTTTTGCCGTCCAATATCGGGCGCGGCTATGTCCTGCGCCGTTTGATGCGCCGGGCCATTTTGGCAGGCCGCCGGACGCTGGGCATCGAGACGCCGCTTTTAGAGCAGATTTTACCGGCAGTGATTAACCAGCGCAAAGCCGATTACCCGGAACTCGAAGCGAAGCGCGAGACGATCCTGCGCTATGCGATCATTGAAGAAAA
Source organism: uncultured Armatimonadales bacterium (assembly GCA_964241935.1). Lineage (GTDB taxonomy): Bacteria > Armatimonadota > Armatimonadia > Armatimonadales > Capsulimonadaceae > JANXMY01. The sequence continues at coordinate 5,541 of CAXSZN010000090.1, forward strand.
GCAGTTCCGGCGGACACTTGAATCCGGCACGGCCCGCTTGCAGTCGCTCCTAGACAGCGGTGCGGTGACCGGCGACGATGCGTTTACGCTGTTTACGACCTACGGCTTCCCGGTCGAGATGACCGCCGAGCTGGCGTCGGAAGCGGGTCTGACCGTAGACATGGCCCGCTACGACGAGCTGTGGCAGCAGCACTTGCTGGTCTCGGAAGGCGGCAAAACGCGAGAAGTGTTCGCGGACAGCATTGTTCCGGCCCTGCGCGAGCGCGACACGCCCAAAACGCTGTTTGTCGGCTACTCGGAAGCGCGGACGCACGGCAAAATTACGGCCATTCTGCGAAATGGCACTCTTATAGACACTGCCGTCGAAGGCGAAACCGTGCAGATTGTGCTGGACCAGACGACGTTCTACGCTGAAGCCGGCGGGCAGGTCGGCGACACGGGGCAGATGCACGGCGAGAATGGCGCGGCGGAAGTCGCCGACACACAAAAAGACAGCGGCTACTGGTTCCATACGGCGACGGTCACGGCAGGAGAACTTCGGGTCGGCGACACCGTGGACACGCAGATTGACGAAGGCCGCCGCGCCAGCATTCAGCGCAACCACACGACGACGCACCTGCTCCATAAAGCGCTGCAAATGGTCTTAGGGCCGCATGTCCAGCAGCGCGGCTCCCTGGTTGCACCGGAGCGTCTGCGCTTCGACTTCTCGCATGACAAGTCACTTACGGGCGACGAAACACGCCAGGTGGAAGGCTTAGTGAACGAGAAAATCCTGGATGACCTGCCTATTCACACGTTCGAAAAGCCGATTGCGGAAGCCAAAGAAATGGGCGCGACTATGCTGTTCGGCGAAAAGTACGGCGACATCGTGCGCGTTGTGGAAGCCGGCGACTACAGTTTAGAATTCTGCGGCGGAACGCATCTCGCGCACACGTCGCAGGCGGGTTTGTTCAAGGTTATCTCTGAAGGCAGCAGCCAGGCAGGTGTCCGGCGCATTGAAGCCGTCACAGGCAAAGCTGCCCTTCTGCGAACTTTAGACCAGGAACGGCTCTTATCAGACATCGCCGCATCACTCAAGACGACGCCCGCAAACGCCCCGGCGTCGGTCGAAAAGCTGCAAGCGGAGCTGAAGACAAAAGAGCGCGAGCTGACCGCGCTGCAAAAAGCGGCAGCAAGCGGGCAAGTAGACGCGCTCGTCGCCGGGGCTAAGACCGACTACGGCTTCCCGCTCATCGTGCAGAGTGTCAGTGGGAATGCCGACGGCGACACGCTGCGGACGCTGGCCGACGAGACGCTGAACAAGCTGAAATCCGGCGTCGTTATACTCGGCGGCACCGACAGCGGTAAAGTCTCGCTGGCCGTGCGTGTTTCCAAAGACTTGGTGGCACGGGGCGTCCATGCCGGCAACATCGTCAAAGCCGCTGCGCCGATTGTCGGCGGCGGCGGCGGCGGGCGTCCTGACGCCGCGCAGGCGGGCGGCAAAGAGCCGGGCCATCTGGCGGAAGCGCTGGCGGCTGCGGAGCGTCTGGCGGGCGAGATGGCGGGGGCGTGAGAGGCCCCCACCCCCGGTACTTCGTACCGACCCTTCCCCCGTTCCGGGAGAGGGAGAGGACTTTGGAAAAGCGTTCTGCCTCTTCAACTCTCTCTACCCCTCTCCCACGAAGTAGGGGAGGGGGCGGTACGAAGTACCGGGGGTGGGGGCTGTTCTTCTTCCTTTTCCTCGCCCTCCCAGTTCACGCTCGCCCGCAAGTCTTAGTCGTTCTTGCCGACCACCTGACGCTCTCCGACGTGACGCGCCCGGACCTGCCGAACTTAGCCCGGATGCGCCGTGACGGTGCGCTGGCGCTGATGTCGCCGGGGCTGGCACGAAAGCCGGATGCCGTTGCGGCGGCGTATGCGTCGCTCGGCGCGGGCGACAGCATTGAGGTCGGGGACAAGTCGCAGGGCTTGATGGCGGAGGCTTTACACGGGGCAGGAGTGCGAACCGCCCTGCTGGGCAATGACGACGGCGATGACACAGGACCCTACCGGCCTGCGCTGCTGTTTCTGCCGACGCCGACTTTTTCCGGCAGCGCCGGCGGCACGATTGCCGATCCCCTGGCACCGGGCGGGCGGCGGGAAGACCCAGCGCGGCTGTGGGCGGCGACGCTGAAAACATGCCGGATCGCGGGCCTCGTTGTCGTGGATTTCGGCGACTTCGAGCGGCTGGAACGGGAAAATGGGCGCGGGCTTCTGCTGCCGTCCGCTTACCAGCAGCACCGAGAACGCGCCCTGCGGGCGTTGGACGATTATTTGGGCCGGGTCATGGACGGCTTTCACGGCCTCGTTTATGTGGTTGTCCCCGCGCCGCCGCTGCTTTCTGATAGTTCCTGGAACTCGCTGACGCCGTTTCTTGCACTGGACGCCGGGCCGCCGGGTTCTCTGGTGTCGGACACGACGCAAACACCGGGGTTGATTGCCGCGCGTGACCTCGCGCCGACGCTGCTGTCTGTGCTTCACGTCCCCGCGCCTATCCAGATGACTGGTGCACCGGTGCGGCCTGCCTCGGTTTCGGACGCCGCGCTTGTTCGCTTGGACCGGCTGGTACGGCTCAATCAGGAAGCGCAGAACGCGATCTTTTGGGCGGTTGGGATTGTCGCTGGCTTCATTGTCTTTAGCGGCCTGTTTATTTATCTGACGGGCCGAATGACCGGGCGGCTGGGACAGGCGGCGCGTTATGGACTGCGGCTTTTGTCGGCGTGGCCGCTGGCGCTGCTGCTGGTGCCGCTGGCCGCCCCGCGCACGGTCAGCGCGTATTTAATGGAAATTGCCGCGACCGTCGCTCTGCTGGCGCTGCTGCCGTCGCCGACCGTCATTTTCAGCGTTTCCGCACTGGTGCTGGTGCTGGATGGGCTGACGGGAACGCATCTCATCTCGAACTCGGCGCTGAGCGAATACGCGCTGTCCGGCATTCGCTTCTACGGCATCGGCAACGAGTATATGGGTGTCTTGATTGGCGGGACGCTGCTGGCGGTGCTTTGGCCGGGACGCCGCTACCGGCGTGACCCGGCGCTGCTGACTTGGTCGGAGAAAATGCAAGCCCCGACGCGGTCAGAACGGGCGGCTCAGGCGCTTTTGATTGGGTGGTTTGCCTTCGTAACATTTGTCTTGTCGTTCCCGGAGTTCGGCGCGAAAGCCGGCGGGGCGGTGACGGCGACGGCGACGTTTATGATCGCCTGGCGGCTGCTCCACGACCGCCCGGTGCGCTGGACGCATCTGCTGGGCAGCATCGCGCTCGGCTTTGCCCTGGTTTTCCTGTGGGCCGTGCTGACGCCGGTGCTGCATCTGCGGCGGACGCATCTGGAGACGGCGGCGGACGCGCTCGGGTCAGGCCGCTTTGGGTATATTGCCGGGGTGAGCCTGCGGAAGATCGGTTTAGCGGTTCGGGTCGCGCTGCATCCGGGAACACTGCTGGGCCTGCTCGCGTTTGCGGGGCTGGGCTTCACTCTTCGCAGATTGCTGTGGCGTCAGGTCCTGGCGCATCTGAGCCTTCGGCCCCGCGAAGAGGCCATTCTCAAAGCTGGGTTATGGGGCTGTTTGGTAGCGCTTGTCTTTAACGACTCCGGCATTGTGGCCGCAATCTTGATTTTGCAGTGCCTGGCGCTCCTGCTGCTGCACGGGCTGTACTCGGAGGTAACTGGACCGAGGAGTTGAAAACTCCTCGCTAGGAGAAGCACCCTTTGGGTGTAGGACTTACGTCCGCAGGGCGCCTCACCGATCGAGGAGTTTCCAACTCCTCGTTGATCCTATCTTCCTGAAAGGAACAGAATGCGTCTTCTCGGCTTAGACATCGGCGAAGTCCGTATCGGGGTCGCCGTCTGCGACTCGCTGGAAATCGCGGCGTTTCCTGTCGGCTTGGTCCGGCGCGTCGGCAGCCTCAAGCGCGACGTGGCGGCAGTAGCGGCGCTGGCGGTGGAGCAGGAAGCCGAAGGCATCGTCGTTGGCCTGCCCCTTTCTTTAGACGGCGAAGTGGGGCCGCAGGCGCAGCGGACGCAGGGATTCGCCAAAGCGCTGGCGAATGTTCTTCCTGTGCCGGTGGTCTTCTGGGACGAAAGCTTGACCAGCGTGGAAGCGGAAGAAATCCTCATCGCCCAGGGCATGTCCCGTGCCAAGCGCCGGGACAAGATAGACCAAACCGCCGCCGCCCTGATTTTGGAAAGCTACCTCCAGCACCGCCGGGCCACAAACGCTCCGCATGATACGCTGCTGGGTCTATAATTTGAAATGCCTTCACGTCGTCCTGCTCCTAAGACAATTACTCAGACGCCCCGGCGGGTGCAGCGCAGCGCATTTCTGCTGGTGCTGCTTCTTGTTGTGGCATTGGCGACTGTCTTCGGGATTGCGTACACGATTGAGCTTCTCGGGCCGGTGTCCGGCAATCCGAACGCTAAAACGGTGCTGGTGACGATCCCGCCGGGCAAGAGTGCGCGGCAGATTGGGGAGATACTCGCCCGCAAGCATCTGGTTCGCAGCCCGATTTCGTTTGTGCTGGCGAGCCGGATGGACCATCTGTCGGGGGAAATGCACACCGGGCGGTATTTGATCTCGCCTGCGATGCCGCCGCGCCAGATTGCGGCACTGATGGCGCTGGGCGAGACTGCCAACAACATAGTCACAGTTCCCGAAGGATTTACGGTTCGGCAGATCGCCCGGCGTCTGGCGGATGCTGGCCTGGTGAACGAGTCCGAGTTCCTGACGCTGGCACAGACGCAGGGAAAGACGTTTGCCGTACATGGCTGGACGCCCCCAGCTAACCTAGAAGGCTATCTGTTTCCCGACACTTATACGATCCCGAAGGGTGCGACGCCGCGCGAGGTCATCGCTCAGATGACCGCAAACTTTGATGCGCGTGTGGTGAAGCCTTACGGCGCGGCAGCGGCCCAAGCGCCGGGCGGCCTGCCGGGAACAATCACGCTGGCGTCACTGGTGGAGCGCGAAGCCGAAGTTGACAGTGATCGCCCACTTGTCGCCGCCGTTTACTTGAACCGCCTGAAGGCCGGAATGCGGCTGCAATGTGACGCCACGGTGCAGTATGCTCTGCCGGCGCACAAAGCCCGCTTATTTTACGCTGATTTGCGGGTAGAGTCTCCGTACAACACGTACCTGCACCCCGGCCTGCCGCCGACGCCGATTGCCTGCCCTGGCCTGCCCAGCATTCAAGCGGTGCTGCATCCGGCTCGTGTCAACTACTTGTATTATGTCGCCGGCCCCGATGGCCGTCGTCATATTTTCAGTACGACGCTGGCCCAGCAGGACCAGGCCATCGCGCGGGTTCGGACGAAGGATCAATAAACGAGTTTCAGAAGAACGAGTAGTTGAAAACTGCTCGCTAGGCTAAGCGTCCTGCGGACGGAAAATCAAGCTTGATAAGCTCCTCCACTCGCAGAGTGCTTCTCCTAGCGCGTAGTTTTCAACTACTCGAAGCAACCCGCAACCAATTTTATGCTATACACACTCAAAAACCTGACCCCAAGCCGCGTCGTCGAGACCATCAAAGAACTTGACCCGGTCAAGCTCAAAGCGCAGGGGATCGCCGCGATTATCACGGATTTAGACAACACGCTGGTGCCGTGGCAGCACTACGAGATCATGCCCGGCGTCATTGAATGGCTTGCCAAATTGGAAGTCGCGGGCATCAAAATCTGCATCGCGTCCAACACCATCCACACCGAGCGCTTGAAGCAGCTTGCGGACACCATGAAAATCCCTTTCGTCGACCGGGTGCAGAAGCCGCGCACCGGCGGCTTCCGGCGGGCGATGAAGCTGATGGGATCGGACACAAGCAACACTGCTGTTTTTGGCGATCAGCTCTTTACAGACATTCTCGCTGGCAACCGTTTGGGCCTGCACACGATTTTGCTGCGTCCGGCACTCTCTAAAGAAGAGTTTATCTCGACCCAGCTTGTGCGCTACGTCGAAAACGGCGTTATCCGCCGCCTGCGCGAGCAGGGCCGGTGGCCTGCCGCCGCCGCTGTGGAAGCGGCGCTCAGCACCATGCCCGACCCGCGCACCCCGGCAGCCAAGCGCCGCTCGGTCTGGGTCATCGCCGCCGCGATTAGCCTCGTTGCGTTCTTGATCGTCCGCGCCCGCCGCAAGTCGTAAGGTGAAGCAATGACAAAGCATGACGCTTCTGAACATTTGGTTTGCTTCTCGTGCCGCAAGCAATTCCGAAAGCCATCACGATGGAACAGTATTCAACGTGAGCGTCGGTTGTACCCAGCCGAGGTCAAAGAGAACTTGATCAAGGTTTACCCTTGTCCGGAGTGCAAAAATCCGATGGTCAATATGGGACGGTGCTTTCGGCCGCCGCGCTGTGCTGACAAGCGAAGTTGGGAGCAAATGCAGCTTTTGGCGCGTCATGGGATTATCCTCGGCTCCAAGTTTAACATCTCGTACTACCGATCAGTGGTTGGCTCCCGGTTACGGCCAGCCGAAACCAGAGAAGCCATTTTGGCATGGCCGAAGCATCGAACCATAGGGCAGCGTCTCTTGGAGAAAATGAAGCAGCAAAAGCCGGTGTAAATACCCTGGTCTGAAGACCAGGGCTTTTGAAGTGCGATTGTCTGCCTTCGCAGACACAAGAGCATAGCGTAGGCTTATCCTATGTCTGCGAAGGCAGACAATCACTTTGGAGAAGACCCGGATTTCAATCCGGGTGACTCAAGCCCCGTGACCACTCTCTCAGGAACAACAAAAATCGTCGGCGTTTGGGGGCATCCCGTCAGCCATTCGCGGTCGCCGGCCATGCACAATGCGGCGCTGAGGGCGCTGGGGCTGGACTGGGTGTATGTGCCGTTTGAGGTCGCGCCGGAGAATGCCGAAGCCGCTGTTAAATCAATTCGGGCGCTGGGACTGGTGGGGGTCAATGTGACGGTGCCGCTGAAAGAGCGGGTGCTGCCGTTTTTAGACGCCGTGGACGAAGCGGCGGCGCAGATCGGGTCGGTCAACACGATCCACAACCAGAACGGACGGCTGGCCGGGTACAGCACGGACGGGGCAGGTTTTTTGCAGTCGCTCCAAAGCGCCGGGCAGGCTACGCAGGGGCGCGACGTGTACCTGCTGGGGGCGGGCGGCTCGGCGCGGGCGGTGGCGTGGGCGCTGGCAGCGTCGGGCAGCCGGTGCCGGATTGCGAACCGGACGCCGGCCCGGAGCGAGTCACTGGCGGCGGGCATCAATGCCGTGTATCCCGGCTCGGCGTCGGCAGTCGGGTGGGGGGCGGCGACGGAGCCGTTTGATTTGCTTGTCAACACAACTTCGCTTGGGATGCAGCCCCACATAAACGAGATGCCGACACTGCCGCCGGAGGCGTTCTTGAACAAGCCGTTTGTCTGCGATTTAATCTAT
>CAXSZN010000091.1:0-12428 GCA_964241935.1 uncultured Armatimonadales bacterium
GAGTAGAGAACGGCACCGTTACGACAAAGAAGACAATCAGCGTGAGGTAGGAAAGCACAGTCGCCGTCGCCGTATTCGCGGCATACGCCGACCAGCACAGGCCAATCGCGCCAAACAGGAACGCATCACCAATGAGGAGCAGGTACGCAAAGAAGACTTCGCCGGGAGAAACGCCGCCGAGCAGAAAGCACAGCGACAGCAGGGGCAGCGAGGAAGTCAGCAGCAGAACAACGAACGACACCGAAGAGGCCAGCTTGCCCCACACGATCGCGCCGGGCCTTAAAATGGACCCGCGCAGCAGCTCGAAGGTGCGCTGCTCGCGCTCTACGGAGATTGCCCCGGCGGTCAAAGCAGGCGTAATCAGCGCCATCATCACAGCCTGCGAGTAGAACAAAATCTTAAAGAAGGTACGCCCAACGGTAAAGCCCGCCGAGCTGCCGCCGTTATCCATGTCTGAGGAATGCTGCGCCCACCAGCCGAGGTAGGAAAAGAAGAGGATCAGCGAAAGCAGCAGCATATAGCCGAACAGGAGCCAGTAAGTCCGGGAGCCGCGCATCCGTCCGCGCAGTTCTTTGGTGACGACGGGGTTGTCAAAAAGCGCGTTCAGCATAGCCTGCTCTCCTCTGCTTGCTCCTAAATGCTTGCAGAGAAGGATACGACGTGAGCGGGGGAAAGTCCTGCAAGACTCCCCCAGCCCCAATAATGGGGGACATGAGAAGAATTGGAAAGAACGTGCAGGTTCATCCCTATACTGTATTCTGGTCCCCCATTATTTGGGGCTAGGGGGCTTGTTTACCGCTCGCGGGTCAGCGCATAGTCGGCCAGGGCATGAAGGGAGGCGCGATAGGGGGAAGCCGGCAGGTCTCGCAGCGAGTCCTGTGCCAGCTCCACATAGCGCCGTGCAGTGTCCGCCGTGCGCGTGTAGCCGTCGTGCCGGAGTATTGTCGCCCGAACGTCGGCGATCTCGGCGTCTGTCAGCGCTTCGGGTTCTTCCAGAATATGCAGCAAGTGGCCGCGCTCGGCCGCGCTCACATCCCGTAAAGTCAAAATCAGCGGCAGGGTCATTTTGCCTTCGCGCAGATCCCCGCAAAGCGGCTTGCCGGTCTTTTGCGGATCGCCGGTGTAGTCCAAAAGATCGTCGGCGATCTGAAACGCCAGCCCGCAGTTCAGGCCGTAGCGGGTCAGCGCGTCCACTTGCTCCGGCGACGCACCCGCCAGCATCGCGCCGACTTCGCAGCAGCCGGCAATGAATCCAGCAGTCTTCTTCTGGATAATCATCAGATACGTTTCTTCCGACGTATCCACATCGCCTTTGGCTGTGATTTGCAGCACTTCGCCTTCGCTGAGGCCGACCGTGACATTGGAAAAGACGCGGATAACATCAATGTTGCCTTCGCGGGCCGCCAGATAAATACTTTTGGCCAGCAAATAATCACCGACCAAGACACTGATTTGGTTGCCGAAAGTCGCGTTGGCTGTCGGTCGCCCGCGCCGCTCTGCCGAGCCGTCCACCACATCGTCATGAATGAGCGACGCCATGTGGATCAGCTCTGCCGCCGCCGCGGACGCGAACACTGTGGACGCGGGGAACTCCTGACAAGCCGTATGAGCGGACAGCACGACGAGCGCCGGACGCAAACGCTTTCCGCCCGCAGACAGCGTATGCCCGGAAATCGCATAAGCCGCTTTCACATCAGAGCGAATCTCGTTTCCGAGCAGCCCTTCCACAGATACTAAATCGTCGTGGACAACGTCAAGAAACGTGACCACGCTCGGTGCAGCAGGAGCTGTCTCAGGCAAACTCATTTTTACGGGCAGAACGGCGGCGGCATTAGCTCCCATAATCATCCCATTCTAAAGCCTTGAGCTAAAATATGCTTTCAGGCTTGACACCCACATGAACGCAGACAAGTCCAAATGTCAGATTGACGAACCGAACCGGCGAAAACCCGGCCCCGTGCATTCGCGCCGCAAGCTGCTCCCGGCTGTCGAACCGGGCCACCGACGCCGGCAGGTACGCATACGCATCCGGCCTCCCGCTGATCGCCCCGCCGAGCGGCGGCATCACATACCGCGCGTGCAGATCGTAGCCTGTCCGAAACAAACCGGCGGGCGGCTGCGAAAACTCCAGGCAGACGACGCGCCCGCCGGGCTTCAGAACACGAAACATTTCGCGAAATGCTTTGTCTCGGTCCGCGACATTGCGGATGCCAAAGCCAATCGTAACCGCGTGGAAGCTTGCGTCCGCGAACGGCAGCCGGGACGCATCCCCCTGAACTTCGTCCGTTTGCTGCTGCTCGAACCGTTTTTCGCCGTACTGAAGCATCGGCAGCGAAAAATCCGCCGCCGCGACAAATCCGTCCGGCCCGACGGCTTTCCGCAGAGACGGTGTCCATTCGCCTGTTCCTGAGCAGACATCCAAAGCGCTGTCACCAGCCTCAAGACACGCACAGCGAGTCGCAAATCCACGCCAGCCTTTGTGAATGCCGGCGGACAGCACGGAGTTCAGCAAATCGTAACGGTGGGCGATGTCGTCAAACATTTCCCGCACGTACGCCGCTTTTTCTTCCGGGGTGACCGGCTCATCTAAGACTTGAATGCCGCTCAGCGGCGTCCGGGTTCCCGTGCTTTTTCGTTCGATGGGCTGAGCTGCTGTTGACATTGTGAAAAAAGTCGCAATCTAATTGGACAGATTATACCCAACACGCATTGAACTGTCAACGTACAGTATGCTATCATTATTGCAAGGTTGGTAGACCTAATGCTAAGTCCCAAAACTATTGCCCGAATTGGTTTGCTGTTCAAGGCCGAGGAGCGCGAAGAAGCTGCGCTACTGCTGGACGAGCAGTGCGGCAACAACTTACCCTTTCTGGGAAAGCTGAACTATCACGAACTGGAAAGGTATCAGTTCGCCGCTCTCAAAATCAGCAAAGGCGACCTTCTGGAGCTTCATGAAGCGGTCAAGGCAGCTCAATTTGATTGGCGGGATCTTTTAATGGCTGCTGGGTTTGGCTACGATGTTCACGCTCACGAAAGCTGGATGCCACAGTCTCAGAACGGTAACCCACCATAGCCAGCAGGTATGGACGGGCAGAAGCCAGAAAGTACCGCTTCGCGGGGCGCAGAACATCTTGACATCATCTTTCTCTTAACCCCGCGAAGCGGGTGTTTTGTGGCGTCTTCGCCGTGTAGCCGTGTGTTTCAACACATGGCACTAATTTTGGAGAACAAATTGAACATTACAATGCACGCGACGACTATTGTGGGCGTTCGAAAAGACGGCAAGGTCGCCATTGCCGGCGACGGCCAGGTGACGCTCGATAAGACCGTGATGAAGAACACTGCGAAGAAAATCCGGCGGCTCTATCAAGGCAAAGTGCTGGCGGGCTTTGCCGGAAGCGCCGCCGATGCCATGGCGCTGGCCGACCGGTTTGAAGCCAAGCTGGAAGCTTCGAACGGCAATCTCCAAAGGGCCGTCATTGAGTTCGCCAAAGAATGGCGCTCGGACCGGGTGCTGCGCCGCTTTGAGGCGCTGATGATTGTGGCAAACCCGGAGTATTTGTTAGTCGTTTCCGGCGACGGCAATGTTTTGGACACCGACGACGGCATTGCGGCCATCGGCAGCGGCGGGCCGTATGCTCAGGCAGCGGCGAAAGCACTGGTGGAGAACACCAATTTGTCGGCCCGCGAGATTGCCGAGAAGGCCCTGCATATCGCCGCAGATATCTGTATTTACACAAACAGCAACATCTCGGTGGATGAGCTTTAAGATGATGAAACTAAACCACTGGATGAAGAGCGTAGGATTAGGAAGCGTGGGACTGAAGTCCTGCGCTGTGGGGCGAAGCGCTCAGTGTCCGCCTGCGCGGACAAAAATTAGGATGAGGCGTGGAGGCGAAGCTCGTCTTCGCCCCACAGCGCAGGACTTCAGTCTCATGCGGCTCTTGACGGCCCTCATCGGACTGCTGCTGCCTATCGCCGCACAGGCCAAAGACGCGCCGGCAAATCCAGACATCTCGCGAACACAGGCCCAGGCATTCAAACTCGGCTATGCACTGCGGGCGGCGGATTTACAGGCGGTCGCGTACACCAAATCCGTTCAATCGCTGAAAGAAGTTTCTGATCCGCAGGTCGCCGGGGCGGAAGTCGCCCATTTCAGCAGCGAAGTCATCCCGCTCCGCCGTGCTCAGGCGGCGTCGTACACAGTCGCGGCGGCGCTGCTGACCCAGATGGGCGCCCCGGCGACCCTCCGAAGCTGGGTGGTGCAGTCGGCGGCCCTGCTGAACGCCCCGCTGGTCTATACAAGCGACGCGAAAAAGCTTGCAAAGACCGAGCCGACGACGGCAGCAGTCTCTGCAGAGCTGACGGAGATCCAGAAAATCAAGGCGGCGGGGGACGCGCAGCAGACGCCGATGACGCTCTGGCTGAGTCTCGCCGGCGGTAAAACTGCGACTTGGACCGCCGATGTCGGCGCCTACGCCGCCGAGCTGGGACGCGCGTCCCGCACAACCTCCCCCAGCCCGCTTTCCAGCATCACCGCCCGCGTTCTGCTTCAGAAAGCGCCGGCGGGCGCTCCGGCAGAAACACGGGAAAGCCTCGCGACGCTGGTTTCGACTGGCGGCGGCAACCTCAAGATTTTCGCAACTATCGCCCCACCGGATGTGACTTCGGCAAAAATCACGCATGTTTACGAAACGCTGCTGACGCTTTACGGCGCACAAAGTCAGGCAGAATTGCTGGATAAAAGCGCCTTGTAAGACAACTTCAGACTGACTGGGTATACTTGGAGTTATGGATGAAATGGAAGACATGACCCCGCGCCAGATTGTCGCGGAGCTGGATAGATATATTGTCGGGCAAAAGGCCGCCAAGCGTGCTGTCGCGATTGCTTTACGGAACCGCTACCGCCGCCGCCGGCTGGCCGACGACCTGCGGGATGAAGTCATCCCCAAGAACATTCTAATGATTGGCCCGACGGGCGTCGGCAAGACCGAGATCGCCCGGCGGCTGGCAACACTTGCCCATGCGCCGTTCGTCAAAGTCGAAGCCACCAAATTCACCGAAGTCGGCTATGTCGGGCGCGACGTAGACTCCATGGTGCGCGATTTAGTGCAAGCCTCGCTGCGGATCGTTGAGCGCGAAAAGATGGACGAAGTCAAGGAACAAGCCGAAGAGCGGGCGATTGACCGCATCCTGGACATTCTCCAGCCGCGACGCGAGAAGAAAGCGCCGCGCGTTGCCATGCCCAAAGCCGGCAGCGGCGGCGAGTTCTCGCTGGAGTCCCTCGCCCAGTTTTTCACGCCGCCTGGCCAGAGCGCGGAGAAGGCCGAGCCTGCCGCCGCCGAAGAAGCCGAGCCGGAAGAAAGCCCGCAAAAGCGTGACCAGGAACGCCGGGTGCGTGAGCGCCTGCGTTCCCAAATTGCGTCCGGCGTTAAAGATAGCGACACCATTGAGATTGAAATCGAGGAAAGCGGCCCAGCCCCTTTCATGCAGGTCCTGTCCCCGCAGGGCGGCATGGACGAAATGGGCATGGACATGCAAGGGCTTTTCGGCTCCATGATGCCCAAAAAACGCCGCAAGCGAGCTTTGACTATCAAAGAAGCGCGGGCGCATTATGCCGGCGAAGAAGCCCGTGCGCTGATTGACCAGGACGCTTTGACCCGCGAAGCGGTTTCCCGTGCCGAGCAAAGCGGGATTATCTTTGTAGACGAAATGGATAAAATCGCCGGGCGCGGCGGCAGCAGCGGCGGCGGGTCGGGGCCGGACGTCTCCCGCGAGGGTGTTCAGCGCGACATTCTGCCGATCATTGAAGGCAGCACGGTCCAGACCAAGTACGGCCCGGTCAAGACAGATTTTGTGCTGTTCATCGCCGCCGGCGCGTTCCATTTGTCCAAGCCCTCCGATCTTATTCCCGAGCTTCAGGGCCGCCTGCCGATCCGCGTCGAGCTTGAAAGCCTGACCCAAGACGACTTCAAGCGCATCTTGACCGAGCCGCGCAACGCTCTCATCAAGCAGTATGTCGCGCTTTTGGCAACCGAAGGCGTCACCATCGAGTTCGCCGACGACGCGATCGGCGAGCTTGCCCGGATCGCCGCCGACGTGAACTCGCAGATGGAGAACATCGGCGCTCGCCGCCTCCACACCATCATGGAGCGCCTTTTAGATGACCTCTCGTTCGAAGCTCCTGACCTAGAAGATAAGTTCATGCGAATAGACGCCGTCTACGTCCGCGAAAAGCTCGACAGCATCGTCAAAGACGAAGACCTCAGCCGCTATATATTGTAAGGACTGATCTTCGGGTAGTATTGTCTTATGATCACTGTGCGGATGCTATTTTTCGCTCATTTGCAGGATGTGGCCGGAAGTCACGAGGTAGTTGTCTCACTACCGGATGCGGCGACAGTGGAAACAGCGGCGCTGGCACTGGCGGAGCGCTACGCAAAATTTGAACGACTATCAATGCAGGCAAGGGTGGCCGTGAATGCCGAGTTTGCCGAAGCATCTACCGTGCTGCATGACGGTGATGAAGTGGCCTGGATGCCGCCGATGAGCGGCGGCAGCGCTGGATCAGATCTGCCGCTGCTGACGGACGGAGTGATAGATTTGCCTGCCCTGAGCCGCATTGTGGAATCGTCAGGCTTCGGCGCGGTCGTCACGTTTGCTGGCAACGTGCGGGACAACGCGCGGGGGCGCAAAGTCTTATATTTAGAGTACGAAGGCTACGCGCCGCTTGCCGAAAAGCAGCTTCAGAAGCTGATGAACGAAGCGGAAACTCGCTGGGGCGTCAAGTGCGCCGTGCAGCACCGGCTCGGGCGGCTGGAAATCGGCGAGTGCAGCGTCGGCGTTGCGGTCGCTTCCGCGCACCGAGGCGAGGCTTTTGAAGCCTGCCGCTGGCTGATGGACACGCTGAAAGAGACCGTGCCGATCTGGAAGCGCGAGTTCTTCGAGGGCGGCGACCACTGGGTCGAAGGCCCACACACGGTGAGCGCCAAGTCACTGAGTTCTTAGAAGTTCTGCAATGATCGAACTGGAACATCCTACGTCTGAAGCCCCGAAGCCGACACGCATTACCATTCGGCAGATGCGGCTGGACGACATTGAATATGTCTCTCGCTTAGAGCGCCGCTGCTATACGCTGCCCTGGAGTTCCAGCGCGTATGTCACAGAGGTCGGCAACTCAAACGCTTATTACACAGTTGCGACCCAGCAGGACGGCACGATTGTCGGCTACTGCGGCATGTGGGTCATTATGGATGAGCTGCATATGACGACGATTGCCGTTGACCCGACTGTGCGCGGCCTGAAAATCGGCGAGCGCCTGCTGCTGGATCTTATCCAGGAAGGCATCCGGCGCGGCGCGGCGCGGGCGACGCTGGAAGTGCGCGAGCGCAACACGGTCGCTCATAATTTGTACGTCAAGTACGGCTTTGAAGATGTGGCGGTCCGCAAGAACTATTACAGCGACAACGGCGAAAACGCGATTATCATGTGGGCGAACGATTTGACGCTGCCGCCCTACCAGGCCATGCTCCGCGACTACGAAGCAAGATTAGCCGAACGCTGACATTGATTATCTATGCAGGTTCTACAGCAGTTTATGTCCGGCCCCGATACCTGCCACTATCTGCCGGACCGGGACGCGACTCAGCAGTATGCGGAAATGGCGCGGCTTTCGCCCGAAGAGTACGAAAGCTTGATGAACCAGGGCTGGCGCAAGTTCGGCGCGACCCTGTTCCGGCCTGTCTGCGGTCACTGCTCCGAATGCCGCCCTCTTCGCATTCCGACCGCCAAGTTCATCCCCGACCGCAGCCAGCAGCGCACCTGGCGCAAAAATGCCGACCTGGAAGTGCGCTATGCCCTGCCGGCGGTTGATGCCGACCGGCTGGAGCTGTACCGGCGCTACCAGGCGGAGCAGTCCGCCACGAAAGGCTGGCCGGACACCAAGCGCACTGCCCGAAGCTATGCCCAGCAGTTTGTGCATAATCCCCTGCCAAGCGTTGAAATCTCGCTCTGGGAAGGCGGCATCTTGCGGGCCATCGTGATTACAGACATCACGCCAGGCTGCGTTTCCGGCGTTTATCACTTCCATGACCCGGACTGCCGCTCGCGCGGCCTCGGCACCTATGCCCTGCTGCACACGATAGAGCTGGCGCGGCGGCTGGAAAAGCCCTGGGTCTACTTCGGCTACTTTGTCGCCGGGTGCCCCAGCATGGCCTACAAAACCCGCTTCCAGCCCCACGAGATTTTGCAGCCGAATGGTGTCTGGAAATAGATGCTGGGAACAGATGCGGGTATAATACAAATATCCAACAGGAACAGTTAGACAGGAAGCCGTTATGCCCAGAGGAATTGATCTCATGCCTGCCGTCATTCCCGGTACACGCACCGTGGAAGCCCCCGATGAGCGCGAGCAGCGCACTCCGCCCGGCTCGGATGGCCCGTATGTTGTCATTCTGTACAACTGCGACTGCCACACGTTTGACCAGGTCGAGAAGCAGCTCCAGAAAGCGACCGGCTGCACCCAGGAACGGGCCGAAGCCCACGCGATGGAAGTCCATACGACAGGGCGCTCGGTTGTCTTTTCCGGGGACGATGTCGAGTGCGAAAAAGTCGCCAACATCCTGCGCCAGATCAAGCTGCAAGTGGAAACCGACAAGTCCGCGTGAGCGCTCTTCTTCCCAGGATCATCACCGAAGTCCCCGGCCCGCGCTCACGGGCGCTGGCCCACGACCTGCGGCAAGTTGAAAGCCCGAATGTCACTTATTTGGCGTCGGACTTTCCGGTCTTTTGGGACGAGGCGCACGGCAGTCTTGTCACCGACGTTGACGGAAACCGCTTTCTAGACGTGACCTCGGCCTTCGGCGTTGCTTCCGTCGGCCACAGCCATCCGCGCGTTGTCGCCGCCATTGAGGCTCAGGTCCAAAAGCTAACCCACGGCATGGGGGACGTTCACCCGTCGGAAGTGAAAGTGCGCTTCTGCGAGAGGCTCGCGTCTCTGGTTCCCCTGCCCCACGCCCAAATCATCTTGGGCCAGAACGGCGGCGATGCCGTTGAAGCCGCCCTCAAAACTGCGCTGCTTGCCACCGGCCGCCCTGGCATTCTGGCGTTCGAGAACGGCTACCACGGATTGAGCTATGGGGCGCTTGACGTCACCGCCCGCGCCGATTTCCGCGCCCCGTTCCAGTCCCATCTCGGCGGCTTCACCCGCCATCTCCCCTACGGCTGCTCACTTCGCGAGATAGAAATTCATCTCAAAGAACATCAGCCCGGCGCGATACTCACTGAACCCATTCAGGGACGCGGCGGCATCAATGTTCCGCGGGAAGGCTGGCTGTCTGGCCTGCGCCAGCTTTGCACGAAAACAGACACGCTGCTGATTTTGGACGAAATCTTCACAGGATGGGGCCGCACCGGAGAATGGTTCGCCTGCCAGCACGAGGGCGTCATCCCGGACATCCTCTGCGTCGGCAAGGCCATGGGCGGCGGCCTGCCGCTTTCGGCCTGCGTCGCGTCCGCAGAACTGATGTCCGTCTGGGGCGAATCTACTGGAGAAGCACTCCACACCAGCACGTTTCTCGGCAATCCTCTTGCCTGCGCCGCCGGCCTTGCGGCCTTGTCCGTGCTGGAAGAAGAGCGCCTGCCGGAACGCGCCGTCACACTCGGTGCAGTCTTTATTGATGGCCTGCGAGAGCTGCAAGCTGCGTTCCCGAGCAAGATCGCCGACGTGCGCGGGCGCGGCCTGATGCTGGGCGTCGAAATGGCCTCGCCGCCGCTCGCGCTGTCTCTCGTTCCGGTGGCATTGCGTCAAGGCTTAATTTTGCTGCCCGCCGGTGATGGCCGCGTTTTAGAGTTCGTCCCGCCGCTGACCATCACCGAAGAACAAATTGCCTGGTGCTTGGGGATCATACACCGGCTGATGGTATAAAGCAAGGCGCTGAAGGAAACGAGGGTGTAAACACCCACGCTGGGGAGCGCGGACGCTAAGGCCCTACCTGCTGCATTGGCAGGGCCGGAGGGCGAGCGGCAGAATTTGGGATGTTACAAATCTTCTGCCACGCAGGTGGCAGCTTGGCGTCTGCGCCCCCCCCTGCGAGGACATTCATGTCGAGGACATTCATGTCATCGCGTCTTTACTCAGTGCGTCAGCAGCAGATAAAGTCCCGAAACGATGAAAGCAGCATCAATTATTAGCGCCCGCTGCTTGCGCCCCTCAAATTGACGGCGCACTTTCGGCGTCTCCGGCAGCGTTTTCGCCCGCTGCTTGAAGTAGGCCAAGCTGATCGCGCGGAAGATGAAGCCAAGCGCGACCAGCACGCCGCCGATGATCTTGAAGGGATCCAAGCAGTGATCCTAACGGTAGTTCGTAAACTGGATCGGTGCATCTAAGTCAGCCGACTTAATGACTGTCATGGCTTCCTGCAAATCGTCCTTGTTTTTGCCCGTCACCCGCACCTGCTCGTCTTGGATCTGCGTCGTGACTTTGAGGCCCTTGTCTTTGATCAGCTTCGTGATCTTCTTCGCGGTTTCTGTCGGCAGGCCGGTTTTGACGGTGACAACTTGGCGAACGGTGCCTTTGGACGCCTGCTCCAGCTTGCCGTAATCCAGAAACTTGATGTCCACGCCCCGCTTGATCATCTTAGATTGCAGGACGTCAATCAAAGCCGTCAGCCGGGCTTCGTCGTCTGAGGTGAGCGTGATTTTCTCTTTGCCGTCGTGGTCAATCTCGCTGACGCTGCCCCGGAAATCAAACCGGGTCTCAATCTCACGCTGCGCCTGCTGGATCGCGTTTTTGACTTCCTGCGGGTCCGCTTTTGAGACCGCATCAAAACTGTATTCTGTCGCCATTGTGTGTCTCCTCGTAAATGCACTGCCCCCCAGCCCCCGATGATGGGGGAGTCAGGAACAGCAGGACTATTCTAAATCATGTTCCCCCATTATTGGTGGCTAGGGGATCTAATTTTTCTCTATGATACCCGCCCGGACGCCAATCGCGGAAGATTTCGACAGCCGGGCCACCGCGACGCCGGGCTTTTGCCCGAGGCCGAGTACGGCGACAACGAGCAGGGCCAGCCCAAGCCACTGCCCTAGCAAGACCTGCGTGTGCTGGACAAAGACCCCAATCGCCAGCGCCGTCAGCGGATAACATAGCTCCGCCAGGGTCGCCACAGACGCCGGCGTTCCGCGCAGGCCGAAGTAATACAAGACCATGCCGGCAAGATCGGGCAGCAGCACGATCAGCAGCAGAAACAGCGCCGCAAAATGAATCGTGTGCGCCGGCGCGGACGTTGCTCCCGTCGGAACCAGTGTCAGCGCCAGCAGCGCCGGCACGGCCAGCGCAAACCGCGCTCCCGCCAGCCCGCTCGGCGAAAGAGCCGTCGTCAAAGACCGGCCGGCCACTGTCGCCGCGCCCCACAGCGCCGACGCTCCCAGCGCGAGAAGCGCTTGATGCGCGTGAACGTCCGCCAGCGACGGCGGCTTTTGGAACGGGATTAGCAGATACGCCCCGGCAAAGGCCGCCAGCGCCCACGCCCAGAACATCGGCCCGCGCCGCTCGCCCAGCAGCAGTCCCGCCAGCAGGATCGCCACAACCGGCTGCGTTTTTTGCAGCAGCACCACGGTTAATGCCTGCGAAAAGTCCAGGGTGAAGGCTTTGGTATACAGCCAGGTGGCAAGCGCCGAGCCGCCCCACGCTACAAACAGCAGCGATGCCCACTGCGTTTTGTTCAGCGCCGCAAGTTTCAGGCGCTCTCGCCACAGTGTCGGCAGGAACAGCAGTGTCAGCAGCAGATGCTCCCCTAGCACCACCCACGCCGGGGACCAGCCCGCGCTCAGGGCATTCGGGCGCAGCAGCAAATCGCTTCCCCAAAGCATCGCGGCGAGGGCAATCAAAAACGGGGAAATCAGTTGAGACGGCATCACGCGCTTATGATACCCTGTATCCAGACCGACCACAACCCGTCCTTCAGGGCGGGAGACTTCGCCGCAGCCAGCCGGCGCGGATAAGACATTTGTTCGCTAATCTGTTATAATAGTGCATTCGTACTGTGCAGTTGAGTTGTGTGTAGGAGACTATTTTGTATGGCCGTTAAATCGCCCCCCGAACGCCCGGCGGCGCGTCAGCCGCGCCCGCCGCAGGCGCGGCGGACGACGCCGCCCCGCCCGCCGCGCCGAAATGACCGCTTCGCGCACGATATGTATGGCTTGGGATTGGTTGCACTGGGCCTCATTCTGTTCGTCAGTTTGGTCGTGCAGCACCGGGGACATGCCGGGCTGCTCGGAAGCTGGCTGGTGGAGGGCCTGCGCCTGGCGGTCGGCATCGGGGCGTGGGTGTTTCCTCTGCTGCTCTGCGCCATCGGTGTCATGCTGATTCAAGGCAAGCGCCAGTCCACGCGGACAAACTTCGCCGGGGGCGCGGCCCTGCTGTTTCT
>CAXSZN010000092.1:0-12369 GCA_964241935.1 uncultured Armatimonadales bacterium
GGAGGCATTGAGCAAGCCGTGCAGAAAGAAATGAACCGGCGGCGGCGGCACGGAGGCGCGGAGAACGTGCCGGCATTCTTGTGGGAAAACAGCGCTGTCGCGGTGGCGGTTCAGAGAGTGATGGAGTGTGCCCAACGTGAAGAGTTCACCGGGGATTGGGACGAGGCTTCGACGAGTTTAGAGGAGACGATGGATGCGCTGGCTAGCACCTTACGGCGAATAGCCATGAAGAATACTTTTGACCTCAATAATCATTGGGCAGGGAGGTCCGCTGGGCGAGCATCTCAGTCGGAACAGAACAAACTCAGCGAGTCAGACGAGAGGAAGTCAGGGGCAGATCATCCGCGCCCCAAAACGCTCAGGCAGGATGTCGGCAGCCAAGTTGTGGCCGAATATTTTACCTGGGTATTGCAGGGCGATGATGTTGCGGTTAATCTTCGCAAGGAGGTCTGTGGTGATGAAGTATTGACACGGGCAGAAGCATGGGACTTCCTCACTTCGCCGCTGCCCAAAGTGTTAAGATTCAAAGATTACGAGCGGCTGGGTCTTTGTCCTGTGAAAGCAAGTGGCAAGGTTTTGTCAATCAAAGACCAGAACGATAAGAGTGTCTTTCTTGACCACGATGTCTCACCGCTGCATTTGCGGGAAGAGAGTATCCACCGCTTTCAGGTTCAGATTTTCGATCCGACCAGTAAAACCAAGAATGGTTCCAAAGCACACTTCAGTGTGGAATGGGATAAACGAGAACTTGTGTCTCTCTTCAGCCAGGATACCACGCAGCGGGCATACATTTCGCATTACGAAATCTCCGATGGGATGCCCGATCCAACTCCCTTTTTTTCAGAGTCGCGCCGCTATGTGGAGGGCTACTTTGACAGCGTGATTGGTCACTTGCTCGACTTTGCCAACTGTATGTGCCAATTTTACAGGGTCACATTGTGGGATATGCTGGAGGCGCTGGTGACAGGACGTTTTCCAGCGCAACCCACGATTATCGCAACTGCGTATGAAGTGCAGACGTTTGGTGTCGACCTGATATACCCTGGCGGTTATTTCAAGGCACAGGGACCCGTAAACCTCACCGTCCAACCATGGGTGACACCGGAAGTGCTGGCAGATGCCTGGCGTGAACACCGCAAAAATCACGCCAGTTACTCCCCCAGCGAAAAGCAGGCGGACGCCCTGCGATTCGTGCTGTCCCACACCACGCCGGGGGAAGAGTTTGCATGGGAGGAGATGGCCCGGCAGTGGCAGGCGGAGCGGGGGGAGCGGGTCACGCGGGGGCAGCTTTACAAGCAGTTTCAGCGGGCGCAGGCGGCGATCCTGCCGGGATACTGTGAGGTGCAGGAGAAGTAGAAAAGCGCCTGCTGGGCATCATCGGCAGGCGCTGTGTTTTCGAGAGGTTAGTCTTGGGGAGCGACGGACCAGCGGCATAGCGGCTCTCCGCTGAGAGTGCGCGAAACATGGCAGACCATTAAAACGATGTTCATAACAAACTAGAAGCAACCGGACACTGCTCTTGGATTCGCATAACTCACAACACCGATGCATCCAATCCGAGCAGTTGACATATCGCATTTGTGATCGGGAAAATATGAAAACCCCCATTTGGAAAGCGGCATCATCTCAGCATGATATGACACAGTGCCAGTCAAAACCCATCGGTGAGGCATAAAACGGAGCAGACAGCCGATGCAGAGATCAAGGAGCAGAAACACAGCAAGCACGGTGGCAATGATCAGCAGCAGTTTAGGCATCGTCTTTGTCAATCTCCCGCGCCTCCGCCCGCGTCATCGGCTTGCGGGAGCCGTGGCGAACACTGAGAATATGAACTGTAGGCGCGTCATCATTCGCGTCCTCAATCGTGTACAGAACACGATAAACGGCGCTGCGTGAGCTTAAAGAATGCAGGACAACATGAACGTCTTTGCGAAACAGCTTGCTCTCGCGGGCAGCAGCATAACGATCTGGGTAAGTGGCTAACTCAGCGAAAAGCTCTATGAGACCGTCATACCAGCGGTTCGCGAGTTCAGCGCCGGGGAACTCCGCGAGCCGGTTATAGGCATCTTGAATGTCTCTCCGAGCTGCCGGCCGGACACGGATAGGGTAGCTGTGAGCCTCTTCACTCATGCAGCGACTTCCAGCCGACTCTGCTTCAAGCCCTTTATTCTTGCGTCCATCTCAGCCCGGAAGTCTTCCAGCAGCATTCCTTTGTCCCCTGCGTCGCCTTCTGCCAAAGCCTGCTGAACGCTCGCGATCTCTTCAACAGACATCGAATATTCTTCATCCACATTCGCTTCAAGAACGCTCAAAAGATAGTCAGGCAGGGCCAAGCCAAACAGCTTGGCCTTCGCGTCAAGGACTGCTTCTATTTCAAATGGGATTTCTAAAGTCACGGTCATGTTCGTCCTCCTCTTTGTACTGAATTTACTGCGTGGTACGCGCCGCGACTGTTCCCTGGTAGTGGGCGTAGTTGGCCGACATCTCGCTGAGGCTGTCGCCGCCGAACTTTTCGCACATCAATTGGGCCAGGACAATGGCGACCATGGCTTCACCGACGACGGCGGCGGCGGGGACAGCGCAAACGTCGGAGCGCTCGGCAAACGCGGGAACGCCTTCTTTGGTGGATAAGTTGACGGACGGGAGCTGCTTCATCAGCGTGGCAATCGGCTTCATCACAGCCCGGACGACCAAAGGTTCGCCGTTGGTCATGCCGCCCTCGGTGCCGCCAGCGTTGTTGGTGCCGCGCCGGAACCGGGCGTCTTCGCCGCTGCTGGTTGCCGAGTCATAATAAAACGCATCGTGGACCTGGGAGCCGGGGATGTCGGCAGCGCCGAAGCCGATGCCGATTTCGACCCCTTTAATGGCTTGAATGGACATCAGCGCCTGGGCCAGTTTGCCGTCAATCTTGGTGTCCCAATGCACATGGGAACCGAGGCCGACCGGCAGGCCAAGCGCAACGACTTCAAACGTGCCGCCCAGCGTATCGCCCCGGTATTTCGCGTCGTCAATGGCGGCAATGATCCGGGCTTCCGCGTCTTTGTCGGCGACCCGAACCGGACTCTCTTCCGCCAGCTCGCCGACACAGCGCAGGTCAACACTCTCTGCCGAGACTTTGACGCCGCCGATGTTGACGACGTGGGACGCAATGGAAATGCCGAAGTGGGACAGCAGCAGACGCGCAACCGCGCCGACGGCAACCTGCGTGGCGGTGTTCCGGGCCGAAGACCGCTCCAAGATGTTCCGCAGGTCATCCGTGCCGTACTTCATCATGCCGGCGTAATCGGCATGTCCGGGGCGGGGCACGGTGATGGCTTTGGTTTCATCTTCGCCATCGGCCAGCGGCTCAATGGACATCTTTGTCGTCCAATTGGCCCAGTCCCGGTTGCGGACGACCAGCGTGATCGGGCTGCCCAGCGCCCGCCCGAACCGGATGCCGCTGAGGATTTCGGCGGTGTCTGACTCGATCTTCTGCCGTGCGCCCCGCCCGTAGCCGCCCTGGCGGCGTTTAAGCTGGATGTTGATCGGTTCGGCGGTGATCGGCAGCCCGGCAGGGACACCTTCAACGATCGTTGTTAAAGCGGGGCCGTGGGACTCGCCGGCAGTTAAAAATCGGAACATAATGCCGATTATACCTGAAAAAGCCCCCCGCCCCGATTCCGGGGAGCCGCAGAGAGAAGAAATACCGCGTTTACCCGCAGGCTCTCTTTTTCTCGTCAGGCTCCCCAGAATTGGGGCGGGGGGCAATTTTCTAAGACTACGGGACGACCGTCTCGGCCTGTCCGCCGTTCGCGTTTGCTGTCGCGCTGTCGTTGGTGTCGGCGATGATTGTCGGCGTCACAAAGATCAGCAGCTCCTGGTCGTTGATCTGCTTGTTGCGGGTGCGAAACAGGCCGCCGAGGTACGGGATGTCGGCCAAAATCGGGATGCGCTGGCTGGAAGACGATTCCTGCTTGCGGACCAGGCCGCCCAGCACCATCGTATCGCCGCTGCGAACGGTACGCAGGGTTGTCAGAGACTGCGTCACATAAGGAGGAATACCGCCGACTGACGGCTGGCCTGTTGTATCTGAAATTGTCGGAGCCAGGTTCATTGTGACAGTGTCATCAGAATTGATCCGAGGAATAATGGACAAGCTGGTCTGGAGCTGCAGCAGGTTGGCTTGGCTGGTTTGGGTCGTGCCGCCGGCGACGCCACCGTTGGAAACGACGCCTGTGGTAAAGAAAGGAATCTGCGTGTTAACCGAGATGGTCGCCTGGACATTGTTGGTTGTCGTAATCAGCGGGGCTTCGACGACTTTGCCGCGTGAGCGGGTCAGAGTCTGAAAAAGCTGGGCGGCAATGTTGCCGGTCGCATACTGCAGAAACGTCGGCTGA
This sequence comes from uncultured Armatimonadales bacterium, assembly GCA_964241935.1. Classification (GTDB taxonomy): domain Bacteria; phylum Armatimonadota; class Armatimonadia; order Armatimonadales; family Capsulimonadaceae; genus JANXMY01. Next base: position 4,377 of record CAXSZN010000092.1, read on the forward strand.
ACTCCGGTAACCACACCGCCAAAGCTGCCGCTGCCCTGCCCGGAAGAGACTTCCAAGCCGGGATAAGGCACCAAATCAAAATTGACGCCCAATGCATCCACATCCGTGACGCTTGCTGTGACAAATTCGACCTTGACTTCCACTTGGCGCGGGGCGACATCCAGCGCTTTGACAATCTGCTTGACCAGATTGTAGCCATCCGGCGTAGCTTCCAAAAGAAGCCGATTCGTTCCTTCCAGGGCGAAAATCCGGGCGACTCCCGTTGGAAGCTGCCCCTGAGCGCCGGGACGGCCCGGCTGTCCCGGCTGCGGCGCGAAAGGATTTCCTCCCTGCCCTGCCTGGAACGGGTTCTGGTTGAAGCCGCCCCCGCCCCCACCGAAGCCGCCGCCGCCAAAACCACCGCCGCCAAAACCACCGCCGGGGAACTGGTTTGCTTGTTCCGGCGAAGCCGGATCCGCGCTGCGGTGCTGCGCGTAGTTTGCAGCGCTTGGCCCGGCGTTTCCGGTTCCGATCGGGACAGAAGGATAACCGCCGCTTGGGTAGGGCGCATTATAGCTGGGTGCGCTGTAGCCCGGAGAACCGTAAGGCAGGCTGGAACTTGAGGGCTGAGAAGACTGCGGGTTCAAGTTGCTGCCGACAGAATACACATCGGGCCGGCTTTGCGGGGGCTGGATCGGCTTAAAGGCGTCTACATCCACAACGTCCCGGTCCCAGTGCATCAGCTTGAGGATCTGCGAGGGAACCGCATATTGCAGCGTGATTGTCCGGTACTGCAAGTCGCCGGGCGCATAATGCGCCTCCGGGCTGCTTTCGGAGTTGTCGAATGCTTCCTGAGTTTGAGCGGGAGCGGCCTCCTGCGGAGACGCACTGTCCGTCTCCGGCTCAAAGACATAAATGCCGTCGCTGTTCACGCTGACTCGCGCCCCGGCGCTGAACGCAATTGTTCGCATCGCTTTTGCCAGGCTGTCATCTTCTAAATGGACATTGACCGGTTTGAACGGCGTGTCACCGTCCCGCACCAGCGCTTCCACATGCGCCCGCTGTTCCAGCATCCCGACAACGGAATGCAGATCGCCGCCGACAACATCCAGGCTGACGGTCTTGCCGGAGGTGTCCGGCAGGCTCTGCGCCGATGCGGAAACCGCCGAAAGCCCCAGCGCCAGCAGGCCGCAGGCTGCCGTGACACCTGGACGCGGTGCACGTGATCGTTGATGTACCATGAAAATGTCCTCCCGAACAAAGTGAGAAGCTGAAATAAAACACGAGACTTGAGCAAAGATGCGGCCTCGGCGTACTGCAAGCTGCCGCATCAAGCGGTGCGTGACGCCAGGGCGGGAAACGCTGTGAGGAGCCGTCAGAATGAGGGAAAAGGCTGGCCCTCAGCGGAAGGGCCAGTCTTGTGCAGGTGCGAGTTCACGCGGCAAGCGCCGGAGGACAAAGCAGGCGAATAAAGCAGGCTAACGGCCGAAGCCGCCGCCGCCAAAGCCGCCGCCGCCGAAGCCGCCGCCGCCAAAGCTGCCGCCGCCGATACCACCACCAAAGCCGCCGCCGCCGATTGATGTCACAGGAGAACTGCCGCCCCCGATACCACCGCCGAGGCCGCCCCCGAACCCGCCGCCTCGGTTGCCGCCTTGACCCTGCTGTCCGCCCTGGCCGCCGCTTTGAGTGCCGCCGGGATAATTTGGGCCGACGAAGATGATACCGGTCTGCCCGACCAACTGGGCAATCTGATAAGCATCGTAGCTGTCAATCGGGATGGTGTAAAGCCGTTTCGGCGCGTTCGCATCGGGAGGAGTCGTGCCGTCGGTGCCAGCAGTCTGCGCGACATTGACTGTCGGGGCCGCCGGCGGCGCGGCAACCTTGATCTGGTAAATACCGTTGACCAGAGAGAAGTCCAGCGGCGGGTTGCCGGAGTTCAGGAGCTGGCGCAGGGCCAAACTGAAGGGCACGTCGCTGACATTGATATTGGCGTACCCCTGCACACCCGGATCAATTGAATAGTTGCGGATGCCCGCGCTGCTGAAGAGCGTTCGCAAAGCCGTCTGCACCGGGACCTGAATCAAGTTCAGGGAAATCGGCTTGCCGTTGTCGGCAGCGCCGGCATCCTGCGCCCGGACCGGCGAGGCAGCGAGAGAAAGACCGGCAAGCGCCGCTGCTCCAAGTGCAAGCAGGCCATTTTTTTGCGTAAAGATGTTCATAGGTTTTCCCTTGATCGTCTCTGAATAAGTCGTTTGTTGGACACGCGACTTTTGCTGTTTGTGCTGTTTCTGAGGCTACCCGTTTGGATTGAAGCCATTTGGATTGAAGCCGTTTGGATACTGCGGCGGGCCGCCGAACCCGCCTGGATTGTACTGCGGCGGCCCGTTGAAGGGTGCCGCTCCTCCCTGGTCCGGGGTGCCGGCAGAAAGAGGCAGGTTAAACACGCTGCCTTCGGGGCTTCGAAGTGTAATGCTGGTCGCCTGAATGTTTTGAACCTGAGTGCCGTCCGGCAGCGAGTCGCCGGGCTTGACCGATTGAGACTGCCCGCCGACTTCTATGATCGCGTTGATGCCGTCGCTTCCCTGAATTACTCCTGACAGCCGGTAGTTTGCGGCAAGGTTCGCTGAGGGCGTCACCGGCCCGGAAACAAGCGTGGGTGTCGGCGCATGGATTTGGAACAAGTCCAGCGGCCCGATTACAGTCCGCAGGGCAGGCTTGGGCGGAGCCAGCTTGGCATTCTGCAACGCGAGCTTCTGTGCGCCTCCGGGGATTTTGAAGGGATCCGGCCCCACGAGCGGATTAACGACATCAGATTTCGGAGCGGCAGCGGCAGCGGCGACCAGGGGCGCACCGCCCCGAGGCATTTCCCCGCCGCCCCGAGGCATTCCTGCACCGCCCTGAGGCATTCCTGCGGGAATGCCTGGCCTGCCGCCGCCCGCAGGAGCAGCCGCACCGCCGGGGGGACCACCCGCACCGGGAGGACCGCTGGGAATGCTTTGCTGGGCTTGGGCCGGCGGCGCGGCCGAAGTTCCCGGATTGAACAGGCCAAGCTCCAGGGCAATCAATCCGCCCGCGCCCGCCAAAAAGAAGATCGCCAGCGCCACAACTATCGGCAGGTTTTTTTTGTCTTTCAGCCACTCTTGCATGCAGAGATCCTTCCCTCAAACACTGACGCTAGGCGCGGGCGCCTGGAGGCGGACTGCCCATGCCGGGCGGAGGCCCGCCCGGACCGCCGGGGTAACCGCCAGGACCGCCGGGACCACCACCGGGCGCTGCTGCCCCGCCGCCGGCCTGCGGAATGATCGGTCCTAGCTTGTCATCATTCTGCGGAAAGATGTACAGGGTGGCCGTATAAGTCGCAGTCATGTACGGGCTGCTTCCAGTGAACGCAAGATTGTCGGCGATCACCAGGCGGTTGAAGTCCTGCCACTCATAAAAATGTGCCAGAATGTGCCGAAAGTCCCCGGTAACCGTGATTGTCCCAAGGGGAATGACGACAGGCGCAGCCGAGATGTCGTTGGGACTAAGCGGCGGTGCCGGCAGCACAATCTGGGTCGTTGATCTTACCCCCGGCGTCGCGTTAAGCTGATGCTGCAAGTCCGGTCCTAAAACATGAGTCAGCTCGTAAGTGATTTGACGAAGTGCGAGGCTGCGATCACTGACATCATAGCGCGGCATTTTCGCCGCGGATTTAACAGCCCACTGAAACTTGACCTGCTGGACCTGGGCCTTTGCAGCTTGAAGCGCTTTCTGCGCGCTGTTCTGCGCCGCCGGCGTGCTGTCGGGGTAGTTCGTGCTGTAAATGCCGTTCTGGGCAGTTATGGCGGCGAGGGTCGGACTGATCAGCAAAAAGTAGATGCCAGCAGCGGCGATCAAGCTTAAAGCGGTTCCGACTCCGGCGATAACCCAGGGGCTGATACGGTTAAGTTTCATGAAGTTCTCTTTGGTGCTCAGGCCGGATCTTAGCCGGCAGCACGCTTATCGCGGCGGCCCGCCCGCACCAGGCGGCGGGCTGCCCATGCCGGGAGGAGGCCCGCCGCGGCCGCCGGGGCCGCCTGGAAAGCCGCCGGGACCACCAGGGCCGCCTGGTCCGCCTGCCGGAGCGGCACCGGGCAGGGACGGCGGCGTCAGGGCCTGCTTCAGTGTCGCGGTTACATTGATATCAAAGCCTTTTGCGACAGTCACTTGAGCGACCTGGCGCAGCTTCTTTGCCAGGATTTGGTCACGGATGGCAGGCGAAGCAAAAGGACTGATGCCCTTACCCGCAACCTGCAGGAACCGCTCGCTGTAGCCTCCTGCGGCGCCATTCTGGCCCTGCGGATTGCTTCCTTGCCCCTGCGGCCCACCACCGGCCACGACACCGCCGGTAAGCTGAGGCGGAGGCGGGCCGACGCCGGGCGGCAGGTTCGACGGGCCATTGGGTCCAAGCGCGTCCGGCGTGTAGTTCGCCGGCGCACCGGAAGCCGCCGCGCCGTTCTGACCGCCTCCACCGGAGAACCCGCCCGGCCCACCGGGATAACCGCCCTGGCCGCCAGAATAGCCGCCCTGCGCTCCTCCTGCCTGCCCTCCTCCTGTGCTGCCGGTCGCGCCGTCTGCAAAGACAAGGACGCCGTTCAGGAAGTAAAGATGCCGGACATTCTCAGGATAGGCCGGAATACGGTCCACCGCAACGGTCACAAAGTCCGGCTCATGGTACATCACTTGCAGATACCGGCCGACTTCTTCCACGCTCGGCGAATAGGCCTTAATGGACATGGTGGTGCCCGACACGGAAGCGCCGGTGTAAATAAAGCTGGATTTTGGAGTCGTGTCCGCCAGTGTATTATACAAAGCCACCCACTTCCGCATATACGCATCGCCGTCTGTGACAAACTGCAGCTTGGCCTGGATCGGCGCAACCTGGGAGATTGTTGTGGTTGCCTGCGATTTCAGCGCATCCGTCTTGGCTTTGCCGGTGACGGCATCGTTTGCCTGCTGCGTGATCGTCGCGAGCTGCCCTTTCTCGTAGAAGTATAGGGCAAGCGGCACGGCGACAAAAAGCGCGAAGATGAAAAGAAAAAGCGGCACCAGCCTTCTAGTCAGGCGGCGCTGCTGAACATATTTCGGAAGCAGGTCTATTCGGAGCATTATTTTCTCAAATGTCGGCGTCAGCTTACGAGATTCTTAGCTTGCGGCGGCTTTTGCGGCTTTCGGAGCCTTGACGGGCTTCGGCTTCTTCGGCAGCGGGTTTGCGCCGAACACCGCATCGCGGGCAGCCAAGCCAACTGCAATTGTGAACGCCGGGGCAATTGTCGCCAGATATGCGGGATCGTAGTGCTTAGAAGTCACGGTCAGGCCTTCCAAAGCGTTTGCCACTGAAACCGGCGTTTGCAGCTCGTTTTGCAGAAACGCCGCGAGGTTAGTCAAACCGGCGCTGCCGCCGGCGAGCAGGACACGGTCTACCGAAACCTGTGCGCCCCGGCTGCGGTAGTAGTCCAGCGAGCGCCGGATCTCGGCGGACAGCTCCTGCAGCACCGGGGCAATCGCCTCGAAGATCTCGTCGCGCAGCTTGCTTTCATCCATTCCGCCGCCCATCGGCAGGCCAAACGTGTCATCCGTCGGCGGCAGGAACGCCGGCGGGGTGTCGCTGCGGACCGGACGAGCCAGGTTCAGGGTGCGCCGGGACATCGGCTGGGTTCGGGTCATCTCGTCCGCGCCGCCCTCACCCAGCGGGCCGCTTGGGGTGCCGGTGCAAAAAGCGCTGCCGAAGTCACCATCTAGGTTCGCGTTTAAGTCAAACGGGTTGTCCTGAGCGTCTTCCAAGCTGAACTGATCGTCGGAGAACTCCGGCGTCTCGTATCCGCCTTCGGTGTCGTAGGCCGTGCCGGTATAAACCGCCATGCGGTCAAGCTGCACCATGCCGTACTCGCGCTTTTCCCGCTCGGCCTGCTCCAGCGTGTACTGCATCGCTTCGGCAATCGCGCGGGTTAGGCTGTCCCCCGCCAGCGGCAGAGAGCGCGGGAAGGCAAGCTGGTCACCCTGATAGATCGCGATCTCGGTGTTGGCTGCACCGATGTTGATGACGGCAACAGTCTCGGCAGGCGTTTGATCGTAGGAGAACTCGCCGGGCAAAGGCTGAGGCCGGACAACGGCCTGTCCCCCGGACAAGTCCAGCACGGCCCGCGCGACTGCCAGCGGCTCAATATCAATGGCGACCGGGTCCAGGCCCGCCGCGAACAAAACGTCCAAGTAGTTCGAAACGGCGTCCTGCTGCGCTACTGCCAGCAAGACTTCCATGTTCGGGCCGGCGGCGGCTTCCGGGGTGCGCGGGGTCAGCGGCTGGTAATCCAAAACCGTTTCGCTGGGAGCGAACGGCACATGGCGCTCGACTTCCCATTTCATGGTTTCTTTCAGCTCGGCATCGGTCATGCGAGGCACTTCGATAATACGAATAACGACGGCATTCTGGCCGGCGATACAGCCGACCGCTTTTTTGGCCGTGATGCCGCTGCTTCGCATCAGCTGCTTGACGGCCGCGCCCATCGCAGCCGGGTCGGTAATGATGCTGTTCTGGATGATCCCAACCGGGGTCGGACCAAGCGCGAGTGCGGACACGACCAGCCCGGTCTTGCCGGGGCGAAGCTCGGCGATCTTGATCTGCTGCGTTCCAATGTCAATGCCAACAAGCGGTCCGGCTGCCATACGCGACCTCACTCTTTTAGATGATCTTATCCAATTTGACGGGAAAAAGGGACATGGATTTCTCCACGTCCCCTATTCTATCACGTCCCTGCCCTCTTGTCAAGCATCTGCCACAGACACTTTTGCGGCCTCTTAGTAGGCGTTCATGTCCGCCGCGCCGTATTTAGACAGGATGCCTTCGGCAGTGGTCAGGTCCACTTTGCCCGAGGGAATGCTGAGTGAAAGCACTGCACCGCCGCCTGCGACTGCGCCGTGATAACGCTCGGCGACATCGCCGGGAACACCCTGCTCCTTCAAGTACCCTGTCGCGCCGCCGGCAATCGCACCCGCGCCGGCAGTCAGCGCCGTCGCGCCAAGCGCCGCCGCCAATGCGCCGCCGCCTAAAACAAGACCGACGCCGGGTACGGCTAGGGCCGCAAGGCTTGCCAAAATGCCGACGCCGAGGCCGATGCCGGTTCCCTTCACAGCGCCTTCACCGGCGTCTTCCGGCGTCGTCGTGCTGATGCCGTGCTTCGCGGCGGTCTCTACATCCCCCTGCGCGGCATAAGAGTCCGGCCCGCCCCGGTCCAGCGGGTTCAAATCACCAATCATTGACGAACCCATCCCGGTCGCTGTGCCCATCCCGGCTCCCATTGACGGATTTTCATAAACGGCGACATTGCGGCCGGCCGCCGTATCGGTCCCAAGCAGCGGCTCGCCGACGGAGGCGGCGTAGCCGGACGAAGTCGTCTCCGAGCCGAACGCGCCGCTGTTTGTGCCGACGGCATACGCCGGGTCGGCCGTTTGGGACGTGTAAGATTCCCGCGTCTGACCATACTGGTCATTGGCGACCAAGCTCAGGTCTTCCTGCCGAACACCGTAGTCAAGCAATGCGCCTGCCGCCTTTTCCGCCATTGCGGCATCAGAGAACGAAGCATATAGATGTGCCACTTGTAATTTATCCCCTTTGAAGTGTGCTTTTTGCCGATTGTCTTGCCATACATTTCAGAGGCCGTTATGCAAGCACTCTACCCGTCAGGAAAGCGCGGCAAACATTCAGCCACAAAAACTGAGAGTGATTACTCCCCATGCCTAAAGGCAGGGGCTTCTACAGGTCAAGCCTGACTCGATGTAATCCCATCGAGACTTGTTCCCCGCAAAGCGAGGTTCAAGATGTTGACAGCCGCGTTCGTGTCGCGGTCTAAGGAAGCCGTACACATCGGGCAGTTGTGCCAGCGGTCAGACAGTTTCTTTTTCGTGCGGCCTTCTTGCCCGTCAGGGCGATAGCCGCAGACCGAGCAGTCTTGACTGGTGTAGGCGGGATTGACGGCGATGACTTCACGGTCGGCACTCT
>CAXSZN010000093.1:0-11854 GCA_964241935.1 uncultured Armatimonadales bacterium
TGTCCGCTCCGGTCAGGCCGGCCCCCATTGCCAGAATGCCGTTCTTGCCGTTGACGCCGTTTCCATTGCCGTTGGCATGATGACCATTTCCGTTGCCGTTGCCGTTCCCGTTTTTGCCGTGCGTGTCAACCACCAATGTTTCTTTGGCGGCTTCGGCGGTCGGGGTCGCCGTGCCAGCCGTGTCTTCTTCGGCGGCATAGTTGCGGAGGCGCGGCTTGATTAGCGATGTGTCCACGGCTTCATACGAGAGGCGCGGGCCTTCGGCGGACCACTCGGCGATGGTCGTTTTCAGAAAGCGCTCGTCGTCGCGCTTCGGGAAGTCCGGCTTGTAGTGAGCGCCGCGCGATTCGTCGCGGGCCAGTGCGCCGAGCGTGATGGCGCGGGACAAGTGCAGCATGTTCTTAAGCTGCCGCGTGAACGGGATGAGCTGATTGGTCCAGTTGGAGCTGTCCGCGATAGACACATGCTCGACGCGCTCCATCAGCTCTTGAATCTTGGCATCCGTGGCCTTCAGACGGTCATTGTAGCGCACGACGGTGACGTTCTCGGTCATTGTGTCGCCCAGCTCTTCATGAATTTTGTACGGGTTCTCGGTTCCTGTGGACGCTGCCAGCTTTTCGTACTTTTGGGTCTGCTCTTTCAGGGCGCTCTCAAACAGCGACGACGGCAGATCGTCCACGCTCTTCTTCAGGTGCTTGACGTAGTTGACGATGCCGGGGCCGGCAAGCTGGCCGCCGGTCAGGCACGACAGCAGGGAATTCGCGCCTAATCTGTTCGCGCCGTGGTACTGGTATTCTGCCTCGCCGACCGCAAACAGGCCCGGAATGCTCGTCTGCTGGTTGCGCGGATTGCCTTCAGTCAGGCCGCCCGTGGTCTCGTCTTTAGCGAAGTCTACCCACAGCCCGCCCATCGAGTAGTGGACAGCCGGGAAGATACGCATCGGGGTCGTGCGCGGGTCTTCGCCGATGAACTTCTCGTAAATCTCCAAAATGCCGCCGAGCTTGATGTCAATCTGCTTCTTGTCTAAGTGGGTCAAGTCCAAGTAAACTTGGTTCTGGCCGTAGACGCCCATCTTGTCATCAACGCAGACCGAGAAAATCTCGCGGGTTGCAATGTCGCGGGGGACCAGGTTGCCGTAGGCCGGGTAGCGCTCTTCCAGGAAGTAGTACCGCTCCGCTTCCGGGATGTCCTCGCCGCGCCGCTCGTCGCCGGGCTTCCGGGGAACCCAGACACGCCCGCCTTCGCCGCGTGCCGACTCGGACATCAGCCGCAGCTTGTCCATGCCGGGAATTGCGGTCGGATGCACTTGAATAAACTCGCCGTTCGCGTACTTCGCGCCCTGCTGATACACGGCGGACGCGGCGGTGCCGGTGTTCATCACCGAGTTTGTCGAGCGGTTATAAACAATGCCGGGGCCACCGGTCGCCAGCACGACCGCGTCGGCCTTGAACTCTTTAATCACCATTGTCCGCAGGTCTTGGGCCACAATGCCTTTGCAGACGCCGTCATCGTCTTTAATGACTCCTAAGAACTCCCAAAACTCATGCTTCTTGACTTTGCCTTCGGTTTCCGCCCGGCGCGTCTGCTCATCTAAAGCATACAAAAGCTGCTGCCCCGTTGTCGCGCCTGCGTAGGCCGTCCGGTGGTACTGGGTCCCGCCAAACCTGCGGAAGTCCAGCAATCCTTCGGGCGTCCGGTTAAACATAACCCCCATGCGGTCCAAGAGGTTGATAATGCCCGGCGCATTGTCCGCCATATGCTTGATTGGCGGCTGGTTGGCGAGAAAGTCGCCGCCGTAGACCGTGTCGTCGAGGTGCTTGTAAACCGAGTCGCCCTCGCCTTTGGTGTTGACCGCGCCGTTGATGCCGCCTTGAGCGCAGACCGAGTGGCTGCGCTTGACGGGGACAAACGAGAACAGATCCACGGGAATATCCGCTTCCGTAATCTTGATCGTCGTCATCAGCCCGGCCAGCCCGCCGCCAACGACGATGACCTTCGGCTTCAAATTGCTTGCTACTGTCGCCATAGTTTTGCCTCTTTACCTATTAACAGTCCTCAAAGACTACCAGTTCCTACAAGTTCGTTTTCGCAAATCTGTCGTTCGAGAACACGGGGCTGAACCCCCATGCTTTAAAAGTGCAAGCTCCCGCCTGCGCGGGCGAAGATTTTAGATAAGTTTGATGCCCGCGCAGGCGGTCATTCGGCGTCTGCGCCCCACAGCGTAGAACTTTAGTTCCACGCTTCATTCCGCGTCTCCAAACTCTACCTGGTCGTAAATCTCCGACAGGGCCAAAGTCACGCCAAGCGACGGAATAACAATTATGTTCTCGATGCCGGCAGCCATGCTGTAATCCCAGTGGCCGTTTTCGCCCCGCTCAAACAGTTCCACACGCGGCTCAGTCTGGCTGACGAGCAAGTATGAGCGCAGCGTTTCAATCTGCTGATAGCGTAGGAACTTCTCGCCCCGGTCTTTCGGCTCGGTGCTAGGCGACAAGACTTCAACAACCACAATCGGATTGGTGATGACATGCTTGTTGCCGTTGCGGTAGGTAACGGGGCCACAGACGACGGACAAGTCCGGGTAATAGAGCGCTCCTGCCGCCCAGACGTTCATATCCGAGGACAGAACGCGGCAGCCGCGCCCGCGCAGAGCTGACCTCAGCTCGCCGCCGATGTTGATGGGGATGGACGCATGAGGCATCGATCCACCGGACATGGCGCGGATTTCGCCGTCTACATACTCAGACTTTTCGACCGCGTCTTCTTCCCAAGCGAGATACTGATCTTCCGTGTAGCGGTCTTGTTCCACATACTGCCGAGCGAGCGCCATAAGAGTGGTTCCCTATAAGCTGATCGTTTGGTCCACACTCATCACGGTCAGCGTTGCTTTGGACTTGACAGCTTTCAGGGCCGCGCCGAAGGCTGCCGGGGTGCCGGTCAGGGCCGGGAACGTGCCGTAATGCTCAGGGATGACGACTTTTGGATTGATCATTTTAACAGCGTCGGCAGCGCGGGTTGGCCCCATCGTGTAATGGTCGCCGATGCAGCAGAGCATCACGTCAACTTTGTGCAGCTTCGGAATGAGCGCCATGTCGCTGAACTCGTCGGTGTCGCCGGTGACATAAATCACCGGGCCGTTCGTGACCGAGATCAAGAAGCCGCCGGGGTTGCCGCCAAAGTGCTGGTCGGTGTTGGGCGTACCCGGCGGCGGCGTCACTGTCGAACTATGGATTGCCGGGGTGAACGCAATCTTGACATCCCCGCCGAGCAGGGTCAGCTCGCCGCCGAAGTTACCCTGCGTGTCTTCGCCCGCTTGCGCTTTCGGGAAGCCACCATACTGGACCAGCGCGGTGCCGAGATCGGCAGTGGACACAAGCTGTGCGCCGGTCGTGTTGGCAATCGCTACAGAGTCGCCGACATGGTCAAAGTGGCCGTGGGTGATTAAAATGAGGTCGGCTTTCGTGACGCCCGCCAAATCCGCGGCGCCGTTCTTGTTGGCGGGGTTAGTGATCCACGGATCAATCATTAAAATATGCCCGGCGGGAGTTACCAGCTTGAACGCCGCGTGGCCGTACCAGGTGAGCTGTGTCGGCGAAGCCGCAGGTGCAGCCGAGGCTGCGGGCGAAGGCCGCACGGCAAGCGCGAGCATGAAAAGCAGAGCGAGTGTAAGCAGTTTACGCAAAAGGATCTCCTAAATTGAATGCAGCGAAGCTGCTAGTGCTGGGTAACGGCAACTATGGGCGATGCCGACGCGATGTGCTTCAATCCGTCCGCCCGCAGGTGAGCAATGGTCCACAGGCCCATGCCGGCGAATACAAAGAACAGGCCCCAGCAGACATACTGGTTCATGCGCTGCGCGTGAGCCGAAATCGTGATGCCCCAGCGGATACAGAAGTTCCACAGGCCGTTGGTGAAGTGGAATACAGTTGCGACAATGCCGACAGCTTGCAGCCAGAACAGCCACGGGTTCGCCATCTGATGCGACATTGCGAGGTAGCTGATGGCCGTTTCCGGGTTCGGATTGCCGTGCCACAGCGCGATATACTTGTGGATACTGGTATCCCAAACATGGACGCTGATATAAACCAGCGCGACCAGCCCGCTGGCCCGCTGCAAAAAGTACATCCAGTTGCGCCCGTAAGCGTACTTGGTCAGGTTCGCCTGTCCGTACATCGAGATCCAGATGCCGTAAATCGAGTGATACAGGAGCGGAATGTAAATCAGGACGACTTCCAGCACGGCAACGAATGGCAAGCCGCCGTAAACGCGGATGACGGCGTTGTACGCGCCCGGCCCGCGCAGGGCATAAGAGTTTGCCAGAAGATGCTGAAGGAGAAAGAAACCGATGGGAAAGATGCCCGACGCCGAGTGAAGCCGGTGCCAGATATAGGGGTCATGTAAGCGGCCCCGCTTGCCGGAGTTCTCTGCTTTGTTTTCAGCTTCTTTGGGAATTGCAACAGCCATAGAAAATCCTTTCACGAATATGTGACACCCAAGTATACCCGCTCGGTTGAGCAAAGTAAAATTAATTGTTTTTGCGGGTATTATAAGATTATTTAATCAGAGCTGCGGTACGAGGGCAGAAGCTGACGAGGGCATTCACACCCTCGCGTTTGTTGCCTGTGCTTCTTTGCCCGTTCTTCTTTTTGTATTATGCTTAACCTAGACAGCCTGCAACTCTTTTCGGATCTGGTGGAAACCGGCAGCTTTTCGCGGACAGCCGAAAAGAACTTTGTGTCCCAGTCCGCCGTCAGCCAGCGCCTCCGGGCACTGGAAACAGAGTACGGGCAGACGCTCATTGACCGGGGGCAGGGACGCGGGCGGGTGACGGCGACAGTCGCCGGGCAAGCGCTGTACACAGGGGCGAAAGCGCTGCTGCTCGGAGCAAGAGCGCTGGATGCCGAGATACGGGAGTTATCCGACGAAGCCGCCGGAACGGTGCGAGTGGCGACAGTCTACTCCGTCGGTCTCCATGCGCTGCCGCCGCGCCTTAAGCCGTTTCTCGCGGCCCACCCGCGCGTGAATGTCCATTTGGAGTATCAGCAGACCGATCAAATCTATAAAGATGTGGCAGGCGGAGCGGTAGATGTCGGCATTGTCGCTTGTCCCTCGGCCAAGCGCGGCTTGGAAGTTGCTGCGTTTGCCGAAGAAGAAATGGTGCTGGTCTGCGCTCCCGAGCATCCGCTTGCGGCAGAAGTTGAAGTGACGCTGAAGCAGCTTGACGGCCTGACATTTATCGGCTTTGCGGACGACATCCCGACCCGGCGCCTGGTGGACGAACGGCTGCGGGCGGCAGGAGCGCGGGTCAAAGTGGTTTCAACATTCGATAACATTGAGACAATTAAGAACTTGGTGGAGATCGGCAGCGGCGTGAGTGTTCTGCCCGCAGACACCGTGCGCCAGGAGCAGCGGGACGGGACGCTGGCAGCCGTTCCATTCGCCGCTGCCGACGCTTTTATCCGCCCGACGGGAATGCTGCTCAAAAAATCAAAGGCAAGACGCGCCGCCGTGCGGGCGTTTGTGGGCGCAATGCAGAATAACCGGACACCCGAGGAGACCTGATGGAAACGAAGCAATACTGGGCGAAGAAGAGCATGGAAGACTTGCAGGCGGAAGACACCGGCGAGGCGACGCTGAAACGCAGCCTCGGGCCGGGCCGGCTGCTCGCGCTCGGCATTGGGGCGATTGTCGGCGCCGGCATCTTTGTCTTAACCGGCCAGGCGGCAGCGCAGTATGCCGGCCCGGCGATTGTCTTTTCGTTCATCTTAGGCGGCATCGCCTGTGCGTTCGCCGGCCTTTGCTATGCCGAGTTTGCGGCGCTGATCCCCATCGCCGGCAGTGCCTACACTTATTCCTATGCAACGCTGGGAGAGCTGGTCGCGTGGATCATAGGCTGGGACCTGATTTTGGAATATGCAGTCGGCTCCGCAACGGTCGCCGTCGGCTGGTCAGGCTATGTTACCAGCTTTCTCAATGACTGCGGCGTTCACCTGCCGGTCGTCCACGGCTTCAACTGGCCGGCCTTAGTGGGGATACTTGCAGTGACGGCGCTTTTAGCTTTTGGAACAAAAGAGTCCGCCCGTTTCAATGCTGCCATCGTCGCTGTCAAGCTGACTGTCATTGCGGCGTTTCTCGGGTTCGGCGCGTTCCATCTGCACCCAGCGAACTGGCATCCGTTTTTGCCGGCAAACACCGGACATTTTGGACAGTACGGCCTCAGCGGCGTTCTGCGCGGCGCGGGCGTCATCTTCTTTGCGTATATCGGCTTTGATGCGGTATCGTGCGCGGCGCAGGAAGCGAAGAACCCCCAAAAAGACATGCCGATTGGAATTCTGGGGTCGCTCGCCGTCTGCACCGTGCTGTATATTCTGGTAGCTGGGACACTGACCGGGTTGGTTTCCTACAAAACCTTGAATGTTGATGATCCTATCTCCGTCGGCGTCGGGGCGATAGGCCTGCGCTGGCTGACGGAACTTGTGAAAGTCGGCGTCATCGCCGGATTAAGCTCGGTCATGCTGGTGCTGCTGTACGGGCAGACGCGCATCTTCTACACGATGGCGAGCGACGGCCTGCTGCCGGGCATTTTCAGCCGCCTCAGCCCGCGCTTCCATACGCCATCCGTCGCGACCTGGCTTCTCGGCGTCCTCGTGAGCTTGATTGCCGCGTTCGTCCCGCTGGCCCTGCTCGGCAAGCTGGTCAGTGTCGGCACCCTCTTCGCATTTATTCTCGTCTGCGCCGGCGTGCTGTACCTGCGCCGAACTCAGCCTGATTTAGAGCGTCCATTCCGCTGCCCAGGCCTGCCCGCCGTGCCGATTTTGGGAATTTTGTCCTGCCTGTATCTCATTTCCGGCCTGCCGTTTTCCACGCAGATACGGCTGGTCGTCTGGCTGCTCCTCGGCTTCATCATCTACTTCGGCTACAGCCGCCATCATTCCAAGCTGCACAAGGCTAATAGCTCGTGAATGCGGGTTCTGGCCCGGTGCGTTTCTTCTTTGAGGTCAGAGCTTCCAAAGACAACAAGGCATCTCAGCCCAACAAGCGCCCTCGACATCTCATAAAATGGCCTGCGGCCCTCGTAGCCTGCGTCGTGCGTGATATGGACGTTGTAGCCCTCGAAGAATGGCTCTCGCCATGCGGCTTCGCTGTCGCCAAAATGTGCAAGCTCCGTCCGCATCAAATCATACTCGTTATGGCCGATGACCGCTTCTTCCACATCAACAACGCCTGTAATCTTACCGTTTGCGACCAGAATATTGCTCCGGTGCAAGTCCATGTGCAGCAGCCGGGACGTGATTGGATAATCCAGTAAATTGTCGTGGCGGTTGAACCAAGCATCGATGGGTCCGATCAAATCGTGAAACTCGGTGCGGGACAAAAACGATAGCCGCCCGCGCACGATCTCCCGGTGCATCTCGCGCCAAGTGGCGAACGGGCCAATGCTTCTGCCCTCCGCGTCCTCTGCAAGCTCGTGTGCCGGCCCGGCAATGACTTCTCCGCCCCGCTCCGCGACATCGCCAAATTGGTCAAACGTCAGCGAGTGCATCCGGCCCAGCAGATCGCCAAGCTGCCGGTAGATGCCACACTTCTCGGCGTCAGATAAATCAGGGTAAGCTTGAGTAAGTGTTACGCCAGGAAGGCGCTCGGCAAGGATGTAGGCAAAGGGAACGAAACGGCGGGAGCAATCAGCGACTAGCACGTGGGGCGTAGGAATACCCTGATTTCGGAGGAGGTCATAAACGAGGCGCTCTTTGACAGGCTTCCAATCTTCTGCCGGGTCTTGGGAGATTTTGAGGATGAAGTCGCCTTGATCCGTTTCCAAGACGAAGACAGAACCAGACAGGCCGTTCTGAGTCTTGCTAGATTGCCGCAGTGTCAGCCCGCTAGGCGCAAGAAGGGCCTGAATCTGTTCTTTCTGAGGAGACGGCATAGTAGATAATCGCTCCGCAAAAGCAGAAGCCCGCACAGTTGACCGTGCGGGCTTTTCTGGGAGTTTCAAGCATAAGCGCTAGGAACATCAAGCAACTGCGTTTCCAGGTTCCAATCCGTCGGCTTCTGCTTTGGGTCGAACCACCGAGCGCCGCTCTCAAGCCAGACTTGCCGATACTTCTTAGCGGCTGAAGGCTGACAGTCCTCGTAGCCCCATTCAGCGCCGCAACAGTCGCAGATGTCATGGGAAGGCAAGTCGCCGCTTTCGCCATAAGGCAAATAGTCAGCGTAGTAAAACCCGCAAACCCGGCAACAATGTTTGTCGCGTTCCGTCAATGGCTTCTCTCACATGCCCAAAGCCTGTTTCACTAGGCCAGGAATGTCGGCGGTGCTTTCGGCGATGCGGACGCCGGCATTACGCAGGGCGTCTACTTTGGCTACAGTCGCTACCCTCCCAGACTGTACAAGAGCAACCAATAAGAAAGTTCGCTCGACTATTCGCCTGAAGTATTATTTGATGACAAGAGGCTTCTTCTTGGTAGATTTGCCTTTAAACGGTTTTAACCCGACAGTCGCATATTCAGTTTTGATAATCTCAACGATCTCTCTAGTTACTTGTGGATTTTGCTCAAGCCGCGAAATTATTTGTCCCTCTGGCACATGGCTTGGCTGAGTCAGAAACAGACGGGGGCGCACCTTGATTCCTCTATATGACCTTGGTGGCGGAGCGGCTTTCTGAGATGTGACTATGTCCGTGGGCAGTTGAACAGTTGCTTCCAGCCGTTTGACCCGCATTGCGAGGACAGACCGCCGGGGCTTACGCAGACGCGCAGGCCGCAGCAAAGATGCATAGACCGGAGTATTGACTTCCGTGTCGTCTAGTATATATGCCATTCAGTTTTCCTCTCGTTGGTAGTCCAGGCTGGCTTCTGCCGCCACGCGCAGGCAAATCTCATGGAAGTGAAGCGATTCCGCGACGGGTTCGGACAATTTTCCTGTTTCAATCGCAGCCAGCAGCTCCCGCGTTACCCCTGATTTATGTTTGGAATAAATTGGTTCCAAAACTTGCTGCCAGTATTCGCTATCCCAGCCTGCCGACGGCGGCTTTAACGAAAATCGCAGTTTTGGCGTCACCGCTCGTATCTCCGTTAAAGCCGTGTCGCAAGCAAGACGTATATCTGCCAGTGAAAAAGAGTTTCCGAGCGAGCGTGGGTCATCATCCGAAAATGCGAGGCCGCCCGGATGATTGTGGGTGAATATCGTTCCACGCAACAAAACGATTTCTTCATCCGTGAAGATGATGCGCCGCTTATCACCCGATTTTGTCAGCACTTCCTCGCCTTCAGCATTCCAAGCTGCATCAGTTTCAATCAGCAGGTGCCGTATTTGATCCTCACGCTCGCGAAGGGTCACATCCCCAGCGCCGACTTGACGAGACCCGGAATATCGGCGGTGCTTTCGGCGATGCGGACGCCCGCCGAGCGCAGGGCTTCTACTTTGGCCTGCGGGCTGCCGGAGGTGCCGGAGATGATCGCGCCGGCGTGGCCCATGCGCTTGCCGGGAGGTGCAGTCAATCCCGCGATGAAGCCGATAACGGGCTTGGTCATGGTCTTGATGTACTCGGCGGCGATTTCTTCGTCGGAGCCGCCGACTTCGCCGCACATGACGACGGCTTTGGTTTCCGGGTCGGCCTCAAACAGCGGCAGAACGTCAATAAAGCGTGTGCCGGGCATGGGGTCGCCGCCGACACCGACGCAGGTTGTCTGGCCGAGGCCCGCGCGGGTGAGGGCGTCTACCGACTCGTAAGTGAGAGTGCCGGAGCGGGAGACGATGCCGATAGGACCCGGCATGAACATGGACGCGGGGATAATGCCGATCTTCGCGCCGCCGACAGTCAGAATACCGGGGCAGTTCGGGCCAAGCAGACGCGACTTAGAATACTTGACGACATTGACGGCCTTGATCTCGTCTTCAATCGGGATGCCTTCGGTGATGCAGACAATGAAGTCAATGCCGGCATCCACCGCTTCCATGATGCCGTCCGCCGCGCCCCGCGCCGGGACAAAGATGCAGGTCGCATCCGCGCCGGTGGCGTTTTTGGCTTCGGACACAGTGTCAAACACGGGAACGCCCTGCACGGTCAGGCCGCCTTTGCCGGGCGTGACGCCGCCGACCACCTGCGTCCCGTAGGCGATCATCTGGGTCGTATGGAACTCGCCTTCGCGCCCGGTGATGCCTTGAACCAGCACTTTGGTATTTTTGTCAACCAGAATAGCCAAGATTTTAGTCCCCTGTTAGTCTTTGCGCCGCTTGAAGTAGAAGACCGTTACCGGGACATTCTCATCTTCCGCGCCGTCTTCGGCATCGTCATTGGCCCGGACATCCGCCACGGCATTGACCAGCTCCCAGCCCTGCCCGCCGTGCTGGTTCAGCGTGTCTTCATCGGTCTCGTCGTCCGCATCGCTCACAATAATCTTGTATTCAAATAGATCTGCCATCGTGTGTCTCCTTCAATGCTTCACTCTGCCAGCAAATAGTACCCAATAAGCCGCGCCGTGTCTACCAGAGCGTCCAAATGCGTCCGCTCATACGAATGCGACGCATCCACGCCCGGCCCAATCAGCGCGACCTGCACATCCGCCCCAGCCCGCCACAATGCCTCGCCGTCGGAGCCGTAGTAGGGATAAATATCAGTCTTTAGGTCTAAGCCGTTCTCCGACGCCAAGTGGCGCAGCCGGCGATTAAAGCCGATATGGTACGGCCCGCCGCTGTCTTTGACGCAGAGCGTGCAGTGGAACTCATCCGAGTTTTGCCCGTCCCCAATCGCCGCCATGTCTACCGTAAGCAGTTCGGTGATGTCGGAAGGAAACCCGCCCGCCGCGCCGTGTCCGACTTCCTCATAGTTGCTGATAAAAATCGTCGTGGTCTGCGCCGGCTTCTGGCCGCTCTCCCCAAGCACCTTGACCGCTGCAAGAATGCACGCGACAGCCGCTTTGTCATCCAAATGCCGGGAGCGGATAAAGCCGTTGACCACTTCGACGCGCGGGTCCAGATAGACAAAATCGCCGACCGCAATTCCCAGCGCTTTTGTTTCTGCGGCGCTGACGGTCCGGGCGTCAAGCCGCACTTCCAGCGTCCCCGCCTCGCGCTTGGTCTCGTTCACCGCCCCGCCATGCACATGCGACGACGCTTTGGTAAGCTGGACGCTTCCCCGGTATGTTCCCTGCGCTTCCGTGGCAATGGTGACTCCCTCGCCTTCAATCGCGTTCCACGCATATCCGCCGATCTGCGAGAGCGTCAGCCGCCCGTTGGGCTTGATGTCCTTGACCATCGCCCCCAGCGTATCCAGATGCGCCGTCACTGCGCGAGGCTCCGTGTCCGACGCCCCCGCAAGCGTTGCCAGCAAAGCCCCCTTGCGCGTCCGCCGCGTTTCCAGCCCCAGCGCCTGCGTTGCGGCTTCGGTATAGGCAACCGCCTTGTCCGTATCCCCGGTCGGGCTAGGCGTGTTCAAGAGGCCTACCAGAAACTCCGTCATATACTCGGTATCAATTGTCATTCGGTCTGTTTATCCTCCCACACAATCGCTTCATCCGGGCCAGGCCACGGAGGCGTTCCCATACACAAAAAAATTAAGTCTTCTTGTCCCGTGTTCTCCACATAAAACCGGTAGCCGGTTGGGATCAGCAGCGCGTCGCCGGGCGCGACTTCCGCCGTCTGCTCTTCTTCGCCGTCGGGCGAGAAGCGATGGAACCGGCCCTGCCCTTTCAGAATATACCAGAACTCTTCAATGGTCTGGTGCGAAACGCAGGCCGTCCGTTCCCCCGGTTTGACCAGCGCTTCCGCCAGACTCAGGCGCTCTGCGCCCTGGGGACGATCCAGCAAAACCCGTATCTCCGCCCCATCCGGCGCCAGCGTATCCGGTACCTCG
>CAXSZN010000094.1:0-11762 GCA_964241935.1 uncultured Armatimonadales bacterium
CTGCAAAACCTTTATGCAGCAGTTCGATTCTGCTCGGCGCCTCCACTTCTTTCTCTTCGCCTTCTCCTGCTGTTATTCTTTCTTCTGCTGTTCTTTCGTGACGGCAGGGCAGAATCACTCTTCTTTACCAACCGTGTATCAACTTTTCATCAAAATAGTCTTACATGGTAACAACTTGTCTTTAAGATGGGTATGATTCAGGGGTGGGGCGAAATTGTGCCCCGCTACAGGTAACACCTAATTGGAGAAGTTGATGGTCTACGAATGTGACCAATGCAGCGCCGCGCTTCCGGGAGGCGTCTTTGCTTGTCCTCAGTGCGGTGAAAAGTTCGACGAAGCTGTGCCGGCGGACGCCGTACTGCCGAAAACCGGTTTTCGTGCCGCCTCAGTGCTAGTGGAAGAAGAACCAAACCAAGAGCTGACCAGCAAACTTGAACAAGCGGAAGCGGACATCACAGCGCTTCGCGGCCAGTCGCTTGTGCTGAAAAGCGAATTGATGACGCTGCGCGGCTATATCTCGACACTGACCAGCGAAGTCACGGCCCTGGAAGAATACTCAGCGGGGCTGCAAACAAGCGCGGTCACCCTGCAAAGCCAGGTGATGACGCTGACTAACCGCCTGACGGTTTTGGAAATGGCGGGCCGCGAAGATAAGCGCCGCTTTGTTGACCATGTCAATCATGTCAAAGAAGCGCTTGGCTACATCCAAATCAACGGGCCAACCGGCGCGGCCGGCCAGTAGTTCAGCGCTTCTCGTGCAAAAACCGCTCCGTCTCTTCTTGACACTGAAGAGGGGGGCGGTTGATTACTTATTGATGGGTAGTAAAAC
This sequence comes from uncultured Armatimonadales bacterium, assembly GCA_964241935.1. Lineage (GTDB taxonomy): Bacteria > Armatimonadota > Armatimonadia > Armatimonadales > Capsulimonadaceae > JANXMY01. Next base: position 830 of record CAXSZN010000094.1, read on the forward strand.
GGGAAAAGAGTTCAGAGGCAGGGGCGGTAATGAGAAATCGCGTGCAGATAGATCGTCACTTCGCTGCGATCCGCCTGCACAAGGCGCACGGCCAGATGGTCATGCCACCGAATTGCGCCTTCCATTGTTTCGCCGCTCAGCAGCGTGACTATCAGCGGTGTGCGGTTGTCGCGGTATTTGATGAGTTCCACTTCGCGCGGGGAAAGACGCTCATCGGCATGCGTCATTCCCCGCATTTTTTCGACCTGAGAGATTTCCATTGCGGTTACTCCAGAGTTCAGACTTATTTCTTCTTAGGGGCGGCTTTGACTTCCGCTTGATGGCGGGCTTTATGGCGCTCTTCGGTTCGCTTCCGGGTACGGCGCAGTTCTTTGGCACGGACACGCATAATTAATTTACCTCCTTAAGTTTCTCGCGTAACTGGTCTTCATCCACTGCGTACTCAAACAAAAACTCACCGTTCAGCAGCACAACGGGAATTTGTTCCCCATACTCGGCCAGCAGCGCCGGGTTACCCTGAATGTTGACTTCTTTCAGCGTGAACGGCGTTTCCGCTTGAAGCCGGGCCAGTACTCGGGCTGCTTGTTCGCAAAGGTGGCAGCCGGGCTGAGTGTAGACAGTGACTTGGGCCATGATACTGACGCATTATAACCGATCTAGGTTGCTGTGTCAATCATGGGTATGATTATCCCATGATCATACTCGTTCCTGAACACATCTGCGAAGAGCTTCTCGGCCCTGCAAGCATCGCTGCGCCGAGCGTTTCACTGCTGCCGTACCCGGAAGATGGGCCGCTTCCTGATACCTGGCAGAAGGCGGAAGGGGTACTGCGCTGGGTGGCCGGCAAGCGCTATGCGCCGCTTGTCACCGGAGGACCGAAGGTCCGCTGGCTGCATACGGCAAGCGCGGGCGTTGACCATGTGCTGACCCCTGCCGTCAAAGACAAGCCCGATTTAGTCGTCGCGGACTCCGGCCCGGCGTTCGAAATCGCCATCTCTGAGTTCGTAATGGCCTGGATGCTGCTGGTGGCCCGCCGCCTGCCGGAACTGATGGCTTCTCAAAAGGCGCACCGCTGGGAGTCGGTGGTTCAGCAGGAGCTGTACGGGCGGACCGTCGGGATTATCGGCCTCGGCCCGATTGGACAGGGCATCGCCGCCCGCTCCAAAGCCTTTGGGATGAAAACACTCGGCTTCCGCCGCACTCAGGCTTCCAGCCCGAACATAGACGAAACGCTGACCGGGCCGGACGGCCTTTCGCGCCTGCTGACGGAAAGCGATTACGTTGTTCTTGCTGCCGCGCTCACGGGTGAAACAAAAGCCCTGCTCGGGCCGGCGCAGATCGCTCAAATGAGGCCGGCGGCGTGGCTTATCAATATCGCGCGAGGCGGACTAGTGGACGAGCCGGCGCTGATAGCCGCACTGCGAGGCGAGAAAATCGCCGGGGCGTGTCTGGACGTGTTCGCGCAGGAACCGCTGCCGGAAGACAGTCCGCTCTGGGATCTGCCGAATGTTCACATCGCGCCGCACAATTCACCCGGCTGGACCGCCGGCCTGCACGAGCGCCAGAAAATGCTGTTTTTAGACAACCTGCGCCGGTTTGCGTCCGGGGAACCACTGGAAAGCGTCGTGGACATCGCACGGGGGTATTAAAGGCGACAGGTGAGAATAGACGAGTAGTTGAAAACTACGCGCTAGGTGAGGCGTCCTGCGGACGGCAGACAAAGCCGGCTGACCCTTCTTTCACTCGCAGAGTGCTTTCCCTAGCGCGTAGTTTTCAACTACTCGGCTTACTCTTTGCTTGATCCATCCCTTAAATTTACGCAGGGGAACCGCGCCTTCGCGTCGAACCATAACCCCAAAGCGCAGAAACAGTCTGCTTGTATGTCAGGAGTATTAGAAACGTGCAGCGTGCCAAACGATTATCCCTGATCCCGCCGTATTTGTTCGGCGAGATCGCAAAACTCAAAGCTCAGGCTATTGCCGAAGGGCGCGATTTGATTGACCTCGGCATCGGCGACCCCGACCAGCCGACCCCGCCGGAGATTATAGACCATCTCGCCGCGTTCGCCCATGACCCAACCACCCATCGCTACGATGAGTCGAACATGGGCCGGGCCGAGTTTCTGGAAGATGTCGCGACTTGGTTCCAGCATCGGTTCGGTGTGGAACTCGATCCCACAAGCGAAATCTTGGAACTTATTGGCAGCAAAGAAGGGCTGGCTCACGCCGCGTGGGCATTTATTGACCCCGGCGATGTGGCGCTTGTCCCCGACCCCGCTTACACCGTCGTCAAAGTCAATACTTTGCTCGCCGGCGGCACGCCCTACGAGTTCCCACTGCTTGCTGAAAACGGCTTCCTGCCGGACTTTTCGGCCATCCCCGGCGATGTGGTCAAAAAGGCCAAGCTGATCTACTTAAACTACCCAAACAACCCGACGGGCGCGGTTGCGACGAAAGAGTTCTTCCAGGACGCCGTGAACTTCGCCCGCGAAACCGACACGCTTATTCTGCACGACTGCGCGTACTCCGAAGCCGGCTTTGACGGCTACCAAGCGCCCAGCATCATGCAGATTGACGGCGCGAAAGAAGTCGCCATTGAAACGCACTCGCTGTCCAAGACCTTCAACATGACCGGCTGGCGCATCGGCTTTGCCGTCGGCAGCCCGGACGCCCTGCGTGCCCTGAACACCATCAAAGGCAATGTCGACTCCAAGCAGTTCGCCGCCGTGGCCTTGACCGCCGGCTGGGCCTTGAACCACGCCAAGAACGACGACGCCCTGGCCCTGCTTCAGCGCCGCCGCGACGTGCTTGTCAACGGCCTGAACCGCCTCGGCTGGTCGTTAGAAAAGCCCAAAGCGACTTTTTACATTTGGGCGCCCGTCCCGCCCGGCTACACGTCCGCGACATTCTCCCGCGAGCTTCTGGAAAAAGCCGACGTTCTCGCCATTCCCGGCCTCGGTTACGGCCCCCACGGCGACGGCTACGTCCGCATGTCCCTCACCGTCAGCGGCGACCAAAACGGCGAAAAACTGGAAGAAGCCGTCCGCCGCATCGAAAAAAACGTCGCGCTAGATTGGTCCGCCAACGCCAACGGAGCCGCACTGCTCGGCGACTCGTCAGGGTAGGAAGCAGCGTGAAAGAGTGTAATGCCAACGAGGACAAGCTGATCAAAGTAATGAACACTCCCTGGTTCGCTTGGGGCATGACCCTCTTTTGGGCATTATTTGCTTACAATGATTACCGTAACCGTCGCTTCTCCTGGATTGATGGGCTGCTTGTTGCAGCGTTTGGTGTACGGCCATTAGTTGAAGTAATCGTAATCGTCATTCATCGGCGCAGGAAAAACGCCACGAAGTAGAATCAGTGTTATGTTGCACAACCCGAGGCTGGACATAAAGCTATGCACGACCGCACCGATGGATGCCTCGTTATCAGCTTGTGCATTTGCGCCTCAATCGGCATTACAGTGTTTTGCTTTGCCAGTGTCATGGAAGACCACCCGCACGGCACGCAAAAGCCTATCGGTTGGTGGCCTATCCTCGTTTGCGCTGCCGCCTGGGTCTCTACTGTTGTCGTAATCTTGCTGGAAGCCGTTCACGATCAGCGGCGACGGCGGCGATGATGCGGTCTGCCTGTTCAACTCAATGCCAAGAAACAACATCAAACCAACGCTTGTGCTAATGGCGGGGATGCCGGGCGCAGGCAAGTCCACGCTTGCGTTGGCGTTGGGCCGGGAGCTTGGCTGGCCTGTTCTGGACAAAGACACGGTCAAAGCGGCACTGCTGGAAGAAGCCGTGCCGGAAAGCACGGCAGGGCCAGCTTCTTACTATGTGCCATTTGCGCTCTGCCGCGACTTCGTGGCGCAGCAGCAGCTTTCGGTGATTTTCGACAGCCCGGCGGCCTATCCCAATGTCATTGAAGAGGCGCAGGAAATTACTGACGCGGCAAATGGGGCGCTCAAGGTCATCTTCTGCTATGCTCAAGTTGGAGTCCGCAATCAGCGGCTGGCGGCACGAACCCGCCGTCTGTCACAGATGGGCAACGACCCAGCGACCGACGAAGAAAGCCTGCGCCGCTTTAAGCATCTGCCGCCCACGACACTCAGATTGGAAATGGAACGTCCGCTATCGGATCTGGTCGTGGAAACTTTGGCTTTCATAGAAGCGAGCGAGGCGGAAGTAAATCAACCTGCATGAAACTTGACGCAGTGTTTTTGGACCGGGATGGGGTGCTGAATCCGCATATTCCGGGCGGCTATTTGGTGCGGGCGGAGGACGTGGCCGTGCTGCCGGGCGTGGCGGCGGCAGTGCGACGCTTAAACGACGCCGGGGTGCGTGTCATTGTCATCTCCAATCAGCAGGGGGTCGGCAAGGGGCTGATGACGCGGGCCGATTTAGAAGCCATTGAGCGGCGCATGGCGGCACTGTTGCAGCAGGAATCGGGGGCGTTTTTGGACCGCTGTTATTACAGTACCGAGATGGCAATCGAAAACTCGCCGCGCCGTAAACCTAATCCGGGGATGCTGCTGGAAGCGGCGGCTGACTTTGGGCTGACGCTGGCACAAACGCTCTTCGCCGGGGACTCAGCGACGGATATTGCAGCAGGTCACGCCGCCGGGGTAGGGCAAACGGTTCTGCTGCTGTCCGGTGGGATACGCGCGTATGCTGAGGGGGATTTGGACCCAGCGCCGGACTTAGTGTTTTCCAACTTAGCGTCTTTCGTGGATTGGGTGTTGGAGTAGACTTAATGATACAGGCAAGTGCACCGGGACGCTGCGGGCTGGTCGGCAACCCGACGGATATGTACGGCGGCTCGGTGCTGTCGCTGTCCACGCGGGAGCGGGCGCATTGTACGCTGGCGGAAGCGGGCCAGATGACGATCAGCGTGTCGGGGCAGTCGCAGACGCTGCATTCCGTGAATGATCTGGCGCTTCGCGGCGATTACCTGGATGTCGCCCGCGCGGCGCTGTCGGCGCTAGAAATAGACCCGGCGGCGTCCGCGCCGTTTCGCTTGACCGCGTGGACGGAAATTCCGATGCAGGCGGGACTTGCGGGATCAACCGCCATTCTTGCTTGCCTCACCGGCTGCCTGCTGGCACATTTGGGGCTGCGCCTCAATCCCTACGAGACGGCGGAGCTGGTGCGGAAGATTGAATACGATGTGCTTGGCATTGTCTGCGGGTTCCAGGACCACTATATGACAGTGTTCGGCGGCCTGAACTTTATGGGCTTTGCGGGCCGAAACAGTGCGGAGGCGTTGGAAGCCGACACGCCGTTCGCCGTGATTGAGCCGCTCGCCCCTTACATTTCCAGCCTGCCGTTTGTGCTTGCTCATACGGGCGTGAGGCATCATTCCGGGTCAGTGCATACATCGCCTCGTGAGCGCTGGCTGGCTGGAGATCGAGCGGTTATTGACGGGTATGCCGAGATCGCTGGCCTAGCGCGGCAGGCTAAGCGGGCGCTTTTGTCCGGCGACTGCGAAAGGCTGGCATCTTTGATGACCCGTAACCACGAAATTGTGCGCGACCTCGGCGGCAGCGGAGACGCCAACGAAGCGCTGATTGCCGCCGCGCTTGACGGCGGGGCGATGGGGGCAAAGCTTGCCGGTGCGGGCGGCGGCGGAACCATTGTGGCACTCACGCTTGACCCGGACCGCACGATTGCCGTGCTGAAGTCCGCCGGAGCCGAAGCGGTTCTGCTGCCGTCGCCGATGCCGGGGCTGACCGTGGAAGTAGTGGGATAAAACCCACCCCGGCACAAGTGCCTTCCCCTCCCTGTTAGGGAGGGGCTTTGTCGTAAACGAGAGGCGGCTGCTTCTTAACAAGACGCATAGGCTTCCCGCCACAATTTGCCCCTCCCTAACAGGGAGGGGAAGGCACTTGTGCCGGGGTGGGTTCGGGTATAATCCCTCTACTATGGACTTCCCAACTTTAACCCATCGTTCGCGGCGGCTGCGCGGAACGCCCGCGCTGCGCGGCATGGTGCGTGAAACCGAGCTGGCAGTCACGGATTTTATTGACCCGCTGTTTGTGGTTCCCGGCAGGGGACGGGAGCGGATGCCAATCGGCTCGATGCCCGGCGTGTTTCAGCTTACGGTAGACGCGCTGCGGGACGAAGCGGAGCGGATTGCGGCGCTTGGCCTGCCGGCGTTGCTGCTGTTCGGGCTGCCGGAAAGCAAGGATGAGACCGCCACCGGGGCGTGGACCGAGACCGGCATTGTCCAGTCGGCGGTGCGGGCGCTGAAAGCCGACAACCCTAATCTGCTGGTCTTCACGGATGTCTGCCTGTGCGAGTATATGTCCCACGGCCACTGCGGGATTGTCGAAGGCGAGCGTATCTTAAATGACCCGTCGCTGGACCTGCTGGCCCGAACCGCCGTGTCCCATGCCGCCGCTGGAGCGGATGTGGTCGCGCCGTCGGACATGATGGATGGGCGAGTAGGCGCTCTGCGCCGCGCTTTGGACAGCCAGGGGTTTTCCGACACGCCGCTGCTGTCGTATGCCGCCAAGTATGCGTCGGCATTCTACGGTCCGTTCCGCGAAGCCGCCGACAGCGCCCCGCAGTTCGGCGACCGGCGCACCTACCAGATGGACCCGGCGAACCGGCGGGAGGCGCTCAAAGAAGTGGCGCAGGACATCGCCGAAGGCGCGGACATGATTATGGTCAAGCCCGCGCTTTCCTACCTGGATATTGTCCGGGAAGTGCGTGACCTGACCCCTCTGCCTGTGGCCGCGTACAACGTGTCCGGCGAATATGCGATGGTCAAAGCGGCGGCGGCTTCCGGCTGGCTGGACGAGCGGGCGACAGCTTTAGAGATACTTCTGTCCATCAAGCGGGCTGGTGCGGACCTGATTTTGACCTACCATGCCAAAGACGCGGCCCGGTGGCTCCGTGAAAGTTAATTTGCATGAAAACTAGCCCAAGCCTGCTGGTTTTAGTGCTGCGCGGCGCTGGGCTGTATGCGCTTGCCTACGCCTGTTACTGGGGTGCGGCGCAGCTCGTCGGCAGCCCGCATGAGTTCCGCAATTTGTGGGGCAAGGCGCTGATTTTACCGGGCATCGCCGCCGCGGCGTATTACTTCAACAAGACCAATGGGAGACGAGGAAATTAGGGAATGGCAGATGAAATCACGACAGAGCAAAAAACGCCGCTGCTGGCGTTTTTAACCGAAGAAGGCTATGTGCCTCAGACCGACGGGGCAGGGGCGATTGCGTTCAAGCGCGAAGGCCGGGTCTTTCTCAGTTTCGCCACCGACGACGACCCGAACTACTTCAACTTGTACTGTTACATGAACTACGGCGACTTGATCACCAATCGCGACAAGGCGCTGGCGGCGGCCAACGAAGTCAACCGCAGCCTCAAAGCGATTAAAATCACACTTTTAGACGACAACGACCCGAACCAGGTCAGCTTCGGCATTGAAGCCCTGCTTTCTGACCCAAGCGGCTTCCGGGCCATCTTTGACCGTGCCTCCGCCGTCATCGCGATCAGCATTGACCAGTTCTCCGCCAAAATCTCCTCCGCACGCCCGTTCCGTGCGGAAACGCCGGCGTAAGAACCTACCCCGCGACAAGTCGTGGGGTAGGTTCTTACGACTTTGGCAGGGTGAAAGAAAACACGCTGCCTTTGTTGTATTCGCTTTCCACAGCTACGGTGCCGCCGTGGTTCTCGACAATGTGCTTGACGATGCTCAGGCCGAGGCCGGTGCCGCCGGAAGCGCGGGAGCGGGCCTTATCGGCGCGGTAGAAGCGCTCAAACAGGCGGGGAATATCATGGGACAGAATGCCGATGCCGGTGTCGGCAACCGTGACGGTGAGCGTATCGGCAGTCTCGGCGGCGCTGAGAGTCACCACGCCGCCGCGTGGAGTGTAGGCGATGGCGTTGTCAAGAAGATTAACTAAAACCTGGGCCATCTCGTCTCGGTCTGCGTGAACAATGAGCGGGGTACGGATCGTGTTAACCAGACTGACGTCGGCTTTCTCCGCCTGCGGTGCCAAGCGACTGGCGACTTCAATGACCAGTGGGGCCAGGTCCACCGGCTTCTTTTCAATGCCCACCGCTTCTACCCGCGACAAATCCAGCAGGTCGGCGGAGAGGCGGACCAGACGGTCGGACTCCCGAATAATTGTCCCCAAAAAGCGCGGCGCGACTTCGCGGTCATCCAAAGCCCCGTCCAGCAGTGTTTCCGCCATTGCTTTGATAGACGTCAGCGGCGTGCGAAGCTCATGGGAGACATTGGCGACAAAGTCTCGGCGGACACGCTCCAAGCGCCGCAGCTCAGTGAGATCACGCAGGACCAAAAGATACTCGTTGCCCGAAATCGGTGTGATACGAACATACAAAGTGCGGGGCGGCTGGCTGAGGGTAACTTCACGCTCGATCCCCGCGTGACGCCGGATGGCCGTGCGGTACAGCTCTGCAAGATCGCTGCTGAGGGTGTGCGCGAGCAGTGTGCCGCTGCCGGAGATGCCGAACAGCGCAGACGCTACCGAGTTCGACTGCTGAATGCGGCCTTCTGAATCCGCCAGCAGAATGGCGTCTTCGGTAGTCTCCAGAAGCGCCTGCCAGCGTGCTGCGCCGTCGTCCTGAGCGCCGGTATCCAGCATTTCGCCCGAGTCCGGGCTGCCCGTGCTCTCCTCTTTTGTTCGGCGCAGCCAGGGAAAGAGGCTCACTAGCTTAACCCTTGAACTTGTAGCCGACCCCGCGCACCGTCAGCAGCAGCTCAGGCTTCGCCGGAATAGGTTCCAGCTTCTCACGCAGCCAGCGGATATGGACATCCACGGTGCGGTCGTCCACATAGCAGTCTTCGCCCCAAACCCGCGACAGCAGAGTCTGCCGATCAAACACGCGCCCTCGATTAGCGGAAAGAAGCGTCAGCAAGTCAAACTCTTTGCGGGAAAGCGCGACCGCCATGCCGTTCTTGACAACCTCGCGCCGATCCGCCCGAATCTCCATGTTGTCAATATGAAGGGTTTCGGTCTCAGGGGCGGGTTCCACAGCAGGGCGAAGAGAGGGAAGAAGTTCAGCGCCGGAAGGCTGGGCGCTGCGGCGCAGAAGGGAATGCACACGGGCCATCAGCTCGCGCATGGAAAACGGCTTGACAACATAATCGTCGGCACCCGCATCAAAACCGCGCAGGCAGTCCGCTTCAGCGGCGCGGGCTGTCAGCAGAAGCACCGGCAGGGCGGCGTTGTGACGATGCAGGCGGCGGCACAGGTCCAGGCCGTTTCCCGAAGGAAGCATGACATCCAGTATGACAAGATCAGGATGCCCGGAGAGAAACCGGCTGATGCACTCATCGGCATCGCTTGCGGTTTCCACCATCAGCCCTTCTTTTTTCAAGTTGTAGGAAATTGCATCCACGATTGGCTCTTCATCGTCCACCACCAGGATTTTCGTCATGTGCGTTTCCCCCATTTCTGCTGCTGAGGACATTTTTTGCGTTCCAGCGAAGTATACCCACGGATTGCTTTGTTGTCTATCCCTGCTTGACAGCCGCAAATTATTATGTTACACTATTACAAAAAAGCAGGAATTTGAAGAGTGGCAATGGACAAACAGACCAAAGAAGCGCTGAAACAGATGCAGGCCGAGATGCGCCAGCTTCAGACACTAGTTGCCGATCAAAAATCTGAACCTAAGCTCGAAGCAAAAACAGATCATAAGCCCGAAGCCAAGGTCGAGCTGAAATCCGACGGCGGCGTCACTTACAGTGTCCATCGCCTCGCGCTTGGCGACGGGGACACGGCGTTCAAGACCGGCACGATCATGGTGTCCGCCGCGCAAATCCAGCAAGCCACCGATGAATCTGCTGCTGTGCTTGGTTATGCGCTGTCATCGCCGCAGAAAGTGGGCCTGCTCCGCGCCCTGCTCGGCCATCCTTCGGAAAGCGCGGCGGCACTTGGGGCGGCGGCCCATCTCAGCACCGGCAGCCTGTACCACCACCTGCGGGATTTGATGCACGCCGGGCTGATCGCTCAGGAAGGCCGGAACCGCTACCAGATCACCCCGCGCGGCCAGCGTGTGTTATTGCTGCTTTTAGCGCTGGCGATAGAGTAGGAATCCACGATGCCTGTCACCTATACATTGTCCGAGAAATGGCTGGCGGACGACCTGCCGAGCCTGACCATCAGCCGCGCTGATACTGCTGCCGATGCGCCGCTGGTTGTTGTCCTGCACCCGCTGGGAAGCCGCAAAGAAAAGATGCTGCCGGGCCTGCTGGCACTTGCCCGCGCCGGCTGCCGGGCTGTTGCCATTGACGCCCGCCTGCACGGCGAGCGCCTCGGAGCCGCCGACCGTGAGGCCCGGCTGCAAGCTGACTTCTTCGGCACCTCGGCAGCAATTATTGAAGGCACCGCGCTTGACGTTTCCCGCCTTCTTGACGCACTCGGCGCGGGCCGCGCCGCCGTGCATGGCATTTCTATCGGCGGGTACAGCGCGTTCGCCGCCCTGCTCGCCGAGCCGCGTCTTGCCGTCGCCTCCGTCGCCATCGGCAGCCCCGACTGGGCCGGCCCGATGCGTGCGTTCGGTTTAGGTCCCGGCGACCCGTTTTACGACCGTGCCCTCTCATCCAGCCCGCTCGCCCTGCTGCCCGCCGTCCTGCCGCCGCGCCCTCTCTTGATGCAGCATGGTACACTGGATGAAACCGTCTCGGCAGACGGCGTCATTGCATTAGAAAAAGCTTTGCGCCCGCTGTATGCCGCCGCGCCCGAGCGCCTGCATCTGGAACTGTATCCCGGCCTCGGCCACGTCTACCCGGACAGCATGGAGCAGCGGGCGGTTGAATGGATCACGCGGTTTATGGGGTAAGGAGACAGAAAGGTATAAGATTAAGGCCGTGCGTTTTAACGCACGGCTACCCGGCGAAGACGCCACGAAGTACCGCTTCTGCACTGGCAGCACTGGCTACCCGGAGGGCAGACCTGGAAGGCGCGG
>CAXSZN010000095.1:0-11366 GCA_964241935.1 uncultured Armatimonadales bacterium
CGGTGACGGACGTTTTGGGGTCGTCGCCCATGCGGCAGGTGCCGGCTTGATGCTGGCCGCCGCTGAGGGAAAGGCCGGTGGAGTTTGCGATGACATTTTCGGCCCCGCAGGCCGTCGCCCATTCGGCGGCGCGGGTGTTCATGTAATCGTAAGTGCGGAGCGTTTCCGGGTGCGTCGTGCCGGACAGCCGGGCGACGGGGATGCCGTACTTGTCAGTGATATTCTGGTCCACGGAAACGCGGGCGTCCGGGCTTGGGATCTCCTGCACCGGGCCGGTGATCAGCAGCATCCGGGTATAGTTGTGACGCATCCACTGTTTTTGAGCGAGGCCCCAGCGCGGAACGGCCGCAGGAACGCGCCATTTCTGAAACGCAATCGGCAGCATGATAAAGTCGTCCGCCAGCATCCCGCCGCCGACAACTTCGCTGCCATCTACGCCAAAGTTATTGTGGTTGAACTTGATAGTCGCGGTGGTCGCGCCGGGACCAATGCCGTCCCAAATGGACTCGGGCATCCAGCCGGTGGCCCCAGCGTAGTAGTGGCCCTGCAAATTACGCCCGACTTGATCGTGCTGATTGCCGAGGCCGTGTGGGTGAGTGGAAGACTTGGAATTGAGCAGCAGGCGGGCAGTCTCGACCGCCCCGCCGGAGACGACTACCACGGCGCTTTGGGCTGAGACACGCAGGCCGTCTTTGGTCCAATAGGTGACACCGACCACACGGCCTGAACTGTCTGTGCTGATGCACTCGGCCATCGCTTCGGTTTCCAGCCTACAGAGGCCGGTGGCAAGAGCGCGGGGGATGAGCGTGTTCTGGGTGCCGTTTTTGGCGTCGGTCGGGCAGGCGAATCCGACGCACTGCTGACAGTGAACGCAGGCCTCGCGCCCACCGTAGGGGACGCTGTTGATCAGAAGCGGGACACGCTGCGTGTCCCAGCCGAGGGCGTCCGCGCCCGCTTGCAGCGTCCGGCCCTGCGCGTTCATCGGCAGCGGCGGCATGGGGTACGGGCGGTGACGCGGGCGATGCTTTCCGGCGGTTTCCTCGTCACCGGAGACGCCAAGCTCCCATTCGGCGCGTTCGTAGTCCGGGGCCAGCTCTTCATAGGTGATCGGCCAGTCGGCCAGGCTGCTGCCGCTTGGAGTGCCGTACTTGGAGGCCATGCGGAAATCGTCCGGCAGGAAGCGCCAGGCTTGTGCGCCATAAACCCTCGTGCCGCTGCCGACGCAGGCGGCATTGGCCGAGTACCCGTTCTCAATCGGGCTAACGACTTTTTCCACACCTTCCGGCGTCACGAACACGCGCGGGCTGCCTGCAAGATCGTCCGGCCCGGCGTTAAATCCGTACTGGGCCAGTCTCTGGTTTCGCAGGTGGTCCCGGCCCACATCGGCAAACGACAGGGAGCGCCCGCGCTCCAAAAGCAGCACGCGCTTTCCCGCTTCTGCCAGCAGTGCAGCGGCGACTCCGCCACCCGCGCCCGCCCCGACAACGATAACATCGTAATTTGTCATGCCGTCACCTTGTAGCCAAGCATCTGCCACGCGATGCCGTTGCGGTTGCCGCCATTGCCGGGGTCGGCATAAAATCCTTCCATAACATGTGTCACCAGCAGGCGAAAGAACGCGCCGCGCCTGTTGTCTTGTTCCAGGCGCATCAGCAGGGCATTTTGCGCGTCTGCCGGCAGCGCCGCAAAATCAGGCGCGTCCGCGTCCAGAGCGTCCAGGCCGGAGCGGTAAACGAACAAAAGGGGCGGCTCGCGCGTCAAAAGACGCGCAAGATATTCGCCGACACCGGCATCCCAGCCGCCGGGGTAGTCGTCCGCAGGAACAATGCAGTTCACAAGCGCTTGCAGAGCTTCCGTTTGCCGTTCACTCAGCAGTATTTGCACCATAAAGCGCTATTCGCCGGCCAGCAGGCAAATTCCTTGCCGGGCATTTTTTCAGGCGCTTCTCGAAAACACAGATGTTTTTCGGAAAAATACAGTATACTCTCGTGGGCGTCTCTTTTCCGCTGCCGCTGAAGGCATCGCAAGGCCTCGACTTATGCCGCCACAGAAACCATCTCCAGTAACCTCGTCGGAACTTCCCTCGGACAGGGCAGGGGCTGCAAGCCGGCTGCTGGACATCGGCGCGGCGTTGTTTCTGCTGCTGCTGTGCGCTCCGGTGCTGCTTTGGGTCGCGGCCGCCGTGAAGATGACTTCTTCAGGGCCGGTGTTTTACCGTCAGGAGCGGGTGGGGCGCGGCGGGCGAAGTTTTCGGATTTGGAAGTTCCGCACGATGTTCACGGCTCCAGTCTGCGCCGAAGAAGCCGGTGCCGGGCTGCTGGTGACCGCGCAGGACGATCTACGGATTACGCCGCTCGGGCGGCATCTTCGGAGCTGGAAGCTGGACGAGATGCCGCAGCTCTTCAACGTGGTGCGCGGCGAGATGAGCTTGGTCGGGCCGCGCCCCCAAGTCCCGCGTTTTGCAGACCACTTTGACCCCAGCCTGCGGCAAATCGTTTTAAGCGTTCGGCCCGGCATCACCGGGCCGACCGCCCTGTACTTCCGCCACGAAGAGTTTCTGCTCAGCGGGCGGCTTGACCGGGAGCAGTTTTACCTGTCGCAGATTATGCCGGTGAAGCTGCAAATGGACGCCGAGTATACTCGCTGCCGTTCGCTTGGCACCGACCTGCAGGTTCTCGCGGATACCGCACATCTTGTGCTGTCGCGCCTTGTCGGCCGGGCCGGCCGTTCCGGCATTCCCACTGCCACTGAAATGTCGGCGCTGCATTCTGCGGAGGCTGCCGAACTGGCCCAGCAAACCGCAGAACTGGCGCAGATGGCCGACATGGCACGGGAAGATAAACTTTCGCGCATCGCTTAATCCACTCAAATTTTATTTGCTCGTTTCAGGACTGACTATGCATCACCCCTCGCTTTTTTCTGTTCGCTTCTTTTCCGCTCGCCGCCGCTCCGCTCCGCTTGCCGCCGCGCTTGGCGTCTTGCTGGCCGCGTCCAGCCTCACCCTGCCCCAGCGCAGCGCCGGACAAGACCCGCAAAGCGGCTCGTCTTCTGCCGGTGACTCGTCCGGGAGCACGATGTCCGGCAATCCGCCTTATCAGGCCGGCTCCGGCAGCAATGACAACGGGGACAGCGCGGCGGGAAGCACCTCCAATCCGCCGGTCGGCGTAGATACCAACGGCCACGCCGATGCTGTCGCCACCCGCAATGGGCGCACGACGCGCCCTCGTGTTCCCGCCGCGCCTTCTAACCCGCTTGTGCTGACCGATCCCGCCAGCAACCCGGAACCCTCCGGCGCTTACAGTCCCGGCAGCCCTTACGGACCGGACAGCGCTCAAGGCAATCGCCAAAACGATCCTCAAAGCCTTTATTTTAATCGGTCTGCGCCGCCTGCGCCCACCGGCAACCCGCTGATCCCGCCGGTCGTGAACCGCGACCCGCAAAGCTATGTGCTCCAGACCGACCCTTCGCTGCTCGGACAGCCCCGTCTTCAAAAGCCGCTGCCGCTGTTCGGTTATGACTTCTTCCAGCCGGCCCGGCAGATCATCGTCGCCCGCCGCCGCGCCCTGCTGCCGCCTCCGCCGCGCACCGTTTCTTATCCGCAGTTTACGCGCCCCGGTCAGCTTCGTCCCGGCCAGCAGCCCACCGGAAACAGCGTCTACGGCACCAGTGGTTATAACAACAACGGCTATAGCTACTATAATGATCCAAATGCCGGCTCTCAGAACAGCGGCTACTTAAACGGCAGCTATCCAATTGACGGCAGCTATCCAAACAGCAGTGCCGGATACCCAAACAGCAGTGCCGGATACCCAAACAGCAGTGCCGGATACCCAAACAGCAGCGGCTACAACAGCGCGGATGCGGCGCTTCTGGGGGCAGGTGCCGCTTACGGCGCGTCAGGACAGCAAAGCGGTTCCGCCCAAACTAGCAGCCAGGGACAATCCTATCCGCAGGCCGGCCAGTATCCAGGCAGCAATCCAAACAGCCAGTACCCGAACAGCCAGTATCCCAGCAGTTCCCCACGCTCCAACGGCTACTCGGACCCAAGCAGCGACCCGAACAGCACCGGTTATGATCCAAATAGTCCCGGCTCGCAGCCGGGCGGTAATGCGATGGATGGAAATGCGATGAATGGAGATGTGACCAGCACGACCATTCTGCGGCAGCCGCCGAACACCGGCTACAACTCTCCAAACGCAGGCTACAACTCTCCAAACGCAGGCTACGGCTACCAAAACAATGACGGCAGCCAAAGCAGCGGCGCTTATCAAAACCAGAACACCAGTCAAAGCAGCAGCGGGTTTCCAGGGGACATGGCCCCGCTTGGCAGCGACATCCAGTTTCCCGGCGATGACGCACTGCTGCAAAACGGCACGGCCAACGCCGTTGTCGGCCAGGTGACCGATCCTATCTCGTCCACGCTGTACCGAAACGTGCTGGCGTCCCTGCCGTCAAACTACCAGCTCCAGCCGGGCGATCAGCTTACCGTGCGTTACAGCGCCCTGGCGCTGGCCCCGCGCGAGTTCACGGCGACGGTGGACCTGCAAGGGAGCATCGAAGTGGAAGGAACCGGACGGATCTCGGTCGCGGGCCGGACGGCGTCCGAGGCCGAAGACGCGCTGCGTCAGCGTCTCAGCCGCTTGTACCGGAACGTAGACGTTTCCATTAACCTGCGGCAGCTTCGGACGGTTCAAGTGACTGTCAGCGGCGCGGCGTTCGCGCCCGGCACCTACACCGTGCCCGCGACCGCGACCGCGTTCAATGTCTTAAACGCCGCCGGCGGCCCGACTGCCGACGGCTCGCTGCGGGACATCCGCGTGATCCGCAGCGGGCGCGTGGCCGGAACGCTCGACATCTACCCGCTGATCGGCGCGACTTCCGCAAGCCCCAGCGCAAAGAGCAGCGACATCTCGCTTCAGTCCGGTGACAACATCTACATCCCCGCCCGGCTGTCCCGAATTGCCGTGGTCGGCGAGGTCCGGCAGCAGGCGGTGTACGAGCTGACGCCTGCCGAGACGCTGCGTGATGCCCTGCGCTATGCCGGCGGCGTCAAGCCGTCGGGCGTGGACCAGAACGTCCACATTGACACCGTCAATGATGGCACGGACCGAGTGATCGTTGACGTCAATCTCCGCAATAGAACCAAAGTCGCCGGCGTCCCGGTCTATGATGGCGATACAATTGAAGTATCTTCGATCCGCTCGATCATCACCAATCGTGTCACCATCAAAGGCGCGGTCAACCAGCCCGGCGATTACGCGCTCACCTCCGGCCTGACCGTGGCCGGCTTGATTGCGCGGGCGCGTGGCCCGCTGTATGACACTTATACGAACCAGGCCGATTTGATCCGCCTGAACGCCGACAACACGACCACGCGCGTGCATCTTGATGTCGGCGAAGCGCTGAACGGCGACCCAACGCAGAATATTCCGCTGAAGCGCTTCGACATCCTGCAGCTTTATACACGCCAGGAAGTCGCATATATTGGGCGGCGGCTTGTGACGGTGCGCGGGGCGGTGCAGCGGCCCGGCCTGTACACCGAGAGCGACAACATGCGGGTCAGCGACCTGCTGCTGGATTCCGGCGGCCCCCTGCCGGATGCTTATTTGAACCGGGCGGTTCTGCTGCATCAGCGCGGCGACGGCACCTATGCCTACGATTATGTCAGCCTGCGCGATATTGAAGCCCGCGACCAGAGCGCCGACCTGCCGGTTCAGGATAATGACGTTCTCGCGATCTACCGCAACGGCGAGGCGCACTTCACGCCCGACCACACGGTCAAGATTTTAGGAAACGTCGTCGCGCCCGGCTTGTATGCCCGCGGCGACGGGATGCGTCTCAGCGACCTGCTGAAAATCGCCGGCGCGTTCAAGCCCGGCGGCGGCACGCGGGTCACTGTCGCTCATGCCCGGCGTCCGATTGCCGACAAGGCCGTCCAGGTGGCTTCGGCGGCGGTTCCTCCGCAAACGACGGTGGATTACACGCCGGAGCAGACGGTCGCGCTTGGAACCGACCTGACTCTGCAAGACGGCGATATTGTTGCCGTGCAGGGCGACGGCAACCTGCAGGATCACCCGTCGGTCGTGACTGTGACGGGGATGGTCAACCGGCCCGGCCCGATCATTATCCAGCAGGGGATGCGCCTGAGCGACGCCGTCAAGCAGGCCGGCGGCCTGCGGTCTGAAGCCTTCCCGCAAGGCGCGGAGTTTACGCGCATGTCGGACGCGCTGGCGACGCCGGGGCAGCTTGACCTCGCGACGGTGATTGCCCGCATGAGCGACATGCTGAACTTAAGTCAGCTCCAGCGCGAACGGGCGAAATCTAACCTGGAGCTGATCCAGGCCGCTGGCACCGCAGCCAGCGGTTCGAGTTCCAGCCTCGCTGGGCTTGGCGGCGGTGCCGGCAATGCCGCTAATCCAAACCTTGCGCCGCTGACCAGCTCTTTGTCGCAGAACAGCTTGGTTTCTCCGGCGCGGCTTCTGACACTCAGCCAGCTTGAGCCGAATGGGGCGGTCGCGGTCCAGCTTGCCCAGGCCATCAAACGTCCCGGCTCAATTGACGACGTGCTGCTGAAAGACGGCGACACGCTGGTCGTGCCGGAAACGCCCACCACGGTGCAGGTTGTCGGCGCAGTTTACAGCGGGCGCGGAGTCGTCTACCGGCCCGGCCAATCCATTGACTATTACGTCCGGCTTGTCGGGGGCTTCACCCCGGACGCGGCCACCGACCGAATTGAAGTTATCCATGCCGGCGGCGGCCTGATCCCTGCCGACAAAGCCGGGGCGCTTCAGCCGGGCGACCTGATTTTAGTCCCGACCAAAGTGCTGGCTGAGAAGATCAGCCGCAGCGGCAGCGGCTTCAGTGACTTCTTCCAGGGCCTGTTAGGAGGCGCGATCACGCTGAAAGTTTTGTCCAGCGTCTTCGGCCTTTAGAAGATGCCCCCGCCCCAATTCTGGGGAGCAATATAGAGAAGAAATACTGTACCCGTCGGCGGGCTTTTTCCTAGTCTGGCTCCCCAGAATTGAGGCGGGGGAGGCTGCGTGATTTGACAAGAGCCGGGGGTTTAAGATATAATGGGGCGAAGGAAATAGTCTCCCCACGCATCTCCACCCTGCTTTCACTCCACCGCGTTCGTGCGCTGAGACAACATAACCGTGCCGCAAGACAAAGCGTATCAAGAAAAAGCGCATCCCGTGCCGCAGCATAACGGACAAGATAAGGCCGCAGTGCCGCAGGACGAGATCATCATTGATGGAGCGCGTCTGCGCCAAGCTCTGCGCCGCCAGGGCCGCCTCTGGCTCGGGCTGGGTCCTCTTTCGGCTCTCGCCGGGACCCTGCTGCTGGGAGCGCTTGTGCCGCGTTCCTACACGG
Organism: uncultured Armatimonadales bacterium; assembly: GCA_964241935.1. GTDB lineage: Bacteria > Armatimonadota > Armatimonadia > Armatimonadales > Capsulimonadaceae > JANXMY01. The sequence goes on from CAXSZN010000095.1 coordinate 7,372, forward strand.
CTACTGCTTCCGTTGCGCTTCAGCAGTCTTCCGGTGCCAGCTCACCGCTGGCCCTGCTGGCAGGGGGCGGCGGATCAAGCAAGCGCTATCTCGGCGTTCTGAAGAGCCGTGCCCTGGCCCAGGCCGTGGAGCGCCATGTGCAGCTCCGGCAGTTATACGGCACGAAGACGTTCATGACGGAAGACGCGGCAGTAGATTTCCTCACGAAAAGCGTCAAGCCCGACGACAACGCCACCGACGGCCTGCTGTATATTGCGGTGACACTGCCGGGACCGCCGAAGTTTTCGCCGCATCCCTCGCCGAGCGTTACCCAGGTGGAGAATGCGGCGGCGGCGGCAGCCAACGATTATTCAAGTGCACTAAAAGAGTATTATGCGACCAGCGACACCGACCAGGGTGCGGTCCTGCTGCGCGGGGCGGACCGGGAAGTGCGGCAGGCGCGGGCAAACTACAATGACGCTGTGGCGCAGTCGCTGAACTTCACGCGCGGCCTTAGCCGGGTTGACCCGCGTTCCGCTTTGCTCTCATCGTCTGGCCCCAGCGCTGATACGGGTTCCGGTTCTGATGCCGCTTCCGGTTCTGATACCGCTTCCGGTTCTGATACCGCTTCTTTAGACGGCTCCTCTGCTGCGCCTGCCGGTGGTTCCTCGCGCGGCGGCACGGACGCTGCAACGGCGGCGTCCGGCCTCGGACAGTTGTACACGGCGCTGAACCAGGTGCAGGCCGACTTGCGGGCCGCGCAGGCTGTCCGGGCTGCGGGCCAGCAGGGGATCGGAAACCAGCTTCGCGATCTGTCGGCGGTGCCGACGGATGACCCGCTGCTGGCAAACGCCCGCAGCCGCGTGACCCAGGACCAGCTCGCTTACAACACGGCGTCGCGGCTGTACGGCCCGGAAAACCCGGCAGTCATCCAGGCACAAGCACGCCTGACGGTAGACCAGGCAGATTTGGATCGCCAGGTTCAGGGCATCAAGCGCAGCCTGACGACGCCGGACATCCGCAGCAGCGAAGAAATCACCGGCCTGCTGGCGCGTGAAGCCAAGCTCAACCAGCAGATCACGCAGGCCGAGCGGCATCTCGGTGTCAGCCGGCGTCTTTCCGGCGAAGAAGGCCGCCTGCAGGCGGAAGTCGGCATTCAGCTTGACGTTCTAAAAGCGACGCTCAGCGAAGCGGCAAGGGTTCGCCTGGACAATGCCTCGTCGCTGAGCCGGATGACGGTCATTGACGTCGCTGTGCCACCGAAAAGCGGTGAGCCAAGCCTCAGCAAGCTGGCGATTATCTGCCTCCTCTTGGCGTTCTTGGCGTTCCTCGTTTCCACAATTCGGGAATACTTGCGTACCGTGCCAAAAGCAAGCCCTGCACTGCCATCGCTGAACGGCAGCGAAACGATCAGCTCGGTAATCAAAGAAGACGCCGCGCTGAAGGCAGGACAACCATAATGAATGTCGTCATACTGGCGGGCGGTTTAGGAACGCGCTTGGCGGAAGAAACCGAAGTCAAGCCGAAGCCGATGGTAGAAGTCGGCGAGCATCCGATTGTCTGGCATATCATGAAGTCTTACGCGCGTTACGGCTTCACTGACTTTTTTTTGGCGTTAGGGTATAAAGGCGAGGTCGTCAAGCGCTACTTTCTGGACCATTATTCTCTTGGCGGCAGCCTGCGGGTCAATCTTGCCAGCGGGTGGGTGGAAGACTTAGAAAAAGAAACTGAACCCTGGGTCGTCAATCTGATGGACACCGGCCAAAACACGCAGACCGGCGGACGTATCAAGCGGTTGGAATCTTATTTGCGCGGCGGCACGTTTATGGTCACTTACGGTGACGGGCTGTGCGATGTCAACATCCAGAAAGTGCTGGACTTTCACAGATCGCACGGCAAGATCGCGACGGTTACCGCCGTGCGTCCGCCGGCCCGTTTCGGCGGACTGGTATTTGAAGGCGATTTCGTGCGCGAGTTCAGCGAAAAGCCTCAAATTGGCGAAGGCTGGATCAACGGCGGCTATTTTGTTTTTGAGCCGGAGATCTTCGACTACATCGGAGGCGACGACACGCTGCTGGAGCTGACACCGCTGGAGCGGCTGGCGCAGGAGTCGCAGCTTGTCGCCTACCGCCATGAAGGCTTCTGGCAGTGCATGGACACGCTGCGCGAGAAAAAGATACTCGAAAACTTGTGGCAGTCAGGCCAAGCTCCCTGGAAGGTTTAGTTTGGAAGGTTTAGTTTGGAAGGTTTAGTTTGAAAAGTTTAGTTTGGAAGGCATGAAAGAAGTGAACAGCGGATTTTGGCGGGATCGCCCGACATTGGTGACGGGCGCGACGGGCTTGGTAGGCGGCTGGCTGGTGAAGTCTTTGGTCGCTGCCGGGGCCGACGTAGTTTGCCTGGTCCGGGACTGGGTGCCGGACTGCGAGCTGGTGCGCTCAGGCGCTTTAGACAAAGTCAAACTCGTGCGCGGCGATATTGTAGACCAGGCGATGCTGGAGCGGGCGCTCGGCGAGTACGAGGTTGACACGGTCATCCATCTGGCTGCACAGACAATTGTCGGCATCGCAAACCGCAATCCCGTTTCCACGTTTGAAGCGAACATTCAGGGGACATGGTGCCTGCTGGAGGCCTGCCGCCGCTCTCCGAAAGTCAGGCAGATCGTCATCGCGTCGTCGGACAAAGCCTACGGCGACCAGGATGTGCTGCCGTATGATGAAACTACGCCGCTTCAGGGTCAGCATCCTTACGATGTTTCCAAAAGCTGTGCCGACTTGATCTCCTATACTTACGCCAAAAGCTACGATCTGCCCGTCACGATCACCCGCTGCGGCAACTTCTACGGCGGCGGCGACTTGAACTGGAACCGGATTGTCCCCGGCACGATCCGCTCGATTTTGCGCGGTCAGGCACCGGTCATCCGCTCCGACGGCTCATTTGTTCGGGATTATTTTTACGTCGAGGATGGTGCGGCGGCCTACATGCTGCTGGCGGAACAAATGGCGGCCAATCCTAGTTTGAAGGGCGAAGCGTTTAACTTCTCCAATGAGCTGCAAGTGACGGTGCTTGCGCTGACCCAGAAGATTTTGGACCTGATGGGATCGGATCTCAAGCCTGATGTCCGCAATGAAGCGTCGAACGAAATCAAGCACCAGTACCTGAGCGCCGCCAAAGCTCGCCGGATGCTGGACTGGCAGCCGCTGTATACGCTGGACGGAGCGCTGGGGAAGACAATCCAGTGGTATACTGACTTCCTGACCGCCTGAGATTCGGTCTAGTTTAGAAAGATTTGCAATGACCGCAAAAGCTGATGCGCTTCGGGCGCAGATCGCCGATCTAGTCGTCGAGTACCATGCCGAGGCCTTTGCGCCCCAGCCGTTTGTGCCGGGCGAAAGCGCCGTGCCGGTGTCGGGCCGTGTGTTCGATGCCGTAGATGTGCAGCATTTGGTAGACTCCGGGCTGGACTTCTGGCTGACGACGGGCCGATTTGCCGCGCAGTTTGAGCGCGAGTTCGCTCGCTTTTGCGGCGTTCGCAAGGCGCTTTTGGTAAACTCCGGCTCATCCGCCGATTTGATCGCCCTGACGACCCTGACTTCCCCAGCACTGGGTGACCGGCGGCTGAAGCCCGGCGATGAAGTCATCACCGTCGCGGCAGGCTTCCCGACCACGGTGAACCCGATTATCCAGAACGGCCTCGTGCCGGTCTTCTTAGACGTGACCATTCCCGACTACAACCTGAACATTGACCAGTTAGAAGAAGCGCTTTCGCCGAAGACGCGGGCGCTGATGTTCGCCCATACGCTGGGCAACCCCGGCAACATGACCGCGATCTCGGAGTTCGTCCGCAAGCACGATCTATTTTTAATTGAAGACTGCTGCGACGCCATCGGCGGGACGTACAACGGCCAGAAGCTGGGCACGTTCGGCGACATCGCCACGGCGTCATTTTATCCCGCGCATCATATCACGATGGGCGAAGGCGGGGCGGTGTTTATGAACAACGTCAAGCTGAAAGTCCT
>CAXSZN010000096.1:0-10997 GCA_964241935.1 uncultured Armatimonadales bacterium
CCTCGGCATCGCGCCAGGTGCCTTCCGCGCCGTGGGCATGGGAAACGCCGATGGCATAATGATGGACGCCGAAGTCTTTTTCGTCGCCGCTTTCCACGCAAACACTGGCCAGCATCCACGTTTTGCCCTTGTAGTGGATCATGGCCTGGAGGTTGGGCGCATAGTAAGCCGTGTTGCCTTCAGACGACTCGTTTAAGTTGAAGTCGTGGTGCCAAAACAAGCGTAAATCGCGGGTCATCGGCAGCAGGTTTTCAACTTCCACTTTCCGAACGTAGAGGTCGCGGTCAAAGTCCACGCAGTCCCGGCAGATCAGGCGCAGGCCCAGCCCCCAGTGAACCGCCGAGACTTCCGTGACCAGGGTTTCGGTCTCGTAGCGCAGGGTCTTCTGCCAGGCCGGCTCGGAAATCCAGGACATCTGGCCGTCCACCCAGACCCCGAACCGGCAGGCCTGGCCGCGCGTGTGGTTGGCCTGGCCGACAAAAGGAAAGTAAACGTCGCGCAGGGTATAGCGGGAGTCAAATGTCAGAAGCAGGTTACCGTTACCGATAGGAATGTCGCGTGGCATGGCCTTATTATACCACGCCGGTTCGGTGTCTTGCTTGACTTGATGAGTGCTGCTTGACGGGGCGTGGGGTTCGGGTTATAATGGGGCATGGCACGAACATTGGAAGCCGCGAGAACGCGGAACAAAGCAAAAAAGCGGGAAAAGCCGCTGGGGATGGCGATCGCGCTGGGGCTGGCGACGACGCTGGGCATCGCAATCTTGATCACTGTGGTTCAGTTTCTTGATCCGCATTCAGCTCTGCACAACTTCGCCCTGCTTGTGCATTATAATACAAGCGCGACCCTGCCGCTGGATCCGCTGTATCAAAAATGGTACGAGGAGCTTTCCAAAGAAGATGTGCTGTATGTCAGCACCTGTTCGCTGCTTTGTGGCGGTTTTGTCATCGGCTGGCTCGCGCCGAGCTACGAAACCCAGCGTCGTGTCTTACTGGCGGGCACGGGGCTTGGCTTCGGCCTGCCCCTGGTTTGTCTTGCGTTTCTCTGGGTGGGCGGCATCATAACGCAAAATACGCTGAACGCCCATGAAGGCGGCCAGCAGGTCGGCATCGCCGCGCCGCCCTCACTGATTTTGACCCAGGCAGCATTTGTGCTCCTTTGGGCCGTCTCCTGCATTCTAGGAGCCTGGGCTGGTCGCTGGCTGCGGGATCGCAGCCGAAGCGTCTGGCCGGCCGGCAGTTCCTATCCTGCTGCTCCTGTCTGACGCCGGCTGCAGCTCCGCCGCCTGCTCCATGCCGATCAGCCGCACAGCGCCGGCGTCCAGAACAACGCCGCCTGGCGTGTGGCGCAGCGTTCCCGAGATTCGAACGTGGTCGCCTTGAATCAGCGGCGGCACTAAATGAGAGGCATCCACTTCAATCGGCTCTTTCCCTAAAGCGTCGGCGGCAAAGAAGTGATCGCCTAAACGGTCCGAGCCGCTGGACACGACAGCGTCCCCTAGAACAACTGTCCGGCCTTCCGGCAGCGTACTCAGGCCGACGACCGAAGGCGTCAATGCCGCGCCGCCGTCGGGCGTCCAATGCGTTACCTGCCCGGCGCGGATTGTGATGCCGACGGGCGGCGTGTTCGGCAGCGAAACCTGGTACTCGCCGGGCGGCAGAGACACGAACTCGAAGCAGCCGTTGCCGTCGGCGACAGCCGTTCGAACGGCGTCTCCGCCGCGCCGCAGCGTGACTTCCGCGCCGTCCCTCGGCACTAAATCTTCCCCTGCCAGCAGCGTTCCTTCCAGCTCTCCGGTCTTTGGCTGCGTCTTCCAGGGCATTGTCGGCACTGGAGCCGTGCGTGTCCAGACTTCCGGCAGCGCGGCGAACAAAGCGGTGCTGCCTTCGATTTCCTGCCCGTTCAGCCCGACTGACGTGTCATAGCAGTAGACGACGGCTCCCGATGCGGCATGGCCTTTCGCCGTCGGCCTGCGGGCCTGTTTAATTGCCAGCAGCGTTTCCGGCACGGGGTTCAAGTAGCCGCCCACACCCATCGCGCATTCCCGGCCAAAGGTTCGGTCTTTAACAAACGTGTTCCAGCCTTCCCACCGTGCCGCCGACTTTTGCAGGCCGAAATACGCCATTGGGCAGTTGAGGTCCAAAATCCCCTCACGCATCCAGTCCCGGAACGGCGCAAAGACTTCCGTGTAGGACGCGCTCTTGGTCTCATAGGCTAGGTCACTTTTCGGCGCATCGCCCCAGCAGATCGTCGCCGCGCTGACGATGAGCGTGGGCTTGAGTGCCGCCGCCCCGACATAGACCCGGCGCACCAGATCCGTCACCTGCTCCCGCCGCCACGCCTGCCAGCGCGGGTCGTTCCACACCGGCAGCCCGGAAGTCCCATAGCGCCGGTTGTACCGGGCCACTGAGACCGCGTTGTAGCCCCAGTGTCCGGCATTTTTTCCTTCCCCGCCGTAGCGGATAAAGTCCAAGTGAATGCCGTCCACGTCGTAATGCCGCACCACATCCATGTAGACCCGGTAGGTCCAGTCGGCGGCCAGCGGGTTGCCGGGATCAATTTTTGTCGCTTCGCCGTCGAAGTCCGCCCCCGTATCCGACAGCGACAGCCATTCTGGGTGCAGCTTTGTTAAAGCCCCCGCCGAAGCGTTCCCCCCGACCGCGCACGCATTGATCCAGGCATGGACCTGTATTCTTGGCTTGCCTATCTCGTGGGCATGAGCGCACAGATACGCCAGCGCATCAAACTGGCTGGGATCGTCCAATGCCCACCCTTCATAATGCGACTGATAGTACGCATCCGCCCGCTTCCGCATCTGCACAAACACCGCGTTCGCGTGCATCGCCCGCAGCCGGTGGAGCAGCAAATCGCACTGCGCGGGCGTCTTAAACCCATCATTAAACCCATCCACCCAGAACGCCCGCAGCTCCGGCTTCTCCGCGTATTTCACAGCCGGGGCAGGGGAGCGAGCAAGAGCCGGGGAAAGCGCACCGCCCAGCAGTGCCACAGTCAGCAGACCCAAATGAAGACTTCTCATACCCTAATTATAGCCGACGGAAGAAGCGCGAGGCAAGCAAGAAGGTGTACAATAGAAAGAACCACACGCAGGAGGGCAGGCCAGTGACTGAAGCAGACAGCAAATCGGCCGGCGCGGGCAGGCGCTTTATGACCAAACCATCAAAGCCCAAGTCGAAGAAGGCAATCGCGGCAAGTTTCTCATTTTAGATGTCAACACCGGCGACTACGAGATAGACCCCGAAGACCTGACCGCTTCCAAGCGGTTGTTGGAGCGAAGACCAAACGCCGTTCTCTTCGGCGTTCGGATTGGATACCGTGCGGTATATCGGCTTAGTAAAGTTTGCGAACAAGGAAAACTAAATCATGATGACAGGGATTGTTACCGCAAACCGGGAAGCTGTTTTCAGTCTAAAGGTTGAGGATGTCAACGGGTGAACCAGGAAATTGACACGGTGATTGACACCGGCTACAATGGATTCTTGACATTGCCTGCCGACTTTGTCGCGGCTCTCGGCCTTATCTCCTATGGACAGCGCATTGTGACTTTGGGCGACGGCAGCGATGTCTTGATGCAAGTTTACGAGGTCGCTGTTGTTTGGGATGACCAAACACGGCTAGTTCAGGTCCTAGCGACAGACAGCGACGCAGTTCTTGGAATGTCGCTGCTGTACGGCTATCGCATCATCATAGACGTTATAGATGGCGGCTTTGTGACCATTGAGAAAAAGGCATCTTAAGATTTGGTAGGGAAATGATGACACAGCGAGACAAAATGCGTGAGCTTTATCAACAGCACAGCGGCAACAAAGAAGCTGTCATAGAGGCTTATGCTAAGGCTGAACAAGCCGGGGAAGTTAATCGCCAGCGCAACGCAAGCGTCTACGGAACTAAACAGTACGCTCAAGCCTTGTGGAATGACGGCGAGAAGAAAGCATGGCTTGTGCAGAATAAGCCAGTCCAATCAGTCCGAGAAGTTTTGTCTCAACCTGTTTCGACGGCATTTCCTCACGAACAAGTACCACAAGCAGAAGTGCAAAAAGAAATTCTCAGCCAACCTGCACTTGAAGCGACGAACCGGAAACTCCGAAAGTTCGACCATGCCCCAAAACGTGTGATAGAACTTTATGAAGAAGCAGTCAAAGCAATGAACATGGAAATGTCGGTTTCGTGTGCAGCGGTTTTGCGAACAATGATCGAAGCAATTTGTGTCGATAAAGGGATTGTGGAAGGTGTTGTTGATAAAACCTTCTTCAACAGATTTACCCGTAGTAGTAATTTACAAGGAAAAATTGAGGGACTTCGCGAGGCAGGTCTGATAACCGAAAGTCACGCTGTAGTTTTACACCAAATTCGCTTTTTGGGCAACGATGCTGTTCACCGTGCTGAGGCTGTTGAAACAACATTGCTCGAAGTAGCGGTTGAGATTGTAGAAAACCTTGTTTACCAAGTTTACGAACTGCCTCATAAAGCCGGAAAATTCCCAAGTAAAGCCAAGCAACCTTGAAGGAAGTAGTGCGGTAGATAAGGTGAGCTTAGTCACGCTGTACCCGGAGGATACTCCCAATGGGTGACAGACTAAACCGGAAGACTATTGAGGTAGGGGCGGGGCTTGCCCCCGCCCTTTTCTTGCTTCAAAAGAGGAAGGGGTCAAAAGAGGAGGGTAGGGGCAAGCCCTACCCCTACAGGGAGGCAGAGAACTAGATCAAATCTCCCAGCAGATCAATCGCGTCCTGGACGCCGGCGGCGAAGACGCCCAGGACGGTGTCGATTTGGGCGCGGGTGATGATCAGGGGCGGCTCGAAGCGGATGACTTTGGGGTTGTTGAGCGTGTAGGCGGCGATGACGCCCCGGTGGACCATCGTGCCGATGACCAGCTTGCCGATGTCGCTGTCCGTGAACTCGACGCCCAGCATCAGGCCCAGCCCGCGTGCTTCTTTGAGGATCTTCGGATGCTCGGAAGCAATCTGCTTGAGGCCGTGCAGGAAGTATGCGCCGTTCTCGGCGGCTTTCGCGGGCAGACCTTCTTCCCAGGTGACTTCCAAAGCCGCTAAAGCCGCCGCGCAGGCCATCTCGCCGCCGCCAAATGTCGTGGTATGGATGAACGGGTTTTCGCGGAAGACTTTGCCCCAGATGGCTTCGGTGGCGAGGGTCGCGCCGATGGGCATGACGCCGCCGCCGAGCGCTTTGGCAAGGATCAAAATATCGGGCTGGACGTTCCAGTGGTTGATCGCGAACATCTTGCCGGTGCGTCCGAGACCGGTCTGGACTTCGTCTACGATAAGCAAAACGCCGTGCTTGTCGCAGATTTTGCGGACGCGCGGAAAGTAATCGTCGGACGGCACTTGGATCCCGCCTTCGCCCTGAATAGGTTCTAAAATCACGGCGGCAGTTTTGTCGGTCATGAGCGCTTCAATGGCATCGGCGTCGTTGAAAGGTGCGAAGCTGCCGCCGGGCAGCATGGGTTCAAACGGCTTGCGGTAGACTTCGCGGCCCGTCACCGAAAGCGCTCCCATTGTCTTGCCGTGGTACGCGCCAATGGTAGACACGAAATCTGTTTTACCCGATGCCATCCGGGCGATCTTTAACGCGGCTTCGGCGGCTTCCGCGCCGGAGTTCGAGATAAAAGAATACTGCAAGCTGCCTGGCGTGATCTCGGCGAGCTTCGCGCTCAAATCCGCCAGCGGCTTGTTCAGGAACGTCTTGGACGCCATCGGGATTTTATCGAGCTGGTCTTTAACCGCCTGCACAACTTTCGGATGCCGGTGTCCAAGCGAGAAGACGCCGTAGCCGCCTAAACAGTCAATGTATGAATTGCCGTCCAAATCAGTCAGCGTCACGCCCTCGGCAGACGCTTCAATATGGTCAAATCCGCCCACCTTGAGCAAAGCTACCTGCGTAGGGTTCACAAACTTCTGGTACTTTTCGATTACGTCCAGCGTGACAGCTTCGGCTTTATTGGGTGTCAGTTCCATACGGCTACTTTAGCCCAACCACGGTGAAGTTGTCAAGCGCAATCGCCGATATTACTGTAACCTGCCTATACTTCTGTAACTTGCCTATACTACGGTTTACTCATGGAAACACTGACTGCTGCAATGCTCGACACGATCACACTACTGAAGGCACATGTCGCGGACGCCGGCACCGAGGCTGAAAAGGCCGTGGCTCTGAATGCTCTTGTCTGGGAGCTGCGCTCCGTGGATCCGCGCTCCGCACTGCCGCTTAGCCAGGAAGCGGTCGCGCTGGCACGGCAGAAGGGGGCGCCGGCGTCCCTGCTCGCTCCGAGTTTGTGTCTTCTCGGAGTCAGCGCCGTGATGCTGTCACGGCATCAAGAAGCGCGGGAAGCTCTGGACGAAGGCCTGGCGCTGAGCCGCAGCGTGGGGGACCGCTTCACAGAAGCGCGGTGCCTGCACTACATCGGAATTATCCAGTATTGCTTGCTCGAACACGCTGAGGCCGCAGCAAGCGTGAATGCTGCGGTTGATATTCGGCAGGCGCTGGACGACTGGGAAGGTTTAGGGGCAAGCTTCAACATCTTAGGCAACATCCAGCTCGGGCTGTCCGACTACGGGCAGGCTCTGGACTGGTATGTGCAGGGACTGGAAATGCGGACGCGGGCCGGGGATGCGCTTGGAGCCGCCGGCTCACTGAACAACATCGGCATTGTTTATCTGGAAATGGAAGAATATACTCAGGCGGCGGACTTCCACCAGCGCGGTCTCAGCCAGTCCCTCCTGATTGGAAACCCCGCATCGGAAGCCATTAGTCTTTGTAACCTCAGCCACGATTTTTTGGGACTGAGACGCTATGCAGAGGCGCTGGATTATGGCCGGCGAGCCGCCGCGCTGGCCGAGCGGCTGGAAGACTGGGAACGTGTCATCGCGGCGCATTTTAGCTGCGGGTACGCCTGCACTCATACAGCCCGGCGTGAGGAGGCGCTGGAATACTTCCATCTTGGTCTGAAGATTGCGCGGGCCATTCACTCTCAAAGCCTCACCGCCGATGCGCTGCAGGCGATTGGCAAGACGCTGACAGAGAGCGGCTTTCTCCGCGAGGCGCGGGCGCATCTTGCGGAAGCCGCTGTTCTGGCAGAAGCGGCAGGCGCTCGCAGGACGGCATCTCAATCCTATCAATGTCTTTCGGAAGTCTGCAAGCGTCAAGGAGACTATGCCACGGCCCTGGGGCATTATGAGATGTTTCGCCAGCTCGAAAAAGAAGTGTTCAGCGAAGAATCAGACAAGCGTACAAAGTCTTTAGTGATCCAAATGGAAGTCGAGCACCACCGGCGCGAAGCCGCAGTGCTCGTGGAGACCAATGCGGCGCTGCAGGCCGCAAACACAGCGTTTCAAGAAGCCAACGCCCGGCTGGAAGCGCTGGCAACGACCGACCCCTTGACCGGCCTGCCGAACCACCGCGCGCTGGTCGCAACTTTAGACGCTTTAGTCGCCCGCACCCGCCGCCACGGGGAGTCTTGCGGCTTGCTGTTTTTGGACATTGATCACTTTAAAAGCTTCAACGACACTTACGGCCATCCGGTCGGCGACGCTGTCCTGGTTGAGTTTGCGTCCTGTGTCCGCGCCTGTCTGCGTGCCGAAGACACTCTGGGGCGCTGGGGCGGCGAGGAGTTTCTTATCCTGCTGCCGGGCCTGACCGCAGCGGAGGCGCTGGGGGTGGGGGAGCGTGTGCGGCTGGCTGTCGCCGCGCATCCCCTGGCTGCCGGTGCGGGCCTGCACATGACCTGCTCCATTGGGGCGGCGGCGTGCCCTCCGCAGGAGAGCATTCGGGATGCCCTGGTGCAGGCCGCGGACCAGGCACTCTACGCTGCGAAGCGTCTGGGCCGCAATCAGGTTCGCGCGGCAGGCGATCCCGCGATCCTCGCACTGGACGGCTCCTTTCCTAAAAAGCAAAACCGCACTCGTCAGCGGCGGCAAACGCCGCGTACACGCGGCTCCGTTTGAGCCGCCGCAGGCTTGCCTGCTCTTGAGCACTGTCGGAATCTGCTGCCGCTTTTGGGTGGGCGCGTCACGCGGTCATTCGGATTGGCCTGGCTTCTTCGCCTGCGGGCAGGCATCATGTCCATGCGCCTACTTTAGCCGAATGGAGCCTGGGATGTCAAGACATTGTGACAGTGCGTTTGCTTGCGCGGGTGGGTAGAAAAAGCCAAACCCTGAGAAAGATTACCATGAAGCGGCCTGTACTTCAAGACTGCCCCTCAGATAAGGGCTACCAAAGTTACCTTGCCTGGAAGGACGGAAAGATGATGGTATTCCGCAAGCCGCCCGCCGCGCGGCGCCTGGAAACATTGTTGTCTGTCGCGGTTACTGTTCAGATTGTTGTCGGGCCTCTGGTCGGCGCGGTGCTGACCGGCAAGCCGTGTTGGGCTGCCGTTTCTTTGGGGGGACTGGGCTGGGTGCTTTGGTTTCTTTATCGCGTGGTCGGTCCCAACGATATCCGCCTGGACGGGGAGCAACTCACTTATGAGCGAACGACAGGCTGGCCGTGGAAGCCGACGACGCGGGCCGGCCCATTTTCAGATATAAAAGGCGTGTGCATATCCCCACACAATAACGTCATCCTTCTGATCACAAAGCAGGGCAAGGCATACGAGCGAGTTATCGTCAGCAGTCCCTCCATGTCGTCAGCAAGCTCAAACGCTTTGGTCATAGACCGCTCTTATACTGCAGCGAGCCACGCTCTTGTTGAAGAACTAAACCGGGTTTATGGGTTTCCTGTGGTGCCATGTCCGAAGAGGTAGGGCTGCGGGGAGCGGCAGGGAAAAAGATTAACGAGGGCGTGAACGCCCTCGCTGGGGAGCGCGGACGCTAAGGTCCCGAGGGTAAGGGACAGGAACAAAATAGTAACGCATCTTCCGCCACGCAGGTGGTGGCTTGGCGCTTCGCCTCCCAGCGAGGGCGTTCACGCCCTCGTCCCCTTCGCCTCCGCCGCCAGTCTCCGCGCCAAGAGCGCCATGACGGCGGCTTCTTCGGGCTTGAGCGAGTGCAAAGAATCAGCAAGCTCTTGTTCGGTTTCCTGCTTGAGCGCTTCCAGCATGGTGCCGTCTAAGTAGGTCTCAAAGACCGCGGGATGGATATAAGCTTTGCGGCAGACGGCAGGCGTGTTGCCGAGGCGCTGAGAGACGGCTTTAATGGCAGCGGTGACGTTCTTTTTGGCCTGTGTCGCCGAGCCGAAGGCTTCAAATTCTTGAAGCGCCAAAGACGCCAGCACGGTGCCGGCCCAGGTGCGGAAGTCTTTGGCGGTAAACTCGTCCCCGGCGATCTCGTGCAGGTAGGCGTTCACGTCGGCAGAGTCGATAGAGTGCAACGTGCCGTCTTCACTAATATATTGAAAGACTTCCTGGCCCGGCAAATGGTGCAGCTTGGCGACGATGGAGGCCAGCTTTTTGTCTCTCAAATCAATTGTATGCTCTTTGCCGCTTTTGCCGACAAAGTGGAAGTGCAGCGTAGAACCCGAAACTTCGACATGCTCGGTTTGCAGCGTCGTCAGGCCGTAATGCTGGTTTTCTTTGGCATACTGCTCGTTGCCGATGCGGATCAGCGTTGTTTCCAGCAGGCGAACAATGGTCGCGAGTATCTTTTCGCGGGGCATCCCCTGCCGGCGCAGATCGGCGTCTACGCGCTCGCGGATTTTGGGGAGGGCGGCCCCAAACTCCATCATATGCTCAAACTTGGTTTCGTCCCGGCTTTCGCGCCAGTGCGGGTGGTAGCGGTACTGCTTCCGGCCTTTGGCATCGTGGCCGGTGGCCTGCAGGTAGCCATTTTCTAGGGGGCAGATCCAGACATCGGTGTAGGCCGGTGGGATAGCAAGCGACTTAATGCGCGAAAGCGTCTTCTCGTCGCTGACTTCCTCGCCTTTGGGGCTGAAATAGCGGAAGTTTTTGTCGCCGTTTGTCTCGCGCCGAATGCCGGGCTGCCGGTCGGTGACATACCGCAGTCCGGCGGCTTTGACTTCGGCCAAAGTCTCCAGCTCAGCTTCTGAAGATTGAACTTCTGAAGCAGGGGAACTAGCGGGCTGAGGAGCGTGTTTTGTCATCGTAGGCATAAGAGCTATTTACCCAAAATGCTTCGCAAAAAAAGCCTGGTTGTTTTGCGTTGACAAAGTTTGTGAAAAATGCCACAATATGCGTATGGAGATTGTGAAGAAAGGTACAAAGTCAATGCCGCTTGCCTCGCTGCCGTTGTCTATCTCGCTGCCCCCCGTTTCTAAGTCCGGTTTCGTTCTCGGAGCCTTGCTCGCCGCCGCCGCCGCCGCCGTTAAGATCACCGTCCTGGACAGTATTGACCGCCGCGCCGGTCGCCCGATTTCCTGAACTGGGTACAAGTGCCGCATGAGTGTCTCCAATTCGCCTTTACGCATCCTAGACCGTTCACCGCGTGGTATTCTTGCACTGACCGGCGCTGACCGCGAGACATTTCTGCAAGGCATGGTCTCCAACAATGTTGTGGGGCTAGCCGCAGGCGACACGCGCCATGCTTGTCTTCTTGATACTACCGGCCATATTCTTGCCGACCTGCACGTCCATTCCCGCGCTGATACATTGCTTCTTGAGACCGATCCGGCCTGTTTAGAGGCGTTATCTGCCACGCTGAACAAGTTTCTCATCATGGAAGACGTGCAGATTGCCGACAGATCCAATCAATGGGCCATTATCTCGGCTTATGGGGACTACCATGACGCCGAGACCGTCCCAACGGCTTTTCCGATCCTGCCCGGAGCTGACCTTTGGCTGCCGCTTGCTGACAAGGATGCTTCCTGGAACGCACTGCTGGCGCTTGGCACGGTCCCATTGAGCGCCGAAGAAGCCGAAGCGCTGCGGGTTGACGCAGGCATTCCAAAATGGGGAGCCGAGCTTTCGCCCGCTATTCTGCTTCCTGAAGCCGAGATGGCTGACGCTGTTTCTTACACGAAAGGCTGCTATGTCGGGCAGGAGATTGTTGCCCGCTTGCAGGCGCGGGGCCACA
>CAXSZN010000097.1:0-10869 GCA_964241935.1 uncultured Armatimonadales bacterium
CTGGCCGACAAGCGAAGCCCGGCGACGAAGCGGGCCTACGCCGCCGACCTCGCGGGGTTCTTTGGATCGGCGGGGCAAGCACCCGCGCCCGCCGATGTGCAGGCGTTCCTTCAGCTCGCCGCCCATGAGGTCGCGTTGCGGCTGGCCGCCTACAAAGGTGAGATGCTGACGGCGGGATTGTCCGAGGCGACCGTGAACCGCCGCCTCGCCGCCGTGCGCTCGCTGCTGAAGTTCTCGCACCGGCTGGGGCTGGCAAAGACCGATGGGCGCGGCCTGGTGGATTCAGAGCGGGTTCAGCGGTACCGGGACACGCGCGGGACCGACCTCAAAACGCTGCGCCGGCTCCTCGCACTGCCTGCCGAGCTGCACGGGGCGGGAACGCTTCGAACGCTTCGGGATGCGGCACTGCTTCGACTGCTCGCGGAGAATGCCCTGCGCCGGGCGGAAGTGGCCGCGCTGAACGTCGGCGACTTCTCGCTGACAGAAAAGCGGCTGTACGTTCTCGGCAAAGGCAAGGGTAGCCAGAAGGCTCCGATCACGCTGTCGGCGAAGACGACGGAGGCGATTGCCATATACTTGGTTGCGGCGGGTCATGCCGGCGACGACGCCGGGCCGCTGTTTCGTAACCTGGACCGGCGCAACACCAAAGCAGAACCCGAACGCGCGGCAGGACGGCTCACCAGTGACGGCCTGCATGACCTGGTGGGACGCTACGGCGCGGCGCTGGGGATTGACCTGTCTCCGCATAAGCTACGGCACTCGGCGATCACGGCGGCGCTGGATGCGACCGGCGGGGACGTTCGCAAAGTGCAAAAGCTGTCTCGCCATGCGGACCTGCGGACGCTGACGATTTATGATGACAACCGGGCGGACCTTCAGGGGGAAGTCACGGGGCTGCTATCTGGACTGCTATGAGGGTGAGATGACCACAGAAGAAATACAACAAGTGCAGACGGCGCTGAGGCCCGGCCCACGCCGCAAGAAAAGCCCGCTGAGGCCGGCGGCGGTCATGCTCAGTGAAGCCGAGTGCCTGACGCTCGACGCCGCCGCCGAGGAGCTGGGGCGTTCCCGCTCTGACGTGATCCGCGAAGCCGTGCGCGTGTGGCTGAAGAAAGGACGCAAGCAGTGAAGTCTGCGACAATCCGCAACACGGAAGGGCCGATCAACGACCTCATTTACGCCGTGAACTTCTATATCTCTACCGGCGACCATATCGGCGAAGGGAACGCCGCCGAGGTTGATGACGGGCAACTCCTCGTGATTATCCCCCTGAGCAAGACCAACGCCGACGACCAGGCCGACGCGAACTGTCTTCAGCAGCGGGTATCGGAGATCCAGGGCAGCGGCGCGGTGGCCGTCACCCTGGAACGCCACGCCGACACCGGCGCGTTTGACTACCTGCTGCTGAAATTGGCGGTCAGCGATGCGCGGCCACTCGCCCGCGAGCTGGTGCGGCAGATGGGCGGCAAGGGCTGGGGAACGCCGAAGCGGGACATTGACAAGGGCCTGCCGGGGCTGCGGGAGAAGATACTCAGCGGCGAGGGCGTCTAGCGTATGATTTCACGGGCTGATCTGCGAAAGACCGCCAGGGAGTATCTCGCTGCGGCCACGGTTCTGCGGGACAATGGAATGTACGACGTGTCCGTCTACCTCTGCGGCTATGCGGTCGAGATAGCAGTGAAAGATCGCATCTGCCGAACGCTTCGCTGGCCCGGCTTCCCGGACACAGGAGGCGAGTCGCAGGGGCTGAACAATTTCAAGGTGCATAACCTGGAAACGCTGCTGCACCTGTCGGGCGCGGAACATAGGGTCAAGCCGGCGCTGAATGCGGACTGGTCCATTGTGACGAAGTGGAACCCGGAGCAGCGGTACAGTCCGCGCGGGATGAAGTCGGCAAAAGACGCGGACGATATGATTGTAGCGACTGAGAGCATTATGAAGGTGATATTATGATCGTGAACCTGTTTGAGCAGTTTCGGCGGGCGGAAGAAGCGGTTTCCAGCACGCACGGCCAGTTTACTTTATTCGGCCTCTTTGAGCGTGACGACGTACCCGGCAAGTTCGACGTGATCATCTCGACCCCCTGGCTGTTCACAGATCGCAGTTCGCTCTTGGTGATCACCGAGCTTGTCCGCAACGCCATTGAGAGCGATAACTGGTGGATGCGGATCGGGAAGTTCGTTCTGCTCGATGAGAAAGACCCGTTTGTCAAAGCGGTACTGGAACGGATGCCGAATGACTTTGTGCAGCATGATCTGAAGGTCATCAACGACTTGGTGTACGAGGGCGAGATTATCCGAAACGCGGTCATCATTACAGCACAAAAGCACCCGATTAGAAACATGGCAGCGGTCGCGGCCTAGCAAAATCGCATGAATGACGGGCAGGACATAGGACAGGACAGGACACAGGACCCGGACAGGACAGCCGCCGAAGGTATCCTCTCGCCGCCTGAACCCTTGCTGACGGTGGCACACGCCGCGCGGCGGCTGGGCGTGGACCCGAAGCAGGTTCGGCGCTATGCGGACAAACTGACAGGACAGGACAGGACGCCCGTAGGACAGTCCCCCGTGCGTGTCCGGCTTTCAGCGGTGCAGGCGCTTCGAGACGGCGCGAAAGCCGGAGCGGAAGACCGTAAGGACAGCGGACAGGACATAGGACAGGACACGGCAGGGCAGGGACAGGACACCACTGCTGAAAGTGTCCTACCAGAGCATTCTCTTGGCCTTCTGCCGGTGCTGGTGTATCAGCAGCGGGTCGCGGACCTGGAAGCGATGAACAGCGAGCTGAAGGCGGACAAAGAGCGGCTGTATGGCCTGCTGGAAACCGCGCAGGCGAACCTTGCGCGGGAACAGGCGCTTCGGAGCCTGCCTGCCCCGCAAGCGGCGGAAGTGGAAGCCGGCAACACTCTTCCAGCCGAGGGCATCGAAGGCATTTGGGCGCGGCTGATGCGCCTGTTTGTTCACGGGAAGTAGAAGACGTGAGGATTTTGCATCATGGACCCTGAAAATTATGTCAACGACTTTAACCAGTTTATCGACAAGAGAGCATTCCCAGGCGTGGAGGCTGACCACGGCGCATTGAATGGCTACATGATCGCCGAGGAAGTCTTGGAAGACCTTTGCCTTGATGGAAAAGAGAATTGGCAGAAGTTCCTCGAAGAGTTCAAAGCCGACTTTGACAGAGCTGCGGGCCGTCTGCCGAAACTCCCCGAAGTGAGCGACCAAATGCTGCTCGGCCACTTGCAAGCCCAGCGCGAGCGGATCAACCACCTTTTAGTTGACACCTTCGTCTTCGGCGACCCAATTCAGCAAGACTTGTTGCCGGGGTCCGTCGCTGAACCTGACTTCTTTGACAAGATGAAGCAGATTTTTGAGCGAATGCAGGCATCGGGCGAGCTGGCCGCGCGGGAAGAAGCCTACCGGCAGGATGCTAACGAGCGAGCCGAAGTTCTTCACAGCATCGAAGATGACATTCGGCGAAGCTATGAAAATGCACAGCGGAAAGTGCTTCTGGATGCGGTCGGCAAAACGAAAGAAGAAGGGGACGCCGCGCTTGCGGATGCGGCGGTCCTTCGGCAGACACAGTATCAGGACGCGGCACGGCGGCAGGCAAACCGGCTGCGCGACAAACTCCAGGAAATTGGAAACCAGTTCAGGGCGTGGTACGAGAAAGATAAAGAACAAAAATCTAACGATTACTTGATCCACACCTCCCAAGAGTGGGATGCTCTTGAACGAGCTGCTGCCGATGGACACAGAGGAAAGAATTATGTGAGCAACGCGCAGTCAGGAACCCGAAGCCATGTAATCAGCGGCCTGAGCCATTTTGTTCAACTTGCACTCACCCCAGAAGAAATAGCAGAAGGGGTAGGGCTTGAATCCCTGCGGACACTGACGGAAGCGCAGGATGCAGATTGTATCTTTGCCCTGTTCTATGTTTCAAGCCTGCTACTCCCATCGGAGCCGCAAGAAGGGTACGCGGGCGGCTGGATTGACCTGAACGACGTGATGGACAAGATTGGCTGGAAACCGCGCTCGACGGAGGAGCGTGAGGAGATGCGAAAGAAGGTCTTTCAGTACCTGAAGTTTGGATCTCGCGCTCAGGTTATGGGCCGCCGCTCGATCCCCTACAAAAACCCGAAAACGGGCGAAGTCATCTCTACAGACATTGAAACGCCGCTTTGGGCTTTTATGGGTCGTCAATCTCCGACTCAGCAGGGATTGTTTCCCAGCATGGAGGTTCCGGTGCGTTTGGAAATCGTTCTCAGCAAAGAGTGGCTGGCGCTGATGAGCAACCCGCACACAGCGCAGTACCTTCCGCTCGGCGAGATGCTAGGGGCGATTCCGGGCAATAAGCCCGGCGGCGCGTGGGCGAGAACGATGGGGCTTTCACTCGCGGGGTTCTGGCGGCGCGGCCCGCGTGAGACGCTGGCAGGAACGCGGCAACCAACACGCGGCGAACTGCTGACGCGGTTCCTACCAAAGAAAGCGACGCCCCAAGAGGTGCTGAACGGGGCAAACCCAGCCCGTGCGATTGAATACTGGCATGGCGCATTGCGGATACTGGTAGAACTTGGCTTCATTGCCAACGAGGGCGAAGCCGCAACCGAACTCAGCCTTCTAAAGAAAACATCTGCCCGCTACGACTGGCAAGAGGAATGGCTAAAAGCCGAAGTTCAAATCAAGCCCGGACTGCACATGAGAGAGCCGGTTCGACTTTGCGCCGAGAACCTGCCGCCGATCAAGCCGCGCAACCTTGCGGCTCCCGCACGGCGCGGACGACCAAGAAAAGCAGCACCGTCAAATTAATTCGACTCAAAACTGTGGCTCGCGGACTCAAAACTGTGGCTCGCGGACTCAAAACTGTGGCTCGTTTAGAGTAAACCCAAAAACATAACAATAACAATAGGGCGAATTATCGCGCCTTGACAGGCGCTATTCGCCAAAGTATAACTCTCGCATGGAAGCCAACCAATCATCGAACGCGCTCGTTTCACCTGTTCCGCCGCCTGCCGAGGCCCGGTTCACATTCCTTTCCAGCCTGCTGGATGAATGGGATGCCGACGCTCAGGCGCGGTTCGAGGCAAAGAAGACAGGCAGCGCCCTCGGACCAAAGACGGGCCTCACGCGCCTGGACGCCGCCCTCGGCGCGGCTTTGGAACCCGGCCTGCATCATATCCACGGCAACGCCGGCGTCGGCAAAACGGCGCTCGCCTTGCAGATCGCCGCGACCTGCGGCTGCCCATGCCTCTATGTCACCTGCGAGATGCGCTCCCTGGAACTGCTGCGCCGCCTGACCGCCCGTGTCACGAGTACGTTCCTCGACAGGTTCAAGAGCGGGGAGATGACGCCCGCGCAGTCGCTTGGCTTAGTGCGTGAGGCCGTTCAGACGGCGACTCATCTCGGCATCCTAGACGCCACCGAAGCCCCGGCCTCAGCCCAGCAGATCACCAACCTCGCGACGGCCTATTTCCCCAAGCCGCCCGCGCCCGCACATTACCTGATCGTCGTGGACAGCCTGAACTCTTGGGTGGAGGGCGCTTACCCCGGCCTGACCGAATACGAAGCACTGAACACCGCGCTCGCCGACCTGCGGAAAATCGCCGCGCACCTCAAATCCCCGATCCTGCTCATCAACGAGCGGAACCGGGCCAGCATGAAAGAGGGCGGACTGAATGCCGGCGCGGGGAGCCGTAAGATTGAGTACGGCGCGGAGAGCGTGATTGACCTGGCGAAGAAGGACAAAGACAGCAAGCCCGATGCCAACGGCGAAGTCGAAATAACCCTCAAAATCGAGAAGAACCGCAACGGGGCAACCGGCAAGGACATGAGCCTCAAGTTTCACGGCGCACTCCAGCGGTACAAGGAGACGCCATTTTGAGCATTCCGGTTGCCAATCACGGCGGGCCTGTCCTCAGCTTGCTAGAGCTGCGAGCCTTCGATCCCCGCGCCAAAGAGCGCCCCGGCGAAAGTGACTTCTGCTGCCCCTTGTGCGGCGACGGGAAGCCTGTTGACCAGGCCCACCGCTCGCTGAGTGTCAACCTCGAAAGCGGCGCATGGAACTGTCACCGCTGCGAACAGAAGGGCAAGCTGCGCGAGTTCTGGACCGACCCCCAGCCGCAACCCGGAGCGGCCAGTTATCGGCGGCGGCCAGCCCCGAAGCCGCTCATCCTGCCGCCGCTGGCGACGCGAACGGATGCGCCGCCGCATCTGCCGACTCCGATTTCTGAACGCTTCCCCTGCCTTGCTGAGACGCCGGGCGCGGACTACCTCACCGGGCGCGGCTTGCCTCTGGCCTTGTGCGTCTCAGCGGGCGTTCGATATGCGGATGACTGGCGAGGCCGCCCTGCCGCGCTGTTCTCGATTGTGAATGCCGCCAGGCAGGAGATCGCCGCGCAGGGCCGGTATCTGTCTTCGCTTCCTGGCCGCCCCAACTTCTACACCGAAGGGCCTAAGAGCAGCGGGGTATTCGCCGCGCCGGGTGCATGGGAAGCCCCTGACCTCACCATCACCGAGGCCCCGATTGATGCCCTCAGCCTCTGCCTGTCGGGATACCCAGCTCTGGCGCTTGTCGGCAAGTCTTGGCCGGAGTGGCTGCCGGCCTACTGCGCTTCGACGCGAAAACGGGTGTACCTCGCCTTCGATGCCGACGCGCCGGACCGCAAGGGCATCCGTGCCGGTGATGAGGCGGCGGGTAAACTCAGTGAAGCCCTCCGCTACTATGATTGCCGGTCGGAGCGGCTTCGGCCTGGCCGGGCAAAGGACTGGAACGCCCAGCTTTTGGAAGTTCAGGAATGCCGGCGACTCAGCGGCCTGTTTACCAAGCAGATCACGTTTCTGGAAGCAGACCAGCCGCATCCGAAACTCAGCCGCCCCGAACTCCTGACCCGTGCCAGAGCAACGCTGAACGCTCTGACAGCCGCCTGCGCCGCATCGGACGGCCCGGAGGCATTCGGCTACGACGACGGCCCGCTGGACCCGTTCGCAGTGGACTGTCTTCCGCTGTGGGAACACACGCTGAACACCCTTCAAGAGAAAGAGAGGGAGCCATGAGACAGGAAACCATGAACCGAGGATATGCGCCGCGCCGCGAGCAGGAAAGGCCGGAGGTAAGGAACTACCAACGCGCAGAGCGGGAAGGCTGGGAGTGGCCGGAGCCGCCGGTGAGCGTCCGCGCCCTGAAAGTCGTCAATGGTTCGGGCAGCCTCCGCGCCGTCGCCGAAGTCCTGATCGGGCCGCCCGGCTGCGAGCTGATGGTCAAGTGCCGCCTCATGGAAACGGCAGGAAAGCCGCTGTGGATCAGCGCCCCGCAAGACTGCTGGACCGACAAAGACGACGTGAAGCATTGGACTCCGCTTGTCGTCTTCCCGCGCCCCTGGTTAGACGCTGTGACTGAGGTTGTTACGGCCGCTTTTTATGACAATCCGAACGGGTTTGAGCCGCCGCCGAATGCTGGGCCTGCTCGCCGCCGCTGGTGAAGAACGCCGCTGGGTCAGGCTTGACGACCGACCCACTTTGAATGTTTGATTGTTTGGAGCATTTTCCTTCTGCCGAGCATGATTTTATCGGCGGCAGAAATGAGGGAGCCGCGACCGACAGCCAGTAATTTTACTTGGCATGGTTTGTGCAGGAAAGCAAGCATAGTAACCTAAGATTGTAACCTCAGCCGCTAGGGAAGGCTGAGGGGAAAGAGGCGGCTTGATGCTTCTTCGATCACACGCACTGCTGATTGTGCTGTGCGCTTCGGCTGTTATCCTCGCAGGCTGTAGCCCAAAGCCTGCGCCTGTTGCGGCTGTTCCTGCCCTGCCCCCAGCCCCGCCGCCGCCGGTCATGCCTGCCCCGGTGGTCATGGACGGTCGGCAGCAGCAGGCAGGGCCTCATCGAACAATGTCGGAACTCCTGAACTCTTTCTCGCACACGCCTTCCGCCAGTCAGCCGGTTTCACGCACACACGCAGAAGCCTCTGCACCTGTTTCAGCCTTCCAGCGTTCCGAGCCGCCGTCAACGCCTGCCGAGCGCCGCCAGTCTGCGCGTGACATTATCTCCGCACAGTACGACGACATTTCCAACCGGCGCGAACAGATACATGAGCAGGAGCAGCAGATATACATACAGTCCGCTCATTGTCCCGAAGACTCCGTTTGCCATGCCAGCGCCGACGATGCGCTCTATTCTTTACAGCATGAGGACGCACGGCTAGGCACTCGTCAAGCCCAACTCCTGTACCCAGGAGATACTTCTCCTATGTGACAATTCCTGAACCGCTCGCTGCCTAGTGGACTGATTTAGTGAGCCGGCTCACCTTCTTTTCTTGTCTTCCGTCGCCGGTTGCTGTCTGCGATCCGCGCCCGCCCCTCGGCTGTCTTCGGCCCGGTCGATAAGCCGCCGTGCTGCCGACACCGGACGGCCCCCAGCACCACCGGACGCGGGCAGGGCTTCCCGGTCTGCCGGCAGTGGGCTTCGCACACGGGCCGCAGCCAGCGCAGCATTTGCCGCACCTGCCGCGCCGAGTAGCCGCCCGCCGCGCCGTACTCCGCTAAGACTTTCGCCGCGTCACTGGCTTCCTGCTTCTTTTGGCGGGCTTCCTTTGCGTCCTGCTTCGCCCACGCCTCTGCCGTCTTTCGCACCAGCACGTCACCGCGGCCCTCACACTTCGGGCATTCAGCCTGCCCACGCTCTGCCGGCCAGCCGCCAAAAGGATGGCCGCACGGGAACGCAGGACACTCGCTGAGGTCTTCGGAATAAAGGTCTTCGGGAAAATGCCACACCAGGGCCGGGGAAGGCAGTCCCGCGTTCTCGCTGACACGCTTCATGTAGGCACACCAGCCGCAAGCCACAACAGGCAGGTAGCCGCGCCCGCCGCACCGACGGCAGGGAACAGGGCGAGCTACAAGAACCATCGGCATCGGCGCGGGTTCAGCCGTTTTCATTGGCTTCCTGTATTTCTTTCGACGCCAATTCTTGTGCTTCCATCTCCCGCCGCGCTTCCTGAATGGCCCACTGCCACACCAGGCGCGTTAAGAGTGCCTCGGCCCGGTCTAAGCACCGAAGGCACAGGTTGGTATTTTTGAGGCGCGGAAAGCCGTCCGCGCTGCCGCCGCTCCGGTCCATCATGCGGTGAATCCACGCGGTCTCCTGCGCCGCTTTCAGGGACAGGCGTTTGCGCCGAAGCGCGGTGCTGCACATAGCCTCCGTCAGCGCCCTGATCTGCTTCACTGCCGACTCTTTCTTGCGCTGGGCCTCACCTTTGGCTATCGCTGCGGTCAACTGGGCCATGAACCTCTCCGCCCTTGCGTCCATCGAGGGCAGGCAGCGGCTACTCGGCTGCCGCAAACGCTGCTTCTCGGTCAGGGCTTCGAGCCGGACGATAGCGAGTTCTTTCACCCGCGTTCGGCTCGGCGTGGACGTCTCAACTTTGGTTGTCATCGTGTTTCTCTTTCTGCTTCGTTAAGCCCCGGCCCGCTGAATTAACTTGCTCTTTGGAACGCCTGCACCGCCTGGGTTGCAAGATGCTCCGTGACGGTGTGCGTCATGCGCTCCATGTCTATCGTGTGATGCTGAGTCGACGACGTGTGAACATTGACGGTGACATGGGTTCCCCCGCGCGGCCCGAACTTCTTCCAATCCGCCGCCCGGTCGCTTTCCGTGCCGAACGCGCCGCCGAGAAAGTTGTTTGTCTTGTCCTGTGCGGCTTGCAGGCTCTTCGCCCAGGCCGGCCCCGCTGCGCCCAGGGCGTTCAGCATCCCGTCGGCCCCGTGCGGATCGAGGTCCGGCGACGCGCCCAGCGCAAGGCCCGCCTGCGTCAGCCCTTTCCCAGCAGTCACCGCCGGGCCTCCCAGCACCCCCAGGGCAACGCCCAGCGCGGACACGAACAAGCCCGTTGTCGCGAGCAGCGCCCCGAACCCGGTTTTGAGGCCATTGATGACAAGCGCGAACGTGCCGTAGACCGTCTTCCCGAACTCGGCGACGGCGGGCAGAGACGACGCGAGCGACTTGCCCAGTTCAAAGAAGGCGTTCGCCCCGGCTTGCAGATAGGTCGGTAGTTTGACGTACACCCACCGCCCGAAGGTTTCCAGCCCGCTCACGATCTGGCTTTCATGCCCGGTGAACCATTTAGAAAAGACGCCGAGTGTTCCCGTAATCGCGGGCATGAGGTCGGTCAGCAGGCGCGTTTTGAGCCGGTCAAGCTGGCTTTGGACTTCGGATAGGTTCAGCGCGAGCGTGGCGTCCTGCACGGCTTCTTTGGGCGTGAGCGCCGTCTTCTGAGCGACCGACGCCGCCCGCGCCGCAATGCCCGGCGAATACGCATTCAAGGCAAACAGGTTCCCGATGGCGTCGTTGCCCTCGTAGCCGCCGTTTACCAGTTCTTGACGCCGAATCGCTCCGACGTTGCTGTTGCCGAAGCCCGCGTAAGCATTGGCCGACTTCACGAAGTCGCCGAGCGGGTCGGTTCCCGTCGCGCCGCCGACGCCGAACGCCCGAAGCCGTACACCCTGGTACTGGCTCATGTGGCCGAAGCCAGTAAACACCCCGTTCAGGCCGCCGGGCGAACCCATCAGCATTTGAGACAGGGACGCAACGCCCCCCGCCGCGCCAAGTGAGAGGTTCCCGCCGCGCGAGACGGACAGCATCGCCGAGGCGAACTTTGCGCCGGTCTCGATCAGGTCCGACAGCACCGACTTGACGCTGCCGAGCGCGTCGCCGATGCTTCCCCCAACTTTTGCCAGCGCATCCCCAACCGCGCCCAGAGCAGAACCTAATGCGCTGCTGACACTTCCGGCGATCCCCGCGAGAGCCGACAGCACCGCCCCGGCGACGGCCCCGCCGATGCCTGCGCCGAGCAAGGCCCCGGCGATTGTCCCGCCGC
>CAXSZN010000098.1:0-7565 GCA_964241935.1 uncultured Armatimonadales bacterium
TGCCCTTCTCCTTTGCGTTTGCCCTTCTCCTTTGCGTTTGCCCTTCTCCTTTGCGTTTGCCCTTCTTTGTTCCTGCCTCTGTTGACAGGGCAGGCACGGGGGCCTGCCCCTACGGGGTCTTGCCTGTCTTTTTAGGCCAGCACAAACTCCGCACACAGCAAACCGAAATAATGGTCCACTTCATACGACAGAAACTTGGCTTTTAACGGGACGTGCTTTTGGACCCCAATCAGCGCCAGCGTCTGCCAGTAGGAGTCGGCCAGCGCAGACTTGGCGTAGTCGGCAGGCCAGTCCAGAAGGCGCGGCAGATCGTCGGCTTCAATCGCCGCCTGCATGTCGGCGTCATACTGGGCCGAGACAGGCGTGTAGCCATATGGCCCGTCGGCGGCGTGGCCGTGACCCTGGTCGGCGCTGACAATCAGCGCAACCCGGCGGCCCAGCGCATCCGACGCTTCCACCAGTGCCTCGCCCCAATTCACGAGGGCCGTCCGGGGCAGATCGCGAGCCGGACAGGCCACGACGGTCGGCAGGGTATCCGGCGGCGGGGTCAAAAGCGCCAGCGGGATGGTCACGCCCCAGTCCAGCGGCAGCGCATCGCCTTCGTTCTGCGCCGCAAGCGGCGTGACCGGGATATTCTTTTCCGCCGCCCGGTACGCCCACGCCGCCGCCAAATCTAAATCGGTCTTGACGCCGATTTTCGCGCTGCCCAGCTCCCCGTACCCAGATGGAGTAACGCCCAGCGTGATCGTTCCCGCTTCAGAGATGCCGTGCGGGGTCAAGATCGCGACGCTCTCCGCGCCCGACGCCCGCAGCGACTCGCGCATCTGGGCCATCGCCCGGCGTCCTTGCGGCACCGGACCCGGCGCATTTTCCCCGAGCAGCAGGTTCCCGCCATGCGGCGCAATACAAGCAAACACAATCGGCATTTGAATTCTTCTTTCTAGCATTAGGCCGTAAGATGCCGTGGCAATAAATTGCTCGGCTATGGGACGCAGACGCCCAGTGTCCGCCTTCGCGGACAAGGAGCAGAATAGAAATGCGCGTCTTGTTCTTCGTCCACGAAGGCGGACGGTAGGTGTTTCGCCCCACAGCCCAGGATTTCAATCCCACGCTTCTTTCTGTTACTTCACCCCCGTCTGCTCCGCGACCCAATCCCCAATGATCGCCAGCGCAGACGGAGCCATTGTTTCGGTTATTTTGGCATATTCCGACGGCGAACCGGTGCGGCAGGTTTGAAACAAATGGTTTAAGTTCGGCAGCTCTTTAATCGTGACGTTTACATTGCCGCCGGCTTTGAGCGCCTGACCAATCTGCGCCAAATCTTCGGCAGGCGGAACCTGCAAGTCTTTCGAGCCGTCCAGCGCCAGTACCGGGCAGCGCGTCTTCTGCAAAGCGGGCAGGGGATCATAAATCAAAAAGTAGCGGAACCAGGGCGAGTCTGACTCCAGGCTGAGCTTCTTCGCGTAGACCGCCGGGTCCCCAACCTGCGCTTTGTCGGCAGGCGTCAAGGCGGCGATGGCAGGAAGAACCGCCGCCTGCACTTTGGCCCGCGCAACCACCGGGTCCGGGCTGGACTTTACAATGTCGAATAACTGCCTGTTCAGCGCCGCAGACTGGGCGATCTGCACCGGCGTCGCGCCGTCCGCTTTCGCGATGAGCGCCGACTGAGCCAGAATGATCTTCTCGCCGTTCATGCCCGGCCCTGCCAGCAGGACCACAAATGCGATGTCGGCGGGATGCTCGGAGGCGACTAGCGGCGCAATCAAGCCGCCCTCGCTGTGGCCGATCAGCCCGATGCGCTTGGGATCAAGCGCGGTTTGCGTCTTCAGGAAGTTCACCGCGGCGTCGGCGTCGGCCGCAAAGTCCATCGAGGTCGCCAGCGCGTAGCTGCCGGTGGATTTGCCGATGCCGCGCTTGTCGTAGCGCAGCACGGCGATCCCCCGGCGCGTCAGCATGTCCGCCAGCAGCAGAAACGGCTTATGGCCTAAGATCATCTCATCCCGGTCGTTGGGGCCGGAGCCGGAAAGGAGCACGGCGGCAGGAAACGGCCCCGCGCCCGGCGGCGTTGTCAATGTCCCGGCAAGCGTCACTCCAGGCGCACCGCCGGGGAACGTCACCTCCGTGGACACATACGGGAACGGCGGGTGCGGCTCCTGCGGGCGGTCTAACCCTGCGGCATGGTCGGTCCGGGTCAGCGTCAGCGGCAGGCTGCCTCCGCCCTGCATCCAGTGGCCGGCAAGGATTTTTCCTGCCGCATCTAAAGTTCCATCGAAGCTCGCACCAATTGCAGAGGCTTCCAGATGCACGGCCTGACCCGTGGCCCGGACTGTGCTGAAGGCAAGACCCATCGCGCCCTGGTCCAGGCTGTCGAACGTCCCGCTGAGGCTTTGATCCGGCTTGGGCGCAAAGTGAAACACTAGATGCAGCGTTGTTCCACTGACACTCAGGGAGCCGGCCCAATTTCCTGCCAAAGCAGCAGACGGCCCCTGAGCGTAAGCACAAGCGCTCACAAGGAGCAGCACATTGAAAATGACCAGCGATTTTAGCAGCAGTTTCATTCAAGTTCTTCCTTTTCTGCGAGTTCAGTTTCTGTGAGTTCAACATCGGGCATGAGAACGCTGGACAGCAAGCGGCGGCGGCGCTCCGGAGACGGCGGGTATTCCAAGAAAGGCGCAAGAGCCGCCTGCGAGGCTGCACTGAGATGGGCCAGCTCCGCGTCGCTGAGATATAACGCTCCGGTGCGGAAAGAAACGCCGTCACTGGCCGGATCGGCACCTTCCTGCCGCAGATAAGCCGTGAACTGACCCAGCAGGGAGGCCGTGTACGCCGCAAAACCGCGCTCCCACTCTTCGCGCCCCATCTCGCGGGGATCAAACCGGAGGCGGGCGCTGTCTTCTGAAATTGCATAAACCTTTTCCATGACCCCGCGAACAGGCCGCTGACGGGCCACGACAACGACTTCCGCCTGCACAAGACGGCGCAGATGGCGATACAGCGTCGCCTGCGCTACTTCCGGCAGCGCTAACCCAATCTGCTGCGTGGTCAGATGCCGCTTGTAAAGTGTGCTGATAATCCGCATCCGCACCGGATGCAAAATTACGTCCGCTCCTGTTTCCGCCATACTCTCCGCCTCACATTCTCATTTGTGATTATATTCTCATTTATGATAAAAGTCAAGGCAAAAAAGAAGCGAGTGACTTTATTCACTCGCTTCTTCCACTTTTTCTTAAAATCTGCTGTTTCTTAAAAGCGGTAGCCTGCCGAGAGGTTCAAGCCGCCGAGATCAAAGCCCTTCACACGAGACACATAAAGATAACGCGCTTCTAAAAAGCCGCTGTCGCCGAACGAGACGCCGATTAAGGGGCTTGCGCCGAACGCGGTCCGAACGCCCGAATGCACATTGTAATCCCCGGATCGAATATCTACAAAGTCCAGATCAACCGTTGCGCCCACATACGCGACATTCGGCCCGCCGGAATTCAGCGCTCTGCGGTAGGCAATGCCCAGCGGCGCAAGGAACAGATGGTTCCCATCCCGAGTCTGGTACTGCACCTGGAGATCCAGCGCCAGACGCCCGCGCGTGGACGCCTGCGAGATAGAGCCTAATCCTAACCCCAGCGAAACCGACGAATTGCCGAACTGGCTCCGGGCCTTGCCCGACGTCAAAAAGTAAACGCCGACTTCCGGTCCGATCCGAAACCGATTGCGCTTCTTTTCCGGCTCCGGCGCGGCGGGAGCCGGATTATCCGGCGTGGTGGACTGCGGCGCGGTGGACGGAGTAGGGTTCACCGGCGCAGGGGCCGGCGTATCCGTTGGTGCGGGCGCAGTCGCCGTGGGCGGGGTTGCCGGGGTGTCCGGCGTCTGCGCCATTACGCCCG
Source organism: uncultured Armatimonadales bacterium (assembly GCA_964241935.1). GTDB lineage: Bacteria > Armatimonadota > Armatimonadia > Armatimonadales > Capsulimonadaceae > JANXMY01. The sequence goes on from CAXSZN010000098.1 coordinate 3,879, forward strand.
GCGCGGCAAGCAGCAGCGCCAGTGCGCTCCCGGCGAGAAGTCGTGTAATCATGCAGTCATATTCTCCTAATAATTGATGCAGGCAGTTCTCATAGAAACAAATGGCATACCATCGCGTTCTCGCGGATTGTTCCTCAGCCGCGCAGGCGGCTGCTCGGCGGCGTCGCCCCCAGCGAGCGCGTGAACGCCCTCGTTCCGTCACGCGCCCTCGTTCTTTCAGTAAATCGCCTGCTCTGTTTCAGTGTCGAACAAGTGCGTTTTCGCCAGGTCCAGCACAATATCTAAAGTCTGGCCATCTTTTGCCTGCGTTTCGGCGTCAATCGTCGCCACCAGCGAATGTACGCCTGCCGTGAGGTACAGCGTGATGATGTCGCCCATCGGCTCGGAGACATCAACCACCGTGCGGACCGTGTTGCCCGGCGCCGCCGCCACGGGATTGGTCAGGTTCTTATCAAAGATGTCCGCAGGCCGGACACCGAAGGTCACTTGCTTGCCGGCATACGCTTCCAGCTTGTTGTCCGGCACGGGAGGCGCGGCGATCTGGAATGTGCCGCAGTCAACCAGGTAGCCGCTGCCGTCCTTGCGGAGCGTTGCCGGCAGGAAGTTCATAGAAGGCGTTCCGATAAACCCGGCCACAAAAACATTCGCAGGATGCGCGTAGATTTCCATCGGCGGGGCGCACTGCTGCAAAACACCGTCCTTCATCACGGCAATGCGGTCCCCCATGGTCATCGCTTCGACCTGGTCATGCGTCACATAGACCGTCGTGATCCCAAGACGCCGGTGCAGCTTGATCAGCTCGGAGCGTGTCTGCACCCGCAGCTTGGCATCTAAGTTGGACAGCGGCTCGTCCATCAAAAACACCTGCGGCTCGCGCACGATTGCCCGCCCCAGCGCGACCCGCTGCCGCTGCCCGCCCGAAAGCTGTCCCGGCTTGCGGGCCAGCAGCGCTTCGATCCCCAGCAGCGCGGCGGCATCATCCACCCGCTTTTTGATTTGGTCTTTCGGGACGTGCCTGAGCTTCAGGCCGAACGCCATGTTATCAAACACGGACATGTGGGGGTACAGCGCGTAGTTCTGGAAAACCATCGCGATGTCCCGATCCTTCGGCGAGACCTGATTGACGACGCGCTCACCGATCTTGATGTCGCCGTCCGAGACTTCTTCCAGCCCGGCGATCATCCGCAGCGCCGTCGTCTTGCCGCACCCCGACGGTCCGACCAGCACCATAAACTCTTGGTCTTTAATTTCCAAATTCAGGTTGTTAACCGCCGCCACCGCGCCGAAGCGCTTATATAGATTATGCAAACTGACCTGTGCCAAACTTTTCTCCTGCCGCTCGAATACCGCTTTGTTTTTCTTTATTCGCCGCCGCGCCCTGCAATTCCTGCAAATGCTCCCGCAAACTACTCCAGCATCATAAAGAGATTGTTCAGCGACTCGGCCAAAGTCGGGTGTGCCAGCGTCGCATCCCGCAAAACCGTGTACGGCAGATGCCCCATCATTGCCACTTCCAGTGTTGCCATGATCTCGCCGCCGTCTACCGCCAGGATCGCCGCCCCGAGGATTTGCTTTGTTTCCGCGTCCACAACCGCTTTCAGGAAGCCGCGTGTTTCGTCGGTTTCAATCCCGCGAGCGACTTCAGTCATCGGGATTTTGGCGACTTGAACTGTCCTGCCCGACTTTTTGGCTTCGGCCTCCGTCATGCCGACGCGCCCGAGCTGCGGGTCGGTAAACATCGTATAGGGGACAAACCGATTGGCCGTCGTGCGGCTGCCGTGCTCCAGCAGGTTGGCGCGAATGATCCGGAAATCGTCATACGCGATGTGCGTGAACTGCGGCCCGCCTTTGACATCGCCCAGCGCATAAACTCCCGGCACATTCGTTTCCAGCGTCTCGCTGACTTGGATAATCCCGTGGCCGTCGGCATTGATCCCGGCTGCCGGCAAATCCAGCGCTTCCGTGTTCGGTGTCCGCCCGGCTGCAAGCAGCAGGTGCGAGCCTGTCACCGTCTGCTCGCCCGCTTTTGTTTCCAGCGTCAGCGTAAGACCGGCATCCGACTTCGCTGCTTTTACTGCTTTTGCTTCGGTGATAATCGTCAAGCCGTCCTCAGCCAGTATCTTCGTGATTTCTTCCGCGACGTCCGCATCTTCGCGCTCCATGATCCGTGCGGATTGGTCAATCACCGTAACTGCGCTGCCGAAGCGGCGGAACATCTGGCCGAACTCCAGCGCAATGTAGCTGCCGCCCAGAATAACCAGATGCTCCGGAACCGCACCCAGCTCCATCACCGAAGTCGAATCCAGAAAGTCAATCTGGTCCAGACCCTCGATCTTCGGCACCGCCGACCTTGCGCCGGTATTGATGAAAATCTGCTCCGCCGTCACTGTTTGAGTGCCGCCGGCCCGCAGAGCGATTTCCACTGTCTTCGGCCCGATAAACCTCGCTTCGCCAAAGACCAAGTCCACGCCGTCTGCGTCTTCCAGATTGGTCTTGACGCCGCCCCGAAAGTCTTCCACAATGTCCCGCTTGCGCTGCCGGACTTTAGTTAAATCCACCGAGACCGGCCCGGTCCGCACTCCGAAGTCCGCGCCGCGCCGCGCAAGGTACGCCACACGCGCACTCGCGATCATCGTTTTTGTCGGGGTGCATCCCCGGTTGACGCACGTTCCGCCGACCACATCGCGCTCAATAATGACCACACGCCGGCCCGCTTTTGCCAGCGCTCTTGCCAGCGGGTCTCCGGCCTGCCCGACTCCCAGGATGACGGCGTCATAGGTCTCTGCCATTGTTTTGCTTCTTTCGCCTTTGAGGGTACAAGTTTTCTATGAGATATACCATTGACGGCATCGGCTTGAACCTTCTTGAGCTGGGGGAAGGCGAGCAAACCCTCTTTTTCCTGCATTATTTCGGCGGCTCGTCCCGCACCTGGCAGCCGGTTCTCGAACTGCTGGCTGCGGACTATCGCTGTTTGGCGCTGGATCTGCGCGGGTGGGGAGACTCGGACCCCGCGCCGGAAGCCGCCTGCCGGGTCGAAGACATGGCCGAAGACGCCCGGCAGATTATCGCTGCGCTGGGACTGACCCGGTACGCGCTGGTCGGTCACTCCCTGGGCGGCAAAGTGGCTCAGGCGCTGGCTGCCGACCCGCCGCCGGGCCTCACGCAGCTTTTGCTAGTCGCGCCGTCGCCGCTGTCTCCCGAGCCGATGAGCGAAAACAGCCGCGCTTCCATGAAGGCTGCCTACGGCAGCGAGGCCGCATCGCGTGAGACATTGAAAAAGATTGCCTGCCTGCCGCTGTCCCCGGAAGCCACAGGATTAGTCATCGCTGACAACCTCCGCGCTTCACGCGCCGCCTGGGAAGCCTGGGCCGACCTCGGCAGCAAACAAGACTTGTCCGCACTTGCGCCCAAGATCTTAGCGCCGGCCCACATTTTGTCCGGCACCGGCGACGCAGTTCTCTCACCCGACGTCCAGCAGAAGGAAGTCGCCGCCCGCATTCCCGGCGCATCGCTCACGACTGTCCCCGACGCCGGCCACCTGCTGCCCCTCGAAGCCCCGGAAGTCGTTGCCGATTGGATACGCGCCCATTTTGTGTAGGGGCGAACCTTGTGTTCGCCCTTCCGCATCTTCCGCAAAGAAGCCGCAGGGCAAAGAAGCCGCAGGGCGAACACAAGGTTCGCCCCTAC
>CAXSZN010000098.1:7665-10556 GCA_964241935.1 uncultured Armatimonadales bacterium
GCAAAGAAGCCGCAGGGCAAAGAAGCCGCAGGGCGAACACAAGGTTCGCCCCTACAAATTCACGGCCTTGCCGATTTGCGCCGACTCCCGCGCCGCCGCCGCGAGGCGCACACTCGCTGCGCCGTCTTCGCCGGTCACTAGAAGCTGATGCGTCGGGTCTCGCACTGCCGCTGCGAAATCCGCCATGGCGTCCTGAACTGCTGTCAAATAAACCGGCGTCGGGCCGCCAAGCGACTGATGGGCATGGACACGGCGCGAAACAAAAAAGCTCTTGCCATTCCCGCGCACGGTCCGGCCCGGCGGCGGGAACTCGCCGTCGTCTGCGGCTTCCATCGGCAGCACCGTCTGCAAGCCTGCAAAGCCCGCGTCATCCACAACGGCATCCAGCATCAGAGACGTTGGAATCCAGCCGTGGAGCGTCACATGGCCGCGCTCAAACGCAAAATGCGCGGCCTGCTTTTCGAGTGCGCCGGGCCGGTTAAACGCATGGTAAAACGACGCTTCTACTCCGTTCGCGTAGGTCACAAGCGCCTGCACCCGGTCTTCTTTGTTTGTCCCATCACCGCGCACCCAGGTCCGCCCCAGCACTTTCCGCGCCGGTGCGCCGGCAATTGCGCCGATGATGTCAAAGAAGTGGACGCCATGTTCTATAAAGATGCCGCCCGACGCGATGGGGTCCCAGAACCAGTGGTCATCACTTAAACCCTCGTCGGACGCATAGTTCTCAAATCCTACATGGGTCAGCGGCCCGAGCCAGCCGTTTCGAGCGATTGTCAGGACCGCCCGGTACAGCGGGTCATAGCGCATCACGAAATTGACGCCGACGACCTTGCCCGCTGCCGCGCCGGCGGCTAAGATCGTTTCGGCATCGGCGGCGCTTGTCGCCAGCGGCTTTTCGACAAACACATGCTTGCCGGCCTCAAGCGCGGCCGTCGCCATCTCCGCGTGCCTGTCCGGCGGCGTTACGATGTGCACGGCTTCCACCGCCGGGTCACGCAGCATCTCGCGCCAGTCGGTGTAGGTATGCGGGACACCATACTGCTTGGCCGTGTCCGCCAGCGCTTTGGGGTCGCGCCCCGCAAACGCGACCACCCGCGCAACGCCCGCGTCATGGTAAGCGCTGGTACAGAATGCGCCGAACCCGCGCGGCCCGATCAGCCCGAGGGCAAGCGGCTGAGAAGAAGGAACGGACGAGGGAAGGGAAAGGGAAGCTGCCATGCTCTCGTTTACCCGGCGAGGAAGGGGACGTAAACTTGGAGGGAACCCACCCCGCTGCAAGCAGGGGGGTGGGTTCTTGACAGGCTCTTAATGAGACGCATCCGTGCGGCTGATGTTCTGCTCCGCGCGGAACGCATCATCGCTGCCGGGATCAATCTGGATCACGCGCTGCCAGTAGTCGCGGGCCTGGGCCGCGTTGCCGGAAGTTGCCGACGCCTGCGCGAGGTCCATGCAGTGACGCACAGCGCTGGCCCGCGCCTCACTTCCTGCCGGGCCGGTGGGATCGGTCTGGGACGCTTTTCCCCAGGCATCCAGAGCGCCGGGGATGTCGCCAAGCTGCCAGCGGACATTGCCCAAATTGTTCGCCGCTTCTGCGTTGCGGCTGTCCAGGCTGACGGCGTTTTGGTAGGCATCCGCCGCTGCCGACAGGTTGTTGGCATGAACAGCCGCTTCTCCCTGCCCGGCATACGCCTGAGACTGGCCGGCCACCGCCGACTGCGCTTCGGGAGAGTTCGGCGGCGCAGTGGCCGCCGCTTGTTCATAGGCACGAGCAGCATCCGTGTAGTTGCCTTGATGCAGGGCCGCCGCCCCTGCCTGCGTGAGCTGCACCGAAGCCGCCCGCTGCCGGTGGGCCTGAAGCGAAGTCACGACCGTTATAATTCCCCAGACGATGAGGGCCAGCAGCGCCAGCAGACCCAGCAGCGGCAGCGCAAACCGCAGAGCACGCTCGGCGTCCGGCGAAAGCAGACGGCGCGGCCCCTGCGGCATACCAACCGGCGGCTCCGGCGCGTCGTAAGCCCGCGCAGGAACCGCCGCCGGCATCCCGGAAATCTCCGGCGGGGTCGTTCCCGTGTCCAGCGTCAGCCCCGGCCCCGGCGTGAACGCCAGCGGGCTAGGCGGCAGGCTTGGGAACGAATGCGAGGAGGGCGCACCGGGCATCTGAGTGGGAGAAGACAGCGAGAACTTTTCCGCCCGCAGGTCGGCGGCCAGCATGGCCGCGTTTTGGTAGCGCAGGGCCGGGTCTTTGGCAAGCGCCCGCTGCAAAATCTGCTGCAAAGGTCCCGGCAGGCCGACCGGCATGGCCGGCTGCATGTTCATAATGTTGTAGGTGATTGTGATGACACTGTCGCCGGTAAACGGCTTGCGTCCGGACAGCATCTCGTAGAGAGTAATCCCGAGAGAGAACAAGTCTGTCCGGTGGTCTACTGTATGCGATGCCACCTGCTCCGGGGACATATACGAGGGCGTCCCGAAGACCTGCCCCTGGGATGTAATGCTCGGCTCGGCGGTGATGCGTGCGATCCCGAAATCCGTCAGCTTGACAATGCCGCCCGGCAGGATATGCACATTGTCGGGTTTTATGTCCCGGTGAACCACGCCGCGCGAGTGCGCGTAGGCGAGAGCATCACAAAGCTGCAGGGCGATCTCGATCGTCTCTTTCAGCGGCAGCGCCCCCTGCATTTGCAGAATATCGCGCAGGCTCTGGCCTTCCAAATACTCCATGACCAGGAAATGCCGGTCGTTTTCCTGCCCGACATCGTGAATGGTCACAATGTTCCGGTGCGACAGCGTTCCCGCCGCTTTGGCTTCCCGGTAAAAGCGCTCAATCCGCTCCCGTTTCTGCGCCCCCGCCAGATGCGGCGGAAGCTGAAGCTCTTTGACGGCGACGCGCC
>CAXSZN010000099.1:0-10239 GCA_964241935.1 uncultured Armatimonadales bacterium
TACCCCTCTCCCGCTTGCGGGGGCAGGAGTCGGCAGGAACTGCCGGGGGTGGGGGGCCTCTTCTCTCCCAGAAAGCAAACCTATGACAACCACAACTTATGCACCTGAAACCACTTATGCACCTGAAACCACTTATGCACCTGAAACCACGTCTTACACGCTGGACACGCACACCGGCCACATCTACCCGGCCATTGACGACGCCGAAATCAAACAGCTAGATGCCGACTACCTGCTGCCGGTCTATGCCCGGCTGCCGATCACGCTCGTGCGCGGCTCCGGCGTCAAAGTATGGGATGCGAACGGCAAAGAGTATATAGACTTTCTCGCGGGCATCGCCACCAACGCCCTCGGCCACTGCCACCCAAAGATGGTCCAGGCCATTCAGGAGCAGGCCGCGACACTGATCCACACGGCAGGGTACTACTTCACGGCCCCTGTTGCAAAGCTGGCCCAAAAGCTAACGTCTGTCAGCGGCATGGACCGGGTCTTTTTCGGCAACTCCGGCGCGGAAGCCGTCGAGTGCGCCATTAAAATTAGCCGCAAGTGGGGCAAATCGCACGGCGGCATGAACAAGTTCGGCATTGTCGCCGCCCAAAAGTCGTTTCATGGGCGCACGATGGCGGCGGTCACGGCAACCGGCCAGCCGAAGTATCAGGAACCGTTCGCACCGATGGTACAGGGCTTTACGCATATCCCGTTTAATGACATTGACGCACTCGAATCCGCAGTCACCGACGACACCTGCGCCGTGCTTTTGGAACCCATTCAAGGCGAAGGCGGCGTGTATCCCGCGCATAGGCCGTTCTTGGAAGCCGCCCGTGCTTTGTGCGACAAGCACCACGCACTGCTGATTTTGGACGAAATCCAGACCGGCATCGGGCGCACCGGGAAATGGTTCGCGTATGAGCATTACGGTGTCGTGCCTGATATTCTGACGTCCGCCAAAGCCCTCGGCGGCGGCTTCCCTATCGGCGCGTGCCTGGCGCGTGGCGAAGCGGCCTTGACCCTCACGCCCGGAGACCACGGTTCCACCTACGGCGGCAATCCGCTGGCCTGCGCGACGGCTTTGGCAGTCCTGAACACCATTGAAGAAGAGCATCTGCTGGCGAATGCCCACGCGATGGGCGCGTACTTTGTGCATCGTCTGAACGAACCGCAGCTTCGAGGCAAGATCACCGACATCCGCGCCCTCGGCCTGATGATCGGCGTCGAGCTAAAAGCGCCCGACGCTAAGCGCGTCCTGATGGAGTCCATGGAACGTGGGCTGTTAATGAGCGCCATCGGCGACCATACCCTGCGTTTGGTTCCGCCGCTCAACATCACGACCGCCGATATTGACGCGGTGATGGAGATCTTGGTGGCAGTAGTATAGAGAAAACAGGGAGGGGGAAGGAACACGGGGCTGAACCCCCGTGCTTTGAAGTGCAAGCTCCCGCCTGCACGGGCGAAGATTTGTACCCCGTCAGCGCTTCCTATGCCCGCGCAGGCGGGGAATTGCCCTTCAAAGCACGGGGGTTCAGCCCCGTGTTTCCTGCCGAAACAAACAGAGCCAATCCTATGACCCCAGAAATTGCCGAGCGGCCAATCCTGCGTGGGACACATGTTCTCCTGCGTCCGCCTATGCCGAGTGACAGGGCAGACCGCCTGCGCTGCGGACGAGACCCGGAGATGCACCGGATGGACGGTGGTGATCCCCGCGACACCCCGCCGTTTACCGCGGAAGACGCAGACCAGTGGTACAAGAAAAATACGGAAGACCCGCTCCGATGGGTCATCGAGTTTGCGGGACGCGCCGTTGGCGGAGTGCGCCTGCACTCTCTGGACACCACTGACCGCCGTGCTCGGCTCGCGATTATCATATTCGATGCTGGATGCTGGGGGCAGGGATTAGGGACAGAATCCATTCGGTGTGTATTGGCTCATGCGTTCGATACCCTGCATCTGCACCGGGTTGACCTGCGGGTTTTGACCTTTAACCACCGGGCAATTGCCTGCTACGAGAAGTGTGGGTTTGTCCAGGAAGGTGTCGAGCGCGAGGGAGCATGGATTGCCGATCAGTGGGAGACCGACGTCATGATGAGTATTTTAGAACAGGAGTATCGCGCATTAGGAACAACACCATGATCAAATTTACAAGCTACTCACAGCGCATGGCCCCGCCAATTAAAGGCCGGTCGGACTTGTACGACGTGCTGGGCGAGACGCGGCTACGCGGGCGGGACATTCTCGGCATCGAGACGCTGACCGCCGAGGAAATCAATCTTATTTTGGATGTCGCGGCCCGGCTGAAGACGCACAAGTTTGACGAGACGCAGACGCTGTTCGCCAAAGGGCAGACGCTGGCGATGCTATTCGAAAAGCCGTCGCTGCGGACGCGCGTGACGTTTGAAGCGGGCATGACCCAATTGGGCGGCCATGCGATCTACTTGGAAGGCAAGCTGGGGGTCCGCGAGACGGTCCCCGATGTCGCTCGCAATTTAGAGCGCTGGATTGACGGCATCATGGCCCGGACCTTTGACCATTCCGCCGTGCTGGAACTGGCCGAATACGCCCAAATCCCGGTCATCAACGGCTTGTCTGATAAAGAGCATCCCTGTCAGGCGCTTGCCGATTTCCAGACCCTGGCCGAGCGCAAAGGCGAGCTGGCGGCGCTGACGCTGGCGTATGTCGGCGACGGCAACAATGTCGCCCACTCGCTGGCGCTGCTGGCGGCCAAAGTCGGCACCCACTTCCGCCTGGCTTGCCCGGAAGGCTACGAACCCGACGCCGCGCTCTGGCAGGCCGCGCTCGGCTTTGCGTCCGAAACCGGCGCGATTTTAACGCTCACCCACGACCCTGCCGAGGGGGTCACAGACGCCGATGCGGTTTATACAGACGTGTGGGCCTCGATGGGCCAGGAAGCCGAAACCGCCCACCGGGCGCAGATTTTCGCCTCGTTCCAGGTCAATGCCAGGCTGATGGCCCAGGCCAAACCGAATGCCCTGGTCATGCACTGCCTGCCCGCCCACCGGGGCGAGGAAATTACCGCCGAAGTTTTAGACGGCCCGAACTCGGTGGTCTTTGACCAAGCGGAGAACCGACTACACGCGCAGAAAGCGATCTTGTCGCTGGTACTATAGGGAAGATCGGAGAAGATAGGAAGAACCTGGATTGGAAGGACCCGGATTGGAAATCCGGGTCTTTTGAAGTGCGATTGTCCGCCTTCGCGGACATAAGAAGTGTGGATTGAGCTAGTTCCGTTTTATGTCTGCGAAGGCAGACAATCGCTTTGTAGAAGACCCGGATTTCCAATCCGGGTAACGCTGCCGGCTCATCGCTGCTGGATGACAACCTAACTTTACACGATCCACGGAGGGAACAATGTCGCATAATTACACACGGCTGTATTACCATTTTGTTTGGGGAACCTGGGATCGAACGCCGCTGCTGATCGGCGAAGTTGAACAAAAGGCTTACGCCGTCATTCGCGCCCAGAGCGCGGCCCAGGATGCCAAAGTTTTTGCCCTCGGCGGCATTGAGAACCATGTGCATCTGCTGGTTGAGCTGCCGGTCACTTCGGACCTGCCGGAATTTGTCAAGAATGTCAAAGGAGTTTCGTCACGCACGCTCAACCAATGCTATGGCCGCCCCGCATGGAGCTTCAAATGGCAGGGCCGCTACGGTGTAACCACCGTCAGCCCAGCCAACGTAAAGCTTATCACGCGCTACATTGAAAACCAGAAACAGCACCACGCCGAAGGCGATCTTTGGCCGCTCTGCGAACAAATCGAAACCGACTAACGCCAACGTCTTGTCCTAATCCTCTGTCCACGCGGGTGGACAATCGCACTTCAAAAGACCCGGATTTCCAATCCGGGTCCTTCCAATCCGAAAAATCTCGCGTTTTAATCACAAAGGAAATCACTATGCCAAAAACAGTTGTTCTCGTTTATTCCGGCGGCCTCGACACGTCCGTCGCCATTCCCATGATGCGCGAAGATTACGGCTTTGACCGCATTGTCACCGTTACCGTGGATGTCGGACAGCCCGCCGAAGATGTCAAATCAGCGGAAGAGCGGGCCAAAGCGCTCGGCTGCGAGCATTACACCGCCGACGCCAAAGCCGAGTTTGTCGAAGACTACTGCTGGCCTGCCGTCAAAGCGAACGGCGACTACCAGGGCTACCCATTGTCTACGGCGATTGCACGTCCTTTGATCGGCCTCAAAGCTGTCGAAGTCGCCAAGCAAGTCGGGGCCGATGCGTTCTGCCACGGCTGCACCGGCAAAGGCAACGACCAGTTCCGCATTGAGTATGTCATGCGGGCGCTCATGCCCGATACGCCGATTATCGCCCCGATGCGTGAGCATAACTACACGCGCACTGAAGAAATCGAGTACGCCAAGCTGAAAAATATCCCAATCTCGGTCAGCGCCGACAAAATCTGGTCCATTGACGAGAATCTCTGGGGCCGCTCCATTGAAGGCGGCCATTTAGAGGAGCCGAACTATGCCCCGCCCGAAGAGATCTTTCAGTGGACGAAGGGCATCGAGGCCGCCCTTGCCGCGCCCCAAACCCTGACAATCGGCTTCGAGAACGGCATCCCGATGTCTTTGGACGGCGAGAAGATGGACGGTCTTTCACTGGTCACGCGCCTGAACCAAATCGCCGGCGACAATGGTGTCGGACGGGTAGACATTATGGAGGACCGGCTGCTCGGCCTGAAAGTGCGCGAGAACTACGAATGCCCCGCGTCTACAGTCCTCATTAAAGCCCATGCCGCTTTAGAGTCGTTAGTCGCCACCGCCGCAGAGCGCAAGTTCAAAGCAATGGTAGACCAGCAGTGGGGCGAGCTGGCCTATTACGGCCTGTGGTTCGACCCGCTGAAAGAAGACCTGGAAGCGTTCACCAACAAAGTGCAGGAGCGCGTCACCGGCACCGTCACCCTGCGGCTGTTCAAGAGCAGCCTGACAGTGGTAGGCCGCGCCTCCGACTGGGCCTTGTACAACGAAGATTTGGCCTCGTTTGACTCTAAGACCTTCGACCAGAGCCTGTCCGTCGGCAACGTCCAGACCCACGGAATGCAGTCCCGCATGTACTGGGCCTTGAAAGAAAAGCACGGCAAGTAGACTATTGTGAGAGCGGGGCCACGGATTGAAATCCGAGGCTCGGAAGTTCCCACCGCCGAGGCGACGGAAGATTAACCGAACTGGTCTCGTTCTTATCTTGTGTCGCGGCGACACTGGGCTTTTGACAACCTCGGGTTTCAACCCGTGGCGATCTGACGACGTAATTTGGAGGCTTTGCATGGGAACAACCTATTCCAACTGTCAGGTTCGCTCCGACTCACAAGAATCTGTCGTCGCGGCCTTGACCGGACTTCTCAAAGAACCGGCCTATGTCGCCCCTGCGGTCAACGGCTGGGTCGGTGCCTACCCGGAAGGGGATGGTGATGCGGCAGAAAGGCTTGCCAAAAAGCTGTCCGCAAAACTCTCCTGCGGCGTCTTTTATTGGAGCGTTTACGACAGCGACATCTTTTATTACACGCTCTACGAAGACGGCAAAAAGCGTGATGAATTTGACTCCAACCCGGACTACTTCGAGACGGTCAGCGCCGCCAAGAAAGCTCGGCTACGCGGCAAGCCCGAAGCTCTCGTTGCGTATTGCCTGCCCGGCATCGGGTATGCACAGGTCAAGGAAGTCTTGCAGCCGCCGCTGTCAGACGATGAAGACACGGGCATTCCCCTCGGCGAGTCTGCGCTATCTGAAAAGCTTCTGCTGCTGGCCCGGCTGCTGAACCCGACGCCTGGTGCGGTGGAAGCGGAGATTGCGGAAACACGGCGCAGAAAATACGTGTTCGCCGACGAACAAGCCAGCGATTTGGCAAAGATGCTGGGAATAGATGAGGCCCTTGTTGCACTGTGCTATCAAGATATTGAAGCCGAGCAAACGGGCGACCACGATTTCGCGACTTTTGGTTTGATGAAGGTAGGTTCGGCAGAGGCAGAGTTCCGACGACCTACAAAACCTTTATCCTCTGCTCAACAAATGTATATTCGCGCTCAGCAGCGAGATGATTGGGGTGTACCATCTCTTGTAGTAGCGGCTCGAATCTGCCATCCCAATTCATTGCAGGAATTGTTGAGTGATGGTTATGATGTAAACCTGGCTGTTGATACTTCCTCTTTACGCTTGCAGCAAAACAATTCAAGTCCAGCATTAGCAAAGCGCCTGGAAGATGCCGTCAGGGGGCGCTATGGAGATTTTTATGAGAACGGCTTTACCGCATTAATGGCGGCGGCAGGAGCCTCTAGTGGGTATGCTGAGCGGCAGTTAGAAACCGTGCAGGTTTTGCTTAACGCTGGGGCTGATGTTGATGTGCGGAGTGAAACAGGGCGAACGGCACTCAGCGAGGCGATCCAGCAGCGGGCAGAGCAAATTGTCGAAATGCTCCGGGCGGCGGGGGCGACGGAGTAGCCTAGACTCTTCGCCCGCGAAGGCGGGCGCTTGCACTTCAAAGCACGGGGGTTCAGCCCCGTGTTTCCTCTTTCCAATTATCCTTTCAAGGAGTACCTTATCTATGTCTGCAAGAGTGCCGAAGCTTTGGGCGGGGCGGTTTTCTCAGGAGACTGATGCGCTGGTCCATGAATTCAATGCGAGCTTGTCGTTTGACAGCCGTTTGTGGCCGTATGATATTCTTGGCAGTATTGCCCATGTGAAAATGCTGGGGGAGTGTGGAATAATCCCGGAAGCCGAAGCCGAAACGATTGCCAAAGGGCTGGAAACGCTCAGAGTAGACCTCCAAGCGGGTGCGGCGATGCTGGACGCCGGCGCGGAAGACGTGCACATGGCGGTGGAGTCGCTTCTGACCGAGCGGTTAGGGCCGGTGGCGGGGAAGCTGCACACAGCGCGGTCCCGCAACGATCAAGTGGCGACGGATCTGCGGCTGTATGTGCGGGACGCGATTGATAATCTTAGGGAGCAGATTACGGCAGTCCAAGCGACGCTGACGCAGCTTGCGGCCTCGCATCTGGACACGCTGCTGCCGGGGATGACCCACTTGCAGCACGCGCAGCCGGTCAGATTGGCGCATCACTTCTTAGCCTACTTCTGGATGCTGGACCGGGACCGCGAGCGGCTGGGGCAGGCGCGGGCGAGAGTGAATGTCCTGCCGCTCGGGGCCGGGGCGCTGGCGGGAACGACGTTTCCGATCAACAGAACACGCGTCGCGGACTTGCTGGGGTTTGACGGGGTCGTGCCGAACAGCTTAGATGCGGTCTCAGACAGAGATTTTGCGATTGAAACTATCAGTGCGCTGGCAATCGTGATGATGCACCTGTCGCGGCTCTGCGAGGAGCTAATTTTGTGGAACTCGCCGGAGTTCGGCTGGGTGGAGATGGGCGACAATGTGACGACCGGTTCTTCGATCATGCCGCAAAAGAAGAACCCGGATGTGGCGGAATTAGTGCGCGGCAAAGCGGGCCGCGTGTACGGCGATTTGCTGTCGCTGCTGACTCTCATGAAGGGCCTGCCGCTGGCCTACAACAAGGACATGCAGGAAGACAAAGAAGCGGTCTTTGACGCTTTAGACACGGCCCAAATCTGTTTGTCGGTTATGAACACGCTGCTGCAAAACACAAAGTTTAACGAGAGGCGAATGGCCGCATCCCTGCGCGGCGATTTTTCAACGGCGACGGATTTGGCGGACTATTTAGTGCGCCAAAATCTCCCCTTCCGGCAGGCGCATGAAGTGGTCGGCAAGATTGTCGGTGAGTGCGTCCGCTCCGGCCGGGCGCTGGAAGATTTGACATTGGACGATCTGGCTGCGGCGTCCCCCCTGTTTGCCGGCGCAGACCCGGCAGCACTGGTCAGTCCGCGCGGCAGCGCGGATGCCCGGTCTGCATTCGGCGGAACCGGACGGGAAGCGGTAGAAGTGCAGCTCCAGGAAGCAAAAGCAAGACTCACGCAGTAAATGTACGCACGGCAGAAGCTGGGAACCGGGGTTGTAGAAAACCCCGGCAAAGAAGCGTCCTTCGGACGAGGATGCGGACAGGCAGATCAGGCTTCTTTGGCTTCTCCGTGTCTGGAAGACAGATCCTGCCGGGGTTTTCTACAACCCCGGCTCCTGATGATTGAGCCTTTTAGGTGAGAGTATTGATAACAGAACAGCACAAAGAAACAGGGCACAAAGAAACACAGGGCCAAAAAGCGCGAACAAAAGAAGCACAGATCAACTGGCAGGCGCGGCAGCGTCTGTACGCGCCGGTGTTCGGCCTGCTGGCGGCCACTGCCGGAATTCTGGCGGGCGGGGCGCCGCTTCCGATGACCGAGCTTGGCCTGCTGTTTGCCGGGCTGTACCTGCTGGCCGAGCAGCAGGGCTGGCTGCTCCGAGGCCCTTCTCGCTATGCATGGCGGGATTACGGCATCACTGCTGTCTTTGCCGGGCTGGTCACGGCATTTGTCTTCCTCACCGGCGGCGCACACTCGCCGATGCCCTGTGCGCTTTACCTGCCGGTGCTGCTGGCGACGCTGTGTTATGGGGTGGGTCTGGGGCTGATCACGTCACTGGCGATGGTCGGCGTGGCTGCGCTGCTGGGGACCGGCGGGCATCTGCCGGCGGCGTTCCCACCGATGCGGGTCTTCGGCCTCGGCCTGAGTTTCCCGGTGGTTGCGGTGTTCGGCGGCGCGATCCGGGCGCAGATGGAAAGCCGGCTGCTTGCGCTCAGCACCGAAAAGCAGGCCCTGAGCAATGAGACCCTGGTGCTCAGTACCGAAAAGCAGGCGCTGAACAGCGAGAAACACGAGCTGTCCGTGCTGCTGGACATGTCGCAGATGATGGACTCGGCGTATGATTTAGATATGACGCTGAACTTAATTCTCTTGAATGTCCAGGAGCATACCCAGTGCGATGTCTGCGCGGTCTACTTGAAAGCCGCCGACGGGCGCACACTGGAGCTGCGGGCGGCCAGCAGCGCCCCGCAGACCACCGCCGTGCTGCTGCCAGCGCTTGCCGTTGACGACGCCCGCGCGGATGCCTGGTGGGTGGCGGAGCCGGTCCAGGAGGATGGGGTCAATCTGCGGGCATTCTACGCGGAACACGCCCAGTCGGCTCCGCGTGACTCGTGGCTGTTTCAGATTGATGCCGCTTCGCGGTCGTTTGCCTGCCTGCCGCTTGCCAATGTGGAAGGCCTGCTGGGAATGCTGTATGTCGGCTACCACCGCCCGGAAGCGCTGGCGGCGGACGGCGTGCACCGGCTGGAGCAGCTTGCGACGCGGGCGATCTTTCCTTTGCAGCGGCTCTTGTTCCAGCAGGATTTCCGGTCGCTGGCGTACAGCGACGCCATGACGGGCCTCGACAACTTCCGGCAGTTCGAGGAAACGCTGGCTGACGAGATGATGCGGGCCGAGCGCTACCAGCGGCCTTTGTCGGTAATACTTCTCGACATTGACCACTTCAAGTCGTTCAACGATACGCGCGGCCATCAGGCCGGCGACGCTTTGCTCGGGCAGATGGGCGTCGTGCTGCGAAATGCCCTGCGGAGCGTGGACCACCCGGCGCGTTACGGCGGCGAGGAGTTTGTAATTATCTGCCCGGAAACGGAAAGCCGCGAAGCCCGGCTGATCGCCGAGCGCATCCGCCGCTCCGTGGCCGACACGCCGTTCGCCCTGCCGAACCAAAACGCGGACGGCACGGCGGGAGAAACAGCCCGTGTGACGATCAGCCTCGGCTGCGCGACGTTTCCCCATGACTCCGGCACGGCCCGTGATTTGGTCAAGAAGGCCGACATCGCCCTTTATGCCGCCAAAGAATTCGGGCGCAACGCCGTTTATGCTTACGAAGACGTCCTGCACGTCCGCGCCGCTTGATTTATTTTCAATGCGGGAATACACGCACTATGAACCTTTGGAAACAAGTGTGGCGGATTGTGCAGATGACCCGGCGCGTGGGCGGCCTGAAGGCAGCGGGACAGCTTGCGTCGGATGCGCCGAAGCAAATCACCCTGTTCCGCCTGCTGCTAACCGATCCCCGCGTTCCCGTGAGCGCCAAAGCCATTTTGGCAGCCGCCGTGATTTTCGCGATCAGCCCGTTCAATCTCCCAAACTACATCCCGATCCTCGGCGCACTGGACGACATCGGCATTGTGCTGTTCGCCGGCAACTATTTTCTCAAGCAGGTTCCGGCGGAAGTGCTGGCCGAGCATCGGCATACATCCGGCCTCAGCGGCACAGATGCCTCTTAAGAGCAGCACTCCCTCCGGC
>CAXSZN010000099.1:10249-10550 GCA_964241935.1 uncultured Armatimonadales bacterium
CGCATTGGGGTGAGGTCTTTTTGGGTTGGCTACATTGCTTTCGGCGGAGCCAGAGCCGCGTTCGTAGCCGCAAGTCCCTTTGCGGCGACGGCTGCCGGCACTTTTACCATCTTCATTTTGCCGTGGCTGTCGGGGCAGGCATAGTTGTACTTTTTGGCCTGTGCGGCGGAGTAGTACATCCGGCACTTGTCGGCCTGGTAGATGCTGACCGTTTTGCCGCTGGTTTTCGTCGCCGTCTTCATCGGTGCGGCGAAGGCTGCCGGGACAAAAAGACCGGCGATCAGCATGGCGGCGAGGGGCG
>CAXSZN010000100.1:0-10514 GCA_964241935.1 uncultured Armatimonadales bacterium
AAAGGCTGCTATGTCGGGCAGGAGATTGTTGCCCGCTTGCAGGCGCGGGGCCACACCAACCGCGCCCTGCGGCAGATTTTGCTGGCCGAAGATGCGCCGGTTCCGCCTATCGGCGCAACAGTTCATGTGCCGGAAGCCGGCCCTGAGCCGGGCCGCGAAATCGGAAGCGTGACAAGCGCTGCCGCGTCACCGTCGCGCGGAGGCCAAGCCATTGCGCTGGGTTACGTCCGCAAAGAATACTTTGCGCCGGGAACTGCGGTGTCGGTGCAGATCAGCCAGCCCAATGGCTTGGTGTTTTCTTATCCGGCGGAAGTCGTTTGACCTCACCCCGCTGCGAGCGGCAGCCCTCTCCTTAGCAAAGAGAGGGCAGGACTTTGTTCCGGGTGAGGTCAGCTTCTTACTTCATTTGCGGCAGCTTTGGTGACGGCTTTATGACCGGCTCTTTTGCCAGCACCACTTTCAGGCCACAAAAGCGTTCGCGCAGTACATTGGCAAACGCGCCGAGCGCCCACTGCTCCGAGCGCTGGTGGCCGACAATGACTACGCCGAGGCCGGTGTCTATGATCGCTTCTTTGGCCGGCTTCCGCATCTGCCCGGTGACATAGACCTCCGCACCGCGCTGGGACGCTTCGTGCATCAGCTCCGCCGTCATCGCTCCTACGACAGCCACTTTTGTCACTTCGTTTCGCTCGCACGTCCGCGCTTCATCCCGCCCGCCAAATGTTTCTTTGACCGACTGATAAAATGCGCTGACCGTCTGCGGCGGCACACGTCCAAGCATTCCAAGCGGCCTGCCTTTACGGTAGCCCAAGGTTTCCAGATGTGTCATGCCCAGCGCCGTGGCTAAGCGCGCGTTGCAGCCCAGCCCTAGTTTCTCTTCAAATGGCAGATGGGAGGCGATTACGCCGATGTCGTCCGGCAGCGCATCCGGCTCCAGCTTCAGTGCCCGGTGCAGGAAGACCGCGTCCAGCTTTTCTGCCCGTGCCCAGTCTCCCATCCCCGGCCAGGCTTCCAGTGCAAGGCCTAATTTTTGAACGGAGCGCGAGAACTGATGGCGGACAAGAGGGGCCTCGTCGGAGTAGCGGGCGGTTTCGAGATACTGGTCCAAGAAGTTTGCAAGATTGTTCGGTGAGATCATAAGGTCGTTGTTCCCACGGCAGGCTTGTGCTACACTTTAGAACCTAAAGACGCGGACGTAAACGTCCGCGCTGAGAGAGCTTCGCTCGCCTGTCCAGGGGACAGAATACAGATTGGCTCGCTTTGCTTCTTCTGTCCCCTGGACAGGCGGTGCTTCTGAGCACCTGTCAGCGAGGGAGTTTACTCCCGCGTCCGTATCCCTGATTTCTCCTGTTTTCCTTGACTTCCTGCCCCCAAATCTGCTATAATTAGAGTAGATTTTCAGCAAATAGCTGACAACACGGAACAAATACTGAGAAGCGATTTGGTGTAGGAGAAACGAATTGGCGAAAGCAAAATCAGGATCACTGCTGGACCGGGAAACAGAACGCGCGGAGCCGGTCGCGCTGGATGGATTAGGGGCTGACGGGCAGTCGGAAGAAATGGCGCTGCTGGATACGACCGGCCGCCAGGTCGTGGAAGCGCTGCTGAAAGACGGCGAACAGGTGGACGTCAGCGAGCAGGACGCCACCGCGATGGGCCATGTCAGCGAGGAATACACCGCCGACACGATCCGCCTGCTGGAAGGTGTCGAGCATGTCCGTACCCGGCCTGCCATGTACATTGGCGACACCGGCCCAAACGGCCTGCACCACCTGCTGTTTGAGGTCGTGGACAACTCGATTGATGAAGTGCTGGCGGGCCACGCCACTGAAATCTGGGTGACGCTGAACCCCGACAAGACAGTCACCGTGCGCGACAACGGGCGCGGCATTCCCGCCGACACCAACAAGCAGACCGGCCTGTCGGGCGTCGAGCTTGCGATGACTAAGCTGAACGCCGGCGGCAAGTTCGGCGGCGGCGGCTACAAAGTGTCCGGCGGCCTGCACGGCGTCGGCTTGTCCTGCGTGAACTTCCTGTCGGCTTGGTGCGAAGCGGTAGTCGAGCAGCGCGGCAAGAAGTTCAAGCTGCGCTGCGTTCAGGGCGTTCCCAAGCCGAAAGGCCTCAAAGAAATGGGGCCGTCCGACAGCCACGGCACGACGATCACCTGGCTGGCCGACACCGAAATCTTTGGCGACTATTCCTACAAACCTGAGATCTTTGAGTCGCGCATTCGGAACACCTGCTACCTGAACCGGGAAGTCACGATCCATTTCCACGATAATTTGACCGGCGCGGAGCCAGTGACCTACCACTACGAGCGCGGCATTGCCGAATTGGTGGATCACCTGAACGAGAACAAGAACGACACCAAGAACGAGTTCGGCCCGACCATCTATTTTCTCAAGAAGCGGGACGATGTTCAGGTCGAGATCGCGCTTCAGTACAACAAGTCGTATTCCGAGACCGTGCTGTCGTTTGCGAACAACGTTCACACCAAAGAAGGCGGGACGCATCTTTCGGGCTTCCGCACCGCGCTGACCCGCGTGATTAACCAGTACGCCCGGAAGTCTGGGGCGCTTAAAGAAAAAGACACGAACCTCAGCGGCGACGATGTCCGTGAGGGCTTGACGGCGGTGATCTCGGTGCGCCTGTTCAAGCCGCAGTTTGAGGGCCAGACCAAAGCCAAGCTTGGCAACTCGGAAGTCGAAGGCATCGTGAATTCTATTATGGGCGAAGGCTTGACCCAGTTCCTGGAAGAAAACCCGGCGGTCGGCAAGAAGATCATTGATAAAGCCCTGACCGCTCAGCGTGCGCGTGATGCCGCCCGCAAGGCCGCCGACCTGATCAAGCGCCAGAGCAGCCTCGAAAACTCCAACCTGCCCGGCAAGCTCGCCGACTGCACCGAGCGGGACCCGAAAAAGTGCGAGCTTTTTTTGGTAGAAGGGGACAGCGCCGGCGGGAGCGCCAAGCAGGGCCGGGACCGGCGGTATCAGGCGATTTTGCCGCTTCGGGGCAAGATCATCAACACGTCGAAAGCCGCGCTGGACAAGACGCTGGAAAACAACGAAGTCCGGTCTTTGATCACGGCGCTCGGCATCGGCATCAAAGTGGACAGTGACGGGGATGACGAGGGCGAGTCGTCGTCGAAGTTCGATATGTCTAAGCTGCGCTATGACCGCATCATCATCATGACCGACGCGGATGTGGACGGCGACCATATTCGGACCCTGCTGCTGACGTTCTTCTTCAGCTACATGCAGCCTTTGATTGAGCAGGGCCATGTCTATATCGCCCAGCCGCCGCTGTATTCCATTAAGTCCGGCAAAGACACGCGCCTCTATGCCCGGTCGGACGAAGAGCGGGACCGCATGGTCAAAGAGCTGAAGCGCAAGGACGTTCAAGTGGGGCGCTTCAAGGGCCTCGGCGAGATGAACGCGCAGGAGCTGTTTGAGACCACGCTGAACATCGAGTCGCGCAGCCTTGCCCGCGTCACGCTCGAAGACGCAAACGCTGCCGCCGAGATGTTCTCCATCTTGATGAGCGATAAAGTCGAGCCGCGCAAGCAGTTCATCATCAAGTACGCCCGCGAAGTCTCCAATGTAGACTGGCACTGCTAGGATGAAGAAGCCCCCCCCACCCCCAATAATGGGGGAGCCAGAAAAGAAACAGTCGTTTTTCTTAACTCTAGCTCCCCCATTATTGGGGGCCGGGGGGCTTTTGCTTCTTTCCGGCTGTGCCCCCCACACCGCTTCCGCCCCTAACCCTTCCCTGCCGTCTGCTGCGGCTGGCGCGGACATCCTCGCGTCCGGTGTGGTTCACCGGGCCATCCCGACCCGCGCCGGGGCCGGCATTGACTTGGTAGATATTGACCTGACGCGCTCCCGCTGTCGCCTGACGATCCAGACGCAGGGCATTACACTGTCGGGCGGTCATGTTGTCGGCCAGGCATACACGCCGCACGAATGGCTGACACGGACGCACGGCCTCCTAGCTGTCAACGGCGGCTACTTTGGACAGGAAGACGCGGCAGGCCGCAAAGAGTTTGTAGGTTTGCTGGTTCAAAGGGGCCGCGTCCGCCACGCCGCCCCGCCCCTAATCGGCTCCGGCAGTCCGACAATCCGCAAAGGCCAGTATGTCCGCAGCGCGTTCGGCTTGATGCCAAATGGTTTACCGAGCATCATTTGGGCCGCCACCAGTCCAAATCATCCCCAATCTGTAACCGCTTACGCCGGGCCGATGGGCCACCGAAGCACAGGCTGGAATGCGGCTGATGCTGTCGGCTGTGGCCCGACGCTGATCTCGCAAAGCAAAATTGTTGTCACCCAGTACCAAGAACGCCTGGTCAGCCCCGGCCCCGAGCCGCGTACCTTTGTCGCCTACGACGGCCCCGACGGGCATCCTCGGCATTTGGTTGTCGGCATCGCCTCCGGCGCGGACTTTGCCGAGCTTGCCGCGTTTGTGTCCCGCTACTTCCCGCGCTATGACCATTCCCGCGCCGAGGCCGCCATGTGCCTCGACGGCGGCGCGTCTACCCAGATGACCTATGTTGTCAACGGCGCGGCGCAGTCCCCGCGTGAGACAGGAATGTCCGTTCCCGATGCGCTTGTCCTGCTGCCGAGCCGCTGAACCCTTGTCAGCGTCCGCTTGTTCGGGTACAATGACGGATTGACGAAAATAGGCGGGAGACAGGAGGATGCCGATGCGCCGATACAAAACAGTGGTCACGGATTACGAGGGGATGCAGGCAGTCTTAGACGCGCACTCGGAGCAGGGCTGGGTGCTGTTCTCGCTGACACCCGATACCTGGCGGCGCTCGCTGTCGGAAAGCAGTGACTTGGAGCAGTCTCCGTTTGAAGAGCTGGACACGCAGAACCGGGGTGTCCGTGAGTATTCCGCCTCCTACTACCTGCTTGTGTTCCAGAGCGACGAAGGCCGTGAAGAAGTCCAAAGCTATGCTGCCGCCGAGCAGCCGCTGCCGTACAGCGCCGCTTTGCCGGGGTTTGATGAATAGGAGAAAATCCAAAGAAAGCGCCGGCAAGGTTGAAACCATAACCGAGATGGGTAGAAGATGCTCAATCTTCTTCTACCACGAAAGAGCTGCCTATGAGCAAGCATGTTTTAATCACCGGCGGTGCCGGATTTATCGGCTCCCATCTCGCGACGGAGCTTCTGGGGCGCGGCTACCAAGTCCGGGCACTGGACAACCTTTCGCCCCAGGTGCATGGCCCCGAGCAAAAGCGGCCAAGTTATCTGCCGCAAGATGTAGAACTTGTGGTCGGCGATGTGCGCGATCCTGATGCGGTCCAAAAAGCCTTGAAGGGAATACATGCTGTCTACCATTTTGCGGCAACGGTCGGGGTCGGGCAGAGCATGTACGAGATCCGGCGCTACACGGATGTCAACAATCTCGGCACCGCGACCCTGCTGGAAGCCTTGATTGAGAAGCCCGTCGAGCGGCTCGTGGTCGCGTCCAGCATGAGCATCTACGGCGAAGGTCTGTACGAAACGGCAGACGGGGCGCGGGTTCCGGGACAGGAGCGGCCTTTGAGCGCCCTGCAAGCGGGAGACTGGGAGCTGCAGGACGAGAGTCGCCGGGCGCTTCAGCCAGTGCCGACACCGGAAACGAAGACGCCGTCCCTATCGTCGGTGTATGCGCTCTCGAAATACGATCAAGAGCGGCTGTGTCTGATGATCGGACGCGCGTACCATATTCCGACCGTCGCACTGCGCTTTTTCAATGTTTTCGGCACCTGCCAGGCGCTTTCCAATCCCTACACCGGCGTACTGGCGATTTTTGCATCACGCTACTTAAACGGGCGGCCGCCGCTGATCTTTGAAGACGGACGGCAGCAGCGGGACTTTGTCAGTGTTCAGGACGTCGCCCGCGCCTGCCGCCTGGCGCTGGAAACGCCGGACGCCGCAGGCCGGGTGTTCAACGTCGGCAGCGGGCAGGCGTACACCGTGCAGGAAATCGCCGCACGAATGGCCCGAACTCTGGGCCGGGAAGACATCACGCCCGAGATTACCGGCAAGTACCGGGCTGGGGACATCCGGCACTGCTTTGCGGATATTTCGCTTGCGCGAGAAGTCTTAGGCTATGCGCCGCAGGTATCGCTGGAAGAAGGTCTGCGCGAGATTGCAGTTTGGCTGGAAGGCCAGGTCGCGCATGACCGCGTCGCCGAAGCAAGTTCGGAGCTGGCTCAGCGAGGGCTGACCGTATGACAGAGACTATTCTCATTACCGGCGGTGCAGGCTTTGTCGGCACCAATCTCGCGCATCGCTGCTTGTCGGCAGGAACCCGTGTGCGTGTCTACGATAACTTCTCGCGGGCAGGCGTCGCGCAGAACGCGCAGTGGCTTGCGGACACGCACGGTGATTTAGTAGAAATCGAAGAAGCCGATGTGCGCGACGCCGACCGCCTGCGCCGTGCCCTGCTTGGTGTGGGTCAAGTGTTTCATCTGGCCGCACAAGTCGCAGTGACCACCAGTCTCACCGACCCTCTGGCTGACTTCGAGATTAATGCTCGCGGGACGCTGAATCTCCTGGAATCTATTCGCCGGTGCGCCGCGCCGCCTTCACTTGTCTTCACCAGCACCAACAAAGTTTACGGCGATTTGCTGGACATTCCACTGCGGGTTCGGAGCTGCTGCTACGAGCCGGAAGAGTTAGCTGTCCGCCGGCAGGGCATCAGCGAGGCGAGGTCCCTGGATTTTCACAGTCCCTACGGCTGCTCCAAAGGCGCGGCGGATCAATATGTCTTAGACTACGCCCGCACCTACGGCATTCCGGCAGTTGTCTTCCGCATGAGCTGCATCTACGGCCCGCATCAGTTCGGCACGGAAGACCAGGGCTGGGTCGCGCATTTTCTGATCCGCGCTTTGGAAAACAAGCCGATCACGCTCTACGGGGACGGAATGCAGGTGCGCGATATTCTGTATGTTGAGGATTTAGTCAACGCATTCGTGCTGGCGCAGGATAACATAAACCGGCTTTCCGGCCAGGCATTCAACATTGGCGGCGGCCCCGCCAGCACCGTCAGCCTTCTCAGCCTTCTGTCACTGATTGGGGAAACCTACGGCGAAATGCCTTCCGTCCGCTTTGAAGACTGGCGTCCCGGCGACCAGCGGTATTATGTCTCCGACACGCGCAAGTTCCAGAACGCCACCGGATGGAATGCGGCCACTGACGTGACTGACGGCATCGAGCGCCTAGCCCGCTGGCTCCGCGAATCACGTGGCCTTTCTCATGCCGTGAGCCACCGGCAGGAAGCGCTTGTTTGATGGAAACAATGCAGGCCGCTGTCGTTGCGGCTCCCGGCAAAATACATATTGAGACGGTTCCGCTTCCTGAGCCAAAACCCGCCGAAGTCCTAGTTCGCTTAGAAGGCTGCGGCGTCTGCGCGTCCAACCTGCCGCCCTGGGAAGGCCGGGAATGGTTTTCGTACCCGATGGAACCCGGTGCGCTGGGCCATGAAGGGTGGGGGATTATTGAAAGCGTCGGTTCGGAAGTCTCAGCTCTCACCACGGGGGACCGCGTCGCGATGCTGTCCGGCCATGCGTATGCCGAATATGATGCTGCCGATCAAAGCGCGGTCGTCAAGCTGCCGGACACGCTCCGAAATAAGCCGCTGCCGGGTGAGCCGCTAGGCTGTGCGATGAACATCTTTGCCCGCAGCGAGGTCAAACCCGGTCAGACAGTCGCTATTGTCGGCATCGGGTTTTTAGGGGCACTGCTGACTCAGCTTGCCGTTCATGCCGGAGCAAAAGTCATCGCCATTGCCCGCCGCCCGTTCGCTCAGGCGGCGGCTGTCCAGATGGGTGCGGCGCACGTTCTGCCGATGGACGACCACTGGCAGATTATCGAGCAGGTGAAAACGCTGACGAACGGCAATTTCTGCGATGTGGTCATTGAAGCTGTCGGCAAGCAGTGGCCGCTCGACTTGTCCGCCGAGCTGACCAAAGAACGCGGGCGTTTGGTCATTGCCGGCTACCATCAGGACGGCCTGCGCTCGGTCAACTTGCAGCTTTGGAACTGGCGCGGCTTAGATGTCATCAACGCCCACGAGCGCGACCCTTTGATGTATACCGGCGGCATCGAAAGAGCCGTAGAGGCCGTTGCCGGCGGCATTCTGGATCCCTCTTCACTTTATACGCATACGTTCCCTTTAGAAAAGCTGGGCGACGCGTTAAATGCGACGCAGACTCGGCCTGAAGGCTTTCTAAAAGCCCTGGTCACGCTGTCTTGACGCGCGTTTTGATGACGGCGGATACTGTCGGCGGCGTCTGGACCTACGTTTTAGACCTCGCCCGCGCACTGGCTCCGCATGGCGTTCAAGTCGCACTGGCGACAATGGGTCGCCTGCCGGCCCCGGCGCAGTCGGCGGAAGCGGCTACCGTGCCGAACCTAACGCTTTATCCATCGGCATTTGCGCTGGAGTGGATGGCCGACCCGTGGGCCGATGTCGCCCGTGCCGGAGACTGGCTGCTGGGGCTGGAAGCCGAGTGGCAGCCGGACATCATCCATCTCAACGGCTATGTTCACGGCAGCCTGCCCTGGAGCGCTCCGGTGCTGATGGCGGGCCATTCCTGTGTTTTGTCCTGGTGGCAGGCGGTGCATGGCACAAGCGCCCCGTCCGAATGGCGGCGCTATCATGCCGAAGTCCGGGCTGGCTTGCAGGCCGCTCATCTCATTGCCGCGCCGACTTTGGCGATGCTGGACTGTCTTCATGCCCACTATGGCCCGCTTTCTTCAGCCTGCGTCGTGCCGAATGGACGCGAAGCCGCACTCTTCCGGCCTGCCGAGAAGCAGCCAATTATCTTCAGCGCCGGGCGGCTTTGGGACGATGCCAAGAACATCCGAACTCTTGCTGAAATCGCGCCAACCCTGCCGTGGCCTGTCTCTGTGGCCGGTGAAACTGCACACCCGGACGGGCAGGAGCAGCGCTTTGAGAACGTGCATCAGAGGGGCTGTCTGCCGCCTGCCGAGATTGCCGGACGCCTTGCTGAAGCGGCTATCTATGCACTGCCCGCCCGCTACGAGCCATTTGGTCTATCCGCGCTGGAAGCGGGTTTGTCCGGCTGTGCGCTGGTGCTGGGCGATATCCCCAGCCTGCGCGAAGTTTGGGGCGACGCGGCGCTGTACGCCGCGCCTGACAATCCTGACGCCCTGCGCGATGCTGTCCTGCGCTTGATCTCTGATGCCGCATTGCGGCGCGAGATGTCCGCCCGTGCGCTGGCTCGTGCCCAAACATACACGCTGGAGCGCATGGCGAATGGCTATTTGGAGGCGTACCGGATGCTGGCCCCCGGCACTTTCACTGCCGGGTCTCTTTCAGGAAACTTCTAACTTGCGCCTAGTCATTTTCACTCATTCTTTGCTTTCCGACTGGAACCACGGCAACGCCCACTTTCTGCGCGGCGTTTTGTCCGAATTCGTGTCGCGCGGCCACGATGTCAAAGTTTATGAGCCGCAGGACAACTGGAGCCTGCAAAACCTGCTGGCGGACGCCGGGCCTTCTGCGATAGACGGCTTTCATGCCGCATACCCGCTGCTCCAAAGCACGCCGTACACTTCCGAAACGCTGGACTTAGACGCAGCGCTGGTGGATGCGGATTTAGTGGTGGTACATGAATGGAATGAACATGCTCTTGTGAAGCGCATCGGCGAGCACCGGGCGACGCACGGCGGTTATCAGCTTTTGTTTCATGATACGCATCACCGAGCCGTGACTGAGCGCGGCAGCATGGCAGCGTATGATCTCACGCACTATGACGGTGTTCTGGCGTTTGGAAACGTCATCCGCGACCTCTATCTAAGTGAAGGCTGGGCAAAGCGAGCGTGGACCTGGCATGAGGCGGCGGACACGCGCGTCTTTCACCCGCTGCCGGACGTGGCGAAAACGGGCGATTTGGTCTGGATCGGCAACTGGGGCGACGGCGAGCGTACCCGCGAGCTGCACGAGTTCCTGCTGGAGCCTGTTCACGCGCTGCATCTCGAAGCACGGGTGCACGGTGTACGCTACCCGGAGGCCGCAAAGACGGCGCTGGCGGATGCCGGCATCGAGTACGCCGGCTGGCTGCCGAACTACGCCGCGCCCGCCTTGTTCGCGCAGTACCGGATGACCGTTCATGTCCCGCGCCGCCCGTATGTCGAGGCGCTGCCGGGCATCCCGACCATCCGCATCTTTGAGGCGCTGGCCTGCGGCATTCCCTTAGTGTCTGCGCCCTGGAACGACGCCGAGCATCTATTTACGCCCGGCGAAGATTTTCTGGTGGCCCAAAACGGCGCGGAGATGCAGGCGCATCTTGCGATCTTAAAAGCCGATGACGGCCTGGCGCGGGATTTAGCCGCGCACGGTATGGCGACAATTCTAAGCCGTCATACCTGCGTTCACCGGGTTGACGAGCTGCTGGGGATTTATGAGGAGCTAGGCAGTAAACGAAGAACGAGTTGAAAGCAGCGTTGCTGCATAAATGCGTTTGTCCTGAAACCATGTGCTGAAGCACACGGCTATT
>CAXSZN010000101.1:0-10312 GCA_964241935.1 uncultured Armatimonadales bacterium
AAAGCCGGCGGCATGAAAGTCGTGCTGTGCGCGTCGAACCCGCTGTCCACGCAGGACGATGTCGCGGCGGCTTTGGTGCAGCATTACGGCATCGCGACCTTCGCCATCAAGGGCGAAGACAATGACACCTACTACCAGCATATTCTCAGCGCTCTGGAGCATAAGCCGAACTTCACGATGGACGACGGCGCGGACACGGTCGGCATCATCCACACCGAGAAGCGGGAGCTGATCGAGAACATCATCGGCGGCACCGAAGAAACCACCACCGGGGTCATTCGCCTGCGGGCGATGGCGAAAGACGGCGTTCTCGCCTATCCGATTGTCGCGGTCAACGACGCTCAGACCAAGCACTTCTTTGACAACCGCTACGGCACGGGCCAGTCTACGATTGACGGCATCATCCGGGCGACTAATGTCCTCTTGGCCGGCAAGTTCTTTGTCGTTGCCGGCTATGGCTGGTGCGGCAAAGGCCTTGCCATGCGGGCGAAAGGCATGGGCGCACAAGTCATTGTCACTGAGATTGACCCGCTCCGCGCTTTGGAAGCGACCATGGACGGCTTCCATGTCATGCCGATGGCCGATGCCGCCAAAGTCGGCGACTTCTTCTGCACCGTCACCGGCGACAAAGATGTGATCCGGGCCGAGCATTTCGCCGCCATGAAGGACGGCGCGATTGTCTCCAATTCCGGCCACTTCAACGTCGAGATTGATATTCCATCACTGGAGAAGATGTCAATCTCCAAGCAGACCGTCCGCGACTTCGTGGAAGAGTACGTCTTGGAAGATGGCCGCAAAGTCTTTATTCTGGGCGAAGGCCGCTTGATCAACTTGTCGAGCGCCGAAGGCCATCCGGCCAGTGTCATGGACATGTCGTTTGCCAACCAAGCGCTGTCCGCCGAGTACATGAACCAGAACGCCAAGACACTTGAAAAGAGCGTCTACGGCGTTCCCGAAGAGATTGACAACGAGATCGCCCGCTTGAAGCTCTTGTCGCTCGGCGTCCACATCGACACCCTGACCGAAGAGCAAGCCCGGTATCTGGCTTCGTGGCAAGAAGGCACCTAAGCCTGCCAAAAAAGCCCCAGCACTTTCCGTGCTGGGGCTTTTTTAGTGCAAGTGAGAAGGAGAACACGGGGCTGAACCCCCATGCTTTGAAAGAGCAAGCCCCCGCCTTCGCGGGCGAAGATTGAGGAGGAGTTCTATGACCGAAGAACCCGCCGACATAAACCCGTTTCCTGGATGGCTGGAAGAAGTCGTAAGTGACCTGCTCGTTGTGGATCAAAGCGAGAACGGTCTTTCGAGTGAGCCTCATAGTTTTTGAGCAGTCGCTACCACAACGGTATTCCGCTGGAAGAGTTCGTGGAGGTGGAAGAGATTGATAAGCTAAATTTTCCAGAGCCGCCTCCTTATGTTCTGCTAGTGGCGACCAAAACCTTGCCGTCTAACTAATGGCTTTCGCTTTGCGCCTCACGTTCGCCCGCAGGATGCCGTGCTTGTGGACCGTTCGGCGGAGATGATGGGCTGTCAAAGCCGGGCGTTCCCAGGCCGGCAGGTTTTTGGCGTCAAAGCGGGTGGGGGTGCGGCCCCGGCAGAGCAGGGCGAAGGGCAGGGCGGGCAGCAGAAGCAGAAGCGCGAGGCTGAAAGAACGCAGCGGAGACAGGCGGGGCATGACGCATTATACCACGGCGCATTATCCCAAGCAAAAGCGCGTGGTATAATAAAGGCTATGGATAGCGTGACGATTTTAGGGCTGCGGGTAGACCGCGTTTCGGTGGACGAGGCGCTGGCCGCGATTGACCGCTTTATTGCGGAAAAAACGCCGCACACGATTGTCACTGCCGATGCGTCCATGGCGGTCATCGCCCGGCACGACCCGGAGCTGCACGCGATTGTGGACGGTGCAGATTTGGTGACGCCGGACGGGGCCGGAATTATTATCGCGTCGCGGCTGCTCGGCGTTCCGGTGCGCTATAAAGTTTCAGGCGTGGATTTGGTGGCCCATCTGTGTGCACTGTCGCCCGGCAAAGGCTACAAGATTTTCTTTTTAGGAGCCGCGCCGGGTGTGGCGGCGGAAGCGGCCGTAAAGGCGCAGGCGCGGTGGCCGGGAACACATATTGTCGGGGTCTGTGACGGCTACTTTTCGCCGGAGCAGGAGCCGTCGGTGCTGGCACAAATCAAAGAAGCCAATCCCGATATTGTCATGGTCGCGTTCGGCATTCCCAAGCAGGAGAAATGGATCGCCCGGCACAAAGCGGCCCTCGGCGCACCCGTGTTTATGGGCATCGGCGGGTCGTTTGACGTGCTTTCGGGCCGGGTCAAGCGTGCGCCGGTCTTCATGCAGCGGTTCGGGTTCGAGTGGCTGTACCGGCTCATTCAGAACCCCAAAAAGATCAGCAAAGTGATGACCCTGCCGCAGTTCGCGCTTTTGGTCCTGCGCCAGCGATTTTTGGGCGCGACTTAACTTTTGGGCGCGATACAATTGCTGTTTCTTTTATTTCTTCTTTTTCGGGCCGTCCGGCGTTGTCGTGATTGGCCCGATAATGACAGTCTTCTTTTTACCTTTGTCCCCGTCCGCCCATGCTGACTGCGAGGCCATGCCGGCAAGTGTCAGCGTAACTAATGCCGCGCAGATCGCCGCGTAGGTCCGTTTCATGATTTCTTCATCCCCCTCAAGTATTAGTCGGCGGCTGCGGCAGAATTGTTCCCCAGCCTGCTTCGTTTTCTAAAATTAATTCCTCGCCCTGCACGGTGTACCCGCAAGTCAGCCCCGGCACGGGCTTCAAGAGCCGATGCGAGTCTAAATCCAAAAAGTCAAACGCCCCGGTACCGGCGGCAATCTGCGCGGCGGCGGCGATGCCTAACCCCGTTTCCAGCATGCAGCCGAGCATCAGTTTCTTGCCGAACGCTTTTGCGAGTGTGATGATCTGCAAGGCTCCGGTAATGCCCGATTTCATCAGCTTAACATTAATGCCATCCACGGCGTCTTCCTGCAGCAGGTGCAGAGCTTCGGCGACGCTGCGGGCGGACTCGTCGGCGAACAGCGGGTAAGCAATGCGCCGGCGAACGTATTTCAGCCCGGCCACATCTTCTTTGGCGACCGGCTGTTCCAGCAGGTCTATCGCCGCGCCGACTTTCGCCAGCGCGGAAGCAAATTGAACGGCAGCCTCGGGCGTGAACGCCTGGTTGGCGTCAATCCGCAGCCGCACGTCTGGGACTGCGCCGACGACCGCTTCAATTCGGGCTAAATCCGCCTCGGGACCGCTTGGATCGCCGACTTTGATTTTGAGCGCCCGAAAGCCGTCAGCCCACGCCGCCGCCGCCAGTTCCGCCGCCGCGTCCGGCGCGACAAGTGGAATGGTCAAATCCGTCGCCACCCGATCCTGCCTGCCGCCGAAGTGCTGCCAAAGCGGCAAGTTGCGGCCACGCGCCCAAACGTCGTACAGGGCCATTTCCAGCCCCGCCAACGCCGCCGGAGCATCGGCAAGCTCCGCCGCCAACGCCAGCAGCGGCCCCAAACGGTCCGTGGGCATTCCAACGAGTCTCGGAGTCACTGCGTTCAAAGCCTCCAAAACCGACTCGACACTTTCACCCGTGACATAGCCGACCGGCGCACTCGCCCCGTCCCCGCTGTGTCCCGTGTCCGTTTCAACCCGAACTCGCACATTCCGGGCCTCGGTCGCGGTCCGGGCGGCGATGACAAACGGCGCCACCAGCGGCAGGGTCCAGGGGGCAGCCGACACGGAAACAATATGCCCCGAAGCAATACGCATGACTTATTCTACCGCACTTCGCTTCAAGTGGCAAGCGAAAACTTTGAGGAGCGGAAGACAAAAAACCGGAACGGATTTGATCCGTTCCGGGTTTCACCGTGCAAGCCGAACTAGCTGGCATCGTAAGTCAGCTTGATCAGTTGCGCTGTTTCTTGGGTTGGATTGGAAAGCGTCGTTCCCGCCGAATTGATCATATCCAGCAGCGTACCGGAATTTGGATATGCTGTGATCTGGTTGACGTTGTTTGGCCCATAAGCGGTGGCGTAGGCACCGTCGAAATAGACGTTCCCATACTCAGCCAGGCTGGACAGCGAGCCGTTGACGGAGGGGCGCTCCACAACCCATTCCGCGCAGTTGCCGATGAGGGTCGTGCCGCTCGGAGCCGAAAAGGAGAAGCTGGTATGAACTTTGGAAGTCAAGTTGGTGATGAATACAGACCCGCTTGTGCTGGAATCAGCGCACAGCAGGCAGGTGACGACATCACCGGGACTCACCGGCACGCTGGAAATCCCCATTTCACCATTCGGATACCACTCGTACCACAGATAAGTGTTGCGGCTGATTGATCCGTTCACGCACGAGACGTCGCTCTGTGTTCCTGCCTGGAACACGTCATTTGATCCATCGCCGTCAATTCCAACCCAGACTGCACAGTAGTAGGTTGTTCCGTCCGAAGTCGGCGCGTACACGTTGGGAACCGTCCACTGCCCGTAGACCCACTGGAACTGACGAAGTGTCGTGTCCGTCGAGCAGACTACACCTGACCAGTTATAGGAAGTCGCATCATTGCTGATTTCCTCTTTGTGACTTGTCCCGCTTCCATTGCCGGATTTTCCGTTGCCGGCTGTGTGCCGCTTGCGGTTTTCCCGCAGGCAGGGGCCATGCTGCCGGTCGGGATGGCGCTCGAAGGTCGGCAGAACATAAGTCAGCGGCTGCGAGTAGAACCGCTCCCAATCCCGCCGCAGCTCCGGCATGGCTGCCGCATCCGGGCGCGTGGGAAACCCATGATGCAAAAGTTCTTTGTCGGTTGCCTTGAGCGGGTCAAAGCCTGCCGGCGGCAGCGCGTAGGTGCGTATTTTAGGCACACCTTCAGTTTCTGGCAGGGCCTCTTTTGCAGGCGAAGCTGTTTTGGTCAACAGTGACATGATTTTCCTCCGTCGAAGCGATTTCGCGCCGACTGATTTCAGACGCGGTCTTTCCGGTAAGAACACTGTTACTTTATCATGCCCGAGAGCGCCTCACTGTGCCTCGCGTCACACGCTGACTGTAAAAAAAGCGACACCAAAAGCAGCCGGTAAAAGCATTCACAACTTTTTCACGCCCGTTTAGGTACACTGCTTTTTGTATTGGAGTGCTTGGCTCATGCGTATTCTGCTGATTGAAGATGAAATCCCGATTGCTGAGGTCATCAAGGCGGGACTGGAGCAGGCGGGCTACACCGTGGTCATGGCCCATGACGGACCCGCCGGGCTGGAGAAGGCGCGGGAAGGCCGCTGGGCGCTGCTGGTGCTGGACGTCATGCTGCCGGGGATGGACGGCTGGGAGATCTGCCGGGCGCTGCGGGAAGAGCGCGACCCGACGCCCATTCTGATGCTGACGGCGCGGGATGCGGTGTCCGACCGGGTGCGTGGCCTCGATTTAGGGGCCGACGATTACCTGCCGAAGCCGTTTGACTTCTCGGAGCTAATCGCGCGGGTGCAGGCGCTGCTCCGCCGGGAGCATATCCACAAGACGCGCACCCTGCAAGTCGGGGATTTGGAAATAGACACGCGGCTGCGCCGGGTCACCCGCTCGGGTCAGGAAATCGCGCTGACGCCGCGCGAGTACACGCTTTTAGAGGCGCTGGCCGGGCGTGAAGGGCAGGTTCTGACCCGCGAAGTGATTTTGGAGCGGGTCTGGCTGGATGAAGAAAGCTTGTCCAACACGGTAGACGTGTATGTGGGCCTGCTGCGCCGGAAGATTGACGCCGGGCATGACGTGAAGCTGATCCAGACCGTGCACGGGGTCGGCTATGTCCTGCGTGCGCCGCAGCAGCCGGAAGCTGTCAGAACGGAGAAGCCTGTATGAGGCCGCGCTTATCACTTTCTTCGGTCCGGGTGCGGCTGGCGCTGTGGAATGTCGGCGTGCTGGCGTTTGTGCTGGTCAGTCTCGGCATTATCTTCAGCGTTACGATGCGGGCGAACATCAACGCAGCGATTAACCAGCGGCTCAGTGTGCGGGCGCACCATGCCGAAGACTTCTTTTTGAATGCTCCACCGTCTTCGTTCCGCCGGTCTGCGCCGCTTCCCAGTGTCAGCGTGCCGGACCCCAGCGGCGAAATCCACCCGAGTCTCTTTGACGGGCAGGGCCGGCCGTTTCACCCGGACGACACTCCTCTGGACCCGGCGGGCTTGCTCCGGGCGGAAGCCGGTGAGGAAGTTTACACGAATGTTCGCATCGCGGGCGCGGCGGTCCGCGTCTTTTCCCTGCCCATTCGTCAGCAGGGCCATGTGGTCGGTGTCGCCCAGACCGGCAACTCGCTGACCCGCATTCACGCGGAAATCGCGGAAATGACCCGGACGCTCGTGTATCTCATTCCCGTAGTCCTGCTGATTGCGGGCCTCGGCGGGGCGTTTTTGACCGACCGCGCTTTGCGCCCGGTGCGTCGGATTGCGGCGGCAGCCGGGCAGATCGAAGCCGAAGACCTGTCGCAGCGGCTGCCGGTGATGGGCGACGACGAGTTTGCGGACCTTGCCGTGACCATCAACGGAATGCTGTCGCGATTGCAGGTAGGCTTTGAGCGTCAGGAGCAGGCGTTTGAGCAGCAGCAGCGGTTCGCCGCAGATGCATCCCACGAGCTGCGGACGCCGCTGACGATCATCAAAGCGAATACCAGCCTGGCGCTGTCGGAGCGGCGTACCGAAACGGAGTATGAAAAGACGCTGCGGGCAGTGGACTCGGCGGCGGACCGGATGACGCGCATTGTACAGGATCTGCTGCTGCTGGCGCGGGCCGATGCCGGGCAGCTTGCTTATGCGCTGGTCCCCACGCCGCTTGCCGAAGTTTTAGAAGCTGCCGCCGCGTCACTGGCAACTCTTGAACACGCGCCGGTCACGGTTGACTTGCCGGCAAAGCCGGTCTTCGTGCGGGGTCATGCCGACAGCTTAGTCCGGCTGTTCGCGAACCTGATCGAGAACGCCGCGCGTCATACGCCCCTAGACGGTCGCATCACGGTTTCGGCGGAGCGTGCAGACGGGCAAATTGCGGTGGAAGTCGCCGACACCGGGGTCGGGATCGCGCCGGAGCATCTGCCGCATGTTTTAGAGCGGTTTTACCGAGTGGAAGCCGCCCGGTCCCGCGCTCACGGCGGCACGGGGCTGGGATTATCCATCTGCCGCAGCATCGCCGACCTGCACGGCGGCAGTCTGGAAATCACCAGTGCGCCGGGGCGGGGAACAACGGTGCGGGTTCTGCTGCAGGATGCAGAGCCGCAAGAGGCAGCCGAAACCGATCGCATCGTGCTGGCGCTGAAAAAATAAAAAGCAGCTTGTTTTTCACGCGAATTTCATGTAGTCTTGCTATGATAGGCATAAGAACAACAGCACTCTCAGAGGAGAAACGACAATGAAGACACGCAATCAAAAAACAGCCGCGCTGGCTGTTTTAGGCGCAGCCGCTTTGCTGCTGGCGCCCCTTACTATGCACCCTGCTTTGGCGCAGGGTCCGCAGGGCGGCTTCGGCGGTCCTGGCGGTGGCGGCCCTGGCGGCTTCAATCGCCGCCCGCCGTTTGCCTACGGCACTGTCACGGCGGTTGACACGGGAGCTGGCACGATCACGATTGCCGGGCGCGGCGGCGGCCCGGACCAGACCATCCAAACGCAGGGGACGACCCAGATCGTTTCCCAAGTCACGGCGGCTGTGTCCGACTTGAAAAAGGGCGATACCATCCAGGTGCAGGGCGTCCCAACCGGCATCACGGCCTCGTCGGTGACAATCGGCCAGTCACCCCTCAGCGGCTTGGGCGGCCCCGGCGGGCCTCCTCCCCCTCCCGGTGGCGGTAATGGGGGCGGCAATGGCAGTGCGGCAGCACCGGCCACAGCCTACGCGACGGGAACAGTCACGGGAACCAGCCCGCTGACGATCTCGCTCAGCAGCACGGCATCGCTGACGCTGAAAATGGACCCAAATGCCAAAGTCACCAAGTTCACGCCGGCAACGCTGAGTACGATCAAAGTCGGCGACCGGGTGCTGGCCGCCGGCACGGCGAATGACGACGGCAGCTTCGCGGCTACGACCGTCGCGCTGAACATGGACACGAGCGCACTGGGCGGCTTCGGGCGCGGCGGCGGTGGTGGCCGCGGTGGCTACGGACGCGGTGGTGGCCGCGGCGGCTTCGGCGGCGGCGGATTCGGCGGCCCCGGCGGCGGTGGTCCTGGCTTCGGCGGCCCCGGTGCTCCTCCGCCTCCCGGCGGCTTCGGCGGTCCCGGCGGTCCGCCTCCGCAGTAAACTGTCCGAAATCAAAGAAACAAACATCAAGCCCCGGCCACGCTGGCCGGGGCTTTTGCATGGTAAACTTCACCCAAAGGAAGTCTGCTCATGCGTCATGCGTTCCGTGTTTATGCCTTGTCTCTCCTCTCGCTGGCTTTCGCTGCCGTGTCGCCGGCTTTCTGCCAGGTTGCGCCGCCTGCGCCGCTGGTTTTGCCGTCCCCGCTTTCCCTGCCGGAAGCGATTGCGCTTGCCTTGCGGCATCAGCCGCAGCTTTACTCCGCCCGCACCCAGATTACCCAGGCGCAGGGTCAGAGACTTCAGGCACAATCTCAGTATTATCCTGTTCTCACGCCGAGTTACCAATACCAAAATACATCCAATGCCTTGTATGGCGTAAGCTCCGGCGGCGTGACCAGCATAACAACAACCGGAACCGGCACGACGGGGACGGGAACCGGCACGACGGGGACAGGCACAGGAACCGGTGTTGGAACGGGAACCGGCACGGGAGTTGGAACAACGACAACCGGGACAGCAGCGACCGGGACGGGCGCAGTCGGAACGACAACGACTTTGATTACGCCGTCAAACGAAGTCAGCATCGTGCGCGGCGGCGGGCTGACGGTCAGCCTCAGCCAGACTTTGTTCGACACCGGGCAGCGCGAAGCGGCCAACACCGAAGCCCGGCGGGCCGTAGATGCCGCCGAGGAAAGCACCCGCAACACGCGCCAAACGATCATTCTCACAGTCACCCAGGACTACTACCAACTGCTGCTGAACCGCGATTTAGTCAAAGTCGCTCAAGCGCAGGTCGCGCGTTACCAGCAGACAGCCGATGTCACTCAGGCCCAGATTGATGCGGGAACAACGGCGGCGAAAGACATTTATCAGGCAAAATCCGATCTTGCCAACGCCCAGGTGACGCTGCTCAACAATCAGAACGCGGTTCAAACGGCCTCGGCGGCGCTGAAGAACGCCATCGGCATTGACTTAAACGGCGTCCTGCAAGTCGCGCCGCTGACGCCTGGAGACACGCTGCCGCCGGTGCCGTCTCCGGGCCAGGCGATTTCGCTGGATAATGCGGTTGCGGCAGCGTTCGCCGCCCGGCCTGACGTGCGCCAGCAGCAGGCGGCAGTGCAGAGCGATGCCGCCGCGCTGCGCCTGGCCCAAAGCCAGGCCGGGCTGACCGTCAAAGGCGACTACGTCTTAAACTACCAGGCTACCAATGATGTCGGATCACGCGGCGTCAATTCGCAGTTTCTGGTTTCAGGCTCCTACCCGCTGTTTGATGCCGGGCTGGCTCGCGGCGCAGTTCGGATTGCCCAGGCCACGCGCGATGCCGCCCTGGACCAGCTTGAATTGGTACGCCAGCAGGTGCGGCTGGATGTGGAGCAGGCGTACAGCACGCGCCAGACGAACTTGGAAGCGGCCACGCTGGCCCAGTCCGCCGTCACTGCCGCGCAGGTGAATTACGATGCGGCGATTGCGTCCCGCAAGGAAGGCATCGGCACGGTGCTGGACATCACGACGGCGCAGGCGACTCTCACGCAGGCGCAGAGCCAGTATGTCCAGGCGGTCTACAATTTTTACATCGCCGATGCCCAGCTTCAGAAAGCAATCGGCCGCAATGACGCTGGCCTGCCGCCGCGCTGAGAAAGCAATTGATGTGACACGAGGGCATTTGTTGTGATGAGAGCGTGAACGCCCTCGCTGACGGGCGAAGCGCCAAGCCGCCACCTGCTGCACTGGTCAGCACCGGCTACCTGGAAGGCAGACCCGGAGGGCGCGGCGGAAGAGGCGGAACAAATCCTATTCCTGTCCCACGCAGGTGGGACCTTAGCGTCCGCGCTCCCCAGCGAGGGCGTTTACGCCCTCGTTTCTAACGCCCTGCGTGGATAAGAAAGCGCCCGCCCCGAACTGGGACGGGCGCTCTTCAATGACGAGGCTGCCGAGAAGATGCCGGGTGGCATAAGCGCTTTGGCATAAGCGTTTTATTCCCCGTGGATGGCTACCGCACTCAGGTCCACGGCGGTGGTGGACGTGCTCCACATCGCCCGGTCCCCCCACACGCT
>CAXSZN010000102.1:0-10162 GCA_964241935.1 uncultured Armatimonadales bacterium
CGCTTCTGCACTGGCAGCACTGGCTACCCGGAGGGCAGACCTGGAAGGCGCGGCATTGGAAACAGCCAATCTATTTCTGAACCCCGCGAAGCGGGTGTTTTGTGGCGTCTTCGCCGTATTACCGTGTGTTTCAACATATGGTCTTGATTAATGTAACAATGCCGGAACAGAAATGAGAGCAAACAATGCGCTATGGATACTGGCTGCCGGTGTTTGGCGGGTGGCTGCGGAATGTGGATGATGAGAAGATGAATGCCTCTTGGGACTATGCCAAGACGCTGGCCGTGCGCTCGGAACAAATTGGGTTTGACCTGACGCTGATCGCCGAGCTTAACTTGAACGACATCAAAGGCACGGATGCGCCTTGCCTCGATGCCTGGTCCACGGCGGCGGCGCTGGCAGCAGTGACGGAGCGGTTGGAGCTGATGGTCGCGGTCCGGCCCGCCTACCATGCCCCGGCGCTTCTCGCCAAGCAGGCATCGAACATTGACAACATCAGCGGCGGGCGGCTGTCGCTGAACGTCGTGTCGTCGTGGTGGGCGGAGGAAGCCAAGCAGTACGGCGTCACATTTGACCAGCACGACAACCGGTACGCCCGCACCGAAGAATGGCTTGATGTTGTGAATGGACTTTGGACCCAGCCGAAGTTTACGCATTTGGGGCCGCTGTACCAAGTTCAGGATGCTGTCCTGTCGCCGAAACCAGTGTCTCAGCCGCGCCCGACCCTCTACGCCGGCGGCGAGTCCGAAGCGGCGAAAGAATTGATCGCCCGGACGTGTGATGCGTATGTCATGCACGGCGATCCGCCGGAGCGGGTGGGGGAGAAAATCAAAGACCTGTCGGCCCGGCGCGAGCGAATGGGCCTGCCGCCGATGACGTTCGGCGTGGCGGGCTATGCCATTGTTCGGGACACTGCCGAAGACGCTGAAGCCGAACGCAGGCGCGTTACGGATGTCAAGCAGAGCGCGGCGGGGTATGATAACTACCAGCAGTGGCTGTCGGGAACGCAGCTAGAGCAGCAGGTGTCACTGGAAGACTACTCCGTGTCCAATCGCGGCCTGCGCTCAGGGCTTGTCGGCACCCCGGACTTGATTAAAGAACGCATTGCCGCATTTGAGGCGGTCGGCGTAGACTTGCTGCTGCTGCAATTCAGCCCGCAGATGGAAGAAATGGAACGCTTCGGCGAGACAGTGATTAAGGCGTAATGCCTAAAAGGAGACAAGCATGAACAAGCCACTCACTATCGTATTGGCGCTGGCCGCAGCGGCGTCGCTGAGCGGGTGCGGTAACACGCTCAGCGGGGCCAAGCAGGACGCGGCACAGGACACGGCGAAAACGCAGCAGACGGTCGACCAGGCCACGCAGTCCACGAAAGCCGCCGCCCAGCAGGCAGACCAAACGATGAAAACAGACGCGCAGAAGGCGTCTCAAGCAGCGGCCGTTCTGCCGGAAAGCGCCGAAGCGAACACTGTCATCCGGCCTGCCGTCAAGACGGCCATCATTCGTGACCCTGTTTTGGCACAGACCGGCAACTTGATTGATGTCAATGCCGCGCCGCAGAAGATTACGCTGACCGGCCATGTTACGAGCGCCGACATGAAGCAGCGAGCGACCGAAGATGCCCAGGTCGCGCTGAAGAAGCACCCAGGCTACACGCTGGAAAATGACCTGG
This sequence comes from uncultured Armatimonadales bacterium, assembly GCA_964241935.1. Lineage (GTDB taxonomy): Bacteria > Armatimonadota > Armatimonadia > Armatimonadales > Capsulimonadaceae > JANXMY01. The sequence goes on from CAXSZN010000102.1 coordinate 1,673, forward strand.
CGGTGGCTGGGGCGGGGCAGTAGAGCAAACATAGCCCAGGGCGAACACAAGGTTCTCCCCTACGGGTGATAATGGAGGGGAGAACCTTGTGTTCGCCCTTCCGACTTTATTTTCATGCTTACAGCCACATTCATTCATGCGCCCGGCGTCGGGCCGGCCACGGAGCAGGCGCTTTGGGCGCAGGGTGTCCATTCCTGGAACGACTATCAAGAGCAGGCGCCCGCGTTGCGCCTGCCGCCGCGCCATAAAATCAGCCTCCACCAAACTGTGGAAGACAGCGTGACGGCGTTAGAAGAAGGCCGCACGGACTTCTTTGCCCATAACCTGCCGAAGCGCGAGCATTGGCGTGCGGCGTCGCAGTTTCCCAAAATCGGCTATCTAGACATCGAGACCAATGGCGGCATGAACCCGGATTCAATTACGCTGATTGGCTTGTATGACGGCTTTGAGATGCACTCTTACATTAAGGGCCAAAACTTAGCTCAGTTCGCCTATGAAAGCCAGGACTATGATGGCTTTGTGACTTTTTTCGGCACCGGCTTTGATCTGCCGTTCCTGAAGCGCCGCTTTCCGGTGCTGGAGTCCGTCTTTGCCGACCGTCTTCACATTGACTTGTGCCCACTTTTCAAGCGCCTCGGCCATACCGGCGGGCTGAAAAAGATCGAGCAGCAGCTCCATATCGCGCGTGTCCCTGAAACGGATGGCCTGAGTGGTATGGATGCCGTGCGCCTGTGGCGAGCCTACCGCAAAGGCGGGCGGGGCGCGGATGATGCTCTGCGCCTGCTGCTGGCGTATAACAAAGAAGATGTCATCAACATGGAGGGCCTGCTGCGCTACGCCGTGCCGCGCCTGGAAGCGCTGGCGGGGTATACTAAAAGAAGTGACGACAAGTGATGAACACGGCGAAAGGAACTAACGACTATGGAACAGCAGCAGACCGGCGGCAGTGGAACAGGCGAGCCGAGCCTGACCGAAGAAGTGCAAACTCAGCCCGAGGCAGCGGCCGCTCAGGGAACCGAAACTCCCGTTTTAAACCGGGCGGACCGGCGGGCGCAGGCCAAAGGCAAAAAGTCCGGCACCGGCCCGAATACAAACCTTAATGGCACCGGCGGGCGCGGACCCGGCAAGCCGACTTCCGGCCATGCCGGCCAGGTCCGCTTCCCGCGCACCGGCCACAAATAACTCATTTTTGATGCGGCTTCTTCGCCCGGCACGGCTTGTGCCGGGCTGTGCATTGTTTACCAAAACTCTCTGTTTAAAGGAAACTTTTATGTCTCGCTTTTCGTCCCGTTCACCGCAGGCTGTTCTCGCCGGGCTGATACTGCTGGCAGGCCCCGCTGCCGCCCAGGCTCCCCAGCCGGCCCCGCCGCCGGCCCCGCCGCCGGCATCTGCTGCGCCTCAAACCGCACCGGCTGTGCCGCAAACCGCACCGGCTGTGCCGCCGTCCGCTCCTGCACTCGTTCCGCCACCGCCTTTGCCGCAGCCCGCTCCGGTTGCGCCGCCTGTCAGCGCCAGCGCGATTGACCCGCAGGTTCGGACGCTCTTCAGCCAGGCTGTCGCCGCGCATCAGGCGCTTTCGTCGCTTTACGCCATGATTGCACACGTTTCCACCGGGTCAGGGCCAGCCGCAAACAGTGTTCTGACGATCCGGCTGGTTTACAAGAAGCCGGGCTACGCCAAAGTTGTGGTCTCGGCTCCGGCCGGCCAAATTGTTCAATTCTTATCTGACAATAAATCTTTGACGCTCTACGCCGTGCAGCCCAAGCAGTACCGGGTCCAGCCGATCCCAGCCGGAGCGGACCCAGTGGCGCTGATACTCAGTCAGGCCCGCGCGCTGCTGCCGCGCCTGCTGGGAAATCCTGCCGCGATCAATGATCTGCTGGCCCAGCCCGGCATCTCGGCAAGCGTTGTCAGCCCGTCTTCCGCAACGCCCGCACATGTCGGGGGCGTCGCCGTAGACACGGTGACGGTTGTTCTGCCTGCGCCCGACGGCAGCAAAGCGACCTTCACCTTTGACATCGGCAAGACCGACCATCTCCTGCGGCGCTTAACGGAGAATGCCAGCTTGATTAGCCAGGGCAAGCCACAGTCGTTCACGGTCACGGAGACAGTGACGCTTCTTAAAGCGAACCCGGCGCTGACTGCCGCCAGCTTCACGTTTATTCCTCCGCCCGGCGTCACGAAAATCCAGCCCGCCACGCCGCCAGCACAGCCGCCAGTGCCCAGCCCTTAACGGCGGAGTGGAAGATTATGGCGGAGTGGAAGATTAAGGGGTGAGCTGAGACCAAAAATCGGGCGGCAGATCGCCGACCGTGTAAAACGAGCCGGTGACACAGACCAGATCGTCCGGCCCTGCTTCCGCTACCGCGAGGCGAACTGCCGCTGCAACACTGCCTTCGACGATTTCGACATCGGCAAAGCCAAAGCGCCGCGCCGCTTCGGCAATGTCCAATGCAGGACGAGGGCGAAACTCAGGCTGTGTGGCGAGCAGCCGGACTGGGTGCAGAGCCGCCAGGGGTCCCAGAAACTGCTCCGGGTCATGGGTGCGGGACAGGCCCACAATCAAGGTTAATCGCCGGGCATCCGCGCCATGCTGCTCCCGCAGGGCGGATGCCAGTGCTTCGGCGGCGATTTCATTGTGGGCAACATCCAGCACGACAACAGGATGCTCCCGCACTTGTTCCAGCCGCCCCGGAACCCACGCGGATTCCAATCCGTGCCGCGCGGCTTCGTCACTGATCGCCGGCCCGCGTACATCGGTGATCGCGTCGAGCGCCGCCAAAGCTGCGGCGGCGTTCACGTCTTGAAATGCTCCCCGCAGCCGCAGGGTCAGGCCGGACAGCGTTCGGCGCTGCGTCGCCAGAGTTAAGCCGCTGATGTCCCTCTGCGGTGCGGCAAACCGCAGCAGCGGCGCGTTTCGCTCGGCGCAGATTCGCGCGATGACTTCCCAGGCTTCGCCGCCCTGAGGAACGCCGGTGACACAGGGAACGCCGGCCTTGACAATGCCTGCTTTCTCGCCGGCAATCGCGGCGAGCGTATGCCCCAGCAGCTCCGTGTGGTCCAGTCCGATATTTGTAATGACCGTGACCAGAGGCCGGCCGACAACATTGGTCGCGTCCAGCCGCCCGCCGAGACCCACTTCCAGCACGGCATAATCCACCGACTGCTCGGCGAAGTAGCATAGGCCGACAGCGGTCTTCAGCTCAAACTCCGTCGTCGGTCCGAACTCTGTTTGTTCCAGCGCCTCGATGTGCGGCAGAATTTGCGTCACCCAGCGGGCGAAGTCAGCCTGCGGGATCATCACGCCGTTGATTTGGATGCGCTCCCGGACATCATACACATAAGGGGACAAGTAGATGCCGACTTGGTATCCGGCGGCCTGCAAGATGCTCGCCGCCATCGCCGCTGTGGACCCTTTGCCTTTTGTCCCGGCGATATGGATGACCTGCAGATGCTCCTGCGGATCGCCGAGCCGGTGCAGCAAGGCCAAAAAACGCTCGTTTCCAAGCTTTACTCCCAGCCGCAGCCGCCCCTCAAGATATGTCAGCGCTTCCTCATAATCCATAGGCAAAATCCACTCGCCGACAAGTATACCCCAACGTGCCGGGTCTCTTGACAGAGGAACAAACTTTGAGTATAATCTTTTCGTTACTTCAGGTGAAGTGTGCCGACATGGCTCAGTGGTAGAGCAGCTGTTTCGTAAACAGCAGGTCCGCGGTTCGAATCCGCGTGTCGGCTTTTAGAATTTTTCGGTCAAAAACCGGTCTGATATACTCAGACCGGTTTTTTTGTGGTATATTTGTTAAACAAGGATAACAAGTTACGGAGGTTAAACGATTGGTGTATGTCAATTTCTCAATCCGGTCCTAAAGCCAGGGCCATGTTCGACCAAGACGAAGACGAAGGGCCGACCATCGAAGAGGTGGACGCGGAGTACCTCCTCACGCGAGAGTCTCAAGGGGTCTCGAAAAATACCCTGCGCGTCTACCGGTACGCTCTGGCCCATCGGCGGGCCTGGAGGAAGGCGCGAGGTGTCACTCATATCAAGCGTTTGACGACGACGCTGATCAAGCAGTACCTCGTCGACTTGCGGGGGTCGAAGAACGCCCGGACGGGGGAGCAGATCAGCGACAGGACGGTACGCCACTACGCTGTGATCAGCAAGGGCCAGGCCAGGTTCGCGTACGAACAAGGCTACATCCAGTGGGAACTACTTTACAAGTTTCAAATTCCGAAGGCCAAGAAGCCCTCGGTCTACAACCCGTCGCAGGCGGACGCCATGCTCATCTTCGAGTGGATTGAGCGTTACTACTCGCAGGAGACAGCCTCGAAAAGCCGCTACTGGTGGCCTAGGGCGCGGGAATTCTTCGCGGCACGCCTTAAGGCGGTTCTGGCGATCCAGGTTTCTACTGGGATGCGAATCGGGGAGACCCTGCGAATTGAAGGCCGAGACGTCGATGCCGAGAACTCGGCGATCACGGTGCGTCGGACCAAGAACGGTGAGGACCGGGTGGTTCCTCTATCGCCTGTCCTGGCGCGGGAACTCAAAAAGTGGGCCAAGCGGCGGCCCAAGGCCAGCACCACCGAATACCTGTTCGTGACTGAAACCGGTACCAAGTGCGAGGTGGGCACGATTACACACCAGTATCAGCGGTGCCTTTCTTACGCACGGGAGAATGGCGTCACGCTCCCAAGAATCACTATGCACGCTCTACGCCACCACGCGATTAACTCGTTCGCGCAGGGGAACAAGGAGCACGCCAGAATTATCGCAGGGCATCAGTCGGCGTCAACAACTGACAATTATCTGCACAATGTTCCCGAGGAAGTTCGCGCCACCCATGCAGCGCGGGACCCCCTGGCGGGGATTTTGGTCAATCCCCGCTCGAAGGCAGAGTTGGACAAGAAGCCGAGAGGTCGAAGTCTAATCGAGAAGTAGTTGTTCCACCTGGGTGCGCCTCTGCTCCGTCGCGCTTCTGGAGGTGCACGACGATATAAATACAGGGGACTTAAGCCCCGTCAATGGGGGAGGTGTAGAATCCGAATTTTCCTCCCACCGAAACCTGCCGCGCCTGCACTGGTCCTATACCCGGACGGCCAAGTCCGGTGCGGACCAAGGTTTATACCGAGAGTAGATCGGCTTCTGACAAGTCGGCAGGTTTCAGTCGAAAAAGAAAGAAGCACGACCGCCCTGGCAGGCGGTCATGCTCTTCCCAATTATAATTTGAAAGGGATGGTTCAGTGCAAACTTTGTTCGAGGAGCACTGGACCATGATTGGTTAGATCAATGTCAGGATACCCTAACAACGCCAAAAAATTCGATGGTTTGTCGAAAAAAACTCTTTCACGTGAGGATCGCCTCAAGGGTGACGTGGATTTTTACACCCAGATACCACGCTCGCTCCTACACGCCCCCTCTTTCAATCGGGGTCAGGTGGATATGTTGGCGTTTTTTCGCGCACGTTGTTTGAAGCCTGGTTACTGCCTGCGGGACAAGGCAATCAAGGACTTCCTCTCACATTACAATGAGATGGAGTCGAAGCGGCACATGAAGCCCGGTACCGCCAAAACATATCTGCGAGGCATTTTGAAATCAGGATTCGCCCTGGAGATTAAAGCCGTCAATGGCCGTGACTACCTGATCGCCAGTGAGTCGCCGACTCGAATGCGAGAGGTGATGGAAGGCTTCCGTTCGGATTTGCAGGAGGAGGCTGACTATAAGTCTGAACTTTGCCGCGCCCAGGCGGAAAAGGCCGCTCAGGACCAAGAGGCTTGGGCTGAACTGCTGGCATACGCTCGCGGCGAAAATGTTGAGCCTGCTGACGACGAGGATGCCAAACCTGCCGAGAGTGCTGATTTTTTCGCGGGTGAATCAGAAAACTTTGTTGACGCAGAGGAAAGTCTTAGAGGGAACGTGGGAAATTTTGCGGATAACGCGGAAAATAATGCCGAAGAGCCTGCAAAGTTTTACCAAGATGATGGTAAAGTTTTACGGCCAAATGAGAGTAATCTGGGGGGGGAATCCTCGTATGAATCCTCTCTTCAACTTACTTTTGAATTCACCGTAACAACAACAACACCTAGCTCTACTCTGCCCCGCGTGGTCGAAGAGTCCATGCGTGGGAATGTTATTCTTGTGGATGATAATTTGGGTGAGCAAGAGAAGAGTCAGGAAGAGGTGCTGCCAGGCAATGACGACAGCAGCCTGTCGCCAGCTTCAGAGGAGGATAACGACAGGGACTTCTGCGATCCATTCGCCGAAGATTCGGACAAGGAACTACCAACCTCCGCTTCCAAGGCGGTGCTTGAACAGGTGCCAGCGCCTGCCTCGCCCTCAGAGACACCACCATCTGCGGGAGGGTTCGATTTGACAGAGGAAGAACAAATCTTCGAGGATGACCCGCTCGGTGCGGCGGTGCCAGCCCCTGTTTCGTTGTCGCAGGAAGCCCTTCTGAAAGAGTTAATTTCGGAAGGTATGGGTGAAGCGAGGGCAAAGGCAGCCGTCCGGGACCGCTACGACGCCGCGGTGATGCAGCTTGAGAACCTGCGCCGCGCTCTGCCTACCGAAGTCCTCAAGCCTTCGAGCCGCGGCGCTTGGCTTAATGTGGCGATCCGGGATGGCTACGGCCCGACGAAAGGCTACACCAAGCACCTGGCGGCCCAGAAAGCCGAGCAGGAGCGGCAGGAGGTCCTAGCCCGCGAGGAGGCCGCACGGCAGGCACAGAACGAATCCGAGCGCATTCTCTTCGATGAGTTCGAGGCCAACTTGTCCGAAACGGAGTATGCCGCCTTGCGGCAGCGTGCCAGAAACTGTGTTCATCCCGACTGGCGCAAACGGGGCGAAGCGAAGTGCGCTTTGATGATCGCCGAAAACTACAAGTCGCTGCTGAGAGGCGATGAAATCACAGAGCACTGCTTCTGGGCAGTGCCAGACGCCGAGCCGCAGACCGAGGAAGAAGCATCCAGTTAATGGATGCTGATTGTTTACGTCTTACGCGGCCTGCCCTGAGCCTTTTTCCCGCTCATGCCTTGTGTGCGCTGCTTGTATGCTTCGAGATCAACCCGCGCGTATAACCGTCTGCCGTAGACGAGTGTGAAAGGCAGGCGGCCCTCAGCCGCAGCATTAGAGATTGCCGATGGGCTGGTACCAACCAATATAGCTGCCTCGGACAGGGGAACAAGGTCGGGATCGTCTTGCACATTTGAACTATACCGGTCATTCTGGACTTTTAGCAAGCGAAAAATTGTTTGCAGTAAAAGGTGAATATATTCACCTTTATTCTTATTTTGTGGTACACTCGTGGAAACATCGAGTAGATCAGGCCGTCCTATTTACCAGAGGAGCCAACCTTGCCCGAACGAGTGCCCGACAGCCAGTGGACCGACCTGCCGCGATTGACTGTGTCATCAGCCCAGGATTTAGATTGCTCAAAAAAGTTCTACGAGTTGCGCGTGTCGAAATTGGGTTGGGGTCCTCGTCGCGGCTTCCCAGCTTCGGTAGGGCGCGGCACTGCGGTGCATGACACTCTGAGGAGCCTTCACGCGGGTGTGGTCGCTCCATCCTGGGACGGCGTTCTGCCCATGGAAGACCTAGATGCCATGGCCCGCGAAGCCACCTGGCGGGCACGCTACGAACCTGGCACAGATCGTGACGAGGAAGCGGCGCGGGTGACCGCGGCGGTGCGGCTGTTTCTGGATAATCAGGACCCCGAAGACCTGTGGGCTATCCTTGCGTTGGAGACCCAGATCGAGTTTGATTATGTATACCGGGGTGACCCTTTAGCCCGAATCTCGTGCACCGTCGACCGCGTACTTTGTAGACCCGATCAGCCCCAACGCTTGGTGATACAAGACTTCAAGACCACTGTGCCAAAAATAAGTCTGCGCGAAAGTTTCATCGCGCTGTGGTGCGCTAAGAAGCGGTGGCCTGACTACCGCGAGTACGTCCTGGAAATGATCTGGATCGACGCGGAAGAATGGCAGGTGACCGTGGAAACGATTACCACTGACCAGCTTGCAGGGCAGAAACGGATCATCACAGCCCTGCTCCAGCGTGCCTTGCGTCAGCCCCCTGTGGCCGAACAAGGGCCAGCCTGCACCTTCTGCTGCATCAAAGAACGGTGTCTGGGCGGACTGCCCGCCGCCCAGGATGAAAATGATGAAGATGTGTTTTAGACAAAAAGATCAGAAACCCAATGAACGATAAGTCCGAAAGGATCGCAGCCTTAAACGACGTTCAGAGGCGGGCGCTCATCGGCGTGATGTGCACGGCCTCGGTGGATGCACTGCCGCCTGCTGAGCGTGCTGAACTGCTGCTGCGGCTCCAGGCGTATGACGACTGGGAGCCTGGCAATGATCCTTATGGCGAGCACGACTTCGGCACGCTGGTTGTAGAGGGGCAGAAATACTTTTTCAAGATTGACTACTTCGACCTGGAACTCACCGGACACTCGCCCGATCCCGCCGATCCTGCGGTCACGCGGCGGGTGA
>CAXSZN010000103.1:0-9962 GCA_964241935.1 uncultured Armatimonadales bacterium
CTCGGCAGCCGCCTGCAAGTGTCGGTCGGCATCAATGAAGTGGATGTCGCCAAAGTTTCTCTGCATTCTCCCGCAGCAATCACCGTAGATGCCCTGCCCGGCGCATCGTTCCCCGGCACCGTCACCCAGATCGCCCCGGCGTCTACCAATGCGTTTTCGAGTGACAGCAGCGGCACCGGCGGCGGAGCGAACTCGATTTCCAAGTTTTTGGTGAAAGTCGCGTTTGACCGCAACGACTCGCGCCTGCGCTCCGGCATGAGCGCAAGCGTCTCGATTGTCAGTCAGAAGCATGTTCATGTGGTTATTGCGCCGTTAGAAGCAGTGCCGTTTGACGGCAAATCCGGCATGGTGACGGTGCTGACGGCGGCGAAGAAGCAGGAAAAGCGGATGGTCGTGACGGGTCTGCGGGACGACACGCAGGTCGAGATCGTGTCCGGCCTTCAGCCCGGCGAGACGGTGGTTGTCCCGCCGATTGACGGCTCAGGCCGGCGCAAGACGGACATCACGGGGAACTAGGAACCCACCCCGTCACAAGTGACGACCCTCCCGAAAAGGGAGGGCGGAGAGTGATGGAAAGAAATGTTCTTCTGCCTTTGTCTCGGTGTCCGAAACTCTTTACCTTCCCGTTTCGGGAGGGTCGTCACTTGTGACGGGGTGGGTTCCTATGATTTTCATTGAATCTGTTCGTGTCGCGCTGGCTGCGCTTTGGGCGAACAAGCTGCGGGCGCTGCTGACGATGCTGGGCGTGATTATCGGAGTCATGTCCGTCATTGTGATGATTGCGGTGGTCCAGGGGCTGCGGCAGCAGATTTTGTCGTCGTTTGCCGGCAACGGCGCGAATTTGATCTTTGCGGCATACCAGCCGAAGATCGGCAGCGTGTCTCGGGGCGGCTTTTCAGGGCTGACGATGGCGGATGTCCAGGCGGTCCAGGACCGCTGCACCCTGGTGGGGGCGGTCAGCGCGACTGCGGATGCTTCCGTGGTCGCGCAGGTTGGCGTCAACCGGCGCTCAGCGGCGCTGACCGGCGTCATGGACACGTTCAACCAGACCCAGAACCTGCCGCTGACGGCGGGCCGCTTTTTGACGGCTCAGGACGTCGCGACTTACGGCAAAGCCTGCGTCATCGGCCACAAGATCAAGCAGGACTTGTTCGGCGGCGCGGACCCGCTGGGGCGGGAAATCCGCTGCGCCACGGATGACGGCTCGCATGTCTCACTGATTGTCGTGGGCGTGCTGGCGGAAAAAGACCAGAACCCCGGCGGCGGCGACTTCAACAACACGCTGTATGCCGCGCTGCCGACTGTCCAGAAGCGGTTTACGGGCAGCGACAAGATCAGCGGATTTTCGACCACGGCGAACGACACGCCCCAAGTGGAGACGGCGGCGGACCAAGTGTGGAGTGTTCTCAAATCGCGGCATCCGCTGAACTACAAAGACTTTGTCGTAGACACGCAGGAAGGGATCCTGAAGCAGCTTGACACGCTGCTGGCGGGCATCCAGCTTGTGCTGGGCGGGATCGGCGGCTTGTCGCTGCTGACCGGCGGCATCGGGATTATGAACATTATGCTGGTGTCCGTCACCGAGCGCACCCGCGAGATCGGCATTCGCAAGGCGGTCGGAGCGACCCGCGCGGCCATTTTATTGCAATTCGTGGTGGAAGCGATGGTGGTGTCCGGGCTGGGCGGGCTGATTGGGGTGTCCTGCGGCTACGGGCTGGCGCGTCTGATTGACCACTTCGCGCACAAGACGCTGCCGGCGTATGTGCCGTTCTGGGCGACGGAGCTTGGCTTCGGCTTTGCAGTGGGAGTCGGGCTGTTTTTCGGCATTTATCCGGCGTTCCGGGCGTCCAAGCTGGACCCAATTACGGCGTTAAGATACGAGTAGCCCCCACCCCCGCCGGTTCCCGCCGGGGGTGGGGGCCAACTCTTAGTACTTCGGCACACTGGGGTCAACGTCGTCCGACCAAGCGAGAATGCCGCCGTGCAGGTTTTGCAGCTTCTTGAACCCGGCCTGCTTAAACACTTGCAGGGCTTCCGACGACCGCTTGCCGCTTTTGCAATGCAGGACAATCTCGTCCGATGTGTCAAACTCATGCAGGCGCTCTTTGACCGTGCCGAGTGGGACGAGCTTTGCGCCGGGGATATGGCCGATGGCGTATTCGTAGGGTTCGCGGACATCAATGAGTGTAAACTTATCGCCGCTGTCCATTTTGGCCTTTAGCTCCGTCGCTGTGATGGCCTCGCCGGTTGTCAGCGCCGGGCCTTCGTCGCCGCGCCCGATGCCGCAGAACTCGTCGTAGTCTATGAGATGGGTCACGGTCGGATGGGCGCTGCAAATCGGGCAGTTGGGGTCTTTGCGGACTTTGAACTCACGGAAGGACATCTTTAAAGCGTTGAACATCAAGAGGCGTCCAATCAATGTCTGGCCTTCGCTGAGGATCAGCTTGACGACTTCGATAGCCTGAATGACACCGATAATGCCGGGCAGAACACCCAAAACGCCGCCTTCGGCGCAGCTTGGCACCATGCCGGGAGGGGGCGGCTCGGGGTACTGGCAGCGGTAGCAGGGGCCGTCTTTGGCGAAAAAGACAGAAGCCTGGCCTTCAAACCGGAAGATGGAGCCGTAGACGTTCGGCTTGCCCAAAAGAACGCAGGCGTCGTTGACCAGGTAGCGGGTTTGGAAGTTGTCCGTGCCGTCGGCAATGACATCGTAGTCTTTAAGTATCTCTAAAGCATTCTCGGATGTCAGCATGACTTCGTGCTTGACGATGCTGACATATGGGTTGATTTCTTTCAGCGTCCGCTCCGCGCTGTCAATCTTCGGCAGCCCAACAGCACTTTCGCGGTGAACAATCTGCCGCTGCAAGTTGGTCACGTCCACGGTGTCGAAGTCCACCAGCCCAATCGTGCCGACGCCCGCCGCCGCGAGATACATGGTTAGCGGCGCACCCAGACCGCCCGTGCCGATGCACAAGACTTTTGCCGCTTTGAGCCGCTTCTGACCTTCCATCGTCACTTCCGGCATGATCAGATGCCGCGAGTAGCGCAGCACTTCGTCATTGGATAACTGCTCATTGTCGGGGTTGCTTGCCAAGTGAAACGACGGTGCGCCGCCGGTCCCGACTGCATCGAGGCCGCCGGCGATGCTCGGCACGATGGTGAGCGTGTCGCCGTCTTGAACGGGAGTTTGCCCGCCTTGCAAGTGCCGGCTGTCTTCGTCGTTGACGTAGACATTGACAAACGCCCTTAAGCTGCCGTCGTCATTGAACAAATGCTTCTTGATGTCGGGATAGTTTTCCGACAAGTGCTGCAGGGCATGGTCCACGGTCGCGCCGCCGACTTCCACTTCGTCACGGTTCATCGTGTACCGCTGCATCGGGGTAGGAACGAGTATCTTCACGGGCATTTTCAATTCTCCTCAGTCGTCACAGTAATCTCTTCTTCCGCAAACGCTTGATGGTCTTCGCGCAGCCGCCAGGACCGCATTTCGCGGGGCCGGCCTGCCTGGACCGAAACAATGACGTAACAATACCCGGCCCAGGCATGTTCCCGGTCAAACTCCGACGGCCTAGCGGGCGCGTCGGGGTGGCTGTGGTAGAACCCGACCACCCCCAAGCCTTCCGCCCGCGCCGCTTTATCGGTCTTGACCAAATCCCCCGGATCAATCTCAAAGCGATTGCGCGGCGAGTCATCCCGTGTATTCGCTGCCGAAACCGTCCGCATGACAGTGACTGTATCACAGTCCGCCCGGCCCACCAGGAACCCGCAGCATTCATGCGGATAATCTTTCGCGGCGTGGGCGCGGATCGCAGCATCGTGTTCGGTTGTGATTTGTAGTGGCATGATTTATCAGACGTTGTCTTCGTACCACTGAACCCGATTACAGCCCAGTTCAAATTCGCCGTGCACAACAAATCGTGTCCCAGCCTGCATATTCATAAATTGCTCGATCAAAGCGCGAAGCTCCTGGTCATGCACACGGTCTTCCGGCAGGATGCGTACTTCATCGTCTGCATCTTGCGGCAGGGTTCCGGCGCGGTACGCCGCATCCCATCTCAGCCAAAGCTGATGGCTTGCGACAGCCCATTCCACAACCTGCACTGAAACCGGTGCCAGTTCAAAACGGTCTTCGTCGGGATTGTACTTATCGTAGTTGCTCCCATCAAGATGAAGCGAGCGATAGAAATGCGGCTTCTGCTTGTAGTCGGCGAACCCACTGCGAGGCCCATCATACCAATCTTCAACGACATAAACTGTTTCGTATAATGCTTCCATGTTTACTTGCATTCCAAAAGGGTCCCGCAGAGAGCAGATGTGCAACGGCAACAGACATGGGAGCGAAAGTGCTAAGTCTTTATGCTACTCTTTATTCATGAAGGCGGATAGTGAGCGTCTGCGCCCCACAGTGTAGGATTTCAATCCCACGCTATCCTATCCTTTCTCAAATCTGTGGGTGCGGCTCGTCGGCGGGGTCTTCCCAGAAGCGCTCGGAGAGGTAGCGGTCTGCGCCATCACATAAAACCGTGACGATGACGCTGCCTTTGGGGGCGGTTTTAGCGACTTCTAAGGCGCTGTGGACATTGCCGCCCGCCGAGATGCCGACGAGCAGGCCCTCTTCGCGGGCCAGGCGCTTGACCATGACATAGGCGTCTTCGGTGCGGCATTCGATGTTTTCGTCGGCAACAGTGGGGTCGTAGATCGGCGGGACAATGGCCGTCTCTAAATGCTTTAGGCCTTCAAGGCCGTTGAACGGCGAGTCGGGCTGCATGGAAACAAGCTTAATGTCCGGGTTGACCGAGTGCAGAAAGCGGCCCACGCCCATCATGGTGCCGGTGGTGCCGAGGCCGGCGACAAAATGCGTGATGCGGCGGTCGGTCTGCTGCCAGATTTCCGGGCCGGTGGTCTTGAAATGTGCCTGCCAGTTGGCGTCGTTCGCGTACTGGTCGGGATAAAAGTACAGGTCTGGGTCTTCGGCGTAGAGCTGCCTGACCACCCGAATGGCCCCATCAGACTGCTCGGCAGGCGGGGTATAGACAATCTCCGCGCCGTAAGCCGACAGGATTTTCTTGCGCTCGGGCGTGACATTTTTCGGCAGGCACAGGCGCACTTTGTAGCCCCGTGCCGCGCCGATCATGGCATAGGCGATGCCGGTGTTGCCGGAAGTGGCGTCTAAAATAATCTTGCCGGGCCGGAGCGCCCCCGACTTCTCGCCTTCTAAGATCATGTTCATGGCAGCCCGGTCTTTGACCGAGCCGCCGGGGTTAAAGAACTCGGCCTTACCGTAAATCTCGACATCGGAGACTTCTTTCTCGATTTTGCAGAGGCGCACCAGCGGCGTGTTGCCGATCAGGTCTTCTAAACGATGTGCAGACGGTTCAGGCATTTGTCTTTTCCTACTAAATTACTAGGAATGATTATACCCATAACTTTCGCTTCCTCGGTTTCACGGCTGGAACTGCGGGGAAAACCAGAAGCGTCCAGCACAGCAAGTATTTTGCAAGGAGAAATCGCATGGCAACCAGTTATCAGCAAGACCCAAACCAAAAAGACCCGAACACAGATCCTAATCCTGAGAACCAGCAGAAGGGGCAGGATGTTGTCGCCAAGAATGCGGCGGCGCGTCGTGCCCTGCCCTGGATTATCGCAGGCATCGTTGTCGTCGCACTGATCGCAATAATCGCGACGCACGGCCTGCGGTCCAACAACAAAAACTCAACCAGCAGCGATTCGAGCGGCGCGGCGTCCACGCCGGGAACCGCGCCGGCTCCCAGCGGCGCCGGCAGCGCCGGGGGCGGCAGCTCGGTCGGACCGGAAGGCGGCACAAGCGCCAGCACACCGGCAAACGGGTCCAGCCCGAGCGGGTCCGGGTCGGCTAGCCCAGCCAGTTCCACCGGCGGTCAAGCTGCCGGCGGCCAGACTGGGGGCGGACAAGCGGGCGGCAGTGCGTCCGGCACCAGTGCATCGAGCACAGGCTCCGGGGCGAACGGCGCAGGCGGCACGGCACCCGGCGGCGCAGTAGCAGGCGGCGCAGCGGGGTCGAGCAGCGCAGGTGGAACCGGCGGCTCCGTGAGTCCGTCTTCCGCGCCTGGAACGTCGGCGCCGGGCGGCGCTGCCTCATCGGCAGGCTCGCCGGCGGCGGGCGGCTCCGGCATGGGTGCAGGCGCAGCGGGGTCAGCCGGCGCGGCAGGGGCCGGCGGGGCGACCGGCGCGGGAGCTAATGGAGCGAGCGGCAGCGGCGCAAGCGGCAGTTCGGGTGCGGCCGGAGCTTCCGCGGGCGCGGCCGGCAGCGGCGGCGGGGCCGGCGCGTCAGGCGCGGGAGCCGGCGGCGGAGGCGGAGCAGGCGGTGGCGGGGGTGCAGGGGGCGGCTAATCGCCCTCCCCGGCAGCCGGCACAGAGTCAGAGCAGGCCCGCTTGAGCGTGACCGTTGTCCCACTCAAGCGGGCTTTTTCTACTCGCTCAAGCGGGACTTTATATCGGGTACAATTTCGGACATGAAAGTTACTGTCCTCGGCTGCGGCACTTCGCATGGCGTTCCCATGATCGGCTGCGACTGCGCGGTCTGCGCGTCGCCGGATCCCCGCAACAAACGTCTGCGGCCGGCGGTCCTAGTTACGGCTGACGACGGTGCAAATATCCTGGTGGACACGCCGCCGGAAATGCGGCTGTCGTTTCTGGCGAACGAAGTCCGGCGGCTGGACGCGATCTTTTACACCCATTCTCATGCCGACCATATTTTTGGGCTGGATGACGTTCGCACGTTCAACTACCGCTCGGGCCTGCCGATGCCGGTGTATGCCGAAGCAGGCGTCTTAGACGACCTGCGGCGCATCTACAAATATATTTTTGTCGAAACCCAAGCCGGCGGCGGCAAACCGCAGGTCACGCTGACGCCAGTCCAGCCCGGTGAAGCCCTTGCGCTGCACGGCTTGAATATCCTGCCTCTGCGCGTCAGTCACGGCCGCCTGCCGATTTTGGCGTATAAGTTCGGCCCGCGCTTCGCGTATGTGACGGATGTCAGCTCCATCCCTCCCGAAACCTGGCCGCACCTAGAGAACTTGGACCTGCTGATGCTGGATGCCGTCCGGCGCGAGCCGCACGAGACTCATTTTCATCTTGACGCCGCGCTGGAGACAGTCGCAATGCTCCAGCCCAAGCGCACACTTCTCACCCACCTATCCCACGATTACGATTACGCCGCAACAAATGCCGGTCTGCCGCCGGGCGTCGAGCTGGCGTATGACGGCCAAACAATAGACGTGTAGGGGCGAAGCTTGTCTTCGCCCTCTTCCTATCTTCTCTTCCCGCCCTAGCGATCACGGCGCTATTGTGTCCCAAAATTGTGTCCCAAAAAATAAGTGCTAAAAAATTAGCATAAACGCTTGACAGAATGCTTGCGATGTGCTAAATTATTAGCATGAAGACAAGCAGACCCTCGGACAGCAGTTTAAGCCGCCGGGAGCGGCAGATTATGGACATCGTGTACCAGTTGGGACGCGCCGCCGCCGCCGACGTGCAGGCCGCCCTGCCCGACCCGCCTTCGTATTCATCGGTTCGCGCCCTGCTCGGCATTTTGGAAACTAAGGGCCACTTGAAGCACGTTAAAGACGGCGCACGCTATGTGTACCTGCCGACACGACCCCGATCCAACGCCGCGAAATCCGCTCTGCGCTCGGTGATGCAGACGTTCTTCGGCAACTCCGTCGAGCAGACAGTCGCGACCCTGCTGTCTGTCTCCGACACGCCGCTGTCGCCCGAAGAGCTGGCGAGGCTGTCGGCTCTTATTGAAACTGCTAAAGAAACAGACAACGCCAAGAAAGAGGAAACCCGATGACACTGCTGCTGATGCTGCTTTTCAAGAGCTTTTTAGTATTTGCGTTGTCCGGCGCAGTCTTGCTGTGCCTGCGCCGGGCGTCTGCTTCGGCGCGTCACTTGGTTTGCCTCTTGACGCTGGCCGCGCTGCTGGCCCTGCCGCTGTTCTCTTTGACACTCCCCGGCTGGCATATAGCGGCGCTGCAAGAGGAGCCTGCCCCGCAGCAGCACTGGCTATCCGGAGGGCAAGCTGCGACCCTCCCGAAACGGGAAGGTGCAGAGTTTCGGCCTGCTGAAGCGCCGCAGTTTGCCTCACCCTCCAACAATACTACGTCCGGCACCAGTGCCGCTTCCTCCGAAACTCTTCGCCTTCCCGCTTCGGGAGGGCAGGCACTTGTGCCGAGTGGGTTCCTCGCCTTCTACCTCCTCGGCCTGCTCCTGGCATCCGCCCGCCCGCTGCTCGGCTTGTGGGGCATTGCGCGTCTCAGCCGCGCCTGCGTTCCCATTTCCGACCCACTGACGTTGGACGTCTCTGCCGACTGCGCCGCCGCGCTTCGGCTCTCGCGCCTGCCGCTGCTGTGCCGCGCCGACGTTCCCGTGCCGATGACCTGGGGCTGGATTCGGCCTGTGGTACTGCTGCCGCTGGGGTCTGTTGGCTGGCCTGAAGACCGCCTGCGCTCGGTGCTGCTGCACGAGATGGCGCACATCAAGCGCCGGGACTGGCCTTGCCACCGCCTCGCCGACCTCACCTGCGCCGTCTACTGGTTCCACCCACTCGTGTGGCTGACCGCCCGCCGCCTCCGTGCGGAAAGCGAAATCGCCTGCGATGACTTGGTGCTCTCGTCCGGCATCGCCGCCCCGGAGTACGCCCACCACCTGCTCGACATCGCCAGCGCATTGCCGCCTTCGTCCCGCCGCTCGCCCCACCCTGCCGCCATCACGATGGCCCAAACCCCGCACATCCAAAGGAGAATACTGATGGTTTTAGACAAAACTCACAGCCGCCGCACCGTGACCCGCCGCGCCTTGCTCGTCGCCCTCATTCCCACCGCCGCTGCCGTCATCATGCTTGCCGTGCTACGGCCTGACGCCAAAGCACAGGCTGCGCCTGTCTCAGTACCCCTATCGCCTGCTTCTCAGCATTTGATGTTTACGCTCCATCATGGCTCTGTTATCTACAATGGTCACGGCAGGCAAACTCTTGTGACTACTCCCGACATGACAATCAATGGCACCCGACTACTTGCAGGCATCACTGACGCCGGCAAGCCCGGCAGTTCGTGGTGGTCGGCGACCGGCGCACTTTTGCCGGCACCGGTGTACGACACAAATGCTTACCACTCAGACGATCACGTCGGCGACAGCAGCACCCACAATGTCAGCTTTGCGTTTCGGCTGCCCCCGACTGCTTCGGGTATCACGACCGATTACAAGCTGGAGGACAGCAAAGGTTCCTCGGGTGATGGCGAGTGGCCCGGCAAATCCCAAAGTGATGGCGGACACACTGAGAGCCAGATGTTCGCCGCCACCGGCGGGACACGCGTTGTCACATCCGCGTTCCCGGCAGCGCTTAAGAAGACAAGCATACAAATCGGTATCGCCGCCGGGCCGTGGAGAACCGCTGCTTCCAATCATAACCCGTCAAGCGGCATCAGCACGAACGACGGCGCTCAAGGTTTTATTTTAGGAGCCGCCGAGCAAACCGCGAAAAGCTTGGCTCTGACAGTAACGACAAACTCAACCGATGATCTCCGGATCATCGCGGTAGACACGCAGGGGAATGAACTGCTTCCTGATGACCATCTTGGGAGCGGCATCAACGGCATGGATCAAATCACCGTGCATTTCTCGCAGCCGCTTTCACAGATCAAGGAGTTCCGCGTTGAGACCCGCCCGTTACAGTGGATAGAGTTCAAGGACGTGGCCTTGCAGCCGGTGAAGTAACGCAGAGATAGCCCCCGCGAATGCCCCGTCCTAAAGGACAGGTCTAGAGGCGAAGCGCCAACCGCACGGTGTGCGGAATACCAAATGTGCAGTCTTGTTCTTCCGGTCGCAGACCAGTTGGCGCTTCGCCTCTAGACCCGTCCTTTAGGACGGGGCGTTTACGGCGGAATGGGTTGCACACAAGAAAGACAAGCCATGACACGCAAAAC
>CAXSZN010000104.1:0-7986 GCA_964241935.1 uncultured Armatimonadales bacterium
TCGCGAAGCTGCTTGTCTTCCACTTCCGAAGGCGCTTCCATCATTGGGTCGAAGCCGCCGCCGGATTTCGGGAAGGCGATGACTTCGCGGACATTGTCGTCGTCGGTCAGGTACATGATCAGCCGGTCAATGCCGGGGGCCATGCCGCCGTGGGGCGGTGCGCCGAAGTCGAACGCTTCCAGCATGTGCCCAAATTGGTCCTGGATTTGTTCGTCTGTCTTGCCGAGCATTCGGAAGATGCGCTCCTGAATATCCCGCTTGTGGATGCGAATGGACCCCGACGCGCCTTCGGAGCCGTTGCACACCAAGTCATAAGTATAGGCACGGCAGGCGGCAGGGTCGGACTCTAAAATGTCCAAATGCTCGGCGTGGGGCATGGCGAACGGGTTATGCGCGAAGGTCCAGGTTTTCGAGTCGTCGTCCCATTCAAACACTGGAAAGTCCGTGACCCAGGCGAAGTGCAGGACATTCGGGTCGGCAAGCTTTTGACGCTTGGCGATTTCCCGGCGCAGAAGGTCTAAGGCTTTGGCGACAATCTCCGGCGTGTCGGCAATGAAGCCGATCAAATCACCGGGCCGGGCTTCGGCCAGCGTCACGAGTCCTGTAACCTCCTCTTCGGTCAGGAACTTGGCGATAGGCGACTTGACGCCCTCTTCTGTGACAAGCAGGTACGCTAGGCCTTTCGCGCCGGTTTCTTTCACCAAAGCCGTCAGGTCGTCAATCTCTTTGCGGGATAAGCTCGCGCCTGATGGGTAGCGCAGCAGCTTGACCTGGCCGCCGCTTGCCAGCGCGTTTTGGAAGACCGAGAACTGGGTGTTTGCTAAAACCGGCGCGGCGTCTTTGAGTTCTAAACCAAAGCGCAGGTCGGGCTTGTCCGTGCCGTATCGGGCCATCGCCTCGTCATAGGTTAAGCGCGTGAATGGGGTCACGACAGACTTCGGCGAAATCTTGGGGATGATCTCGGAATACAGCGATTCAACCACTTCCAGAACGTCGTCCTGCTCAACAAACGACATTTCTAAATCAAGCTGGGTAAACTCCGGCTGCCGGTCCGCCCGCTGAGACTCATCGCGGAAGCACTTGGCGATCTGGAAATAACGCTCAATGCCGCCGACCATCAGAAGCTGCTTGAACTGCTGCGGGGCCTGCGGCAGCGCGTAAAACAGGCCGGGTTCCAGGCGGTAGGGCACCAAATAGTCCCGTGCGCCTTCGGGGGAAGATTTCGTGAGTACCGGCGTCTCGATCTCCAAAAAGCCCCGCCCGTACATGAACTCGCGGATCAGCCGGATGGCTTCATGGCGCAGGCGCATCTTTTCAAACATCGCCGGACGGCGCAGGTCCAGATAGCGGTACTTCAGGCGCAGCATCTCGTTGATGGGCGTGTCTTTTTCCTCAACAATCGGGAACGGAGGCGTCTTCGCAGGGTTCAGGATTTCAATCGCCGTGGCCGCGACTTCGACCGTGCCGTTCGGCAAATTATCGTTCTCGCTGCCGGCGGGGCGGCGGCGTACCAAGCCCTGAACGCTGAGGCAGTATTCGGAGCGGACACGCTCGGCGACTGCCAGAGCGTCCGGCACATCGCCGCCGTCTACCGCGACTTGGACCAGACCGCTGCGATCCCGCAGGTCCAAAAATGCAATGCCGCCCTGGTCTCGGTTCCGGTTCACCCACCCGTTCAGCGTCACCGTCTGCCCAATCATTGACTCTGATACGATGCCGCAATTGACTGTCCGCTGCCATTCTGCCACGATAAGTTCTCCCCTACCCGTCTTCGGGTCCAAAGTATGGGTGTTAGTATACCACACAGGCATTGGGGAGAAAGAAAAAGAGCGAGAGGAGTTCGCTCCCTCGCTCCTCTCGCTCCCCTTACTACGGCGCGACAATCATCGGCGGCAGCGGGATTTGCTGGTCTAGATGGCCCTGCGGCGACAAATCAATGTCCCAGGTCTTCGGCCCGACGCCGACACCGTTTGTCGGCTGGAACTCAATCGTGTGCTTGCCGGCGGGAAGCTCCGCCCATTGGCCCAGTGCCAGCGCGAGATTAGGCGTTCCGTCCACTTTCACCCAGTATGCAGAGGTGCGAATAAGTGTCGGTTTGGGCGCAGCCGGGTTGTGAACAATCCAGCCTGAGACAGTGTACCAGCCAACCACTGCCGGGGCAGAAGCGACAGTTTGTACCGGAGCCGCCTGAGCAGCAGGCGCGGCAGGAAGCGCAATCGGCGCAGGAAGCGGGGCAGGAACCGCAGACGCCGTCAGATCCGAGCTAGGCTGCGTCCGGGTCGCCGCTAAAATTGGCGAGGCAATCGGCAGCAAAATCTGGCGGCTGACATGAGCGCCGGGAGCGAGCGACACCCACAGGCCGGGACTGCGGCCAAACCCGGATTGCCCCTGCGGAACAAAAGAAACTAAATGCCGGCCTGCCGAGACCGATGCCCACCCACCCGAGGCAAGCGCGGGAACCGGCTTGCCGTCAACGAAAACTTGCTGCGCCGGAATGGCTTCTGTTCGAGCATTCCGCCCACGCGCCACCAAATCCTGACGGGCAAAGACCGACAGCAAGGCCATCCCCGAGACCGGACGCGGCTTTGCCTGCGCCAGCCGCAGGGGTGCACGATGCGAGAAAGACTCTGGGGGCGACGGCTTCAGCCCGGTAGCGACAAGGGCGGGATGACGGCGAAACTTTGGCCGCTCGACAACGCTTCGCTTGGCGACCCGCACCGGAGCCGTTTCGGACGGCTTCCGGGCAGCGTGAACGACAGGCGGAGCAGGAACCACGGACGGGGCAGCAAGCACAGTGCGGGGCAAGGCAGGAGCCGCAGGAACAGCGGCCACTCGGCTTGCTTTGGACGGCCTGACGGCAGCAAGCGGCTTGGCAGTGGAAACGGCTGCGGGAGTAGACTTCGCAGCCACGGGGGCAGGTGGAGAGAGCTGAGGATGCAGTGCCAGCGTTGGCGGAGTGGGCGCAGTGCTTGCCGGCGCAGTGCCTGCCGGCGCAGTGCCTGCCGGCGCGGACCGGTCATGGTCCCAAACCAAAATCCCTGCCCCAGCCAGCAGCGCGGCCCCGGCCAGAGCGCCGGAATATGCGAAAGTGCGCCGGGGATTTGTCCCTGCCGGAGCAGCCGCCTGGACGTCCGAAGCGGCAAGCACCGCCGAGCGCAGCGCGGACGCAAGCTGGCCCGCCGACGGGTAACGCGCCGCCGGGTCTTTC
Source organism: uncultured Armatimonadales bacterium (assembly GCA_964241935.1). Taxonomy (GTDB): domain Bacteria; phylum Armatimonadota; class Armatimonadia; order Armatimonadales; family Capsulimonadaceae; genus JANXMY01. Next base: position 3,209 of record CAXSZN010000104.1, read on the forward strand.
GCGAGGCCGCGCCGCACGGCATCGTCAATCCCCGGTGACAGCTCCGCACGGCGGGACCGCAAGGGTGGCGGCTCCGTGAAGACCTGCTGGTGCATGACCGAAAGCTGCGCCTGCGTGGAGCTGTCGGCGGCGGGAAACGGCGGCGAGCCGGTCAGCGCGAAGTACGCCACCGCCGCCAGCGAGTACACATCGCTGCGGGCATCTGGGGCTGATGTGCCTTTGACCTGCTCAGGGCTGGCATATTCGATTGTTCCCAGCATGTCGCCGCGCACGGTCAGCGGCGAAGACGTATCAATGTGAGCCACGCCGAAGTCGGTCAGCCGGGCCGGACCATGTTTTGGCAGCAGAATATTGGACGGCTTCACGTCCCGATGAACGACGTTTTCCGCATGAATGCAGTCCAAAGCCGCCGCAATGTCTTCGATGATCTGAACCGCTCGGTCAACCGAAAGCTGCTTTTTAGACGCCATCAACGCTCCCAAAGTCTGGCCCGGCACATACTCCATGACCAGAGCCGACGGGTTGCCGTCGCGGAACTGATACAGCGCGACAATGTTGGGATGGCGCAGCTTGGCCATGACCGCCGCTTCCCGCCGGAACCGGTCTGCCGCCACCGGGTCACCGCCGGTTTGCAGCACTTTGACGATCACGTCATAGCCGTGCACCCGGTCTCTCCCCCGGTAGATCGCGCTGAACGGTCCCCGGCTCAATGCGGTGGGCGTCAAAGAAATGCCGGGCAGATCCGGCGGCGCCAGCCCATCGGCATCACGATCCGGCAAAGACGACTGATTTTGGTCACCTGGCATCACACGGTTCTCTTTCTGCGAGAGTATTTGAGCTGGAAGCATACAAGCCTGATACTCAAATAGTCTACCTGAAATGAGCCACGGAGAAACGCAGAAGGGTTGACGGCAGGTTAAAGAGTCAGTTTGCAATCGCGGCCGGGGCGCCAAGCTCGGCAGACCGGTACGCGGCCAGCGCAACGGCCAGCGCCGCCAGACCGTCTTCGCCGGACGCCAGCAGCGGCACCCTCTGCCCGCCGGCGAGTTTCAGGAAGTCCGTGATGAGGCCCGCATCCGTGTCGCTGCCCCAGGGGACCCAGCTTGTCCCTTGCCCTTCTGCGCCGTAGCTCACCAAGTTCTGCTTGAACATGTCCAGCTCCAAAACGCCTCCCGTGCCAAGCACTTGCAGCGTCACATCGCCCCAGGTCGGATAAGAAGCAGGCCGGGACCAGCTTGTGTCAAGCGTCGCAAACACGCCGCCGTCGTACCGGATGGACAGGAACCCGGTGTCTTCCCATTTTTGATGGTAAAACCCGTGGCCGATTTCTGCGTAGACTTCTACGGCCTCACGGCCCAGCAGGTGCCGGTTCAGGTCCGCCACATGGACCGTATGGTCAATCACCGCCCCGCCCCCGGACAGTGCTGTGTCGGTAAACCAGCCGCCGGGCATCTTGCCGTGGTTCGTGCCGCGCAGGGCCAGCACGTCCCCAATCGCCCCCGCCGACACCTGCTCGTGCAGTCTTTGGTACGCCGGCGAGTAGCGGCATGGAAACGCTGTCGCCAGCGTCACCCCTGCCGCCCGGCAGACATCAATCATCGCCTGCGCGTCTTCCAGGGTCGTCGCCAGCGGCTTTTCGCACAGTATCGCTTTGACGCCTGCTCCTGCCGCCATCTCGACCAAGCGCCGGTGATGCACATTTTCGCTCGTGACAACAACGCCATCCAGGTTCTGATCCAGCAGCGCCGCTTCACCCTCGAAGAACTGCGTATTAAACACCTCGGCCTGCCGACGCCCGCGCTCCGCATCAACGTCCGCAATGCCGACCAGATCCGCGCCAGGATGCGCTGCCAGCGCGGCGGCATAGGACGCTGCGTGCATATGGGCAAACGATAAAATGCCGATCTTTAGTTTGTTCACAGCGTCACCACCTTGCCTGTTTCCATCGACTCCAGCGCCGCCAGCCCAATCCGTACCGCTTCCCGTGCCTCATGCACCGTCACCGGCATTGGCGAATTGTTCTGAAGCGCCGAAACAAACGCCGCCAGCTCCTTGTAATACGGATCGTCTGCCGGGGCCATCGGGCTTTCCGGGAAAGAAACACCCTCGCCACTGCTTCCCGTCTGCCGCAGCGACGACAACAGCGGGGCGCTCCCAGCCGAGTCATGCTCAATCAAACCGCCGTCCCCCGCCACTTCCAGCGTCGTTCGAAACCCACCCGGATGCGCCCACGACCCCGTCACATGGCCGACCACGCCGGACTCAAACCGCAGTGTCACCAGCGCATAATCCAGCTTTCCTACATATTCCGGCCTGCCCCACAGCCCCTGGGCAAAAACGCGCGTCACAGGGCCAAACGTCCACCGCAGCCAGTCAAAATCATGCAGGATCAAATCCAGCGTCACGCCCCCGCTCTGCACCGGGTCCGCGTACCAGTTCGGACGCCCCGTGATCTGCGGAAACCCGCCCATCCGCGCCGTTCGCACCGCCGCCGGCGCTCCCACCGCGCCCGCATCCACTAAACGCTTCGCTTCCGCATACTCCGGGAAGTACCGGACTACCTGCCCCACCATTGCCGGCACGCCTGCCTTCTCGACTGCCGCCACAATCGCATCGCACTCCGCCAGCGTCCGCCCCAGCGGCTTCTCCACAAAAATCGCCAGCCCCGCCGCCGCCGCCCGTTCTACATACTCTTGATGCAACGCCGTCGGGACGCAAATATCCACAATATCCGGCCTCGCCCCCGCCAGCAGCGCCTCCCACTCCGAATACGCCGTCCCCAGCGCCGCCGCCGCGTCTAAACGCGGGTCCAGCACCCCCACCACTTCGGCATCCGGCAGCAGCGCCCACTGCCGCGCATGAACCGCCCCGATATTCCCCGCCCCAATCAACCCCACCCGATACGTCATGTGTTGTCCCTCAGAAAGCTTATTCAGCTTGAAGCTGCAAAACATTATACAAGCAAACAAAGACGTAAGGCAAGCGGCTCAGGTATACTCAACATCGGCATGGAAGCAAACACAGAACAATCAAGCACTCCCAATGGGGACGCAGAGCAAGTCTGCAAAGAGCTGGAACATCTTGCGCCCATTTTGACGGAACTCACTGGATTGCCTTCCCGCTGGAACGGGCAAGTGGAGCTAGGGCAGGAGGAATGGTTTCGCGGGAAAAAGCTGTTTTCCTGCGGCATAGTCATTCAAGCGCAACTCGTCAGATCAGAAACCCGGTGGCGTACCTTAATCCACGAAAGTTTGCATTCGCGGTCAGCAGGCTACAATTCGTTGGACTATAATGCACTGATTGGCTGGGAAGAAGGCGTCGTCGAGCAAGCACAGCGACTTCTTCGCCCGGTAGTTTTGGCACGAATTGGCGTCCAAGCAGAAGAAGCAGTTTTCCGAGAAGTGGAAGCAGACCATGTCTACAACCGCTATGTAGATGCCCTGGAAGATTTGCGGCGGAGTCTCGCCATTGCACAGGAACAGCAAATTGATTTCTATCTAAAGTTGCTGGCAACGCCAATCCGTGACCGAGCTGCCTTTGCTTATAATCTCGGCAGCAGCCTTATTGGTACAGACCGGTTTCGCTTTCTGTCCATCTTTTCTGCCGCAGGCGACCGTTTGAGAACAAAAGGAAGGCCCTGATGAAAGACATTGTGATGAACTGGAACAACGCAGAGCGTGAGCGCATCATTGAGCAGGCGCTCAACGCCTTTACGCTGCCCGAAATCCGGCAAGCCACGCAGGAGTTACAGCAGTGGACACGCACCTACCCCCAGGATTTTGGGATTGTGGATACGTTTGAAGTCCTGTCCCACAAACACGATTTCGCAGAAGAACGGAAACAATCAACCGAAAGCCGAACGGCCACCGCAGGCCACACAGTCTGAGCGGGACAAAAGCAAGCAGACCGAAACAGTTTAGGCGTTTGAGCGGGGATATCTATCTTATAGACTTGCATTTTTTTCCTGCACCCCTCCGCATTTGGCAGTCGCACTCGTTACCGGGCATGACACCCAATAACTCACCCCCCAATTGATGCAACCTGATAAGTTATAGTTCGTCCTGCATGTATTTGCGACCTGTTTTGGCAGAGGGTCGCTGTGGAAGATACACTGAATACGAAGATCGCTACAGCAATCTTTAAGATTTTTGTTGTCTTCTGCGTGTGGCACGATTAGGCACAGTCTGAACCTCGGTGTCCTGTGGCGCGGCTTGCGTTGCGGCGTTTCCAAGGTCCATCATAGCTTGCATCGCCGGTATTACTTTAGCTGCCCCGTCAGGGTTCTGGAAAATTTGTGACATTATCCATTTGCCCATTTCTTGCTGTGCTCTCTCTTGTTCAGCTTTCTCCTGGACAGATACTTTCTCGCGGATTTCTACCACGAGATTACCTATTGCCATAAGTAAATCTTTTGTTTCTTGGCCTTCGCGCGAAAGGTTTTCGCAAACCTCCAAAACCGCAAGCAGGTTATCGGCTGACTGAACGCTTTCTTCGGATTGGTCTGAACCTTGTGATGTAGAGAACAAAGCCTTGTCGAATGCAGAAATTGGATCAGATTTCGCTCTTTGCAGATGTGTTACTAGCTCCATTTGTGCTTGCTCAAAATTGTCTAAATCAAGAGCATAGAAAATGGTCCGTAGATCGCTTAAATCAAAGGGTAGGTGCTGTCCTTTTTCTGCCATCAATACAAACGGTTTCAGAGTGGCCTGACGAATACCAAGTTCATACATCACGTTGGCATTGACACCTGTTACGTCAACTATAACAACATCAGCATT
>CAXSZN010000104.1:8086-9894 GCA_964241935.1 uncultured Armatimonadales bacterium
ACGTTGGCATTGACACCTGTTACGTCAACTATAACAACATCAGCATTTACAAGCTCTCTAAGAACTTGCATGGTGATTCGACCAGGTTCTCCCATTTGGTCCGCGCGTATTATACTATCAGACTCAATATCAAATGCCTGTTTAACAGCAGGATTAATGACGTATTTCAATAACTTATCAGAGCGTAAACGCTCTGGGCTATCTTCTGAACCTATGGGACATGCAAGAAAAACTTTCATTGAGCAAACCTTGTTTCAGATAGGGCAGCCCCGATGTATTACCATCGGGGCTGAGAGCGCTTACGAGCAGCCTAAGCTTGTCCCACAGCTCAAACATTTGTAGCACGCGCCGCTACGGATGGTGATGGCGCCGCATTCGGGGCAGGGCGGGGCGTCGGACTGCATCAGCGAGATTTCGCGCTCATGGTCGGTGATAGACGCGGTGTTGGTCTCGGCCAGATGCGCGTTGGCGTTGTGGTGGCCGCTGCTGCCGTTTCCGTTGCTTTTCCCGTTTCCATTGCTCAGGGTGCCGCTCTTGGAATCGTGGGCCGGGAGGGCGGGCCGCGCCGGAGCATAGGCGTCTTCCTGGTCGGCGATGAGACCGACGTTGTGGCGGTCTTCTTTTTGCAGGAAGCGCAGGGCCAGATACCGGAAGATGTAGTCCATGACGGATTTCGCCATCGGGATCTCTTTGTTGCCGGTGAAGCCCGACGGCTCAAAGCGCGAATGAATGAACTTGTCTACCAGTGTGGACAGCGGGACCCCATACTGAAGCGCAAGCGAAATCGCCGTCGCGAAGCTGTCCATCAGGCCCGAAATCGAAGACCCTTCTTTGGACATCCGAATGAAGATCTCGCCCGGCTGGCGGGTATCCGGGTACAAACCCACTGTCAGGTAGCCTTCGTGGCCGCCGATGCTGAACTTGTGCGTCACGCCGTCGCGCTCGTCGGGCAGACGCCGCCGGACCGCTTTCGGCACGGCCAGGGCGCTTGGCGTTGTGTCCGGCGCGACTGCCTCGGCGGCAGCGGCTTTGGCTTCCAGCGATTTCTCGCTCGCCGTGTTGAGCGGCTGGGTGCGCTTGGAGCCGTCCCGGTAGATCGCGACGGCCTTGATGCCGAGCTGCCACGCTTCCAAATACGTCTGGGCGATGTCCTCCGGTGACGCATCATTCGGCACATTGACGGTCTTCGAGATCGCACCGGAGATGAACGGCTGGGCCGCCGCCATCATCTTCAGATGCCCCCGGTAATGGATAGACCGGGTGCCGTTCATTGGGCGGAACGCACAGTCGAAGATCGCCAGATGCTCCGGCTTGAGACCGGGCGCTCCCTCGATGGTATCATGCTCATCAATAAACTTGATGATGCCGAGTGCCTGCGCCTCATCGTAACCCAGCCGGTCTAAAGCCTCGGGAACGGTCTGGTTGACGATCTTCATCATGCCGCCCCCGACCAGCGACTTGTACTTGACAATCGCAATGTCCGGCTCGATCCCCGTCGTGTCACAATCCATCAAGAAGCCGATGGTTCCGGTCGGCGCGAGTACCGTGGCTTGTGCGTTGCGGTAGCCCGACGCCTGCCCTTCCGCCAGCGCGTCATCCCAGGCAGTCTGGGCAGCCTGGAGCAGAGTGCTCGGGATTAACTTGCCGTTGATCTCGTCTACGGCGGCCCGGTGCTTGCCCATGACCCTAAGCATCGGGTCCCGGTTCTCGGCAAACCCCGCAAACGGCCCGCCGCAGTCGCGGGCCACCGTCGCCGACTGATGGTATGCCCGGCCCGTCATCAGCGCTGTCACGGCCCCGGCATACGC
>CAXSZN010000105.1:0-9857 GCA_964241935.1 uncultured Armatimonadales bacterium
CAGCCACCCGCGCTTGACTCTGCGCTTTGTCTCGCGCTATACTAGAACTAATCTTGGCCTTGATGGGGAAGAGTACGCGGTTTACACTGATTAGAGAGGGAGCGCCACCGGCTGCAAGCGTTCCCGCAGCAAAGCCGCCGAAGGTCGCCCCGGAGCCGTTGTCGGAATGAAGTGTCCGTGCTTGGTGAATTAAGTGCGGGAAGCAAGGTGGTATCGCGTATTGGCTTTAGCAGCCCCTGCGTCCTTGCGATAGGTAAACCCTGTCGCCGTGGACGCGGGGGCTTTTGTGGTTTCGGCGCGAGCAGTGGAGAAGTCAAAATGGGCTATAACACGGCGTTTCTGATGATTGAAAGCGCTTCGGCGGCAGGCGCAATGGATTTGTTTGACTCCCGCTTTGATCTGGCTGACTTGTTCACATCACCGAATGAAAGCATCAGCTTCGAGGCTGCCGCCTCGTCGTTCTTATACCCAAACCTGGCGCTGGGCGAAGTCGGCGGCTGGGCGGTCTTCTGGGATCCGAACGGTGGGCTGACCGGCTCCGGCTTCCCGGCGGCGGCGTCACGAGACCGGCGCGTTTTTGCAGGGCTGCTTGGAAGCGCGGACAGCCGGTATGAATGCGGCTGGTTTGTCGGCGGCAGGGAGCAGCCCGAAGCCGTGCGCTCCTGTGGAGCCGATCTGAGCCTCCCGGATTGGGGGCCGGACGAAGACTATGTGTTTGGGGTGATGGAGAAGCTGACAAGGGTTTCTTTTGCAGACTTAACTGCGGCATCATACCGACGTTTGGAGTTTCTCGGCTAGAAAATGAGTGTCAGCAATGGTTTGCAGCAAAAAGAGCAGTCAACTTGGTGCCGTTCTTGCGATTTTGTCCGCGCTGTTTTGCTTCCTCAGCACCGTTTGGGCAGAAGGTTCCGCCGTGCCGGGGCAGTCCGTGGGCTATGTGTTTTTGGGCATGGAAGGAGCTATTACGGAGAGGATATTTGGACCAGTCGCGACGGTGCCATGCTAACGGTAATCTCCAAGCGAGACAAAGTAATTCAGATAGAGTTTAACAGCTCACGCTTCAAGACAACCGATGGCCTGAACAACGAAACTTCCCTGGCTCAAGTTCGGCGGTGCGATCCGGTGATGACCGTGCGGGGCTACGCGCTGCGGCCCGCTCTAGGCTATCCAGACTATGAGAATAGGGGGGAGAAGAATACAGAAGCGTCTTCCCCGGCTATTACCTGGACGATGTTCCTCACGGACTGGCTTTTGTCTTCATGCCGCCAGTGATGGTCGAGCAGGATGACCTGGGAGACTTGCCGGGTACGGTTATTATTCAACGTTCGGGCCATCCGGCTGTGCCGATTTACGATGGCCGGTGGTTGGGACCGGTGCCGGCTGACGAGGACCCAAACGGGCTGCGCGTGATGCGCTCCTGGTTCACGCCGAGCATCACGCAGAAAAAGAAGCCGCGAAGCGGAAGGAAATAATCATGGAAAAAGCATATGAGCCGAAAGATGTGGAAGCGCGGCTGTACCCGGAGTGGGAAGACGCGGGACTGTTTCATGCGGAGCCGACGCCGGGGAAGCCGAAATACAGCATTTGTATTCCGCCGCCCAATGTCACGGGCAGCCTGCACATGGGCCATGCGCTGAACCATTCGGTGCAGGACACGCTCGGGCGCTGGCACAAGATGCAGGGCGACACGGTGCTGATTTTGCCCGGCGTGGATCATGCAGGCATCGCGACGCAGACAGTCGTGTCCCGGCAGATTGAGCGCGAAGGGCTGACGCGCTTTGACCTGGGCCGCGACAAGTTTGTCGAGCGGGTCTGGGCCTGGAAAGAAGAATACGGCGACCGCATTGTGTTCCAGCTCAAGCGGCTCGGCTGCGCGTATGACTGGTCCCGCCAGCGCTTCACGATGGACCCAGCTTATGCGGAAGCCGTCAATGAAGCGTTTGTACGCTTCTTTGACGCCGGGCTGATTTACCGTGGCAAGCGGATGGTGAACTGGTCGGTGGGCCTGCAAACGGTCATCTCTGATATTGAAGTCGAAAATATAGACACAGACGGCTCGCTTTGGCACATTAATTACCCCTTTGCCGACGGCTCCGGGTTTGTGACGGTAGCGACGACGCGGCCTGAGACGCTTTTGGGAGACACAGCAGTGGCGGTAAACCCTGCGGACCCGCGCTACGCAGACAAAATCGGCAGGATGCTGCGCCTGCCGCTGACGGATCGGGAAATCCCGCTGATCGCCGACGACTACGCAAGCCAGGAGTTCGGCACGGGCGCAGTCAAAATTACGCCCGCGCATGACCCGAACGACTACGAAGTCGGCCTGCGCCATAACCTGCCGCAGATCACGGTGATCGGCTTTGACGGCAAGCTGACTGCCGATGCGGGTGTCCGTTATGCCGGCATGGATCGCTTTGAGGCGCGGGATTTGATTATCGGCGACTTAGAAGATGCAGGCGCACTTGAAAAGATCGAGCCGTACCGGCACAGCGTCCCGCACTGCGACCGTTCCAAGACAGTCATTGAGCCGCTGCTGTCCGAGCAGTGGTTTATGAAAATGGCCGGCACGGAGCTGGTCGAACAAGCGACTGAGATCGTGCGGGACGGCCGGATTGAGTTTTCGCCGGGGCGCTACGCCAAAACGTATGTAGACTGGATGGACGGCATCCGGGACTGGGCCTTGTCCCGTCAGCTCTGGTGGGGGCATCGCATTCCCATCTACTACAAGCCCGACGGCTCGTATGTCGCCGCCCGCTCACTGGCCGAAGCCGTGGAACGGGCCGGAACGGACCAGCTCACGCAGGACGAGGACGTGCTGGACACCTGGTTCTCGTCCGCCCTGTGGCCTTTTGCAACTCTCGGCTGGCCGGAGCAGACGCCGGACTTGGACTACTTCTATCCTACCGACTTCCTGACAACAGCGGGCGAAATTTTGCGTCTGTGGGTAGCTCGCATGGTGATGACTGGCTTAGAGTTCACCGGCGAAAAGCCGTTCTCCGACGTGTACATTCATGCCACAGTGCTGGACAAAAAAGGCCGCCGGATGTCTAAAAGCCTGGGCAACGGCATTGACCCGGTTGAGATGATTGACAAGTATGGGGCCGACGCCCTGCGCTTTTCCCTGCTGCGGCTGGCCTCGAAAGGCCAGGACATCAAGTTCAGCGAGGACCGCATTCCCGAAGCCCGCAACTTCGCCAACAAATTGTGGAACGCGGCGCGGTTTGTGCTGCTGAACTTGCCTGACGATTTTGACACACAAGATTGGTCATCTATCCTTCATGCTGAAGGTACGCTGCCTGAACGCTGGATACTATCGCGCCTTCAGCGTGTCACACAATTTGTAAACGACTCGCTGGGGACTTACGACATGGACGACGCCTGCGGGACGCTCTATGAGTTCGTGTGGGGCGAATACTGCGACTGGTTTGTGGAGCTGTGCAAGCCGTCACTTCAAGGTGAAGACGGCCTAGCTAAGATGTCGGCGCGAGCAGCTTTATATACCGTGCTGGAAACAACTTTGCGGCTGCTGCACCCAATTATGCCGTTTGTGACCGAAGAAATCTGGCAGCAATTACCGGGCAAAACCGAAAGCATCAGCCTAGCCCCCTACCCTGCTGCCGACGAGGCGCTTCTTGACCCGGAAGCCGAGGCTGGAGTCACGCTGCTGATTGACAGCATCACGGCTTTGCGCGGTTTGCGGGCGGAGTTTACGCCGGGCGGACAGGAGAACGAAGCCGCACGGGCCGCAATGCTGACCCGCAGACTGACGGTTGTTGCGGTCCCAGCCTCGGAAACCGCCGGCGCAACACTGCGCGATCAGCTTCCGGCGCTTGTTGCGCTCGCCCGGCTCGGCGAGATAACAATTGCGGCGGAAGTGCTGGCAGACGGCAAGTATGTTCCGGCGGGTGTGAGTGGCGCGGCGTTCTATGTGCCCGCAAGCGAGCTGCTGGACGGGCTGGATCCGGCAAAAGAGTCGGCGCGGCTGGCGGCGGAAATCGCCAAGCTGGACAAAGAGCTGGCCGGAGTGCGGGGGCGGCTGGACAATCCAAACTTTGTCGCGCGGGCGCTGCCGGAAGTAGTTGAAAAAGCGCGGGCTGATGCGGCGGACTTGGTGCAGCGTCAGGCCAAGCTGGAAATGCGGCGTAGACTGCTGGGGTAAGGCACGGCAAAAGCCTCTAAAGGTGAAGAACCCGGCAGCATGAGGAACCCGGCACTGGAAGTGCCTGTCTACTCTCAAGTGAAAGTGCCTCCGGGTGCAGACGTGCTGGGTTCCGAGCCGCGCTGGGGTACAATAGCACGCAATGACAAAGTTCGCCGCGAGTCCCCTGCCCCTTTTCTGTGTCTTGCTGCTGGCGCTGGCGCTGCGGGTCTGGGGGTTGACCTGGGGGCTGCCGTCGGCAACGCATTATTTTTCGTATCACCCCGACGAGAGCGTGATGCTGGAAACGTCGTCGGTGACGATGAATGTCTTCGCCGGGCGTCTGCTGCCGCACTATTATCATTATCCCTCTTTGCAGTTTTACTTGGTGTGTTTCGCCAACACGCTGGCGGCGCTAGGTGGCGGGGTAGACATCATCCCGAAAGACTTCTCCGTCTGGTATCCGCAGTGGGCGAAGATGTACCTAATTGGGCGCTGCCTGACAGTCGGCATGGGACTGGGGACTGTCTGGGCGACGTATGCGCTAGGCGCACGGCTTTGGGGCCGCCGTGCGGGCCTTGCTGCGGCCCTTTTGCTTGCCGTCATGCCACTCCATGTCCAGCATTCGCATTTTCTGACCGTGGATGTCCCGGCGACGTTCTGGGTCATGCTGTCACTGCTCTGGTCGGTGCGCCTGGCAGGGGATGACCCGAAGCCGCTTCGCGCCGCGCTCTGGGCGGGCGTCTTTGCAGGTCTTGCGGCAGCCACTAAATATAACATGGCGCTGGCAGTGCTGCCGCTGCTGGCGGCGTGTGTGGTGAGACCCACCCCGCCTCGTTCCTCGGCTTCCCCTCCCGAAGCGGGAAGGGTAAGAGGCAGTGAAGAAGGTCGCTTCCGAGACTCCGCACCTTCCCGTTTCGGGAGGGTCGCACCTTGCTGCGGGGTGGGTCTCCTCGCTTCCCTTTTCGCTTTCTTCGCCGCCTGCCCCGGCGCACTTCTGGAAAGTGACGTTTTTCTGAAGGACTTCCGCTTTGAGGCGGTCCATGTTCAGAACCGGGACGATCCGACGTTCCGGGATACAGGCAGCGGCTTCGCGTATCATGTCACGCACAACTTGGACGCTGGGATGGGCCTGCCGCTGCTGCTTTTGGCGCTCGGGTCTGCTGGATACGCCTTATACCGTAGGCAGCGCGGTGACGCTCTGCTGGCAGCGTTCGCCCTGCCCTACTACATCCTGATTAGCCTAGCCGCTGTGCGTTATGCCCGCTACACAATTCCATTGCTGCCGATTTTGGCGCTTTGGACCGGGCGGATGCTGGCAGAGGGGTCCCGCCTGCATCGCCCTCTGTTGCGGCGGGTTGCGGCGGGCGTTGCGGCTGTCGGCGTTCTTACTACGCTTGTTCTAGCATTTATTCTTATTTTACCTATGGCACGGACCGATCCACGAGATTTGGCGTTGCAGACAGTTCGGACAGCGGCGTTTCCGCGATATACCATCGGCTTTGCCGTTCGGCCCTGGTTCGGGACAGTCCCGTTCAGTCCGTACTTCACCCTGCCAAAACCCGGCGCAGGGCTGGAAGCCGATGCACAGGCGAACCCTGCGCGTGACAGTCTATCTCCCTACTACTACGGCGGCGACTGGAATACAGGCTATCTTGCCAAGAGCAAGCCAGACATAGTCGCGTTAAGTGAGTACGATTATGACGATGCACTGCGGCTCAATGACCCAGCGGCGAAGGCATACCTCGCCGTGCTGACGCAAAACTACACACGGCAGTTGATTTTGCCGAGCAAGTACCAGAACGCTCCTGAGTTTCCGTCAAGCGGGCTGCCGCATGACATGACCTATACAAACCCGATTGTTTCCATCTACCGGCGAAAGCAGTAACCTATGAACGCGGAACGCGCACGAGAGATTTTAGACAACTTTGCAAACAAGCGGGTGCTTGTTGTCGGCGATGTTATGCTGGATGAGTATGTCTGGGGGCGGGTCAGCCGGGTGTCGCCGGAAGCGCCGGTAATGATTGTGGACGCCGACAGCCATACGTTTGTGCCGGGCGGGGCGGCGAACGTCGTCAACAACGTCTGCGCTTTGGGTGCAAAAGCCGTCATCGTCGGCATTGTCGGCGAAGACAGTGCGGCGGGGACGCTGCGCGAGAAGCTTGCGGAAGAGGGCGCAGATGTTGCGGGGCTTGTTGCGGTGCCGGAGCGTCCGACTACGCTGAAAACGCGGGTGATCGCGCACACGCAGCAGGGGGCGCAGCAGGTTGTGCGGGTAGACCATGAGCGGCGTGATGCTATCAGTGCCGACGTGCAGGCAAAGCTGCTGGCGTTTCTAGCGGACGCAATTATAGGCTGTGACGCGCTGCTGCTGTCGGATTACCAGAAAGGGCTGTTAGTAAGGGATTTGGTGGCGTCTGTCGTGAAGCAAGGCCGGGACGCCGGCAAGGTCATGGCGGGCAACTTGAAGCCGAAGGGCATCGGAAGCCATTGCCGCTTGACGATGATCACGCTGAACGTGTTTGAAGCCGCCGAAGCTTCCGGCCTGCTGCTTGGCGATGGCGGCAGCGACACGGGAACACTGCGCGAGGCGGGGCGGATGCTGCTGCGGCGCTCCGGTGCGGACAATGTGCTAATTACGCGCGGCGCTCATGGCCTGTCGCTGTTTTCGAATGACGGTGAGGTCTTTGATTTGGCCGCCCACCCGGTCGAAGTGTTTGACGGAACCGGCGCGGGGGATACGACAATCACGACGCTGACGCTGGCCTTAGCATCGGGCGCGACGCCGCAGGAGGCGGTCACGCTGGCGAACGCCGCCGGCGCGGTGGTCGTCCGCAAGCTGGGCGTCGCAACAGCCACGCGGGACGAGATTTGGGAGCGGGTTCAGGGGTAGAGCAAACCGAGGAGGAAGGCAAAAGAGGAAGGCAAAAGAGGAAGGGCGAACACGAGGTTCGCCCCTACGGGTACATGGGGTGTAGGGCGCGAACCTTGTGTTCGCCCTTTTTTCCGTTGCTTTTTTCCGTTGCTTTTTATTCCGTTGCCCTTTCTACGAAGGCAAATATGCTACGGAATGGCAGGCGCAGCGGTCTTTGGGGCGCGGATATGGATATTCTTGGCGACCGGGGCCGTGTCATCGCCGTTGGTATTGGCGTTGATCCGTGTGTCTATGACTAAATCGGTGAAGGTGCCGGTAGGCTGGCCTTTGGCGTCGCCGACTTTGTAGATCTTGGTGCCGTCGGGAACCGAAAGAACCGTTGTCTTTTTGCCGTGGGTCAGCGTAATTGTCTTCGCGGCGGCGTCAACGGCGGAGATCTTGCCGGCGATATGGTTTTTGTTCTTCGGAGCGGGGGCGGGTGCGGCGGGATCAGCCGGAGCGCCCGGAGCCGAAGCGATCGGCGGGGTCGTGTCGGGGGAAGTCTGGGCAAAAGCCGAGAGCGGGCACAGCAGGGCAGCGGTCAAAGCAAAAGGCAGCAAGCGTCGCAGCATTGTTGAAGTTCCTCCATCAGAAAGTGTGATGCCGGTATTGACGCAGGATTCTGGGCAGTGTTCATCGAACAGCAGAAAGAGAATTTAGAGGAAAGAACACGATGACTTACTGTTTAGGCGTCATGACCAAAGACGGCCTGGTAATGATGTCCGACTCGCGCACAAACTCCGGGTACGATCAGGTGAATGTCTGCCGCAAGATGTACACGTTTGTTCAGCCCGGTGAGCGCGTCTTTGTGCTGCTTGTCAGCGGCAGCCTGTCGCTGACACAGAGCATTATCACGCTGCTGGGGCGGGACTTTGACCGGGGTGTCGGGCTGGCGTCCGCGCCGTCTATGTATGATGCCGCGCGGGTGATCGGCGAGCAGGTGCGCCAGGTGTCTGATCTGGACCGGGCCGCTTTGGAGCGCGATGAGTACCGGTTCAACGTCCACTTTATCTTGGGCGGCCAGATCAAAGATCAGCCGCATGATCTTTACATGGTGTATCCGCAGGGCAATCCGCTGCGTGCGACCGAAGACTCGCCGTTTTTGCAGATCGGCGAGCATAAGTATGGCCGGCCTATTCTCGTGCGCGGCATTCGCTACACCGAAACACCGCTGGAGGAAGCCGCCAAATATGCGATTATCTCGATGGACTCCACCATGCGCTCCAATGTAACGGTTGGGCCGCCGATTGACATCGCGATTTACAGCAAAGATGAGCTGGAGCTGCATCGCCGCCGCCGCATGACTGCCACCGACCCCGACTTAATCAAAGTCCACAGCCAGTGGGAGCTTGCCCTGCGCCGGGGAGTTTCCGAGCTTCCTGAAATAGATTTCGAGACGTTTGGGCAAAAGATTTAGAGGCTTGTGACGTTTTATGCCGAACACGACAGTGGTGGAAGCGTTTGATTTTCCCTTCCGCTGGGTTCGGCAGAACTCCGACCCGACACATTATGCCGTCGGAACCTTGCGGATCGAGCCGACTTCCAGGTTCGCCGCCGAGTATGCGGTCGCACTGCCGGACGATGCCCTGGCTCCTCCGGTTCTTCCCAGTTTTGCCGAGGCCGCCGGCAAAGGTGTAATTGCCTATGCCCTGGAGCACCATGTTGTCGGCGTCCGGGTGACACTGACGCGGATCCAGGCACACGACGTTGACTCCAGCGATTACGCCTTCTATCAGGGAGCGCAGCGAGCTATGCAGGAGGCGCTGCGGATACACGGGGTTCCGGCAGGATCGTTTACGATTCGGGAAGCCTTCGAGCAGCCGCTGCGCTGGATTAAGCTGACCCCTGGAAGTGAGAAGTACGCGGTAATCACGCTCCGCCTGGAACCGCTGCCGACAGAAACCGTGGAGTTCAACGTGGCTCTCCCGGACAAAATCCGGCCGGACCATGTGGAGCCTGGTTACTTCGCCGCAGTGGAGGAAGGCATACGGGGGTGCGCGAAAGAACGCGAGATTGCCGGTGTCCGGGCGACTTTGATCTCAATCGAAGCCCACCCGATAGATTCAAGCCGCGTCTCGTTTGCAATTGCCGGATACCAGGCCATGCGCCAGGCCATCGAAACGCACGGGGTTCCTGTTTCCGGGTACACTCTCCCTATGGCAAACATTTACCTGAAAGTCATTGGGCTTGGCTTCATTGCCGGGGCGCGGAGCATGATGGCCCCGGCGCTGACCAGCAGCTATTTTCTGACACATCCATCACTGTTTTTAGAAGCATCTCCGCTGAAGGGCATAGCGTCCCCAAAAGCAGCGAACGTGCTGAGGCTGATGGCGCTGGGCGAGCTGGTGGGTGACAAGCTGCCGATGACGCCGAACCGGACTGCACTGCTGCCGCTGGGCGGACGCGCGGCTTCAGGCGGCCTTTGCGGCGCGGCGATCTTCGCTGCGGAAGATCAGCCGGCAGCGATTGGGGCGGCAGTGGGCGCGGCGGCGGCAATTGCTTCGACGTTTTTGACCTACACGCTGCGCCGCAGCTTGGTCAAGGCCACGAAACTTCCCGATCCGGTTGTGGCAGTTACGGAAGACGCGCTGATGCTGGGTCTCGGCAGGGCTGTCTTTGCGGGCGAGTAAAAATACGGGAAAATTATTCGAGAACGGGCTAAAATGCCCTAAAGAACTACAGACTGAACGCCGACTATGAGTGTATCACCGGCCAAAGTGGCTGAAGTGATCGAAAAAACGAACAACAGCAAGAAACGACAAGGCAAACCCGCCGAAAGACGGGGACGCAAAGCTACCGGGTCTA
>CAXSZN010000106.1:0-9617 GCA_964241935.1 uncultured Armatimonadales bacterium
GTGCCTTGATGGTCAGGCGATTGGCACCAAGCTAACTTTTTATACAGTCTCTTAGGTAACGAATCTGGAACAAAGCGGATGTAGAAAATTGTTTTATCATGTTTGTTCCTAAAGACCCGTTGTAGGCGTTAAGCTAGACATGGTATCAATCTCTCTACATGTCTCTTGCTACCCGTAGCCGATGATTACAGACCAATGTAGCCCAACTATTCAAACTTTAGTTGTAAGATATATTAACAAATATCTTAAAGCTCAAAAGCTATTTAGTAAATTATAACCCACCGCGTTATGCGGTGGGTCGAAGCTTCTCGGTCGTTAATGCCGGAAGTGACGCTGGCCTGTCAGTACCATCGCTGCTCCATATTGATCGGCAATCGCAACAGAATCATCATCTTTTTTGGAACCGCCTGGCTGGATGATCGCAGTCACGCCGGCCTGCAAAGCCGCTTCGGGACCGTCTGGGAACGGGAAGAACGCATCGGACGCCAGCACAGCGCCTTTCGCTTTCTCGCCGGCCTGAGCGACAGCCAGACGGACGCTCTGAACCCGGTTCATCTGCCCTGCACCGACGCCGACAAGCTGTTTGTCTTTCACCAGCACAATGGCATTGGACTTGACGTGCTTGACGAGCTTCCACGCCAGCATCAGATCAGACATTTCTTCGGGTGTTGCCTGCCGCTCAGAAGCAGTTTCGGTCTCACCCGGTCGCACCATGACTGTATCCTGCGTTTGGACCAGCAGCCCGCCGCTGACACGCTTGTAATCGTATCCTTGCGCTGCTGCTGCCATCTCAGGCTGCTCCAGCAGGATCAAGTTCTGGCCCCACTGCTTTTTGGTTGTCAGGATGGTGAACGCTTCCGGCGCATAGCCGGGCGCGATGATCGCCTCGAAAAAGGTGTTCTTTCCCGTGATCAAGTTCGCGGTTGCTATATCAATGGGTTGATTGACCGCAAGTATGCCGCCGAAAGCGGAAATAGGGTCGCCCTTGCGTGCTAGTTGGAATGCTTCCGCAAGTGTGCCTGCAATCGCTGCGCCGCAAGGGTTTGTGTGTTTGATGATCGCCGCCGCAGGCGTGTTCTGATCAGAGAACTCCTGGATCAGATTGTAGGCCGCGTTCAAATCATAAATGTTGTTAAAAGAAAGTTCTTTACCGTGGAGCTTCCTGGCCGAGGCAAGGCCGCCGCTTGACGCCGGCTCGCGGTAAAAAGCTGCTTTCTGGTGCGGGTTCTCACCGTAGCGAAGGTCCTGCACCTTAACAAACGACAACGTCAGCAGATCAGGGAACCCCTGCCCTGCCTCAGCCTCATTTTCCTCCGCCAGATGTGCAGTTAAGTAGTTCGCAATAGTCGAATCATAAGCAGCCGTATGGGCATACGCTTGAGCGGCTAGTCGGGAGCGCGTCGCCTGCGACAGACTTCCCTCGCTGCGCTCAAGCTCGCTCAGGATCGCTGGGTAGTCGGCTGGCGAGACCACAACAGCCACGGAAGCATGATTTTTTGCGGCAGAGCGGATCATAGATGGCCCGCCGATATCTATGTTTTCAACGGCTTCTTCGCGCGTCACACCGGGCCGAGCGATTGTCTCGGCAAAAGGATACAAATTGACGACGACAAGATCAATTGGAACAATGCCGTGCGCTGTAATAGTCTGCATATGCTCCGGCTTGGAACGATCCGCCAGCAGTGCGCCGTGAACCGCCGGATGCAGGGTCTTGACACGCCCGTCCAGCATCTCCGGGAAATGTGTGATGTCGGAAATGCCCAAAATCGGCAGACCAGCATCTTGGAGGCTTTTTGCTGTTCCTCCGGTTGAGACCAGCTCGATACCCAGATCGTTTAAGCCGCGGGCAAACTCAATAATTCCAGTTTTATCGGAGACGCTGAGCAGCGCTCGCTTCACTTTAGCCATGTTCTTCATCCTTTCGTGACACAAAGACGTTTTGAGACAAAAAATTGAAAGACAAAAACGCCTGGACGGCCCCAGCACTGTCGTGTCGGGGTGCCCAGGCGAACGGCTTTTCCAGAGCAGCGCTTCCTCGGGGTTATCCCCGTAAACGCCAGAGGCGCTGCCCGTAAAGTTTTACAAGGAGATTATAGCACAGAAGAAGGATTTTTGTTGTTTGTGCCGAATAGACTCATATTAAGAGCATCAAAGATTGATGTTCCTCTCAATCCTGCTCTGTTAAAGGAGACGCTCCCTGTGATTGGCAGCCTCAAGATACGCACAACGCTCAGTCATCCCGCGATCCCGTCCAGCCGCTATCTGGAAGATCCGCTTCACGCTCTGCTGGAAATTCAGCCGGAAGCGATCCTGAACTCCGCCTCGCGCCCACCGCTTAACTTGGTGTTAGTGGTAGACGCTTCTGCCAGCATGCATCACTTTCAGCTCACCGGCGAGGAGCGCGAATACTGGATGGGTGTTGCCATCTCGCGCGATGAGCTGGAGCGCGGGGAAGCCGATGACTCGGAAGCTATGTACTGGACTGGGCAGACCCTCTCCGAGATGCATACACTCGCCAACACGCCGATGGCCCAGGTCACCGAAGCCATCAAGAACCTTTTAATCACTCTGCGTCCGACAGATCAAGTCGCTGTGATCGCGTTTGCGGACCGGATCCACACCGTGTTCAATCAGCAGGATTGGGCAAACTTTCCCGATGGGTGTCTTCAGCAGATGGATATGCTTCAAGAGCATCGGCTGCCGGTTGACATCGGCACGGGGACCTATATGGCAGACGCGCTGACACAGGCCCACCACTTCATCAGCCAGAACTCCCTTTCGCGCGGCGTCAATCGCCTGATTGTGATTTCCGACGGCATAGTTCAAGATCAGAGTGCGACGCTGAAAGCGATCACGCAAATTGAAGCCGAAGGATACGCAATTACGACAATCGGGGTCAGCGACGAGTTTGATGAGGAGTTTCTCACCCAGGTCGCCGACAACTCACGCGGCGAGTATTACTACGCTGCCGACATCACGGAAATTACTGAGCGGCTTTCGCAGGAGATGACGACGCTGGAGACCACCAGTGCTGCCGACCTCTATATTGCAGTGCGGGGCCTTGATGGTGCTGTCGTGCAGGATATATTCCTGGTGCGTCCCGCGATGACCATGTTTGATGAGGTTCACACCGAAGACGGCTGGCTCCGCGCGAAAGTCGGAGATGTTTCCAGTGCTGCCCCCGTTGGTGTCATGGTACAAATCGCCCCGCCGCTTCTGCCGGCAGGCGAACGTGCGATTGTCGAGACCTTGCTTACTTGGAACAACCTTGACAACTCGGAGACAGTAGTTCCCGGCAATGATCGTTCTTTGATTATAGCAAGCTTTACCGATGACCCGGAATCTCTGGCGGAAACAAACGCGGAAGTGCAGAACTTGGTTGACCGCTACACTGTTTACAAGTACGAGCGCGAAGCCCAGCGTGCTCAGGACAAAGGCGACCTCGACACCGCGCGGGAAAAGCTGGGAGCGGCCACACGCCAGCTTCACCGGATCGGAGAAACCGCACTGGCTCAGGAAATGGAAGGCCAGCTCGCCGATCTAGGCGATGAGTCTACTAATCCTTCGCGGGTCAAGCGGATTAAAGCGACGACACGCCGGCTGGGCAGTCTGCCTCTTGCGGAAACTTACGCAGAGTAACTCAAGCGCAGAATAACTCAAGCAATGAAAAGTGAATCAAGCAATGAAGAATAAATTAAGCGATGACTGACTGGCAGCTTGGAATGCAGGCCTACCGAGAAGGCCGGATGCGGGAAGCAGCGGATCGTCTGCAGGCTGCCTTTGGCGAAAGCGAGCTTGCCGTCGCGCAGCAGGTTCAGTACGAGACGTGCGCCTACTTGGGCGCAGCGTTGTATGCACTGGGCTTGCCTGCCGAAGCTTTGACCGCATTCGAGCACGCGGTACAATTCTCGCCGTCGGCAGTGCCGCCGGATGACCTGCTGATGAACCTTGCTCATGCCTACCTCGCCGCCGGGCGGCGGCGTGCGGCCAGAGAGACGCTTCGCCTTCTGCTGACGCAGACACCCGGACATGTCGCGGCCGGCATGCTCGCAGCCCGGCTGAGTGAAATGCCTGCCGGTGCCATTATCTCCGGCGCAGTATTGGGTGCGTCTGCGAAAACAGCAGAGCATTACATACGGACGCTGACATTTACGCAGCCGGTCTCCGGCGGCTACGCGCCGGCGGAAGTTCAGGAAGCCCTCAGCCAGCTTGAGCGGCTGATTACGGCGCTTAGCCATGATCTCCAAGATGCTGAAGCAAGAATTTCACAGAACGAGCTGGAAATCCTGCGCTACCGGCAGATGGAAGATGCGGTTGTTGAGAACATGATGCAGGTCCAGGCGCCGCAAACACAAAGCGACGAGAAAAAAGACCTGACCCCAATCGAAATCCTTTTTCGCCAGAAATCTTAGAAACGCTGTTTTCCAAACAAGCGGCGCGACAAGTTGGTCTGCAGGATGTTCTCTGGGTCCGTCTGCTGTTTCAGGGCGAAGAAGCGGGCGGCCCGATCCGCGCCGACCGCCTCCGCTGCCGAGAACTGGTGAAGCGCACTGTCTTTGGCGAAGTAAAAGCGCCCCCCGGCATCCAAAACAAGCCGGTCCATCTCAGCCGCTAAACTCAGCAAACCGCCGCGCTTCTCCGGCCGGACCGCAAAATCCAGTGCCAGCGAGTAGCCGTCTACCGCGTGCGTCATCAAGAAATCATCAGGACGGTGCCGCTTGAAGACCCCGAGGTAGGGAACAAGTCCATACTCCTGAGCCAGCGTGAGCTGCCGCGAGAAGACCTCCTGTGCGTGCTTTTTCGGCACGAAACTTTGATACTGGATCAAGCCGCCCGGCTCGTACGCTTTCTTCCAATTTGGAACATAATCCAGAAGAAATGCAAAGCCGGCATGAGACTGCTGATGCACATGGCCGTCACCAAGTTTGGTTGAAGCCAGAAACTTGCCGGTATTGATCAGCCGCATTCCAGGATCGTTGACAAAAGGTTTCATAAATCGCCACATCAGCGATTTGGGGAAAACTCCTAGAATGCTGTCCGGCAGCTCCTGATTTTCTACCCGAAGCGTCTGCGCCGGATTTGGGTCCTCGCCAGGCTTCAAATAGTTCGCTTGATGCACCTGCCCACGTCCAATCGCATCCCCCGACGCAAAACAGTCAATCCAGCCGACCAGATAATCCGCCTGCGGGATGCGCTGCTCGAACACCTGGAACAAATGGTCAAAGTTCTGGATGCCGATGGGAGTGACGTTCAGAAGCCCGGAATAAACTTTCTTGAGCTGCAAAACAATCCGGCTGATCACGCCGAGCATTCCGAAGCCGCCAATCGCCCCGTAAAAAAGCTCTGAGTTCTGAGTGCGCGAGCAGAGCAGCGTCTCGCCCGACGGCATGATGAGGTCGAACTCCAAAATGCTGTCGCCAATTGGCCCGACTTTGAAGTTGTTCTTGCCATGTATGTTCATGGCCGCTGCCCCGCCGAGGGTTGGGAACATCGTGCCCGAAACGACGTTCGGCCACCATCCGTCTTCAACAGTGTACTGCCAAAGCTGCTGAATGGTGACGCCTGGCTCGGCGACGATAATCCCTGTCTGCGGGTTCCAGCTTAGGATGCGCCGCATCCGGGTCAAGTCCAGCAGGATGTTTTCCGAGTTCAGCGAAGCATCCCCATAGGAACGGCCCGCCCCGCGCATTCCTACCGAGCGCCCGGTGCGCCTCGCTTGATCAAAAACGGCACGAACATCGTCGGCATTCACAGGGCGCGAAACATAACTGAGGGCAGAAGAGGCCATCCCCCACCCTTCAACGCGCTCCATTGTCTTGCTGGTCATGGATTTCTGTTTCTAAAAGCTAGAATTAGATGTTGAGGTACTTAAAAATTGGAGCCGGGATCGCGCGGATCACGCCCATAATCAGCTTCCATTTAGCCGGCACATAAGCGACCCGGACTTTGTTCTTCGCCGCCGCGAGTATCTCGGCAGCAGCTTGATCCGCTTCGATCATGCCGGGCATGGACAATCCCGCCGTCATTGGGGTTCGCACCGGGCCGGGCTTGATTGTGACAACAAACGCGCCTTTGCGCTCGATCCGGTTCCGCAGCGATTCAAGATAAGCATTAAACGCCGCTTTTGTTGCGCCATACACCGGGTTGCCGCGCCGGCCGCGATCGCCGGCTACACTGGAAATGCCGACAATGGTGCCATGTTTTGCAGTCTCGAAGCGAGGCGCGGCTTCATTCAGCCACGCGACGGCTCCGGTGAAGTTCGCTGCGATTGTTCCTGCATCTTTGGCAGTGTCATACTCGCTAGGCCCGACTGGCGGCATGATGCCCGCCGCGTAGATGATCAAGTCCAAGCCGCCTAAATCCTGCGTAATGCGGGCAAAAAGCTCCGGCACACCCTGCGTGTCCGTCACGTCATGGACATAAAACCGCGCTTCCGTCTCACTGGCCAGAGCGCGGAGCTTATCTTCTCGCCGGGCCACCAGCGCCACTTGGCTGCCGTCGTGGGCCAGTGCACGGGCCAGTGCTTCTCCTATTCCCGAAGAAGCACCCACCACAATCGCGCGTTTCCAAGTTGTCATGCTAGAGGCGCCTCGCCGCCCAAAGGACGCCGTTATGAAGCACCTGCCTGACACTCTCGTTCAGGTAAGTGGGGTAAACCTCGTGGCCGGGCCGGAAGTAAAAGACGCGCCCTGCCCCTTCACCCCGGTTTGCGCCTTTGCCGCTGCCGGTCGTAAAGGCGGGGTCAATTCCCTCACCGACGGTGGTGACAAAACTCGGAAAATACTCGCCGCCCAGCGGAAAGTAGGACTGAAAGATGACCGCTTGCGGCGGCGGAACGCCAAAAGGCGCTCCATACATTTCTTCCGCCGGCAGGACGAAATCACTAACACCTTGGGCGATTGGATGATGCGGGGCACAGACTCTGATTTCTTCCGTGTCGGCCGGGTTCTCCGCTTCGCGCCAGCCGCCGTAAAGATGGCCTGTGCAGTCTAACACCTTCCGAAATGGCTTGGAATAGTGCGCCGAGTGCAGCGGAATAAATCCTAAGCCGCGATGCACGGCGGTTTTAACCAAGTCTGCTTTTTCGTCTGCCAGCTCGTCATGTCGGGCGTGCCCCCACCAAATCAAGACATCAGTATTCGCAAGGGCTGCTTCGGTGATGCCCTGCTCCGGCTCATCTAAGTTCGCGGTTACCGCCGTAATTGCGCCGCCGCTGAGCGTGTTCAGCCCTTCGGCGATTGCCCCGTTGATGGAGCTGGGATATACCGACTTCGGCGCGTGGGCAGGCGCTTCATCCCAAACTAAAACGCGCACTGGATTATCTGGCATGATTATTGTTTCCTTTTTTGGCTGCTTTTTGGCTGCTTACTCGCCGCCGGCTCCGACGCCGGGTTCGGTCATCTGACGCGCATCCAGCAGGGAATCGAGATGGTCAAGTGGCAAAATTTTCTCGGAGACGCACAAGTCACGGACAGTGCGGCCTTCGTCTACGGCACGCTTTGCAAGCTTCGCAGCGGCATCATAGCCGATCACCGGCGCAAGGCTTGTCACCATGCTCATGGACCACTCGACAAGGCTCTCGGCCCGTTCTTTGTTTGCTGTCAGGCCAAGCACTGCTTTTTCGGTAAACACAGTGATGGAGCTTGCCAGAACCGTGACGCTTTCGAGCACATTGCGAGCCATCACCGGCAGCATCACGTTTAAGTCCAAGTTGCCGTGGGTGTTCGCGACCGTCACCGTAACTGCGTTGCCGATGACCTGTGAGCAGACCATCATCAGTTGCTCGCACATGACGGGGTTCACTTTGCCCGGCATAATAGACGACCCCGGCTGAACTGCCGGCAGCGACAGCTCGCCCAGCCCGCAGCGCGGACCCGACGACAGCCAGCGGATGTCGTTCGCGATCTTCAGCAGCGAGGTGGCAACAGTCGAAAGCTGGTTCGCCAGCTCAACCGCTCCGTCCTGACTGCCCTGCGCCTCAAAATGGTTCTCAGCCTCGACAAACGGCAGATCAAACCGGGATGCAAGCTTTTGGGCGACTGCGCTGCCGAAGCCGGCAGGAGAGTTGATGCCGGTGCCGACCGCTGTTCCTCCGATTGCCAGCTCCAGCAGCCGGGGCTGTACCGACTCCAGGCGGTCAATGCTGAGAGCCACTTGCCGCGCCCAGCCGGAAGCCTCCTGGCCCAAGCGGATCGGCGTCGCGTCCATCAGGTGCGTTCGGCCAATCTTGACAATGTCGTCCCATTCCCGCGCTTTGGCTGAAAGTGCCTCGTGCAGCGTTCGCAGGGACGGCAGCAGCTTAGAAGTCAGCTCGGTCGCTGCCGCGACATGGAGCGCCGTCGGAATAACGTCGTTTGATGACTGGCTTTTGTTGACATGGTCATTCGGATGCACCGGCGTCTTAGAGCCGATGACACCGCCGGACAGCTCTATCGCACGGTTCGAAATCACTTCGTTCGTGTTCATGTTCGTGGACGTGCCCGAGCCGGTCTGATAGATGTCTACGACAAACTGATCGTCCAGCTTTCCGCTGATGACTTCATCGGCGGCGGCATAAATCAGTGCCGCCGCTTCTGAGTCAAGAAGGCCCATTTCGACATTTGCCTCCGCCGCCGCTCGCTTAATCGCACCCAAAGCCTGGATGAAAGGGCGCGGAAAGCGGACCCCAGACACGGGGAAGTTTGCCACAGCCCGTGCTGTTTGTGCGCCGTAGTAGGCATTGGACGGGACTTCAAACTCGCCCATCGAGTCTTTTTCAAAACGTGTATTAGTCATAAAATGATCTTTGTCGGCTACTTGCGTGTTTCCGTGGAAAGATGGTACGACAGCACGGCCAGCTCCTGCAGGAAAGAAACGTTGCGAACGACAACCCGCTCCGGGACTTTCAGCAGGATCGGCGCAAAGTTTAATATCACCCGAACTCCGGCACTGATCGCCGTTTCTGCAACCGATTGGGCCACGGACGCCGGAACACAAATAATCGCGATCCGGGCGCTGATCCGAGCATTAACCTGGCGCAGCAGCGACCCATCTTGTATGATGAGACTGCCCTGCGAACAACCGACCTTCGCCGGATCATTATCGAACGCCGCCGCGATGTGAAACTTATGTTCCCGAAGTCCGGGATACCCAATCAGCGCACTTCCGAGATTGCCCGCGCCGATGACAATAATCGGCTGCATCTGGTCAATCTTGAGAATCTGGGCGATGCGGGCTTGCAGCTCCACAACATTGTAGCCGACACCAGGCTTGCCGAACTCCCCAAAATAAGACAAGTCTTTACGAAACTGCGCGGCGTTGATCCCGGTCTGCTTCTCGACATCCGTGGAGGAAATTGTCTCCACCCGCGAAGCTTCCAGGTCAATCAAGTAGCGCAGGTAGGTCGCAAGCCGTTCCAGCGTCGGAATAGGAACTTTGGGGCTGCTGCTGTTCACGAAGTCTTTCTTTTCTGAGCCTGCACTTTTAAGAGCTGTTTTAGCGGCACCCTCTCAGCAGGGCGCTTGTGAAATTCCTCACAGCTATTATACTGCGGACGCGGTACAGCGTCAAGCCCTGACAATTACGGGGAGTGTCTAGTTGAGCGCAGGAGTTACCGAAGATGACAGCATGAACCCTTG
>CAXSZN010000107.1:0-9263 GCA_964241935.1 uncultured Armatimonadales bacterium
AGTCATTCAGCTTTGAGTCATTCAGCTTTGAGTCATTCAGCTTTGAGTTATTTAGCTTTGAATTATTCAGCTTTGAATTATTCAGCTTCTGTCGGCAGGCTTCGGCAGCCCAAAGCGGAACCGAAACACTCCTCGAAGCGCCCCGCTGCCGGCTGATTTTTCGGAAAGAAAATCAAGCGGCGGCGGATCGTTCGGCAGGAGGCCCTGGCTGTCACACCAGTGCAGAAGCGCATGATTTTGAACTTCTAAAGCTTGAGCAAGCAGAAAGTTGAGGCGCGCCACTTCTTCCTCGTTGTCAGCCGCGACGCCGCGCAGCAGGCGAGCGGTATCCAGCGCACGGCGGATAAGCGCAAAGATAACAAGAGCGTCGTCATCCAAGGGGTTTTCAGTTGTTGAAGCCCAAAGTGCCGCATGGGCACGGGCAAGCAGAGCATCCTGCCGTGCGGCGGTGTGCTCTGAGTCCTGTTCCAGCAATTGGAACAGCTCAGTGTATGTTGCCATCGTCGGCTCCAGTCAAGAAGGAAGAAAAGGATAAAGGAAGTCAGCACAGAGCATACCTCAATATCGAAACCAGAATTAAGAAGAACAATACCAAAAACAACAAACCAGAAAAAACGCGGCTTCCTCCTTTCTGAAAATCGTGGGTACTCTTTGCTCTGCCTTGTTTAGATCAAGCAGACAAGCGTGTCCGCAAAAATACGAGTACTACGGGGGACGAGTGAGTGCAAAAAATTGTTCCCAAAACTGCAAAAATGCTCGACGGCGAAAGAGCGCACAAAAACAATTGCAAACAAACTTTTGTTTGTGCTTGACAAACCGCAGCCTGTGCCTTATACTGGGTTTAGATTTCCCGGCAGCCGCGCCGGGCCGGCATCGCCGCCGCTCGAAGTCTTCCAAAAGCCAGCACTTAAAAATCATCTTTTAAGAACTATCTCTCAAGTTTCGGGCGATTTCCACCAATACTTTCCCTGTACGCCCTCGTAGTGACTCTCGTGACAGTTGATGAGGAGGACTCTGTTTTGATCCGACCCGCCGTTTTGCTTCGCCCGAGTATCTTGTTTCGCCCGACTATTTTGCTGGCCGCCTGCACTTTTGCCTGCACTGCTTTTGCTTCGATTTGCTCCGCCGACCCATCATCGCTTTCTTCTGCGCCCGCTGCATCCCAGCCCGCCGACAGCGAAGCGTCGCAGGCTGCGCCGGACAGCGCCGCACCGAGGCACTTTTACCATCGCCGCGCGTTTCGCGGCTCCCGCCATTCTTCCTTTTCCCGCAGCCTGCCCTCGCGCGGCATTGTCTCGCCTTCGGAAGCGGCAGCAAGCGTTGTCGGACGGCTGGCGCTGGTGACCAGCGACCAAGCTGTGATTGTGGCCGGGCGCGAAGCGGCAGGGCGCGTCTTGTCGGTCTGCCCCAAGGGTCAGTACCTGGCGCTGAGCGGCCAGACACCGACTCAGTACGCGGTGCTGATGGTAGACCACTCCACTGGCTTTGTGGCCAAAACCGATGTTCAGCTTTTAGACTATCAGGTCGTCAACAATGCCCCGGATGGGTCCAGCAGCGATAGCGGCGGCAGCGGTGCGGACAGCGCTCCCGCAGCCGGCGGGCCGCTGGGCCAGGCGCTGGTCAACACCGCGCAGAACTATCTGGGCGTTCACTATGTTTGGGGCGGCACCACCGCCGCCGGAATTGACTGCTCCGGGCTGGTCCAGGCCGTTTATGCCGCACATGGGATTTCCCTGCCGCGTGTTTCCGGCGATCAAGCGACGGTCGGCTATGACGTTCCCAAAACCGACTGGTCGAAATGGATTCCCGGCGACCGCATGTATTTCGCCTGCCACCACCCCCGGATTGACCATACCGGCATGTACATCGGCGGCGGTTATTTTATTCACTCTTCGATGGGCCACGGCCAAGCGGTTGCCGTAGACCGTGTGGACGGCGCATATTACGCCGAGCATCTGGTCTGCGTTCGCCGCTCCCGCGAGCTGGTCAGCGACATGCCGGCCGGCCCGACGGCGCAGACAGCTTCGGCGAGCGCTGACCCGGAAGCCGGACAAAACTAGAGTTAGCTGCAGCGCCCCTTAGAAAGCCGCCCTTTGGGGCGGCTTTTCTTGTTTCGTGTCCGGCGCGAGGGTTGACAAACCGAAAACCCGTTTGGTATACTGCCGCTACTATGAATTGTTCAGTTGTGATTATTCAGTCACTGCGTCGCCGCGAGCGTGCTTCGGGAAGTGCGTCCGCGACACGCAATGCGTGAAGCTCGTTTTACACGAGCCGTGGGCCGCTTCCCTCCCCGACCTGGGGCTTTGGGACTGGCGGCGCACGGCTTTTTGTGTTTTGGAATGCCGCCCGCCCCTTTGACTTAAAGAGTGCGAGCGGCATTTTTGTTTTTGATTTGTATCTTTCCACTGGAAGCGAACTATGACAGAAAAACTTAAAGTCGGGATTGCCGGCGTGTCCGGCTACGGCGGCGGTGAGCTGGCCCGGCTGCTGACCGCGCACCCAAATGTTGATGTCACTTATGTGACTTCGGAGACCTATGCCGGGAAGCCGCTGCGGGCGGCGCTGCCCGGCATCGCGCCGAGTGCGGAGCTGACCTGCGAGAGCTTCAGCCCGGCAGCCTGCGCGGACAAGTGCGAGTGTGTCTTTTTGGCGGGCGAAGCGGGCCTCGCCATGCGGGTCGTCCCCGAGCTGCTGGAAGCGGGCCTCAAGATTGTAGACCTGAGCGCCGATTTTCGCCTGGAAGACCCGGACATCTACCAGGCATGGTACAAAGCCGAGCATACCGCGCCGCATCTCTTAGATGAAGCGGTCTATGGCTTGCCGGAAGTCAATAAAATCGCGATTGAAACGGCTCGGCTGGTCGCAAACCCCGGCTGCCATGTCACCGCCGCCGTGCTGGCGCTGGCCCCGCTGCTCGGCGCGGACATGATCGCGCCGGAGACAATCATCATTGACAGCCTCAGCGGCGTGTCCGGCGCGGGCCGGTCCAAGTTCGGCCTCGACTACCACTTTGCCGAGCTGAACGAGAACATGCGGCCTTACGGGGTCGGCGGCGTTCACCGGCATACGCCGGAGATCGAGCAAACGCTAAGTTTTCTTGCCGAAGCGCCGGTGACTGTGACATTCACGCCGCACCTCATCCCCATCACGCGCGGCATTCTGGCGACTTCGTATGCGTCCACCGAAGAAACCGAAGCCGACCTGCGCTCGGCATTCGAGACGTTCTACAACGACGCGCCGTTTGTGCAGCTACTAGATGCCGGCCAGTTTCCGGCCACCAAGCATGTTTTCGGCACGAACTACTGCCAGATTGGGCTGGCGCTCGACGCCCGCACCAGCCGCGTCGTTGTTGTGTCGGCTCTGGACAACCTGGTCAAAGGCGCGGCGGGGCAGGCGATCCAGAACATGAACTTGATGTGCGGCTTTCCCGAGACGGCGGGATTGGAAGCAAGCGCGGTTTGGCCGTAAGGACTTGATGACTATGAGCAAAATGAACGGCATGGAAATTATCGGCGGGGGCATTGTCGCCCCGCTCGGCTTCAAAACGGCAGGCGTGTACTGCGGCATCAAGCGCAAGCGCAACGACCTCGCCTTAATTGTCTCGGACGTTGACGCCGTCGCAGCAGGCGTCTTCACGACCAACATTGTGCAGGCGCCGTGCGTTGCCAGCAACCAGGCCCATTTATCGGACGGCCTGGCGCGGGCGATTGTCGTCAACTCCGGCAATGCCAACGCCTGCAACGGCGAGCAGGGGTTCACCGATGCTGTGGCGATGGTCAACCACGCCGCTCGTGCTCTAGGATTGCCGGTGCGCCGCGTTCTGTCTGCGTCTACCGGCGTGATCGGCACCAAGCTGCCGATTGAAAAAGTCATTGCCGGCATTGAGCTGGCCGCGCCGAAGCTGCACCGAGACACCTGCGACGACGCCGCGCAGGCGATTATGACTACCGACACGTTTTTAAAACAAGTCGCTTTAGAGTTCACGCTGTCCGGCAAAACAGTTCGCTTGGGGGCGATTGCCAAAGGCTCCGGCATGATCGCGCCGAACATGGCGACCATGCTGGGCTTCTTGACCACCGACGCCGCCATTGAGCAGCCGGTCCTTCAGGAAATGCTGAAGCGTGTCTGCTGGTACACGTTCAACTCCATCACCGTAGACGGCGACACGTCCACCAACGACATGGTGCTGTGCCTTGCCAACGGGTTAGCCGGCAACGCCGTCATTGACAGCCTGGAAAGCGCCGACGCCCGCGAGTTCGAGAAAGCGCTTTACTCGGTCTGCCTGTATCTCGCCAAAGAAATCGCCCGCGACGGCGAAGGCGCGACAAAGCTTGTCGAAATCACGGTTCAAAACGTCGCCGTCCCCGAACGATTAGCCCAAACCTACGCGGCAAACGGCCTGGAGCTAACCCCCGAGCAGCGGGCGGCTTTCCCACGCTCCGTCGCCAAGACCATCGCCAATTCACCGCTGGTCAAGACCGCGCTGTTCGGCAACGACCCCAACTGGGGCCGCATCCTGGCCGCGACAGGCCGCTCCGGCGTTCAGTTCGACCCGGAGCGCGTTGAAATTGCTCTCGCCGGCACGACCGTCTACCGCTCGGGAATGCCCACCGACTTCAACGGCTACGTTGTGTCTGAAGCCATGAAGTCCAAAGAAGTCCAGATTTTGGTGGACTTCCACCAGCCCAATGGCGAAACCGCCACCGTCTGGACCTGCGACTTCTCCTACGACTACGTCAAAATCAACGCCGAGTACCACACCTAGAGGAGCGTAACCCATGACAACCACCGTGCAGGCGATTTATGAAGACGAAGGCATTCTGCGCCTTCTTTCCCCGCTGGAACTCGAAAAAGGGGCGCAAGTGGAAATAACCGTCAATTCTAATCTGCTGGCTGAAATGACACTGGCTGAACTGGAACGCAACGCGCCCGACCCGCGCCGCGCCGCTGAGATTATGGCCGAGATTGCCGCGATGCCGATGGAAGCCGACGAAGCGGAGGCACAAAAACGCCTGGAGATTGTGCAGAAGATCAATGCTCTTGCCGTATCACATGGCCACCAAGAGAACGCGAGCCGTGACCATGATCAGTATCTTTACGGCCCAGACGGTGCAAGATGAAGTTTGCCGACACTGGCGGCTGGTTCGCCTTGTTTGTACCGGAAGACGCAAACCATGCGTCTGCCTTGAACTGGTATGCCACACAGCGCCAGCCGTTGTTCACAACAAATTACGTCGTAGACGAAACGCTGACGCTTCTCAGATCGCGCGGTCAAGGGGCAGCCGCGCTTGCTGTGGGCCAGCAGTTCTTTGATGGGACGCTGGCAACCCTCTACTATCTGACCGAAGACGACATTCAGCAGTCTTGGCAGGTCTTTCGCCGCTATGCCGACAAAGACTGGAGCTTCACCGACTGCACCAGCAAGTTTGTCATGGAAAAGCTCGGCATCACCGAGGCGTTCGCCTTCGACCAGCACTTCCGGCAGTTTGGCACGGTCACAGTCGTGCCGTAGCCATGCCAACACCAAACATCGTACATAGGAGCAAAGCATGGCTCTTGAGCAGTTGACGGAGCAGGAACAAAATACAGTCCGGCAGTGCATGGAGGCTATTCTTAACGGTGACGAAATCGAAGACTTTGAGTTTCAGACACGTCTTGGCATCGACAGGCTTCAGCTACGTCAGGTGCTTGTGTCCTGGCCTCATCTTGATGATGCCGATGACAACAGCGACACCTGCCTTGCGATCAACAACTGCATGAACGAGGTCGCGCATGGCATCTACATCAGCCCGGAGAACTGGTCGCGGTGGTTCACCTCTCCCAAAGAAGATGTCAAAGCAACCTATCAGCATTGGGCAGAGTTAAAAGGCTTTCATTTCACAGGTATCCGTTAGTAGAGGGACGCAATATGGCAGCCATTCTTGAAAAGTATAAACTCCATCTGCCCGCGCAGGCGATGACCTACGAAGAATTCTTGGAGTGGGCGGACGAAGACACCTACGCCGAATGGGTGGACGGAAAGGTGGAGATGATGAGTCCGGCAAGCGCCAAGCACCAAGATATTTCAGGCTTCCTCGCGTCGATTCTGCGCTTTTACGCGGAAGACAACGATGCCGGGCAAATTTTCGCGGCTCCGTTCCAGATGCGCCTGTCCAATGTGAAGCGCGGGCGCGAGCCGGACCTCTTGTTTGTCTTGCAGCAGAACGCGGGCCGCTTACGAAACAGCTACTTGGATGGTCCCGCCGATCTCGCGATTGAGATTGTCTCGCCGGAAAGCGTTCTGCGCGATAGAGGAGCGAAGTACGCGGAATACGAAGCGGGCGGGGTGCGCGAATACTGGATCATTGACGCGGATGCGAAGCGGGCGGACTTTTTTGTCTTAGACGGCGAAGGCCGGTATCAGCGGGCGACGCCTGATGCGAACGGCAAGTATGCAAGCGCAGTGCTGCCGAACTTTTGGATCAGTGTCGGCTGGCTGTGGCAAACGTCGCTGCCGTCGGTGCGTCAAGTTCTCGGAGAATGGGAGGCGGCATCATCGCACTGACAGCAGCGAAGCAAGAGGCGGAAGGGGCGGGAGCGAAGGCGGACCGGGTGGGGATCGGGCTGGCGCTGCTGGCGATTTATGTCGTCTGGGGGTCCACCTACCTGGGGATGCGGATTGGGCTGGAAGGGTTTCCGCCGTTTCTCATGGCGGGAATACGCTTTCTCATTGCGGGCGGCGGGCTGATGCTGGCGCTGCACGGACGGGGCGCGGCGCTGCCGACACGGGCGCAGTGGGGCGGCGCGGCGCTGGTGGGCGCACTGCTGCTGGGCCTGGGCAACGGCGGCGTGATGTTCGCCGAATACAAAGGCGTCACGTCGGGGCTGGCCGCGCTGGGGATCGCGACGGTGCCGCTCTGGACTTCGCTCTTCGGCGGCTTGTGGGGGCAGTGGCCGACCCGGCGCGAGTGGCTGGGGCTGGGAGTTGGGTTTAGTGGGATTATCTGCCTCAATTTAGAAGGCGGCCTGCGGGGAAGCCCAATTGGCGCGGCGTCGCTGGCCGTGTCTGCGGTCGGCTGGGCCTTCGGCTCGGTTTGGAGCCGCCGGCTGACACTCCCGCCCGGCGCAATGGCCCCGGCGGCGCAGATGCTCTGCGGCGGAGTTCTGCTGCTGGCCGTGAGCGCCGCGCGGGGCGAACATCTCCATGGCCTGCCGCTGCATCCGCTGCTGGCGTTTGTGTATTTGGTGTTTGCTGCGGTGGTCGGCTACAGCGCCTATGCATACCTGCTGGTCCATGTCAGGCCCGCGCTGGCGACAAGCTATGCGTATGTCAACCCGGTCATTGCGGTGGGATTGGGGGCGCTGCTGGCCGGCGAGCATCTGAGCTTCGCCGGGTTTGCGGCTCTCGCGCTGATCGTGCTGGGCGTCTGCCTCGCGGCATTTGCGAAAGCACCAAAGGCAGTGCGAACATAAAAGGCAGTGCGAACATAAAAGGCAGTGCGGGCATAAGATGACGTGGAAATAAACTCCTACGCTCCTTCTTTCCGCGCTCTTCGCAAAAGGAGAAATGATGACACTGCAAACTTCAGATGCACTTGGTGCGTACCTGGAAGCGTCAAAGCTGATAAATTACGAACATCCGGCGATTGCTGCCTGGGATGCCGGAAGCGGCTCGGAAGAAGACCGTGTGCGCCGAGCGTTCCATTTTGTCCGGGACGACATCGCGCATTCGTGGGACATCCAAAGTGACCGAGTAACGGCGAAGGCATCAGACGTGCTGGAACACCGGGAAGGCATCTGCTACGCCAAGTCGCACCTGCTGGCTGCGCTGCTGCGGCGCCAAAACATCCCGGCAGGCGTGTGCTATCAGCGGCTGACGCTTGGGGACACGCCGGACACAGGCTACTGCATCCATGCCCTGAACACGGTCTACTTGGCGAGCTTAGGACGCTGGATACGGCTGGACGCACGCGGCAACAAGCCGGGCGTGAACGCGCAGTTCTCGCTGGATGCGGAGCAGTTGGCGTATGCTGTACGGCCAGAGTTTGGTGAATGCGATTATTTCATAAATTGCGCCATGCCGCATCCGAAAATCGCGGCGGTGTTAGCCGAAAACACGGCCTGCCGCCTGATGTACGCCCACCATCTGCCGACCGAGTTATAAAGGCGTGGTTGAAAAGATCGTGGGAATAAATTCCTGCGCTGTGGGGCGCAGACGCCCAATGTCCGCCTTCGCGGACAAGGAATAGAATAACCCATTGCTCTTAAACTGTTTGCTCCTAATCTTTCTCCACGAAGGTGGAGATTGGGCGCTTCGCCCTACAGCGTAGGAATTTATTCCCACGCTTCCTGCTCCTGTGCTTTAGAAGGAAAACCAACATGACACAAGCGGAAGTTCTGATCCAAGCCCTGCCGTATATTAAGCAGTACGCGGGCAAGACCGTTGTCGTCAAATACGGCGGCGCGGCGATGCTCGACGAAACTCTCAAAGCCGCCGTCATGCAGGACATCGTGCTGATGCGCTATGTCGGCATCAACCCGATTGTCGTCCACGGCGGCGGGCCGGAAATCAGCGACGCCATGCACCGCATGGGCAAAGAGCCGCAGTTTGTCGGCGGCCTGCGGGTCACCGACGCCGAAACAATGGAAATTGTCGAGATGGTGCTGGCCGGCAAAACCAACAAAGGCATTGTCGCGCACCTCAACCAGCAGGGCGCGATGGCGGTCGGCCTGTCCGGCAAGGACGGCAATCTGATTGTTGCCGAGCGCGAAACCACAAAAGGCGACATCGGCTTTGTCGGGCGGGTGACCCAGATCAACCCGGCCCTGCTGCACACGCTGGCCGCCGCCGGTTATATTCCGGTCATTTCCACGGTCGCCATCGGCCAAAACGGCGAAAGCTACAACGTCAACGCGGACACCGTCGCCGGCGAGCTTGCCGCCGCTCTCGGCGCGGTCAGATTGATCATGATGACCGATGTTGAAGGCATTTATCAGGATTTCGCCGACAAAGACAGCTTGATTAAAGAAATGACCTCCAAAGACGCCCGGCAGCTCATCACCGGCGGCCATGTGGACCGGGGCATGATCCCCAAAGTCGAAGCCTGCGTCATCGCCGTCAATGGCGGTGTCGAGCGTGCGACCATCATTGATGGGCGTCAGCCGCATTCGCTGTTGATGGAGCTGTTCACCGATGAGGGAATCGGGACGATGATTCGGTAGAAGAAGGCCCCCACCCCCGGCAGTTCCTGCCGACTCCTGCCCCCGCAAGCGGGAGAGGGGTA
>CAXSZN010000108.1:0-9096 GCA_964241935.1 uncultured Armatimonadales bacterium
CGCACACGGAGGTGCGCCCCTACGGGAAGATGGAGCAGGTCCTAAAGTCCCGTTCCCGCTGTGCCGTTGTACAGGATCACCGGCGGCTGCGGCGTCCCTGCTGCTTTGGCGGCGGCGTGCTGGCGGCGCAGGTCGTCCAAAAGGCCCGGCACGGACTGCGGCGAGGCGGCAGGAGCCGCAAAGGCCGTCTGGAACGTCGTCCAGAACTGGTCAATGTTGTGTGACAAATCAAACACCATCACGCCCTGCGTGGACGCCGTCGCCCCCTGCAAAGCCTGCAAAAGCTGCTCGGGATGCCCGTTGTAGTTGCTTAACGCAATCCCCGCGTACACCCATGTCTGGTCGTTGACGGCCCGGTTCGAAAACTGCCCGGCGGCTTCCACACTGCTGCCTGCGGACTGGCCCGACGCCTGCGCTCCAGCAATCGTCCCCGGCACGTAGTAGCAGCCGGTCGTCATCCAGTCGGTCAGCCCGGCAAAGCCCGTCTTCTGGTAGCTTGGCGTCAAGAAGCGCAGGCCCGCCGAAAAGTCGTCTGCCGCCCAGTTGGAGCCGAGCGAAGGATAGTCGGGATACCAGGAGCCGGCATACACGCTGACCGTTGCCGTCGGGCGAATACTCTTGACGGTCGCCACCGCCGACGCCAGCCAGTTCCGAATGGTCAGGGTGCGGAAGACGTTCCAGGCATCGTAATCCGGACCGGGGATCAGCCGCTTCGCCAGTGACGGGTAGGCGACGCTGTAAGTCAGGATGTCATCGGGCCAGCGCACGGGATGGCCCAGAAACGCCTCGAACTGAGCGTGCGTGACGGGGCTGAAATCGGCGTTTGCGCCGGCATAGCGCATTCGGTCGTCAAAGATGACGCCGTCCACCCCGTAGCCGCGTACCACTTCTGCGATCATGGTCAAAAGCCGGGTCTGCACCGCCGGGTCGTTTGGATTGACCATCAGCGGCACCTGCTGCTCGGGCCGGGCGCTAATCGGAACAAGCTGGCTGTTCGTCAGAAGCGACACCTGCGCCCCGATCGGCGCATACAAGCGCAGCCAGTCCCCCGCCGGTCCCGCGCCCATCAGGATACTGCCGCCCGGCGGCACCGACAGCGACAGCGCCGGCAGCGCCGCCCCATCGGCTTGTGCGACAACGCGCAGGTTAGCATCCAAAACCGCTGTCAGCGTTCCGGGCTGCGGCTTCAAGCCTTCCGCCTCAGTGTACAGCGTGATTTGGCCGGGCAGACGCGGCGGCAGATTTGGCCGGTCCGAGAGCGCAAACGGCGCTGCGCCGGGCGTGCTGGACATCAAACTCAAACTTGGCTCGCAGAGCGTTGTCTGCCACTCGGGGTGATCGTAGCCGGGGCCGTATTTGACATCCCGATGCCCCTCGCTAAACGTGTTCATGTTGGCGACGATTTGCAGGCCGCTGGCATGGGCCGCCGTCACCATTGCCGCCAGCGGGTCAAAATTCAGAGGCAGCGTTTTCCCGCCAAACCAATTCGTCAGCTTCGGCGCGTACTTGCTGGGATACAGCGTGTAGCCGACAATCGGCTTGACATCAAAAACAATCGTGTTGAAGCCCGCCTTTTTAAGCTGCGCGACCAGGGCGTTAATCTTGTCCGCCGTGTTCACCCGGTTCAAGTTCGCCGTGCCGTCAATCCAGATCACCCGCGCCTGCAAGCCCCGCGTCCGCGTGATCTGCTGCGCCAGCCCGACCGCGTCATCGGCATCATCCAGCAGCGCCGGCGGCAGTGATTTGAGAGGCTGATATGCGGGAGCCGGAACCGGCGGCGGCACGACAAGCGGCGGCGCAAGCACAACAGCTTGGGGCGCTGCCGGCGGGGCGGCGACGGGAGTCGGGGCCGGTGGAACAGCGGTCGGCGCTTGCGCGGCAAGCGGGCCGGCGAAGCCAAGAAGTGTCAGGCCGAGAACCGTGAAAACGGCGGCTGGCGCGGGCTGGGAGGAAAAGCGAAAGAAGTGCATGGGGCTATTATAGCACGGCGGGTCAAGAGAGACGTGCCAAGAAGGAAAGCTCGCCCTGTTCTTCTTGTGGTTATTGTGCTTAAATATCTGTCCGCAGACGCGCGGGACCGGCGTTGACGGCAAAGATTTCGGAATGGGCAACGAGAGACATCTGCCCGAACTCTTCCATAAGCTGCCGGTAGGCCGCTGCGACGGGGCGCGGCTTGCGGTCCAGATCATAAAGGCCGCAGGGGTTCACCGTGCCGTTCTTTTCCGCCAGCTCGGTATTCCAATCTATCTGATCCACTAAACTGTACCAGGTGAAGCCAAGCACGGGAATGCCGTCGCCGCGCATTCGGAGGATGTTGCGGAACTGTTTCCACAGCCAAGTCGAAGCGAGGTCTGGATTGAAGACGTTGGTTTCCGTGTGCATGATCGGCTTATGATAGCGCTGATAGTACAGCAGGGTCAGGCCGTACCAGCCCATGACGTCCTCGGCTTGCAGCATCTCGCCGCTTGGCAGCAGCAGGCGCTCGTTGCGCCCGTAGTAATCGTTGCCCATCACCTGATACCCCGGCGGCTTGCCGGCCATGAACCACTCGTATTGGTCTCGGCTCAGGCCGTTATCCATCAGATACAGGCAGATGTCGGCGCTGGGCCGGTTCGCGTACAGCAGGTCCAGCGACAGAAAACGCAGCTCGTTTTGCAGCGCGATCTTTGGGTCCGGCACGGCGGTCATCTGGTGAACAAACTCCGCCGACTCGCTTTGAATGATGATCACATCGGGCCGCCGCTGGGCAATCCGCTGATTAGCCAGAATGCTGGCGGCGCACAGGTGCTTAATCGCCGTCACGAAGCCGCGCTCTGTCTGGAGCTGCTCGTTCCAGATGCCTTTTTGGGTGCTGGCATTGGCCGACACATAGATCTCGTTGACCGGCGTGTAGTAGCGCACCCAGGGGTAGCGCTCGGCAAACGCCTCGGCGTAATCGGCAAAATGCAGCGGCAGCTCCGGGTTCTGGAAGTTCCCGAGCCAGTCCGGCACGCCGAAGTGCAGCAGGTCCATGATCGGCGTGATTTCCAGCCGGCGCATTTCCGCCATGACTAAATCCGCGAACTCCCAGTCGTACCGGCCCGGCCCGAGATGGACCTTGTAGTACGGCAGGCCGTAGCGCAGGAACCGCAGGCCCAGCTCATGCACCAGCCGCAGGTCTTCGCGCCAGTGCGTGTAGTGCCCGCCTTCTTCCAGCAGATCACGCCGGACTTTGCCGTGTTCAATTGTCGGATAAGAGCATTCAATGCCTGTCGCGAACCAGAAGTTGTTGGCAAGCGCTGTCGGCAGCCCGTTTCCGGTGCCGCTGTTCGACCCGCCGAACTGATCCCCCGCATTTTGGCCGTCAGCCCCATGCTGCTTCAGTATCTCTAAAAAGTCGTCGGCCATGAGGCGCTCACAATTCTATCAGGTCCCTGTTTTCGGCCCGGATGCGAGCAAAGAATGGAACGGGCGGCGGAGATGCCAGCAGTGTCTTAACCGCCCTGACAGACTCTTCTGTTGTCTGGGCAAACGTATCCACAGCGGCATCATAGGGCGCATGAGTGTGAACTAATTCCCACTGCGACCGGCTATAACCTAAACCTCGGTCTCCCCGCGCCAGCTCGCGCCGTTCCAGTTCTTCGGGTGGGCAGCAGACGCCGACGCAGAGCGCCTCTATGCCGTCAAGAGTGTCCGCAAGCTGTGTCAGCCACGATGTTTGCAGCCAGCCGCCGACGGCGATGACATTGCTTCCGGTCCGGGCAATCATCGCCAGGCAGCCGAAATAGCCCGCCAGCCACTGTTCCAGGCGCAGGTCGGGGTTCCAGGAGGGGTGCGGCCTTTCTTCGGGCGTCGGCTTCCACCAGCCGCTGCGCTCCGAAGTCGGCTGCATCCGGGTGATGTCGTCCGCTTCCAGCATCCACCAATACTCGGGCAGAGACGCTTGCAGCGCCGCCGCCAGCGTGCTTTTCCCGGCGCTGGACGCTCCCTGCAAAAACAGCACCCGTCCACTGCCGGTGTTGGCGGTGTCAGCTTTCATCGCGGCCATGCACCTGGGCCGGCGGGGAAGTCGCTTCCACGGCAGTGAACGGCTCCAAAATCTTGTAGGTGTGGGACGCGCCCATCGGCACGGTCCACGAGTTGCCCGGCTCCAAGACAACCATCTGCCCGTGCTCTAGATGCAGCTCGGCGCGGCCCGCAATCACATAGCCGACCGTCTCATACTCCCGCGCCGCCGGCGGCTTGGGGTCGCCGGCGGGTGTTTCTTCCCAAAGCCGCATCGCGACTGTTTTGCCGGAAGCCAGGTACTTCTGGCCCATTTCCCCGTGCGGCGAATGCGCCGAGTCGATCTTTGTCACTGTGGTATCGCTCATTGGTTTCTCCTTCAATCCTGCTCTCAAGACGCAGCGCGAATGCTGCTGTTAGAGATACCGCCGGAAGCAGCCGGCTAAACCCGGAACGCGCATCGTTCCGCAGACAAACGTCTCTAGTTCTGACGGGAGAACACCGATATTCTTTTTGAGCAGCACGTAGAAACGACTTTTCTATGAACATTTTTTCCACCAGCAGTTTTCAGCAAGTACCGGGTTCTTTTCTGCACTTCGTCCAAGCGGCAGGGTTGTTCCTCGCGCTTGTTCTGATAAGCTTGACGGGATTATTGGTTTGGACGATGCGCCGTGCCGGCCGGAGCGAGGCACAAAGCGCGGCCGCGCGGCAAACGCTGGAAACGCAGCAGAAAGAGATGGTGCTGAACACGCAAAGCATGGCGGCGGCAAATGCGCTTCTGGCGCAGGCATCAGGCCGCTTTCAGGAGCTGTTTCAGGGCCTGCCGACTGCCTGTGTCTGCTTTGACAAAGAGGGGCGCATGATGGAGTGGAACCGGGCGTTTCAGCGCCTTTATGCTCTGCCCGACGTGCTGGGCGCTTCCATTTGGGACACGATCTACTCCGGCGCGTGCCGCAGCGAGATCGAGTGCGCGGTCGCCGCCGTGTTTGAGGGAGCAAGTCAGGAAGGCATTGAGCGGACATTTCGGCGGCCGGACGGCACGGAAGTGCATTTGTACGGCAGCATCTTTCCCTTGCGCGGCGTGGACGGCGCGATTATCGGCGCGATCAGCACAGATATTGACATCAGCGCCCAGAAGCAGGCGGAAGAAGCCCTGCGCTGCAGCGAGGAGCGGATGCACACGCTGTACAATGTGACTTCGCGGCAGGACCTGTCGTTCGAGGAAAAGACGCAGGAAATGCTTTCGCTCGGCGCGGACCAGTTTGGCCTGACCATTGGAACACTGGCGGAAGTCCAGAATGAACGGTATCAAATTGTTCAAGCCGTCTCGCCCGGCGGCGTTCTCAAGATCGGCACCGAGTTCGCGACATGCAGCACATACTGCGCGGAAACGCTGAAAAAGGCGGACGCCGTCAGCTTCGAGGAAGCCGGCGCGACCGAGCGGCGCGAAACGGCGGCTTACCGGAACTTCGGCCTGGAAGCGTATTTGGGTGCGCCGGTCCGGGTCAACGGCGCTGTGTGGGGAACGCTCTGCTTTGCAGGCTACCAGCCCCACCCGCGCTTGTTTACCACCGGAGACCGGGAGCTGCTGCGCCTTATGGCCCAGTGGGTCGGCACCGAGGTTGCCCGGCGGACAGCGGAGATTGCTGTAAAAGACAGCGAAGAGCGGTTCCGCATTGCCATCGCCTCCATCTCCGAAGGTCTGATCGTGCTGGATGCCGCCGGAGTCGTGACGCTGTGGAACGACAGCGCCGAGCAGATCTTAGAAATGACCCGCACGGAAGTGGACGGCCTGCGTCCGATCAATCCGGAGTTTGCGGCGGTGCGGGAAGACGGCACCAAGTTTCCGCAGGGTTCCTATCCGCTGATGGCGTCGCTGCGCCGGGGTGTGGCGCAGCATAACGTCGTCATGGGCCTGCCGCGCCGAAGCGGGCCGGGCGGGCTTCCCGGCGAGATGCTCTGGGTCTCGGTGAATGCCAAGCCGCTGTTCCGGGCCGAGGAAGCAAAGCCTTATGCCGTGGTGGCGACGTTTGCCGACATCTCCGAGCGGCGTCGCACCGCCGGCCAGATCAGCCGCCAGATGGTCCAGATCACCGAATATGCCGCCGTGCTGGAGCAGCAAAAAGGCCAGTTGGAAGACGCAAACCGGCAGCTTGAGAGTTTGGCCCTCCACGACAGCCTGACCGGCCTCGGCAACCGGCGGGCCTTCGAGCAGCGCCTCCTGCAGGAAATGAACCAGGCACGCCGCTACGGCACCGCGCTGTCCCTGCTGCTTTTAGACGTCGACTCGTTTAAAGCCTACAACGACAGTTTCGGGCATCCGGCGGGAGACGAAATCCTGCGCCGCCTGGCGGCGATCATTCGCGGTCAGGGCCGGGAAACCGACTTTTTTGCCCGGTACGGCGGCGAAGAGTTTATTGTGATCCTGCCGCTGACTGATGCCGGCGGCGCGATGGTGCTGGCCGAGCGGCTGCGGACTGCTGTCGAACATGCGGAGTGGCCGGAGCGGCCGGTCACCGCCAGCATCGGCGCGGCCACGCTGCTTGCCGAGATGGAAGGCGAAGAAGCCCTGGTGTCAGCGGCGGACCAGGCGCTGTATGCCGCAAAGGTCGCAGGCCGGAACTGCGTGCTTCATGCCGCCGATCTTGCGGAAGACCACGCCCCGCTTCCGCTCCTCCTGGCGGCATAATCTCCAGGCCCGCGTAAACCTCTCGCAGAAGATTTCTCTTTGGGCATCTTCTGAACTTATTTCCCGAGAATTTCTTCTCCGCCTGCCCCTCACTCACGTCTGCTTCTTGACAAACGCTGGTTTCTGCGTGTATACTCTTCGCTACCGCTTGTTTCCCGAGTGACGCTTCGATGCCGAGGCTGTCAGATCCGTTCTTTGCCGAAACCCGCAAGCGTCTCGCTGTTCTCTCCAAGAGCAAATCCTTTTAAGAACGCCGTAGTTTTTACAAAAGGCTCCCTGTTGCCGGACACTGCTGTCCAGCCGAACTGGGAGCTTTTTGACATTCGGTCACCGTATCGCGTTCACGAAACCTAGTTCACGAAATCAAGTTCAAGAAACCTAGTTCACGAAACCTAGTTCACAGCATCCAAGTTTAGAGTATCAAGGAGTAAGTCAAGATTATGGGAAATCCGTTCCATTTAATTCAAGCCGGTGGTCCGGTCATGTACCCGCTGGCCTTCTGCGCGTTTCTTTCGGTGGGGTTCATGATTGAGCGGTTCATCACCATCAACAAAGCGTCCGCCGACAATGAAGTGCTTTCCGAGCAGGTGCGCGAGCATCTGGTGGCCGGGCGGGTCAATGACGCTCTGGCGGTCTGCGACCAGCACCCTGGCCCGGTCGCCGGCCTGCTGGCAAACGGCATCCGCAACCGGAACATGGACTCGGACACGATTGAGCGGGCGATGGAAGAGCTGGCGCTGCGCGAAACCCCGCTGCTGTACCGCCATCTGGGCGTTTTGGACACGATCATCACCATCGCGCCCCTGCTCGGCCTTTTGGGAACGGTCACGGGCATGATCAAGTCGTTCAACGTCGTCGGCTCTGCCCAGGGCTTGAACAACCCGAACGCCATCACCGGCGGTGTTGCGGAAGCGCTGCTTGCGACTGCGACCGGCCTTGCCATCGCGATTGTGACTTTGATCGGCTACAACTACCTGACCGAGAAAGTCAAAGAGATTATTGCCGACATGGAAGTGCGGGCGACCCAGCTCATGAACATTCTGGCGAACCTGCGCGGCGCGGAGGGCATTCGCGGTGAAGTTGCAGCGAACCGAGCTTAAAAAGGCGCGGATCGAGATCATTCCAATGATTGACACGATCTTTTTCCTGCTGGTCTTTTTTATGATTACGAGCATCTCGCAGGTGCAGATGTCGGCCAAAAAAGTGGCGCTGCCGGTCAGCAGCACGGCGCAGTCCAAGCCGCGCACGAAAGTGGTGCTGACGGTGGACGACAAAGGCAACTTTTATGTGGACCGTGCGCCGGTCAAGTACAGCGACATCCTGCCTCAGCTTCAGGAAAAAGTTGCAGACAACCCGAACATCGTGATTGTCATCAACTGCGACAAAAACGAGCAGGTGGAGCAGTTCCAGTACGCGCTCAGCATCGCCCAGCAGGCGAACC
This sequence comes from uncultured Armatimonadales bacterium, assembly GCA_964241935.1. Taxonomy (GTDB): domain Bacteria; phylum Armatimonadota; class Armatimonadia; order Armatimonadales; family Capsulimonadaceae; genus JANXMY01. The sequence goes on from CAXSZN010000108.1 coordinate 8,115, forward strand.
CGGCGTCGCTGATGATCGCCACCACCGATCAGAAGGCGCAGAAGTAAAGGGTCAGAAGTAAGATGAAAAATCGGGTTAATATCCAAAGGCAGCCGATGAAGAAGGCGCGGATCGAGATCATTCCGATGATTGACACGATCTTTTTCCTGCTGGTCTTCTTTATGTTCACCAGCCTTTCGATGGTGAAAATGCGCGGCATGGACATCAGCCTGCCGAAGAACAGCAGCAACCCCGGCAAGCCGCCGCCGCAGGTGATCGTCACGGTTAATCCGGCCGGCCAGTTCTTCCTGAACACGACGGAAGTATCCCCGGACCAGCTTCAGCCGCAGATGCAGGCGATGCTGAACGCCAAGCCGGACACGATCTTCGTCGTCAACGTGGACAAGAGCCGCCCGACCCAAAACATCATTGATGTCATGGATGCCGTGAACGAGTCTCATATTCCCGGCTCGACCGACCCGGTTGGCGTCATGATCGCTACCACGCCGGTTGATCCCAGCGGCCCAGCCCAGTAACCTTCGCCAGTACCTTTTGTCCTAGTAATTCTATGAACGAAAATCCACAGTTAGAACCCCTGGAAACGGAAATCGAGCTTCAGAAAAAGAACCTGACGCTTGAGCGAAAGCTGTCCGACCGCATTCTCGCCTGGGCCTTCGGGGCGTCGGTGGTGGTCAACATCGCCTGGATCGTCCTGGTGTCTCACTCCAGCTTGTTCGGCAAAAGCGTCATTCCGGCAGTGAGGGAGACCGAGATTAAGGTCTTTAAGCGCCCGCCCCCGCCGCCGAAGACCAAGCCGAAGCCCCCGCCGCCACCGCCCAAGCAGCACACGCCGCCACCGCCAAAGCCGCTGCCCCGTATCACGCATCCGACGCCGCCGCAGCCGCACACCCATCCGGTCAATGTGGCACGGACAAGCAACCCGAACGCGCCTACGGTCTCGGCACCGCCGCCTTCGCCGCCGACGCCGGACCAGACGCCAACC
>CAXSZN010000109.1:0-8679 GCA_964241935.1 uncultured Armatimonadales bacterium
GACCTGCGGCGATTGCAGCGGGTTGTCAACGCGACGGGGATTGTCATCCACACCAACATGGGACGGGCACCGATGGCGGACGCGGCGGTACAGGCGGTGCTGGCCGTGGCTGGGCACTATTCCAATCTGGAACTGGATTTAGCGACGGGAAAGCGCGGCGGGCGCGGCGGGCAGATTGAAGAGCTGCTGCAAACGCTGACCGGGGCGGAAGCAGCGCTGGTCGTCAACAACAATGCGGCGGCGGTTTTGCTGGCGCTGTCCTCGGTCGCGGCAGGCGGCGAAGTGGTCATCTCGCGGGGCGAGCTGGTGGAAATCGGCGGTGGGTTCCGTGTGCCGGATGTGATTGTGCAGTGCGGCGGCAGGCTGGTAGAAGTCGGGGCGACCAACAAGACGCGCCTGAGCGATTATGCTCAAGCGATCACGGCAGACACGAAAGTGCTGCTGAAAGTTCATGCGTCCAACTACAAGATCATCGGGTTTACGTCGGAAACGTCGGTGGCGGAGTTGGCGGGGCTGGGGCGGGAGCGTGGGCTGCTCGTGATGAACGATCTGGGCAGCGGGGCGTTGATAGATATGACGCGCTTTGGCTTGCCGTATGAGCCGACGGTGCAGGAGACGCTCAAAGCCGGCGCAGATGTGGCGATGGTCAGCGGCGACAAGCTGCTGGGCGGACCGCAGTGCGGAATACTCTTGGGCAGATCAGGGCCGATAGGGCGCATGGCGGCAAGCCCACTGTTCCGGGCGCTGCGAGCCGACAAGATGACGCTGGCCGCGCTGGAAGCGACCCTGCGGCTGTACCTGGATGAGGAGCGTTTAGCGGAGGCCGTGCCGGTGCTCCACATGCTGTCGCAGACCAAAGAATCTCTAACAAAGCGAGCGCGGCGGCTGCGAAACGCCCTGGCGAAGCTGCCGGGCATAGACGCAGCGCTTGCGGACGGTGCCGGCTATACGGGCGGCGGCGCACTGCCGACCGTGCCGCTGCCGACAACGCTGGTTCATGTCAAGCCGGAGCACCTAAGCGTGGAGCAGCTTGCCGAAGCCATGCGGAAGGGCAGTCCGGCGGTCATGGGAGTTCTGTCGGACGGCATGTTCGCGCTAGACGTGCGGACAGTGCGCGACGGCGAATTTCCGCTGATTGTGGGAGCCATGAAGATGGCGTTGTTGACGGGTTCTCGGCAAACGAAGCAGAACGAGTAGTTGAAAACTACTCGCTAGGAGAGGCACCCTTTGGGTGGAAGAAAAGCCTTCTTCCCGTCCATAGGACGCTTCTTCCGGCGAGTAGTTTTCAACTACTCGTTCTTCGGTGCCTCAAAGAAGCAGTATGAAGCATCTGACAGTCGGAGTAGCAGGCCATATTGACCACGGCAAAACGGCGCTGGTGCGGGCGCTGACGGGGACCGAAACCGACCGGCTCCGCGAAGAGCGGGAGCGAGGCATGACCATTGTGCTGGGCTTTGCTCATCTTGCCATGCCAGGCGGCGAAGTTGATTTCATTGATGTGCCGGGTCACGAAAAGTTCGTCAAGACAATGATTGCCGGGGCGACCGGGATTGACACGGCCCTGCTGGTCATTGCGGCAAACGAGCGCATCAAGCCGCAGACGGCGGAGCATGTCGCGCTGATGGGCTTGCTTGGCGTGAAGCGTGGCATTGTCGCGATTACGAAAAGCGATTTAGTGCCGGACGCCGAGGAGCGCCAGCTTGTTGCCGAAGAGCTGCGCGGCTTTCTGTCGCAGACGTTTCTTTTTAACGCGCCGCTGCTGTTCGTATCGGCGCAAACCGGCGGAGGCATGGACGCGCTCCAAAGGGCATTAAGCGAGGAGCTGGAACACGCCGCCGCGCCCGAAGAACACCCGTACTTCTCGCTGCCGGTAGACCGAGTGTTTACGCTGACGGGGCAGGGGACAATTGTGACCGGGACCCTGCGCCGGGGACAGCTCCAAGTCGGGCAAATGGTGGAAATCCTGCCGCGCGGGCTGCGGGCCGAGGTGCGCGGCTTGCAGGTGCATGGGCAGCCGGTCACTGCCGCGCAGCCCGGCTGGCGCACGGCGGTCAACCTGCGGGGCATCAAAAAAGAAGACATCACGCATGGCGACACGCTGGCAACGCCGGGAACGCTGCGTCCGACACGCATCGTTGATGCCGGTCTTTCTTTGCTTGCGTCCGCCGCCAAGCCGCTGAAGCGCGGCCAGGCCGTCATGCTGCATTACGGCACGGCGGAAGTGACCGCGCGGGTTTACCCATTGGGTCAGGACGAAATCGCTCCCGGTGGAACAGCGTTTGTGCAGATGCGCCTCGGCCAAGATGCGGCCGTTGCCTGCGGCGATCCGTTTGTTGTGCGTCTGCCTTCCCCCGCAGAAACTATCGGTGGCGGCATCATTGTTGATCCCTATCCGCTCAAGCACACGCAGGCTGACGACGCCCTGTTGCGGCAGGTTCAGGTTTTAGCATCCGGCACGCCCATTGAGCGAGTTCTTGCCAAGCTGCGCGAAGCCGGTCCGGCAGGCCGAGACCCAAAGCAGCTTGCGTCAGATCTGGGCTTTCGCGAAGAAGTCTCGGGACTCGACCTGCCGATTGCCCGATGCTCACCGACGCTGGTTCTGCACCGTGCCGTTTTTGACGCGCTTGCCGCGCAAACAACTGAAGCTGTGATGCGCTTCCACGCCAAGCACCCGACCCGGCGCGGGATGCCGTCGGAAGAGCTGCGGCGTCAGTTGCCGCCGCCTTTGAAACCGGCAGCATACACACTGCTGCTCCAAACTCTATCCGAGGCTGGAACGCTGGAAGCGCTGGACGGCTTGGTCCGGGCGCACGGCTATTCCCCGGAAGCTGCGCTATCGCCGATTGAACGAGAGATTGTCCGCGAAATCGAGACTCAATTCAAAGAAGGCGGCCTGAAGCCGCCGGAGCTTGACGCCGTGCTGAAGCGTGACCGCCGCCGCAAGACGCTTTACTTCTACTTGGTGGAGTCCGGAGCACTGATCCCCGCGACGGACCGGACCAGCAACCGCACGGTTGTCTTCCACCAATCTGCCATAGAGGACATCGGGCCGACGCTGCAAAGTGCACTGACAGCCAGCGCTGGCCTGCGCGTCTCCGAGCTGAACCAAGTTTTAAGTACCACGCGCAAGTTCTCCGTGCCGCTGCTGGAATACCTAGACAGCATCGGCCTGACCCGTCGCGACGGTGACTTGCGGTTTTGGAATGGATAGAAGTCCCCCCAGCCCCCAATAATGGGGGAGCCGGATTTAGAAAAGGACACAGCCTGTTCCTCTCTGGCTCCCCCATTATTGGGGGCTGGGGGGACTCCAAATTGACTTTCTTGAAACCGAACCCAAAGCCTTCACTTCTGCGTTTAAGAACAGCAACTGAAGTGGGAGGTGCATAATGGACAGCACTTGTAGGAAACAGAAGGCAATTGGCTTTACACTAATTGAACTGCTCGTCGTCGTGGCTATTGTCGCAATCATCGCCGCGATCTTGTTCCCGGTGTTCGCCACTGTGCGGGAGCGGGGCCGCCGAACCGTCTGCCAGAGCAACTTGAAGCAGCTCGCGCTGGCAATGCAGCAGTATGTTCAGGACAACAGCGGGAATTATCCGTCAATCCCTAATCATTGGGCCGAGGCGATGTATCCGTACTTGAAGAATGTTGAAGTATTCCGTTGCCCGGATCATCCGACCAACTTGATTGCAGATCAACTTGTTTTGGACCCACTCAGCGTGTCTGGCAGTTACCCAGTGGATTACACCTATAACTTGCCGAGACTGTATGTGTTCGTGCCACCGTATCCGACCAAAACGATACTCGGGATGCATGAAGCCAACCTTCTTACTCCTTCGACGATTTGGCTAAATGTAGACGCAAGCTGGAGCGACAACGACGGCGACCACTACTTTCGTACAGTTCCGAAAACTTCTTGCGGACGGGAATTTTCTGGAAGCACACTGCATTCCAATGCAGGCAACTATTCGTACCTAGATGGTCATGTCAAATGGCTGACGCCGGAAGAGGCGGGCGGGATTGAGTGTGCCAACGGGCCGCTGCCTGCGCCGTTTAAAGACTGACAGAATGCTGCTGGAAAGGAGGTGATGATGCTGATGACTGATATGAATGCCGCGAAGCGGCTGACGGAAATGGTCTCGGGCGCAGGTTGAGCGGCGAAACTTGGTCCGGGGGACCTGAACGCCGCAGTGAAAGACCTGTTTACGAATGTGCCGCGTGACCCGGATGTCTTAGTGGGCTTTGGGACACTGGACGACGCCGGGGTGTACCGCCTGAACACGCACCAAGCGCTGGTGCAGACGGTGGACTTCATCACGCCGGTTGTGGACGACCCGTTTGCCTACGGCGAAATCGCGGTTGCCAATGCGCTTTCGGACGTCTACGCCATGGGCGGCGTTCCTATCACGGCGCTGAACGTCGTTTGCTTCCCGTCCGGCACCGATCCGCAAATCTTGAACGCGATCCTGCGCGGCGGCTTGGCTCAGTGCCAGGCGGCAGGGGTGGCACTTCTCGGCGGACACACGGTAGACGACCCCATGATCAAGTTCGGCCTGTCCGTCACCGGCACGGTCAATCCAGACGCGATTTGGACCAACGCTGGGGCGGAAGTCGGCGATGCGCTCCTTTTGACCAAGCCGCTCGGCATCGGCGTTATTACCACCGGTATCAAGCAGCAGGCCGCAGGCGAGGAGGCCATCGGCGCTGCGCTGAACTCCATGCGGACGCTGAACCGGGCGGCGCGAGATGCAGCGGCGGAAGTCGGCCCTCATGCCTGCACGGATGTCACGGGATTCGGCCTGATGGGGCACTTATACCAAATGCTCCGGGCGTCCGGCATGACGGCGCGGGTTGATGCCTCCCAGGTGCCGCTGCTGACGGGCGCGTTAGAGATGGCGCGTCAGGGCATTGGGCCGGGTGGAACGGAGCGCAACAAGAACTACTTCGGCGGCTTTGTGTCCGTGGCTGCTACCGTGGAAGCCGCCATCGCAGAGCTGTTGTTCGACCCGCAAACGTCCGGGGGTTTGCTGCTGTCGGTTGCCGGGGATAAAACAGAAGCCATGCTGGACGCAATGGCGTCGCACGGTGTTTCTGCCGCAGTCATCGGCAGGGTGACCGAGCCGTCGGCGGGTCGTGTTGAGGTAGTATAGAAGCCCCCCCAACCCCCAATAATGGGGGAGCATGAGAAGAAAGCAACAAGCCTCTTGTCGGCACTCTGGCTCCCCCATTATTGGGGGTTGAGGGGCTTCTGGCGAACAGTATAATTGGAGGCGTTCGGGGTCTGGTGGCCTCCCTGGTCTTCAAAACCAGTGTCCCGCATTACGCGGGGGGTGGGTTCGATTCCCATCCGCTTCCGCCATTTGCGCTAAGAAAGCATCAATGAAGAGACGAGATTTTTCGAGCATCGCCGCGCTGGCCTTATTAAGCGCGGGACTGCCGGCAGCAGCACAGACGCCGCGTGTTTTGACAACGCATTTCACCTACACAGCCGCGGTTCCAGCGGCTCCGGTTGGCACTAAGGCAGAAGACCTCTGGCTGCCCATTCCGTCAGACAGCCCGTGGCAGGCAATCTCAGCGCTCACGGTCACTGCGCCTGTTGCCTGCAAGATCACAACCGAACACCATTACGGTAACCGTATGGTCTACCTGCATGACACAAGGCCGGATCAGCCGCTTCAAGTCACCGTGCAGTTCACCGTGGCCCGGAAGCAGGTTAGCGTCTTAAACGATGCTGCTCCTGCGTCGTTTTCTCTGGCCTCAGACATTGCCCCAGACAGCCGCGTGCCTGTCGGCGGCCGCTTTGAGGGCATCGCTAAACAAGTCACGGTCAATGACAAGACGCCGCTGCAAAAAGAACACAACTTGTTCAAGCACGTTGTCGCGACCATGCACTATGACTATCAGAAAGTCTCGCCAAAGTACGCGGAGGGCGACTCAGCGTTTGTGTGCGATTACAAAAGTGGCAACTGCTCCGACCTGCACTCTTATTTGATTTCGCTCTCGCGCTCGCTGAAGATCCCTGCTGTTTTGGAGTTTGGCTTTCCGCTGTCTGGTATCCCGGTTGCCGATCCGCTGCCGATTGACGGCAAAATCGCAGGCTATCACTGCTGGGTCTGGTTTCAAGACCCGCGCAGAGGCTGGGTTCCCTTAGATGCCGCCGATGCCCGCCGGTGGGCCGATGCCGGTCAACAGGCGGTGTCTGATTCGCTCTTCGGCAGCCTGGTTTTAGAGCGCAGTGCCGTTGCCGTTTCGCGCGGTCGTGATCTGACCCTGTCTCCGCCGCAAAAGGCTGGCCCTCTCAACTACTTTATCTACCCCTACGCCGAAGCCGACGGCAAGACCGTTGCGGCTTCCTGGACACTCACCTACCATGTCCTCTCCGACAGTGGCCACTAAAACTCGTGTCGTCACGCGCCTGCGGGGCGGCCAGTGGACAGACCAAGACGACGCGCTGGTGGTCGAAGAGCCGCTTGAAATCCGTTTGGGTTCCGAGCGCTTCACGGTCACCATGCGGACGCCCGGCGACGACTTCGCGCTCACGCGCGGCCTGCTGCTGACCGAAGGCGTGATTGAGTCAAACGCCGACATCGGCCAGATCCGTCACTGTGATGAAGGGGAAGCCGCCGAAGCTGAAATCCCGAACATCGTCACCGTGCGCCTCAACAAAATCCCTGCCGCCGAGCGGCTGTGGCAGCGGACCCTGATGGCCGGCACAAGCTGCGGCCTGTGCGGCAAAGCCGCTTTAGACGCCGTCGCCATGCAGACCGAACCTCTGCCCTCGCCGACCGTCGGCAGCCTCAGCCAAGAAACCCTGCTGGAACTGCCCCACATCCTGCGCCGCCGCCAGGAAGCGTTCCAAAGCACCGGCGGCCTCCATGCTGTCGGTCTGTTCACTGCCTCCGGTGAATGCCTGTGCGTTTACGAAGACATCGGACGCCACAACGCCACCGACAAAGCCATCGGCTTCGGCGTTGAGCAAGGCTGGCTGCCCTGGACCGATCCTGAGCCTTTGATTTTACTTGTCAGTGGCCGCGCCTCGTTTGAGATCACCCAAAAAGCCCTGATGGCCCGCATCCCCGTCGTCTGCTCGGTTTCGGCGGCGTCCTCGCTTGCCGCTGAGTTGGCAGAGCTAAACAACCAAACCCTGGTAGGATTTCTGCGGGATACTGGTATGACGGTTTATGCCGGAAGTGAGCGGACTGGAACTCACTCCTAGTTCAAGCTACGCAACTGCCGCAATGGTATGTTTTTGACAGGTAATTGTAACCTGTCGCCAATCCTCTGAGCGTAGGTAATTGCATCATTTTTACCACTCACTGGTTCAAGCATCAAGCGCGTATGTGTGCCGTCTCCAATGACTAAAAACACATAATACGCTTCTCCACCTGCACAGACGCATATAGAGGACGCTGCCGTCAAAAAATACTTGCGCGTTCGCGGATGGAATACCCAGCCCTTAGTAACTTGACAGGTTTTCATTTGTATATCGACGGATACGTCATATGGACCAATTAAGAAAATGCATAGCACGGTGAGTACAAGAGTGATTGGAATGTAGAAAAGCCAGATAGACCAAAATCCGAAAGCACTAGAGCCGTATCAGCTTGCAGTGAAAGCAAAGTACGCCGCCGTTGCCAGGAAGAGCAAAGCAAACATCCCCCCGCTAATCTTGAGTGCAACCGGTCTGCGGAAGCTCAGGATATGTTCGGGCGATTTGTTATTTCTATTCCCTTGCATCATCCCCACAAGCAGCATTGCTATTGTCGCTAAGAAATAAGCTAGTCCAGTGCACGCCTCGTAGAAACTCACGTCAGCCTGATCCATTGCAGATACCTCATCAATTTGTTGTTAAGTTGCTGGAAAGGCTTGGTTCTTCAGCCAAGCCAGCGCGGCCATTGCGGCGTAGTAGCCGCACATGCCGTGGACGCCGCCGCCGGGGGGCGTGGACGACGAGCAGAGGTAGAGGCCGGGCACGGGCGTGGACCAAGGGGTCCAGCGGGGGAGGGGACGGGTGAAAAGCTGCGCCCAGTCCTGGACGCCGCCGTTGATGTCGCCGCCGATGTAGTTGGCGGAATACCGCTCCATCGCTGCCGGGTCCATGACGTTTTTGGCAAGGATGCGGTCCTTGAAGCCGGGCGCGAACCGCTCGATCTGGTTCTCAATGCGCTCGGTCATGTCGGTCGTGCTGCCGTTTGGGACATGGCAGTAGCCCCAGACCGTGTGTTTTCCTATCGGGGCGCGGGTGGGGTCAAACAAGCTTTGCTGGGCCAGCAAGATGTACGGCTTGTCGCTGATTTCGCCGTGCGCGGCGGCGTGTTCGGACGCAGTTAGCTCGGCGCGGGTTCCGCCGAGATGCACGGTTCCGGCTTTTGCCACTTCCGGCGACTTCCACGGGACCGGGCCGTCTAAGGCCCAGTCCAGCTTGAACGCGCCCATGCCGTAGCGGTAACACTCAAGCTGCCGACGGTAGCGGGCGGGAAGGGTATCGCCGCCAATCTGCACAAGCTGCTTGGGGGTGATGTCCCCGAACACCAGACGCGAGGGGGGCAGCTCGGCTAGTGACTCGAACCGGTGGCCGACTTCCACTTCTCCGCCCAGCGACTTCAGATGCGCGACAAGCGCATCAATAATGCGCTGCGAGCCGCCGCGCGGGAACGGCCAGCCGACGGCGTGGCCGGC
>CAXSZN010000110.1:0-7561 GCA_964241935.1 uncultured Armatimonadales bacterium
TTGCGCGAAACCCTGCAAACAATCCTCATGGTACTCGACGGGTCGGAAGGCAGCATTTTAGTGGGGGGCGAGATACCCATTCCCGTCGCGCAGTCCAGCAACGGCACCGGCGGCGCAAATGCTTCGGTTTCTATCGAGTATAAGCCCTACGGGGTGCGGCTGTCGGTAGGAGCGGCGCTGGTCGGCGACAAGCTGATCCAGCTTACGGTGACGCCCGAAGTCAGCGAGCTGGACTACGGCGCGGCGCTTCAGCTTTCAGGCTTTTCCGTGCCGGCGCTCACCGTGCGCCGGGCGACTTCCACTTTGCAAATGGCCGACGGCGAGACTTTGGTCATCGGCGGCCTGTACTCCAACACCGTTTCGCGCCAGGTGAACCGTATTCCGCTGCTGAGCCAAATCCCGGTGCTGGGAGAGTTCTTTAAAAGCACCACGACCCGCAAAGAAGAAAACGAGCTGCTGATACTCATTCAGCCGGAGATCGTCACGCCGCACACTGCCGGCGCATATCCGCCGCTGCCCGGCAGCCTGGAAAACCTGCCGATCAGCCGGCCTGATGTCGGCAAAACCGATTTTGACAAAGACTTTCCGGCCTTGCAGCAAGGCGGCGGCGACAAAGAAAAGCCCGCTCCGCCCGTTTCTTTCCCGAGCCGGCAGCCATGATCCAAGTACTGATTGCCGCCAATTTTGAGGACCGGCAGCACCTTTGCGCCGGACTGGCAGATGACCCTGAAATCGAAGCGGCGGGTGTAGCGCGGGATGAGCGGGAAACGGTTCGGCTGGCGCACCTGCTGCGGCCGGACATTGTCCTAGTATCCGCCGGTCTGCCGCCGCACGGCGGGCTAGCCGCAGCCGAAAAGCTGACCGTCTCCGGCCTGCCTTTGGAAGTTATTCTGGTCACCCCGAACGCTTCAAGCGCAGACCTGCGGGCGGCGATGCGGGCCGGAGCAAAAGACAGTGTCGGCAGCGCGGTGACGCCTGCCGAACTCTGCGACTGTGTCCGGTCAGTCCATGCCGAGGCGCAGCGGCGGCGCTCTCCGGCATTCGCCGCCGATGCCGCGCCAAGCGCCGGAGGAAAGGTGATCGCTGTCAGCGGTGCAAAGGGCGGCATCGGTAAAACGACTCTGGCGGTTAATCTCGCGGCGGCTCTTGCCGCAGAAACGCAAGCGCCGACCGTGCTGCTGGATTTATATACGCAGTTTGGGGACGCTGCCCTCATGCTCAATCTGTTTCCGCGCCGAACGCTGGCCGATTTAGTCAAAAACGATACGGCCGATATAGATTATTTGCTGCTGGAAGAGCATTTGGAGAAGCATGAGTGCGGCCTGCGGGTGCTGGCCGGAGCGTCTGCCCCGCTGCCTCTGGACTCGCTTTCGCCGGAATGCTTGGACCAAATCCTGTCGCTGCTGCGCCGGGAGAACTGTCAAGTCGTGCTGGATGTGCCGCCTGTTCTCCACGATACGTCGCGCCTGGCGGTCTCGCTGGCCGACACCGTGCTTCTGGTTGCCAATTTGTTTGATCTGACGACGCTTGCCGACACGCGCCTGTGGCTGGACGCCCTTTCCGGCTCCTGCGCTGCGCCGGAAGCCATTCAAGTGGTCCTGAACCGGGCGTCGCCGGCAAACCGGCTTCAGCTTCCGGACATTACGCGGACGCTGGGCCGCTCCGTGCAATGCCTGATCCCCAATGACGGCAAGCTGGTTCCGGCGTCAGTCAACGCCGGGGTTCCCTTTACACTGTCGCACCCGAACTCGAAAGTCGCATGCAGTGTGTTCGGCTTGGCAAGGAGCTTCCATGCCATCCGCTGACAGCGCTTTGTTGATCTGGAAACGCCGTGTCCATGCGCGTCTGCTGGGAGACATGGATGCGGCGCGTTTAAGCCGCCTGCCGCGAGCAGCCTTGTCGGAGCAGGTCACGCTCACCGCAAACCGTGTACTTGCGGAAGAAAACTCAGCGCCGACCGGGCGGCAGCGGGACAGCTTAGTCCAGGCCGTACTTTATGAACTGGTGGGCCTCGGGCCGCTGGAGCCGCTGCTGGAAGATGAGACCGTCTCGGAAATTATGGTCAACGGCCCCTTTCAGGTCTACGCCGAGCGCGGGGGCCGGGTATCCCTCACCGACATCTGCTTTGACGACGAAGCGCATCTGCGCCGGATCATTGAGCGCATCCTCGCGCCGCTGGGCCGCCGCGCCGACGACTCGTCGCCAATGGCGGACGCAAGGCTTGCAGATGGCAGCCGCGTCAATGTTGTGCTTCCACCGCTGTCCGTGCATGGGCCGATTTTGACTGTTCGCAAGTTTGCCAAGCAGCCGCTTGGGGTCGCTGACCTGGTCCGCCTGGGAACACTGACGCTTGAGGCTGCCGAATACCTGAAGCAGTGCGTCGAGAAGCGGCTGAACATCTTGGTATCAGGGGGAACCGGCAGCGGCAAGACGACGACGCTGAACGCGCTGTCGTCGTTTATCCCAGCGAACGAGCGCATTATCACGATTGAAGACGCCGCCGAATTACAGCTTCAGCAGGCGCATGTTGTGACGCTGGAAAGCCGTCCGCCCAATTTAGAAGGACGCGGTGAGGTGACCATCCGGCAGCTTGTTCGCAATGCGCTCCGAATGCGCCCGGACCGGCTGATACTCGGCGAAGTCCGGGGAAGTGAAGCGCTGGACTTGCTGCAGGCGCTGAACACCGGCCATGACGGATCCCTGTCCACGATTCATGCAAACAGCCCACGCGATGCGCTGGCGCGTCTCGAAACTCTGGTGCTGATGGCCGGGGCGGAGCTGCCGCTGCGGGCGGTCCGGGAACAGGCGGCATCGGCGGTGCAGCTTATCGTTCAGCAGCAGCGGCTCCCGAGCGGCAGCCGCCGGGTCACGCACATCGCCGAAGTCGCCGGGATTTCCGGCGAGCGCATTGCCATAAATGACCTTTACCACTGGGAGCCGTTGTTGAACGCGCTTGTGCCGCTATGACTGCGTTTATGACTGCGCTGCTGCTGATTATTTTGAGCTTCGTGCTGGCATCCGGCCTCGTGTACGCGCTGGCCGCAGCGCGGGAACATCCGGCCCGGCAGACACGCGACCGCCTGGACCGGATTACGGGCCGATTCGCTGCTCCATCGTCCATGCCGGAGCCTGCACCTGATGTGGCGGCCGAGACTGCGCTCCGGCTGGATGCGCTGCCGACCATGACACGGTGGCTCAGTCAAAGCGACTGGGAACCGCGCCTGCGGCTTTTGATGCTGCAAGCTGACCTGCGCCTGCGCCCTGCCGAATGGCTCGCGCTTTGCGCCGGCATTGCATTAGCAGGTTTTGTTCTGGGACTGCTGGCCGCGCACGGACTGCTTGGCGGACTGCTGGTGGGCGCAGTGGGTCTGGCTGTGCCGCAAATCGTCCTGCAAACGAAACGCGACGCCCGGCGCCGGCGCTTCAACACTCAGCTTCCCGACGCGCTGATGCTGCTGACTTCGGCGCTTCGGGCCGGCTACTCATTTTCGCAGGCCGTGCAGACTGTCGCCGAAGAGCTGCCTCCGCCGCTGGCGCTGGAATTCGGCTGGGTCGCCGGGGAAGTCAGCTTGGGCGTCCCGCTCGATATTGCGCTGGGGCGCGTCGCCGCGCGGGTGCAGTCTCCTGATTTGGAGCTGGTCCTCACCGCCATTCTTATTCAGCTTCCGCTCGGCGGCAATCTCGCGGAAGTGCTGGATGCGATAGCCGAGACGATCCGCGAACGGGTGCGGATCGCGGGCGAAGTGCAGACGCTGACCGCTGAAGGCCGCCTGTCCGCCGGCCTCTTAATTGTTTTGGCCCCGGTGCTGGCGCTGGCGCTGTATCTGAAAAATCCAAGTTATTTTCAGCCGCTGGTAGACAGCCCGCTGGGTCATATTTTGATTGCCGGATCGTTCTTGGGGCAGATCATCGGCGGTCTCATCATCAAGCGCATGGTGGCGCTGGATGTGTAGCAGCCATGTGGAAGGGCGGCCCGTAAAGTCCCCGCCATAAGTCCCCGCCATAAGTCCCCGTCCTGAAGGACAGGTCTGAAGGCGCAGACGCCAACCGCCCTGCCCTCCGGGTAGCCAGCGCTGCGGGCGGAAAAACGAGAGAGCCACCGGTCAAAAATGTTCTCGGTCGCAGACCGGTTGGCGCTTCGCCTTCAGACCTGTCCTTCAGGACGGGATCTTTCAGGAACTCAATCCAATGCTCCTTACCCTGACACTCAGCTTTGCCTTTCTCACTGGCTCTCTTCTCGCGCTGGCGCTTGCTCGTTTGCTGACAACCGAGCAAGCGGCTGTCGCACGGCGGATTGATGCCCTGCCGCGCGGGACAGAAAATCCCCTGCGCTCGCTGGCCGAGGAGCAATTGGAACAAAGCTGGCAGCAGCGGTTTCTGCATCCGGCAATCGCTCAGATTGCCGGCTGGGGGATGCGCCTAATGCCTGCCGGGGCGTCGGCCAAGCTGCGTGGGTCCCTGGCGCGGGCAGGCCATCCGGCCCGGCTTGGGGTGGGGGAGTTTGCCGTGCTGCGGGCTGTCTGCGCCGTGCTTTGCGCCGGTCTGACGCTGCCGCTTTGCGCTCTTCTGCCGTCTATGGGGCTGCGTACTCTGCTGCTTTTGTTTGGCTTGACGGCGGGGCTGACGCTGCCGGAAACGCTGCTGGAACAGGCGATCCGGCGGCGGGAAGCGCTGATTCGAAGAGCGCTGCCGGAAGTGATTGACCTGCTGGTTGTCAGTGTCGAAGCCGGGATGGGGCTGGACGGCGCGATGGCGAAAGTCACCGAAAAGATGTCCGGGCCGCTGGCTGACGAAATGGCGTGGGCACGGCACGAGACGCAGATCGGCAAAACGCGGGCGCAGGCGCTCAAAGACATGGCCGCGCGGCTGGAGATGCGCGAGGTCAAGACGTTTGTGGCGGCCGTGGCGCAGGCGGATCAGCTTGGAACAAGCATTGTGCGCGTGCTGCGGGCGCAAAGTGTCATGGCCCGCGCCGCCAAAGTGCAGTCGGTCCGGGAGCAGGCCGCGCGTCTGCCGGTGACCCTGCTGTTTCCGCTGGTGTTTTTTGTGTTCCCCGCCGTGTTTGTCGTGCTGCTCGGCCCAAGTTTGATTCGCTTAGCAGCAGTGCTGGGCGGCAAGTAGATTTGAAAGATAGACTTCGGAACGCGAATATGCCAAAATGCTTATGTGAGTAAGACAAGTATTGGCAAGATCAAAGAAATACGGGCGCGGGGGGCAAAACCGCACGACCCGGAAGCGCGGCGGCAGCAGGTCCAAACTGCGGTGCGGGATTTGGAGCGGATCGGGGCGGCGTTTTCGGTGGCGGATGTCGCCGAGCGGGCGGGAGTTTCGCGGGCGACGATCTACCGCAGCCAGGACTTGCGGGAGCTGATTGGCGCGAAAGGGGACGGGCCGCGCACGGTGGACGCCGCCCTGCACGAGAAAATCTGCGCCCGCCATGACAGTCAGAAGGCAAAAGTGCGTGCGCTGCGCCGGGAGCTTGCCGAGCTGGAACGAAGCTGGGACGAGATGCGAGAGCGGGCGAAGACCGCCGAAATGAAGCTGGCGGCGGCGGAGCGGCGGATCGAGCTGCAATCAGCGCAGATGCGCGGCGGGGTCGGCGGGGCGCTGGACTCTGTCGCGGCGCATCTCGGACCTGAAGAGCGAAGACGCGCCCGCCGGACCCTCGCCCGCGCTCTGCATCCAGACTTGTTCGCCCAGGACACGGCAACGGCGGCGCTGGCAACGGAGCTTTTGAAGACGCTGAACGCGCTGGCTGAATAAGCACCGGGCAGGAGATTCCGCCGGCAGTAGGGAACATGGGGCCATGCCTGATTTATTGGTTCCTCTTTATAAGCTGCCTTCGCGTGACGGTGGCGCGGCAAGCGTCTTGGCCTCCGGCATTGTTGTGCGGCGTCCGAACTCATTTGAGCGAACTCCGGTGACCGAGTTTGCCCGCACCCACTTCACGCAGGGCTGGGCGGACGAGCTGGAAACGACACTTTCCCGGCAGCCGATCACGAGCTTCATTGCGATTGACGGCAAAAAGATCGCCGGGTTCGCGGCGTATGACGCGACCTGTAAAGCCTATTTTGGTCCCACCGGCGTTGACCCGGCTTACCGGGGACGCGGCATTGGCAAAGCGCTGCTGATTGAGTCGCTCTGGGGCTTGCGCGATTTAGGCTACGCTTACGGCATCATCGGCGCGGCCGGCCCGGTGGCGTTTTACCAGAGCGCCGTGAATGCGATTGTCATTGAAGGCAGTGTGCCGGGCATTTACGCCAATTTGCTGCGCTGACGTTCCCCGGCTTATGAACATCCAAAAAGCGACACAAGATTACGAAGCGTGGCTTGGAGAACGGACAACGCTGGTCAAGGCGGATTTAGACTTCAAGCACGCGCAGATGGCGACAGGCGTGTTCCCGTTTTTGCGCTCGACATTTTACCGCTGGGCGCAGGTCTTTCCCGATGTCTGCCCCGACCTTGCCAAAGCGCCGGTGCTGCTGGCGGTCGGTGACCTGCATATTGAGAACTTCGGCACTTGGCGCGACAAAGAAGGCCGCTTGATCTGGGGTGTGAACGATTTTGACGAAGCGCACCAGATGCCGTACTCGCTTGACCTGGTCCGGCTTGCCGTCAGCGCCGGTCTTGCGGATGGCCTGACTTTAAAGGCCGATGCCGTGTGTGAGGCAGTTTTAAACGGCTATGAAGCGGGACTCAAAGCGGGTGGCAAGCCGTTTGTCCTGGCTGAAGACCACGCCTGGCTGCGGGAGGTTGCAGACAAGAACCTGGCTGACCCGGACACATTCTGGAAAAAGATGGCCGCTCTGCCCGGTGCGGAGAAAGACGTGCCGTTAAGCGCCCGCGAGGGCATTGAACACCTGCTGCCGCCGCCCCGGCCCCCGTACCATACCGTCAGCCGCCGCGCCGGGCTGGGCAGCCTGGGCCATCAGCGCTTTGTCGGGCTTGGCAAGTGGCAGGGCGGTCAAGTCGCGCGTGAGGCCAAAGCGCTGGTTCCCTCGGCCTGGCTGTGGGCGATCAAAAAGCCAGGGCCGGTGGAAATCCTGTATCAAGCGATTGTTACCCAGTCAGTACGCTGCCGCGATCCTTACGTCGAGCTGCGCGGTGAATGGATCCTGCGGCGTCTCGCCCCGGATTGTGTTCGTGTTCCGCTGGAATCACTGGCTGATGAAAAAGAGGGAAAGGAAGATGCGCTGCGCTTGCTGTGGGCAATGGGCTGGGAAACGGCTAACGTGCATCTCGGCAGCCCCAAGATCATTGAAGATGTTCAGCGCCACCTTGTCAAGCAGCCGAAAAAATGGCTGCTCCGCGCGATGGAAGCGATGACGGTGTCGAGTAAGCAGGATTACGAGACTTGGAGCAAGCACCGGCAGTAAGGCGACAAGCGCAAAAAACCCGGAATTATTTCAAGGAATTTGGGGACAATCTTGTGTTATCTTCCCGTTTGGCATGATTTGTGCATAGTGAGATTACCAGATCTCGCATGCTGGCACTTTTCGTACCCAGGAAAAAACCATGAGCGTCTCCAATCCAACTGCAAACCAGACCGACTTCCCCGCCC
>CAXSZN010000111.1:0-6568 GCA_964241935.1 uncultured Armatimonadales bacterium
CCTGCCACATCCAAATCGGCGGCTTCGTACATCTCGTCCGGGATGCTTCGAAGCGCGGCTTGATAAATGAGACTTCCTGGCCCTGCGCCGGCCCAAATGCCCGGCAGGATCACCGAGACCAGCGCGAGTTTTGGATTCCCGAGCCAGTTTATTGGATCAGAATGCAGGTGCAGCAGACCTGCCCCAGAAGCGAGCAGAGAGTTGAACAGCCCTGCCGGGGTGCCGTCCTCGAACCACTTCCACATAAACGAGATCGCCAAGCTGGCCGTGACTGCGGGCAGGTAATAAAGCGTTCGGAAGAACACTTTGCCGCGCGGCACTTCGGTCAAGCCTACCGCCACCAGCAGCGGCAGAAAGAAGCCCAGGGTCAGGCTGATCAGCGTATACAAGAGCGAGTTAAGAGTAGATGTCCAAAACGTCTCCGCTGTAAACAAATCAATGAAATTGTCGAGGCCCACATAGCTCGCCCCGCCCAGAATATGGTAGTTCTGGAACGCCATCACCAGCCCGCGCCCGAGGGGATAGTAGCGCCAGATCAGAGTCGTCGCCAGCGCGGGCAGCATGAACAGCCAGATCAGCAGATGCACACTCAGGGCTGGGCCGGTTTTCTGTGTGGAATACACCCGGCTTTGACGCGTTCGCTTCCGTCGCCCGGCCCAAAGCCTTGCCTGCCAGTAGCCGTACACAGCCAGCCCTGCCAGCAGCACCCCAAAGACAGACCAGGCGACTTCATGGCGGCGCTGCCGGACTTCCGGCGGAACGTAGCCGGTCAGCGTGGCATCCACAGATGCCGCCGCCCGGTCCAGCAGGACTTTCGGGTCGGCATTCGGATCCTGCTCGATCTCGCCGAGCGGCACGCCCAGCAGATTGTAGATCTGGCTCATGTTCTCGCCATATGGCTCCGGGTGGCCGCTGGCGAACAGCGTTTTGTTGGTTTGCAGCCAGACTTTGGACTGCGGCGACGTATAATCGGCGTAGCCGTACTTTTGGAGCGCCACAGGGTTGACCGTGTTGCCAAGTCCGGCTTCGACATACGCTTTGGTGCGGATCCGGTCGGCGTCGTCGCTTGCCATAAACGTCACAAACTGCCAGGCGGCGGCCCGGACACGCGGGTCTTTGATCTGCGACGAGATGCCCCACATATAAGCGTTGGTCTCGTTGCCGGTCTTCCCGGTTGGCCCGCGCGGCATGGGCGCGATGCCGACAACGCTTGGGTTGATCTGCGTGGCATCCGCTTGATTCGCAATAATCGTGCTTTGATACTGAAACCACATGCCGACTTTGCCGGCAGCCCGATCCGGCCCCATCGTGCTGGAATGGCCGGCAACACCCCGGTAGATTTTGCCGTCTTTGCCGGTCCACGGGGCAGAAAGCAGCTTGCCGTAGAACTTCAGTGCGGTTACCCCTTCCGGCGTGTTGAATGCCGCCTGCCACTGTCCCTGCTTGTTGCGCTTGACGACTTCCCCACCGGCCTGCCACAGAAAGTTGATCCAGAAGTAGGCGGTATCGCTGAAATCCTGCGCGAACTCAAAGCCCCAAATGCCTCTTGGCTGGTCGGTAAGCGCCTGGGCGTCGGCATAGAACTCATTCCAGGTGCGGGGGGGCTTGTTTGGGTCCAGCCCCGCCGCCTGGAACATGTCTTTGCGGTAATACAGCGCCTGCACGACAGCCAGGTACGGAATGCTGTAAATATGCCCATGCCCGGCGTCACGCAGAATTGGCAGAAGGGCGGGCGGAATATGCGCCAGCACCTCGGGATGCTGCTTCAGGTCATCATCCAGCGGCACTAAAAACCCCTGCTGGGCGTAGGACGCCGATGTGCGGAAGTTGACATACACCACGTCCGGCGCAGTCCCACCCGCAAATGCCAGCAGCAGATTGGACTCGGCAGCCGGCCCGCCGATTTGGAGACCCTGAGAGCTTTCCAGCCGGATGTCCGGGTGAAGGCGCTCAAAGGCTTCGACAATGGCACGATCCGCGTGTGCTTTGGGATCGGTCGCGTTTTTGTCCGGCAGCTTGAAGCCCCCCGCCCCGCCGACCCGTAAAACCAGCGGCGTGGCCGTTTGAGCAGAGGAAGGCAGGGAAAGAGCAAGCAGGAGAACAACAGGGAGTAAAAGAAAGCGAAAGATATTCATAACGAGGGATTGTCTTACTGTATGAGTTTATCATACAGAATAAAAGCCCGTTTGTCAAGAAAACTTCCAAGCGCTTAATTTGAAGGGCTGGGTATACTGTGCCATGCTTGCCACCCGAATCATTCCCTGTTTAGATGTCCAGAACGGGCGCGTCGTCAAAGGCACCCACTTTTTGAACCTGCGCGATGCCGGCGATCCCGTGGAACGGGCCGCGCTTTATGATGCTCAGGGCGCCGACGAGCTTGTTTTTCTGGACATTACGGCGTCCCACGAAAAGCGTGAGCTGATGTTTGACTACGCCCGGCGCGTCGCCGAAGAAGTCTTCATCCCGTTCTGCGTCGGCGGCGGCATCAAGACGGTCGAGGACTTCCGGCGCATCTTAAAGACCGGCGCGGACAAAGCCAGCATCAACACGGCAGCGGTGACCACGCCGGAGCTGATCACCGAATGCGCCAAAGATTTCGGCGCTCAGTGCGTCGTGGTGGCGGTGGACCCCAAGAAGACCGGCACCACTTCTTCGGGGTGGGAGGTCCACATCCACGGCGGGCGCACCCCCACGGGGATTGACGCGCTGGACTGGGTGCGGGAAATGGAAGACCGAGGGGCAGGCGAGATTATGCTGACGTCGATGGACGCCGACGGCACGCAGGGCGGCTACGACATTGCTCTGACCCGCGCCGTCACCGCCATTGTCGGCATTCCGGTCATTGCCAGCGGCGGCGCCGGCAACTTAGAGCATATCTACGAAGCCGTGACGGACGGCGGCGCTCAGGCCGCGTTGGTCTCCAGCATCGTCCACTACGGCACCCACACCATCGGCGAAATCAAAGCGTATCTCGCCGAGCGGGACATCATCGTGCGGACGGTGTGAGCAGGGAACACACAGGGCTGAACCCCCATGCTTTGAAGTGCAACTCCCCGCCTGCGCGGGCAGAAGACGAGCGAACGAAAAGAACTCTTCGCCCGCGCAGGCGGGCGCTTGCTCTTTGAAGTATGGGGGTTCAGCCCCGCGAATTGCCTCCCCGCTCTCGGCACGGCTCGACATATTCCGGCTCAATCCAAATAGTGTGCGTATCTAGGCCACGAAAAGTTTTCCTGGGATTTCCTTTTCCCGTTGTCCACAGCTCTAGCTGCCCGTTCTCGTCGAAACCCTCAACTTGAAATGCTTTTCCCAAACAGCACTCAAAGAACTTAGCAGTCTCTTGAGCCATTGGCTCGTCATGGTAAAGATACGGCGGAACTTGGACAACGCGCACTTTGTCGCCAATTTTGTACTCTGCCATTGTTCTCAGCTTTAAAGCCCGGTCTTGAGCGTAATTGGGGCTGAAACAATTTGATCTGATGTAGAAGCAAGACCGGACGTGTTCGAGGGGTCAAAGACCGCGCAGACCGTGATGGTCTCAAAGCGGCTGCTGTTCGTGCCGCTCAAGCGGGGAAGACGTATCCCCGAGATCAAGCGGTTGTCATGGCTTGGCTGAGACTTCTCGCTCTCAGGAGTAACAATATACAGCAGACGCAAATCGTACAGAAAGATATGTCGTTCTATTACTCTTCCAGGACATATGGTGTCAGTATGTGTGGCGTTCGCGGCCCAAGGGCGAAGTTCTTTGCTGATGGGAACGGGTACGGAAAGCAACTGCCCATTGATGGCTGTAATTCGGAGCGACACGTTGTAATAACCGGAAGCACACCATTCCGCATAAATTTTCTGCGGTCCATTGCTTATATTTTTGATGGTCAGGTCAAAAGATGAGTTGGAATCGTCAAGGTCAAAATAATCTTTGCCTGGCGCGTTAGCGACATGCAGAGTGATGACGAAAGGCGCAGGCAATAAGGCAGCAGTATTCGGGTCAGCGGGGCTGGCAGCACAGCAAAGGAAAAGTACGGCGGCTGCGAGGCAAAAGCGAACGTAGGAGAGGGACATAATGGTCAGCCTTTCTTGACGGCGTCTTCGGTCCAGCCGCGCATGATGGCGTCGGTGACTTTGGCGACGCGGGCCATTTCTTTGACATCGTGGACGCGGACGACGGCGGCTCCGGCGGCGATGGACAGGGCGACCGTCGCGGCGGTGCCTTCTTTGCGGTCCTGGGTGTCATCAGTGCCGAGGATCGTGCCGAGGAAGCGCTTGCGGGATGCGCCGACAACAAGCGGCAGGCCGAAAGACTGGAATTCGGAGAAGCGGCGCAGGATTTCTAAATTGTGCTGAATGGTCTTGCCGAAGCCAATGCCGGGGTCAAGCCAAAGCTGGTCATGGCGGATGCCGTGGGCCTCGGCGTAGGCGAGCTGGCGGTCAAAGAAGGCTTTGATGTCGGCCACCACATCCGCGTAGACGGGGCGCAGCGGAATGTCGCGGGGGCGACCCAAGAGGTGCATGAGGATGACGGGAACGCCGCGCTCGGCAACCAGCGCCGCCATTGCGGGGTCATAGGTCAGGCCGCTGATGTCGTTGACGAGAGACGCCCCAGCATTCAGGGCGGCGTCGGCGACTTCGGCTTTGTAGGTGTCCACGGAGATAGGAATGTGCGGCAGCTCGGATGCCAGTCGGGTGATAACCGGCAAGATGCGCTCGATTTCAATGGCGGCAGGCAGAGGAGAATTGTCGCCGAACGTGGCAGGCCGGGTGCTTTCGCCGCCGACATCAAAAAGATGCACACCATCACGCGCCATCTGATGCGCCTGCGCCAGAGCCGCATCAGGGCCTTCGTACTGGCCGCCGTCGGAAAACGAATCGGGCGTGATGTTCAGAACGCCCATCACCCGCGTGTGCGGCCCGGAGAGCAGGCTCATAACAGCTTAGTGGAACCGGCCCTGAGCGCCCCAGGAGGTCGGCAGGGAACGGCCGGCAGCCCACTCGGGGAACTCATGCGGGAGAATAAACTGAAGCCGGGCTAAACCATCCTCACTGAGGCAGAAGCCGCGGTCGGTGACGGCTTCGGTCGGGTTTTGACGCAGCTTCAAGAGAAAAAACCAGTCGCCCGAGGCCAGCAGAAGAATCTGCCGGGTCTGCTCGTCGTCCAGCATTTCCAGCGCATCTTCGGCATCTTGGTAGGTCTCGCTTTCCGGGTGAGCCATGTCTAAAGCGCGGCTGTACTCGCCGACCGCTGCGTGAAGATTGCCCTGCTGCTGAAACAGCAGGCCGCGCCGGAAGTGGTGGCCGGGGTTCAGCGGGTCCAGCCAGACCATTTCTCCGGTGACTTGCAGCGCTTTTTCGACTTTTCCAAGCTGCAAATAGGCGATGCTTAAAGCATCGCGGGCAAACAGGGATCGGGGTACGATTCTCAGCAAAGCGCGAGCTTCTAAAACCGCTTCGTCATAGCGGCTGGCTTCTACCAGTGTTTCGGTCAGCGCCTCGCGCGGGTCGCGGTCACCGGGGCTGAGATGAGTGGATCGGCGCAGCGCTTCCACGGCCTGCTCGGTACGCCGGGCTTCGCGGCAAAGCATCCCGAGCCGAAAAAACGCGGCGGCGTCCTGGGGACGCAAAGAAGTCACTTCATCCTGGCACTGAATGGCTTCAGCTAGCTTTCCCGCGCCGGCCAGCGTTCTCGCCCGCTGGGTCAAGCGGCGGGCGCGGGCTTGCAGGCGGCGGCGTTCGGGGGCAGAACTCTCGGAAAGCGTGCTTGGCAGCAGGGTCATAACGCGGTGTCCTTTGGAAGCGCTTTGTTTCGTTGATAAGTTTGCTGCGGACAGAGTACCCGGTTTCGGGAAGAATTGATACCTGAAATCGGCGAAAACTCGTTAGAATACGGGTAAGGAAGTCGCGCCGGGCGGCATGTCGCGGGTTGGAATGGCGCAGTCCGTCAGTGCTCCCGAGCTTTTGCAGTCATCGCAGCCGCCTTCCGCATGGTTGACGCAGCCTTCCACTTCGCTGACATCTTTAGCCCGCACTTCGATGAACTGCTGGGATTCAAGCTGCACCGTGAGTATCTGCTGAAGCGCGTTGACTTCTTCCACTTTCGCCCGGCCCATCGGGGTCATCACGACCATGCCGGCTTGGGGCATCTTTGTTTGACCCAAAGCGTCATCCATCTCGTAGCGCAGGCAGCACATCAGCTTGCCGCATAGCCCGGAAAACTTGGCCGGGTTCAGCACCAAGTTCTGGTTTTTGACCATTTTCATGGACACCGGCTGGAACTCACGCAAAAATGTCGAGCAGCACGTCGGGCGACCGCACGGCCCGATGCCGGGGAAGATACGCGCATGGTCTCGCGCTCCGACTTGGTGCATGATCACCCGTGTATGAAGCACGGCCGCGATTTCCCGGACCAGCTCCCGAAAATCCACCCGGCCCTCGGCGGTGAAGTGGAACGTGACTTGAGTGCCGTCGAAGGCCCACTCGGCTTCAATCAGCTTCATTACGACTTTAAGCTGGGCGATCTTTTCTTTGCAGACTTTGTACGCTTCCGCCTGACGCCGCTCGCCGCGCTCCCGCCGCT
>CAXSZN010000112.1:0-5934 GCA_964241935.1 uncultured Armatimonadales bacterium
CATACAGCATGTTGTCGGCGGCATGTTCGCAGGCGAGGTTCCAGGCCCGTGGGTCACGCCCCTGCCGCCCCGGCCCATGCCCTAACCCGAGATGCAAAAGCTGATGGGCCAGCACAAACGCCCATTCTGGCTCGCCCAAGTCATGCCGCTTGTGCGGATTGAACCAGATCACCCCCTGGGCCGGGTCGGTGCAGGCCATTTCCGGGTCGCTCTCGCCGCCATCGCATTCTACCAAACGCACATGCTGCATCAGCGGCCCCAGCAGCGTCTTGGTGAGGCGCACCCTTGCCCCGGCAACCCGCTTCCGCGTCTTTTCTAATTGCGTTTCCTTCTGCTTTTCTTTGTCTTTACGCCGCGCCATTGCTGCTGATTACCTGTTCTACGTATTCCCGTATGCTGTCATCAGCATCGTACTGGCCTTCTTCAACAATACATGGCGGCAGTTGACCTAGTTCGTCAAGAAGCTCGATAGTCCCATGCCGGCACATGGTACAGTAACCTCGCTCATAAAAGAGAAGAAGCGCTGGGGCTAATGCCACGGTTATGTTTTCTTCGACAACCTTTCGCAGTTCTAAGCCAATCCGTTCCGTCTTTTTTGCGCCCCAGGGTTCTTCCAATATGCGCTCAATAGCCTTCTCGTCGCCCTCGCGAAAGTTCCGGGCGAGAAGTTCAATTAGCTCCCAGGGCCGCTCGTCGGTTTCCATCAACTCTAACGCCAAATCGTGAATAGAGGAGTGCTCAATCCGTGCCAGGGCGGCGCGGGCTGCTGTCACAACTTGCTGATCTCCGCTTCGGGCGAGCGCCAGCAGGGGCGTGTAGTCGAACGGAAACGGACGCCGCTGAAACAAACGCAGATAACGCTCCAGACGCACTGAGTTTGTTTCCGCTAATAGTTCAGCCGCAAGTTTTTCTGCGTCGTCCTCGCTGACCGTCGCGCCCCAGCGGTCCCAGGGCATACGACCTTTGCTTGCTTCAGAGTTAAAAATCCGGCGGCGCAGTTCGGCATAACCAGGCCGGTCTCGGCGAGATTTTGAGCCTTGCCTTTTGTGCCAGGCCGTCTGCTTTTCGCGCACTTCCGTCAGATACATACCAATAGCCGGTTCGGCCTCAGCCGCCTGTTCCAGAAACGACTGCACGATCTCAAGTCCAAATCGTTCCTCGACTTGTTCCAGCAGCCACGCTTCGGTCCAATGATCCTCTTGTTTTCGTGGGTGCAAAATCCACTGATGGACGATGACCAAGTATCCATCAAGGCCATCAATATTCACGATGACTTCCGCTCTTGAATAATCAGAGCCGGCAGAATGTTTCTCAAAAAAGGAATAAAGCGATTTTCGGACGGAATAATCGCCGTTCTTTGCCAGCAGACCCAGTAAGCCGAACATCTGCCCGATACTGCGTTCATCTTCCTCCCACCAGTCGTCCTCATCGTCACTGATTTCGTCCAAAGACTGCCTGACAAACTGCGAGTAGAACTCCGGCTCGCTGGTGGCCTGAATGATGTCAAACATATACCGGGCGCGGTCCTCTGCGGATTGAAAATAGAAAGTAAGGTTATGGGTGCAGGCGTGCAAGAGAAAATCTCGGTTTGGGATGACTTCACCGCGCTGGAGCCACAACACCGCCCGGCCTAAGCCGCGCCGCGCTGCCGCTTCAAACTCTTCATTGGTAACGGGCATATAAGTTACGCCTTCACTGCGACGCGCTGGGCGAGGCGGGGGAGGTCGCGGACGACTTCGACGAGGAACCAGTCGGGAAGGGGGCGGGCGTCGCCGCCGGTTTCTTCGGCGACCATGACGGTTGCCATTTCAACGGAGATGTCGCACAGATCCACTAAAACGCGCTTGGCCTGGCTGACCAGATGCTTGTGGGTGGGCTTGACATTCTCACGCTCCGGCGGCAGGGTCTTGGCAAGCTGCGCCCGCAGGGACTGGACCACGAAGTACAGCACGTCCCGGTCCTCGGCGGCGCGGGGCAAGGGCTGCTCGCCGGACAAGATCAGCTCGACCCGCAGCGAGCCGTGGAGCTGCTTGACAAACGCGGCGAACGAGCGGGCGTGGCTTGCGCTGAGAACGCCCGCCGCCAGCATCTCGGCTTCCTCCGGCGTGATGGCCGAACCGTAGGAGCGCAGGGCGTCGCTTAAGATATGCCAGGCGCGAGGGGTCGAGAACGTCTCCTCGGTTTTGGGCGGCAGGACAACCAAATGGTCAGGCCGGGTTTCAATATACTGGATGACCCATTCGTGGACGCCTTCGGCGTAGGCCCAGTCCAGCCAGTCCCGGACGGTCGGCTTCAGCTCGACATGGAGCATCCGGTTCATCAGCGCCGACGACATCGGCTTGACAATCGCCTGGTCCTGCGCCCGGTTGCCCGCGCCGACCACGACCGAGCCTTCCGGCAGCGTGTACTCGCCCAAGCGCCGGTCGTTAATCAGCGAGTAAAACGCTTTCTGGACCTCAAAAGAGCAGGCGTTCAGCTCATCCACAAACAGCAGGTACGGCGCATCGCGGGCAATCATCCGGGGCGGGCAGAAGACAGAGCGTCCGTCCACGATCTGCGGGACGCCGATTAAATCTTCCGGCGCAAGCTGGGAGCCGAGCAGCGAAACGCAGTCTAATCCTACGTCGCGGGCGAAACGCTCCACAAGCGCGGATTTTCCGATGCCCGGCTGTCCCCAGACAAAAACCGGGCGGGTCAAAGCAACGTTTAACAAAAGCTTGGCAAGCTGCGTGGGCGTAATGGTCTGCATAGGCCCTCATTGTACCTACAACGTCAGTGAGATCAGCCGGAGCGTGAGCCAGAGCGCAAGGCTTGCGGCCAGCAGGATCAGCGGCGTGACGCGCAGGCCGGTCCTGAAGAAGTCCCGCGCTCCGACATCTTCCCCCTGCTTCCGGGCGCTGGTGATGACCAGCATGGTTGCCAGTGACCCGGCCACAGTCAGGTTCGGCCCGAGGTCGCATCCAAGCAGCGCCCCATACTGCGCGGCAGGCGCGGCGTTTTGGTGCAGCGCCGAGATCGAAAGCAGCGCCATCGGAATGTTGTTGACGACGTTCGCACCGACCCCTGCCCCGAATGCCGACGCCAGCACCAGCGCCGGCGGCGAACTTCCCGCCGCTGCCAATCCCCGCGCGGCAAGCGATGCCAGCCCCAAGTTTTCGACGCCCTGCACGACAACAAAAAGGCCGATCACGAAGGGGAAGATCGGCCACGAGATTTCTTTCACGAGGCCAAAGCCGACCTGTCTGCGCCACATCCCCCAGCCCATCAATACGGCGCACCCGGCAAGCGCCACGGCATACGGCGGCACATGCAGCAGCGAGCCGGCGAAGTAGCCGAGCAGCACCAGGCACAGCACCAGGACAGAGCCGCGAAAATACGGCACGTCGGGGATGACTTCGGCAGCTTCCGGCAGGCTGTCTCCGTCAAACTTGTCCGGCAAATCGGACGCAAGCAAGCGCCGGAACAGCCAGAAGTTCGCCAGCAGCGCAGCCACCTGCGGCAGCGCCATTGTCAGCACAAAGCGCCCAAAACTCCAGTGGAACGCGCTCTCAAACAGCAGATTGGTGAGATTGCTGACCGGCAGCAGCAGCGAGCCGGTGTTGGCGACAAACGCGCAGGCCAGCAGGAACGGGCGTGGGGTCAGTTTCAGACGCCCGACAAACGACAGCACGATAGGAGTCAAAATCACAGCCGTTGTATCTAGCGACAAAAACGCCGTCGTGAGCGCACCCAGCACGAACACGTTGCGGTAGAGCGTCCTGCCGTCGCCGCCCGCTGCCCGCGCGGCCAAAATCGCCGCCCATTCAAAAAAGCCCGAGGCTCGCAGCAGATCAGACAAAATCAAAAGCCCCAGCAGGAACAGCAGCACGTCCGCCCCCAGCGCGACCGTATGCCAGGCCTGCGCCGGCGTTTCCAGCCGCAGCACCAGCATCAGCCCGCCGCCGGCGATGGCAGCCCACGCTTCGCTCAACCCGCGCGGGCGGATCAAGATCAAGGCCAGCGTCAGCGCGAAAACGAGCAGCGTCAGAGCGATTTGCAGAGTAATTGGCATGGCTTCGGTGTTTTCTCGTATTCTTCGCAGTGAGTGCTCTTGTCCCTAACGGCATAATCGGTAATGGTTCTCCTCGCTCCCGATAAAGGCAAACCGGCTGCAAAGCCGGGACGCAAAGCCGACGGGTCTGTGCAAATCTTTAGGCTGCACAGATGGCCGGGCCGCCGAAGGGCGCTCTCGCGGACGAGTGAAAATCACTAACATCCTTCGCATTCGACAAGAGCAAACCGTGGGAAACTGCGAGACGCAAAGCTGCGGGCCTTCTTCTTGCTGTCAAGCTGACAGAGGGAAATGGCAGCCGGGCTGCCGAAACGCGACGACTACGAGGGAGCAAACCATGAAAGACAACAAGAACACGTTTCGTCCTCACCGCTCAGGCCGCGCCTGGCGGACACCGGCCGCTTTTGCCGGCCTTGCCCTGCCTCTGGCCATCCTGCCGCTTGCGGCACTAGCCGCGCCTGCCGGTCAGCCGAAAGCCGACCTGCCGCTCTCCCAGATG
The DNA here is from genome assembly GCA_964241935.1 of uncultured Armatimonadales bacterium. Classification (GTDB taxonomy): domain Bacteria; phylum Armatimonadota; class Armatimonadia; order Armatimonadales; family Capsulimonadaceae; genus JANXMY01. The sequence continues at coordinate 4,551 of CAXSZN010000112.1, forward strand.
ATGGCCGGAAAAGCCACGACCGGCACGGTCTCGGTCATTTTCAAGACCACTGCGCCTCTCACCGCGGCCCAGGAAGCGCAGATGGCGGCGCTCGGAGCCACCATTGTTCGGCGTCTGCCGATCATTCAGTCCGTTACCGTTCGGCTGCCGGAGCGCGATCTTGCGAAGCTTGCCGCGCTGCCGTTTGCCGCGCATCTGTCGCTGGACGGCGAAGTCAAAAAAACCGATGAGTTCACGGTCGGCTCCAGCGAAGCCAGTCTGGCGATGGGAACCGTCCTGGTGGGCAAAGCTAAGACCCCGCAAACGTACCAGCTCACCGGTGCCGGTGTCACGATTGCGGTTTTGGACAGCGGTATTACACCCGTGGCCGACCTCAGCAGCCAGGCCGGCGACATTCTCGACAAAGCGCCGTCACGCCTCCTTGCCAGCGTCAACTTCTCGACACCGCTGACCGGAGCCGGCGTCGTCAATATGAGCAGCAGCGGGCAGCCATTGCCGCCTGCGCCCCCCACTCCGCCTGCGCCCGGTGGTCCTCCGCCCCCGCCGCCTGCGCCCGGCAAGACCTTTGGGACGCTTCTCAACGGCAGCAGCAGCAACATCTACGACCCCTGCGGCCACGGCACCCATGTCGCCGGCATTATCGCCGGCAACGCCAACCGCTCGCCGGCCGGATATGGCGCTCCGCATACATTTCTAGGGATCGCGCCGCAAGCGAACTTAATCAGTGTCCGCGTTCTGGACCAGAACGGATGCAGCACGGTCAGCACGGTTCTTGCCGGACTGCAGTATGTCCAGACTTACAACGCGGGTCCCGCAGGCAAAGCCAAACCAATCCGCATCGTGAACCTGTCGCTCGGTCACCCGATCGGCGAAAGCTACACCACCGACCCGATCTGCCAGGCCGTTGAGAGCTTGTATCAGTCCGGCGTGGTTGTCGTTTGCGCGGCGGGCAACGAAGGCCGGGTCAACGGCACCGTCAACACCCCCGGCCTCGACAACGAAGGCTGGGGCACCAACTACGGCTCCATCCAGTCCCCCGGCAACGACCCCTATGTCATCACCGTCGGCGCCACCAAGAGCATAGACGGCCTCCGCGCCGACGACAAGATCGCCACCTACTCCAGCCGGGGGCCGTCGCGCCTCGACCTCGTCATCAAGCCAGACATCATCGCACCCGGAAACAAAGTCATCTCGCTGGATGCCCAGGGCAGCACGCTGGACCTGTTTAGCGGCGGGATTAACCAGGTTCCCTATTCTTATTACCTGACTCAACTGGAGCAGTGGCAATTTGGTCTCAGCGGCAATTCCGGCGACTACTTCCAGTTGTCAGGCACGAGCATGGCTTCCCCCGTCGTCGCCGGCGCCGCCGCCCTCCTGCTCCAAG
>CAXSZN010000113.1:0-5786 GCA_964241935.1 uncultured Armatimonadales bacterium
AAACTTAAAGCGCACTTGGTTGATTTCCTGCCTGCGCTCAATTAGACACTCCTCAATTACGCCGGAATGTCCGCTGTTGAAGACCACCACAGATTAGAGAAAGCGGCTTCCGCCTGCGTATCGGTAAGCGCCGTGCCGGCGGAAGCGCTTGCCTGCACGGAAGCGCTGGAAACGTCGCCGACAAATGCAAGAGCGGTGCCTGCTGAACCACTGCTCGGCATCAGCAGGCAGCGAGCGGTGTAGGTCGTGACGGACGAGTCGGAGCCGGCCGCTTCCAGCACCCGCAGCGCGTCGCGGACGACTGCCGCTTGCGTCAAATCAGATGACATCGTCAAGCCGAAGGTGATGGTCATGCGGCCCGCACGTGGGTCCGCCTGCACATCGTAAACAGCGACTCCCAGGCGGCTGAGGTCCTGAGAGGCTTGAAGCGCCGTCAGCAGCGACTGCTCCGAAGGATCATGGAGAGGCGCGGCATCCGGGTCTACCGGCAGTGTTCCGGCGCGAGGCGGCACCACGACCAAAGAGGATTTTACAACCGGGTCACCGCCGAAGCCCAATGCAGCCAGCGTTCCGGCATGATGCACGGCATGGAAAGCGAGCGCGACGACCAGCACCAGGGCAAGCGTCGCCGCCGCTGCACCCCAGCGCAGAACAAACTCCGGGTCACGAAAGCGAGGCAAGACACGGCCTCCAGTCACCAAGACGCGGTGTCCGGTCAGCGCGGTGTCCACAGCCTTTGGGATGCCTGAACTCGCCTTTGGAATGCCTGCATTGCCAGGCCGGCTTTGGCCGGGACGAATGTTCTCGCGCTGACTCAGCCGTTCCAGCTTGACACTGTCGGCAGGGCTGTCTGGGTTCGCATCCAGGGCCATTCGGTACCACTGGGCGGCATCATCATAACGCCCCTGGTTCTCGTAGATATCGCCCAGCAGGCTGTTAGCCGAGGAACTGTCCGGAGCCAGCCGCAGAGCCGTCATGCAGGCTTCGGCGGCTTCCTCCCAGTGCCCGCGCATTCGCAGCAGGTTGGCCTGCGCCAGCAGCGCGTAAACGTCCCGTGGCAGAGGGCCTTCCTCATGCAGATTTGCTTGTGTGTTCTGCTCGCAGTCCACTTCTTTATCTGCCAGTTCTTTATCTGCCAGTTGATCCAAATCCGCCCTCTCCACGCTTGACTGTTCCCTCTGATCCTTCTAACGGCAGTGTCTCAACTTCCGCTAAAACAACGCGCGTCACCGGCGCAATGACAAGCTGCGCGATGCGCTCGCCCCTTTGTAAACAAACCGGCTCCTGACCCAAATTGATTAAAATGACTTTGATCGTGCCGGTATAATCGGAGTCAACCGTTCCCGGCGTGTTCAGCAGCGTGAGGCCATGACGCCAGGCAAGGCCGCTGCGTGGCCGCACCTGCCCTTCGTACCCGGCCGGCAGTGCCAGGCGAATGCCGGTAGAAACAAGCGCCCGCTCGCCAGGCAGCAGGGTCAACGGCGCGTCAACCGCCACCCGCAGGTCCAGCCCAGCGGCTCCCGCGGTCGCATACGCCGGCAGCGGCAGGTCAAGCGCGTCAAGATCACGTTGAATAAAGATGTTCACGGCTGAGAAAAAATGTTCACGGCTGAGAAACGCGATGGAGTTCCGAAGAGCGATGAATCGGCAGCGTCACAATAAACGTCGTTCCTCGGCCAATCTCACTTTCTGGAAAGACTGTTCCACCATGGCCTTCCACAAGCGCTTTTACCAGCGCTAGACCAATTCCGGTGCCGCCAACTTCCCGATTGTCCCGGTTATCTACCCGGTAAAAGTTGTCGAAGATGCGCGGGAGATGCTCACGCGATATTCCAATGCCTTCATCGGAAACACGCACAAGGATTGAATTTGGCTTGCTTTGACTTACTTCGCCGGTTACCCGTACCAGACCGCCATTCGGCGAATACTTAATTGCGTTGTTGACCAAATTCCCTAATATCTGCTCGATCTTATCCGGGTCCGCATCAATTGCCGGAAAATCGGGAGGAAAGTCCAGCGTCAGCACATGGTCTTTGGCGTAAGATCGCTGCGCCGTCAGCACCTTGTCGGTGAGCGCTGCCACATTCACTTTTTCCCAGCGCATCTGCATGGCGCTGCCCTGCTCGATGCGTGAGATGTCCAGCAGATTGTCAATCAAACGCTTGAGCCGATCACATTCGGCGTCAACAATCTCGTAGAATTCGCGCCGCGTTGCCTCGTCGAAGTAGCCTTCCTGGTCGGTGAGAAGCGTCGAGATAAAGCCTTTGATGCTTGTCAGCGGTGTTCGCAGCTCATGCGAAACGGTGGAAATAAACGCCGTTTTCATCTGCTCCACGCCGCGAATTTCCGTGATGTCGTTGAAGATGGCGACAATACCTGCCGGCTCGCTGTTGTCGTCACGCACCGTCGCGCACTGCACCTGGTAGATGCGTTCGCGGAACTGGTCTTCCGGGGCGGCATCGGGAACCTCGAACGAGACTTCCTCGGCAACTTCGGCATGATCGGAAGCAAGCGCACGGTTGATGATGGAACAAATACGGGCGTCGGCAACAACCCGCTCAAACGGCAGATCGGCCACCGGCAGAGCCGGCGCGATCCCGAGAATAGCACGCGCGGAGGGGTTGATCTGCACAAGCCGGCCATTGTTGCCGACCATCAAGAGGCCCGCGTACAGGCTTTCGATTGTGTGCAGAAGCTCCTGCTTTTCTTGAACGACTTCCCGGTACATCTGCGCCGAAGCGATGACCGCCGCCCCCTGCCGGGCAAGCTGCTCCAAAAGGCGCACATCCTCTTCCACGAATGTGCCGCCGTACTTCTTGTTGAAGACATGCAGGACACCGATTGTGGTCCGGTCCAAAACACGGTTGTCGTCGTCCCGCTTCTCGACAATCAGCGGTACGGAGACAGCGTTACGGATGCCAAGCCGCATCAGCCCTTCCGAGGCGGCACGGGGGTCAAGCAGGGTATTTGCCGTGATGACAGAAGCTGCGGTTTGGAAGACATGGTTGGAAACACCTTCTTCCGCCACGGGGCGCTCCAGGGAAAGAAGCTCTTCCCGGCTGAAGCCTAGGGCGGGCGGAGCGGCATAAAGCACATCCGAGCTGGCATCGTGAAGCAGGAAAACGCATTTCTCGGCTTGAAGGATCTTGCCGATCCGGTCCACCAAGCGTTTCAGGATATGCTCGAACTCGCCCGGAGACGGCGCCGGCACTGCAGGAAGCGGCGGAGCAAGCGGAGGTCGGACATTGCCGGCACCGGCGGAACTAAACGGCATATTCTGCGACATTATGTGCGGCGACCCTCAAAAGATTATAGCACGGGGCTTGCCTGCGCGTCAATGCACACACACTGTCAAAAAAATGCTTGATCCACTGTTAAAAAGACGTGTTACGGCAGCAGAAGACGCCCGCAATTCTCGCAGGTCTGAATCTGCGCCAGCTCCTTGACCGTTTTGATCAGCGTGGAAGACAGCTTCATACGGCATCCACCGCAGGTATCGCCTTCGATTTTTGCAATGCCGACTCCCGCCGACTTCGCCCGAATGGAGTCATAGCGCTTCAAGGACACTGTGTCCTCAACCTGCGCCGCTGCGGCTTCGCGCTGCTGTGCGAGCGAACTCAGTTCTAATGCCAGAGCATCATAGCGGGACCGGTACGCGGCCAGGACTTCTGTCCGGTGTCCTTCCGCCGTGTGCGCCTGCGCCTCCGCGACGCCCGCCTCCGCCTGGGCCTGCTCGACTTCCTCCATCAGCGCGAGTATCCGGCCATCCAAGTCCGACTGCTGGCGGCCCAGCGCTTCGATCTCCTTCTCGATATTCGCCATCTCGCGCGTATTTGTCACGCTGCCTTGATAAAGCTTCTGCTGATAGCTTTTGCGCTTGGTTTCCACTGTTTCCAGCTTCAGCTCACTGTCTTTCAGCTCGCCCGCCAGCTTGTGCAGCGCATCCCGCTTCTGCTTGGATGCCGTATTTGCCGCCTCAGCAGCGGCGGAAGCTTCCGTGCCGTTGTCCAGATTTGCCTGTGACCGCCTGGCCCTCACTATCAGTGTATCTACTTCCTGAACGGCGAACAAAGCCGTCAGTGTTTCCCGGACGCTTGGCATAGAACTTGCTCCTTGAAGCTGATTCTAGCAGAATTGAGCCGCAGTGTCAAATCAGGTACAATAACAGCATGGCGAAAGCGCAAACCAAATATGTCTGTCGCCACTGTGGGTACGAAAGCGCCAAGTGGCTCGGCAAATGCCCTGCCTGCGACGAATGGGGAACTTTGGAAGAGACCGTCACGCTTGCGCCGTCAAAAGCGCTTGGCGCTCGTTCTTCCGCCCAGCCTGCTTTTGTCGGTCAGAATAAGCCTCAGCGCCTCGGCGATGTCCCTTCCCCCGCTCAGGAAGGCCGAATCCACAGCGGCATCGGTGAGTTCGACCGCGTCCTCGGCGGCGGCATCGTGCGCGGCGCTCTGACCCTCATCGGCGGCGACCCCGGAATTGGAAAGTCTACCCTGCTGACGCAAGTTGCCGGCTACTCGGCGATGCAGGGCGGTAAAACATTGTATGTCTCGGGCGAGGAGTCGGCAACGCAGATCAAGCTGCGGGCGGAGCGGCTGGGCATCACCGGCGGCGAGCTGCTGCTGCACAATGAAACCGATGTCACGCAGATCACGGCGGCCATCCAGGCCGAGCGTCCGGTGTTCGCGATCATTGACAGCATTCAGACTATGCAGCACCCGGAAATCGAGTCGGCGGCAGGCAGCGTTTCCCAGGTCCGAGCCGCGACCGCGCATCTGGCGCAGGTTGCTAAGGGCGAGGGCATTCCTATTTTTTTGGTCGGGCATGTCACAAAAGAAGGAACACTAGCCGGGCCGCGCGTTTTAGAGCACATGGTAGACACTGTGCTGACATTCGAAGGCGACAAAAACTACATGTACCGGGTCCTTCGGGCGGTCAAAAACCGGTTCGGCTCGACCGATGAGCTGGGCCTGTTCGAGATGCACGAAGAAGGGCTGGTGGAAGTGCCGAATCCGTCGGAGATGCTGCTGGCCGAGCGCACGCAGAACACGGCCGGGTCGGCAGTGTTGGCAACTGTGGAAGGCACACGCCCCATGCTGATCGAAGTGCAGGCTTTGGTCGCGCCCTCGTACCTCTCCAACCCGCGCCGGACCGTCTCCGGCGTAGACACAAACCGTGTCAATCTTATTCTTGCCGTTCTGGAGAAGCGCGTCGGAATGGGCCTGGCAAGCCAGGACGTCTTTGTCAATCTCGCCGGCGGCGTCCGCGTCGAGGAGCCGGCGTCGGACCTCGCCGTTGCCGTTGCCGTCGCGTCCAACTTCCAGGAGCGTCCGATTGACCCAACAACTATCTTTGCAGGAGAAGTCGGCCTCGGAGGCGAAGTCCGTGCTGTCGGCCACATGGAGCTGCGTTTAAAAGAAGCGTCCCGCATGGGCTTCAAGCAGGCGATTGTTTGTTCCCGCAACAAAGCCGGCTTGCGCCATCTCCCTGAGATCAAAGTTATCGGCGTCGAGACGGTGCGCCAGGCACTTGATGCCGCCTTGTCCCGCACATGAGGCCGCTTTTCTTTTGCTTCTGTCTCTTTGTTTGCTCCTGTCTCCTCGGCGGCCTAACAGCCAGCACCTCGGCTGCCCGGCCTGCACTTGTTGTGATCCTGCTTCCAGGCAGCCTGGATGACTGGCAGAGTGCTGATGCTCCTCATCTGCATTATCTTATGCAGACCGGAGCGATCGCCGTGATGAACACCCGCACCGCGCACCGGGCGGGAAGGCAGGAGAAAGAAA
>CAXSZN010000114.1:0-5598 GCA_964241935.1 uncultured Armatimonadales bacterium
GCCTGTGCTGCCCTTCTTGCCTGTGCTGCCCTTCTTGCCTGTGCTGCCCTTCTTGTTTTATTGCCCTTCTTTGCCCGTGCCTGTATTACGAGAAGGGCGCACACGGAACAGGAGGGCGCACACGGAACAGGAGGGCGCACACGGAACAGGAGGGCGCACACGGAACAGGAGGGCGCACACGGGGATGCGCCCCTACTCATGCTCCCCCATGATTGGGGGCTGGGGGGCCTTCTTCTAATTCTCCCCCGTAATTCGCAGCACCGCACTCCCATACTTTTCTAATTTGCCCGGCCCAACGCCGCTCACTTCCAGCAAGTCTTCGGCAGACTGAGGCCGGGCGCGGGCGATCTCAACTAAAGTTTTATCGCTGAATACCACATAAGGCGGAACGGCATCACGCGATGCCTGCGAAGTGCGCCACAGCTTCAGCTCGCTTAAAATGTCATCACTGCCGCCGTCACTGCTGTCTGTCACCGATGGCCTGCCGTAGCCGCGCGGGACTTGGGCGTTCACAGGCAGATGGTCCTGCCACGCCGCCCGGCCCTCGGCAGTCACCGTGCAGACAAAATAGGCGTCTTCATCGCCCTGGTGCATCAAGCCCTCGGAGAACAGCGACTCCAAGAACTTGTCCACGACAGACACCGTGCTGCCGCGAAACAGGCCATTTAGCGGATTGTTGGCGGCGGGCGCTTTGTCGCCCATTGAACCTGACCCGCGCAGGAGCTTGTTCAGCCGCGCCTTGCCGACTGCCGGACGCAGGGCATCGAGAGCTTGCAAAACCGAGTAAATGTCGCCGGAATTGACTTCGGAAGGCATCGGCACGAACGGCAGGTTCTTCCCAGACACGACTGCTGCCGGTGACTGCGCCGGCGGTGCATCGCAGTTGTCGCAGCAGAACGAAGTCGCGGGCGGCTCCTGCCGGTCGCCGAAGTAGTCCAAAACAGTCCGCCGGCGGCAGTACGGCGTCTTGCAGTAGTCGACTATCTCGTCCAAACGCCGCAAACGCTCCGCCCGCTGCTTCGCCAGCCCGGCGGCAATCGAGCGGCGGGCGTCCGGCGGGAAGTCGGTGCGGGCCAGCGTCAGCAGGACCGCATCGCCCGTCTGCGCCACGCGCTTGACCAAGTCCGCCCGCTCCAGCTCGCCCAACGCCAGCCGGCACTTCATGTCGCTCCAGTCCAGAGCGCTGCCCCACCCCTTCGGCAGCTTGGCGTTTTTGTCGGCGTCCGCAAAGCGCCTGATCTGCCCGAACGCCCGCTCTACATCGCCAACTGTCATGGCCTCGTTGTCAATAAACCACTCGCGGGTGCGCCGGTCCGCAAAATGGTACAAGATCACGCAGCGGCTTTTTTTGCCGTCCCGCCCCGCCCGGCCCGCTTCCTGGTAGTAGCTTTCCAGGCTGTCCGGGCAGGCGCAGTGGACCACAAACCGCACATCCGGCTTGTCAATCCCCATGCCGAAGGCGTTTGTCGCCACCAAGACCTGCCGCGTACCATCAAGCCACTCCCGCTGCATCTGGTTCCGAACATCGGCGTCCAGCCCCGCGTGGTACATGCCGGCTGTCTGCCCGACTTTCGCCAGTGCGTCCCCTGCCAGCTCAAACACCTGCTCGCACTGCTTGCGCGTCGCCACATAAATCAGGCCGCTGCCGCCGAGAGCCGACAGCTTCGGCAGCGCTCGACTGAGCTTGTCTTCCCGCTCGTTCTCGCTTTTGCACCGATGCACCGAGAAATGCAGATTAGAACGGTTAAAGCCGCCGACCAAGACCAGCGGCTCGCGCATCCCCAAATTGGCGACAATCGACTCCTGCACCCGCCGCGTCGCCGTCGCCGTTGCCGCCAGCAGCGGCGGATTGCCGAGCGTTTCCACCACTTCCCGCAAACTTAGATAATCAGGCCGGAAGTCATGCCCCCACTCGGAGATGCAGTGCGCTTCGTCTACCACAAACCGGGCGATCTTGACACTTCGCAGTGCTTCCATAAACGCCCCGGACCGGAAGCGTTCGGGCGCGACATACACCAATTTGATATGCCCCTGCTTCATCTTCCGCAGAACATCATACTGCTCTTCCGGCGACTGCAACGAAGTCAAACACGCGCAGCCAATCTCAGCAAACGCCGGACGGCGATTAAGCGCATCCACCTGGTCCCGCATCAAGGCAATCAATGGAGAAACAACAAGCGTCACGCCCTCCGACAGCGCCGCCGGAAGCTGAAAGCACAGCGACTTCCCCGCCCCCGTCGGCATCACCACCAGCACATCCCGGTCTGCCAGCGCCGCCTCCACCGCGTCTTCCTGCTGAGGCCGAAACTCCCCATACCCAAAATAAGTTTGCAGACTGTCTTCTAACACAAAGATATTATACCCGACACCCATTCTCAAACAGAAAAAAGACCCGGTACTTCAGTGCCGGGCTAGTGTTGAGTGAAAGTCGCTCCGCGACTAAATGCTTTCATAAATTGGTATCTGGATAAGCAGCCTTGAGCCTTTGATATTCAGCTAATGCTTCCCGCAGTTCAGGCGTCGGCGGCTTTGGACCGTCGAGCGCGGTCACAAACTGAGTGTAATCCCGCTCCGACAGCAAAATACAGCCTTTTGGCTCCGACGGCATTTGCACTTCTTCCAAATCGAGTTCATTCATGCGCTCATCTGCTTTTCGTGATGACCGGCGGGGTTGACCTCCTGATATGGCCCGTCACGCGGATGATGTCGCCTGCCACTGTGTATGGGATATGTATGGTCTCTAACTGCTCTTTAATCTGGTTCTGACAATCGCTAGTCATAAACTCCATCCACTCGATTGCTATACTCGGAACAGGCCCACCATCTGGCTCAATCCAAATCCTCTCAGACCCGTCCAGCCGCACTGTTCTATGTATAAGGGGCGGGATAGATATATGCCAGTTGTAGGCGACTTCGTTGTCAAGAAGTTTGACGCGACAATAAAAACTGATTGTCCTTCGCAATGCGGAAAGCGCTTCCACCAGCATCTTCCATTTTGTGTCGCTCATGCGGCTGCTGTCGCACTCGTTTTCGATAATGAATCGGAGCTTGCTCATGTGCTTGTCAAAGGATTCCGTGCTCATTGTTAATCGTGCTTTTGCGCCTCGTCGCGAGCTTCTTTGGCGGCGTCCGTGTTCCCCACAAACTGATGGCCTTCTTGGTCGCCTTCGTGCTTTTTTGCTTCGGTCGCGGCTTTTTCTTCCGGGGTCAGCTTGTCCCACGCTTCTTTCGGCAGGTAGCGGTGCATTCCGTCTTCGCGCTCCGCCGGCTTGCCGTCCGCCGTGGTCCACTCTTCTTCAGTCCATTCATGCAGGTGCTTCTGCTCGTCGGTCTGCTTGTCTTCCTTGTAGCCGCCGCCGGCTTTTTCGTATTCATGCACCAAAAGCTGCGCCTTGCGGGCGCTCCACTGGCCGGGCCGCCCGCCTTTGTCGCCCGCCGTGATTTCGTCTTTCAGCTTCGCCCGCAAGTCCGGGTCCGTGTAGATCTCTTCCGGTGATTTCTTCGCCATGAACTGCCTCACTTCTAACTCTGGTTCTCCCATAATTGGGGGCTAGGGAGACTTTTCTTCATGTGGCTTTTACCCATAAATCTTTGAGAGCATTTGGTCAAAAGTCTGCGGGGTGATCTCAAACACGTCTTTAACGGCCTGGCTCGTTGTGATATTATCCAGTCCGAGGTTTCGGAGCTGGTCGCGGGTCACCGGCGGCTTCGGCAGGATTTTCTCCATCACGGTCGCGGCGGCAAACAGCAGCGGCAGCGGCACATGCAGCAGCGGCTTCTTCGGCTTGCCCAGCGACCGCGCAAAGCCTTTAATCAGCTCGTTAAACGACAACTGCGTCCCGCCCCCGACTTCATACATCTGGTTGATCGTGTCGCCCCGACCCAGCGACTGGGTGACACAACTCACCAAGTCGTCAATCCAGATCGGCTGGAACAAGTTGAAGCCGGAGCCGGGTACGGGAATCAATGGAAACGGGACATTGCCGGACAGCCCGCCGTGCAGCACCAGGTCTTTCATCTGGCCCACAAACTCGCCGTCGGCCCCGATGACCAGCGAGGGCCGGAAGATCGTGTACGGCAGCTTGCTTCCGATCACAATCCGCTCGGCCTGATACTTCGTCTGGGAATACACCGACGGCGAAGACATCGAAGCCCCAATCGCGCTCATGTAGACAAAGCGCCCGTCGAAGCCCGCCCGCTGAGACTCCGCGACGATGTTCCGGGTGCCTTCGACATGGATGCGCTGAAACGTCTGCCCCTTGCGCGGGTTCTCCTGAATGATCCCAACCAGGTGGATGATCGCCTCCACGCCCGCAAACATCTCCGGCGTCAGCGTCAGCGCGTCCGCCACATCCACGCCCCGAATATACTCCACCCCGTCCACCCGGAACTTCCGCACCGGCACCTGCCGGGCAAGCCCCCGCACCGGAAACCCGATCCGCACCAGCTCCGCGCAAACATGCCGCCCGACAAACCCCGATGCCCCGGTCACCAATACCGCCATGCGCTTCCCGCCTTCTGTCTCTCAATTTCGTTCACTCTGAGTTATTGACTCTGCCGCTATGATACCCTACATGGCGTCTAAAGAAAAATCAGCGGGCAGGCATTCAGCCGGGGGAAGAGGCAAACTAGAAAAGACAGCCCCTCAAGCGGGCTGTCTTTCCTAAACGGACACAAAGGAGGTGACTCTCCCATGTCCAAGAATTTGCGACGGGCTTTTGTCAAAGCTCGACCGATCGCGCAGACTATCGCAGCCGTCGTATCAGCGATTGCTGCGATTGTGCGAATTCTTAAAGCCTTTGGCTTCTAAGGTTCGCTAAGAAGAAGAGGATCGCTTGCCGGCGGTTCCCTTCTTTTTGCTGCTCGCCGCAGCAAACCGTATGAATTACTCGTACACTTGCACGCCTATCTTGACATATCGGCAGGACGTTGTCAAGACTTCACCTACGCGGCGCGGCCATCGTTCCCTGCACCGCCTTGACCAATGTTCGCAGCGCTTCATTCACCGAGTCGGAATCCGGAAACACGGCTGCCATATCCGGCGACAGCACCACAAGATGCGGCTTCTGCGGAAACAAATGCGCGTAACGCCCCCGCTGACCACCCTTGAAACTGTAATGCGCCCGCATCTCCGGTTCAACTGTTTCCAAAGTCGTTTCTTGTTCAGAGTCCATGATCAAGGTTCTTCCTCATACTCTCTTTTCTCATCCGGGTCTGCGGCCCGTGCGCTGATCAGCCGTAGGTTTTCGTCGCGCTCGACATACACCACCACTAAAAGACGCTGACGGTCAGAAAGCCCCATCAAAATCAAGCGGTCTTCCGACTCCGAATGATCCGGGTCAGGAATCGTCAGCGAAAGCGGATCACGGAAAGCCGACAGAGCCTCCTCAAAGGTAACACGATGCTTGCCGCTGTTGCTTTTGGCTTTAAATGGCAAATCAAGAGGCGATTGCAGCAGATAGGAAAGGGCCAGATGCGGCCTAACGCCAAAGCTCACCGGCGACACCGCCTGCACAGCCATTCAAACTTGCAGAGACAACCGGCAGGTGGCGTCCGGTGCAGCGCATTGTTAGGTGGCTTGCTAGAAAAGCCTCAGAC
>CAXSZN010000115.1:0-5554 GCA_964241935.1 uncultured Armatimonadales bacterium
CGCTCGGCCCATTCAATGCGGCGCTTGCCGGCATCGGCAAGGCTCAGGTCCTTGACATCGTAAGCCGGCGGAGCCACCGGCATTTCCGGCATCGTTACGGGCGGGGCGGTAGTGAGAGTCATAAAAGAACCTTTCCAGGAATCGAGAAATCAGTCAAAACTCCCACTATTATACACTATTTCGGCTATTTTAACCGAAGGCTTTAAACCCCTTTGCTTTCACAATCAGAGAAAGGAGACTTAACCCTATGGGAAGTGGAGTGAAGCAAAGCGCAAAACCAAGACTCTCCAGCCAGATTGAATGACCCCGCCAGCGCCGTCTGCGGATTTGCCAGACAGCAATCGGAAACCCAATTACAAGCACGAGCAAAGCAATGCAAACTATGGAGAATTGCGGGTCAGCTTCTAAATCGTCGCTCATATTTACTACCGGAGGGTTCTTTCAGCAGCAGCAGCGAAGGAACACAAGCCGCGATATTGAAGACGAGCGACAGCCAGAGCGCGGGCCGGAGCCAGAGAGTATTCGTGGGTCGCGCTAGGCCAAGTGCGGAGGCATCCATGAATGTAGTATACCAGACAGACGTAAATGGAAACCATGTGTTGATACGAAGTAATGCCGTAGGCATAAACACACGGCTAGACGGCGCAGACGCCACGAATTACCGCTGCGCGGGACTCGGAACATTCCGATACTTGGTCTTTATCTTAACCCCGCGAAGCGGGTGTTTTGTGGCGTCCGCGCCCAATAGCCGTGCAATTTATTGCATGGTTCTTTCCTTTGGGAACCTTCTCCACCCCTTCTTTTGTTTCTAAAGCCATGAACGAGCTGTCTGATCTACTGGTGCGGCGCTACGGGGACAACGCGCCCGATGTGCCGCTCCAAGTCTTTGCCGACGATCCAATGCTGGTGACGCTGCTGGCCCACAAATCGGTGCGGCACTATAAGCTGGACGCGCTGCCCGTCGGAACGCTGGAAATGCTGGGGGCGGCGGCGCAGAGCGCGGCGTCTTCGTCCAACTTGCAGGTATGGAGCGTCGTGGCCGTCACCGACCCTGCCCGCAAGGCCGAAGCCGCGAAGCTCTGCGGCAACCAGGATTCCATTCGTCAGGCTCCTTTGTTTCTCGTCTTCTGCGCCGATTTGTCGCGTTTGACGGCAGTGTCAGAGCGCGAAAGCTTGCCCGGCGCGGCACTGGACTATACCGAGATGTTCGTCACCGCTGCCATTGATGCGTCGCTGGCCGCCCAGAACGCCGCCGCTGCTGCGGAAGGTCTTGGCCTCGGCACTTGCTATATCGGCGGGGCGCGGAACCATCCCCAGGAACTCGCGGCGCTGCTGCACCTGCCGCCGCGTGTGATCGGACTGTTCGGCCTCACTGTCGGCTGGCCCATAGACGGCGACACGTCCGAGATCAAGCCGCGCCTGCCCCAGTCCGGCCTCGTCTTCCAGGAAACCTACGACCCCAAAGCGCGGGACGCCGCCGTCACGGATTATAACCAGACCATGCGCGACTTCTACGAGCGTCAAAAAATGGACGTTCACGGCGACTGGTCCCAGCATTCCGCCAAGCGCGTCGCCGGCCCCGAGTCGCTCTCAGGCCGCGACAAGCTCCGACAGATTTTAGAACAGCGCGGCTTCGGGATGAAATAGCCGCAGGAGCTTCCGCAGGCGATGGTGTGTAAGATCGCCACAGACTGTTTAGGCAAAGGAGCATTTTTTGAACACTTCTCCCATTCGCGCTTCCGTCTTCGCCACACTCCTGCTGACCGCCGCAGGCACCTCCCTAATGCCTTTGCCCGCCCGCCCGCCAGCGGCACCATGCTTGCCCCACTTTATTCGCGAAATGTCAAAAATTGATAGCCGGCAGGCGTCACGAAGTCCCGTGCGACTTAGCCCTTCTGCTAAGTCGGCCATTTCTGCGTATTGTGCCGCTCTGGCACAACCAGAGGAGGGAGATGACAGGCTTCAACCTAACGGCAATGTTTTCGCCCGCGCCGACTCCCTCAACAGCTTGACGCATTTATGCGGCGGGCCGGACGGCCTCGCCCCAACTTTATCGGAACTGATGCGGGACAAAGAGTCGGAAACCCGGCGTATCGCTGCAGCCGCAGTCCACTTCTGCGATGACCCCACGTTCCGCCATCTCTACCCACAACCGCAGGGCGCATACCATTGGTTCACGCTTGACCAAGACAATCAATGGCATTTTGCGTTTCATCGGCAGATTGTTCCTGCTCTGGCAAAATGCGTAGATGATCCAGTCACGGACGTTCGTCTTGCGGCGCTCACTTCGTTGAACTCGCTGACCTATGACTCCGCAGATGCCCCCTGGCAGACTGCAACACCGGCGCTTGCCCGTGCCGCTGTGTCCGAAGACCCTGCGGTGCGGCTTGCCGCCCTGAAGGTGCTTGCTTATATGCCGGGCGACTCTTCCCCGGCGACAGCAGCCCTACGCTCCGGCTTGCACGGAAGTCAGGAAGAACAAAGTTATGCGTTAGCCGCCTTTTGTCATGCGGCGCAAATCAATCGCGCCGCTATCGTAAATGCTTTTCTTCCCGACTTAGCTTCTTCTGATCCTAAGAAACGCAGGCAAGCCGCAACAGATATTGACCTTGCGGCTGTTCCGATCTGGGATGGCAGCTTTTGGCATAGTTCTCCTCCACTCGAAAATTGGTGGAATGACCGCCGTTTGTTCACTACTCCCAGCACTTTTGCAATTTCTACCTTTCCTGAGCTGACCTCAGTGCAGAGGGACACAGAATTACGGGAACGCCAGAGTTTGGCAGAAGCAGCCCAGCCGGTTTTGCTGGCGGCGTTAGTCAAATCGGCTTCCGATCCAGATCACGCTGTCCGTTCCAGCGCCGCATCAAGCTTGGAGCAGATAGGAAAATGGACATACGCAACTCTCGGCATCGGGTCTATACCTAACGCGGCAGTGGCAGTGCGGCCACAGGTAGAAAACGCTTTGGCGCAGGCAGCAACATCGCTTCAGTCAACTGAGCCTGCCCTAGCACAACGGCTTCGAGATTTACAGGCAAAAGTTACGACTGGGCCAATGGTTACAAATTAAGCAACTCGGCAGAAACGGAAACATCTATGACAATTCAGACGCGGCGGGAGTTTGTGAAAGCGACCGTGAAGACGGCGCTTTCGGCGGGGTTTGCGCTGGCCGTGCAGCCGGTGTCGGCGCAGACGATCCATACGGACACGAAAGGCTTAATCGCCGGCGAAATCCAAATTCCGACAAGTGACGGCCACATTCCGGGCTATTACGCCCGGCCCGATAGACCGGGGACGTTCCCAACGATCCTCGTCGTGCAGGAGATTTTCGGCGTCCATGAGCATATCCGGGATGTCTGCCGCCGGTTCGCCAAGCATGGCTATTTGGCGGTCGCGCCGGAGCTGTTCGCCCGCGAAGGCGACGTGTCTACGATCACCGACTTCAATACGATTGTGACACAAGTGGTGTCCAAAGTCCCCGACGCGCAGGTAATGACGGATTTGGACTCGGCGGTGGCATGGGCGCAGCGCTCCGGGCATGGCGATGTGAAGAAGCTTGGCCTGACGGGATTCTGCTGGGGCGGACGCATTGCCTGGCTTTACGCGGCGCACAACCCAAATCTAAAAGCATCGGTGGCGTGGTACGGGCATTTAGTCGGCCAGCCCGACCCGCTGCATCCGATCAACCCCCTAGATATCGCCGGCAAGCTGCACTGCCCGGTGCTGGGTCTGTACGGCGGTTTGGATCAAGGCATCACGGCAGACAGCCGTGCCCAGATGGAATCAGCTTTGGTGCAGGCGCATGATCCGTCCAAGATTGTGGTATATCCCGATGCCGGGCACGGCTTCCATGCCGATTACCGGCCCGGTTACAATGCCAAAGACGCCGCAGACGGCGATCAAAAAATGTATGCCTGGTTTCACAGCCACGGCGTCTAACCCCAACACTCAAAGGAGAATTCAAAGATGGCAGTACGCAATGCAGACGCCGAATGGTCAGGCGGTTTAATGAGCGGCAAGGGAGAAATGGAACTGGGAAGCGGCGCGTTTAAAGGCCCGTTTTCGTTCAAGTCGCGTATGGAAGAAGGCACGGGCACGAACCCGGAAGAGCTGCTTGGCGCGGCCCATGCCGGCTGCTTTTCGATGCAGTTTTCGGCCATGCTGGAGCACGCCGGCTTTCCGCCCGATAAAGTTCACACAGCGGCAAAAGTTTTCTTCGGCCCGGTGGACGGCGGCTTCGCCATCACTAAGATTGAGCTGACTACCGAAGGCACTGTTCCCGGCATTGATGACGCCAAGTTCCAGGAACTCGCCGCCGGAGCAAAAGCCAACTGCCCGGTCTCGAAAGCCCTCGCCGGAACTGAAATTACGCTTAACGCCAAGCTGGCCTGATAACCGATGCCTGGAAAAGCCCCCATCCCTACGGATGGGGGCTTTTTATTTGTCTTTTTCCAAATGGGAAGCCATCAACGGACAGGTACGGACAGCATTCAGCACCGCATCCAGAAGGCCGGGAAAACGGGAGTTCAAGTCGTCACGCCGCAGCGAGTTCACCGACTGTGTGCCTTCCGCGCGGGTGGTGATAATACCGGTCTCGCGCAGCACTTTGTAATGGTGGGCCAGAGTGGATTTAGGGACGGAAGCCAAGCCGCCTGCCGCGCAGCATTGTTCTCCTTCTGCGGCCAGAGCCGCGACGATCCGCAGACGAATAGGATCACTCAGCGCATAGAAAACATCAGTCAGAAGGACATTGCTGCATTCGGGAAAATAAAAGTGTCTCACGCTTGACATTATACCCTAAAAGAGATATACTCCTATTGTTCTAAAATACTAGAACAAACGAACACAGGAGACCACACATGACAGACTTAACGGACAAAGTGGCGATTGTTACCGGCGCATCGTCGGGCATCGGAGAAGCGACCGCTCTGCTGATGGCGCAATCCGGGGCGAAAGTGGTAGTCGCCGCTCGGCGGCAGGCGGAAGGTGAAGCAGTCGTGCAGAAAATTAAAGCAGGCGGCGGGGATGCAATTTTCGTGCGGACGGACGTGTCGAAGATGGCTGACCATGAAAGCCTGGTGGCGGCGACTTTAGAGACTTATGGAAAGCTGGACATAGTCTTCAACAACGCCGGGGTTTTCAACTCAGGCCCTCTCCATGAGCAGACCGAAGACGAATGGGATCGGCAGATGGACATCAATCTCAAAGGCTCGTTCTTCGCGCTCAAGACCCAGCTTCCGGCGCTCCTCAAGTTCGGCGGCGGCTCGATTATCTTCAACGCCAGCATTGTCGGCGAAGTCGGCATTGCCGGCATCGGGATTTATTCTTCCACAAAAGGCGGGGTCATCGCCCTGGCTCGTTCGGCAGCGGTCGAATATGCCGCGTCCAACATTCGGATCAATGTCGTCAACCCCGGCCCGGTCGCAACACCGGGAGCGGTGAATGGTTTTGGCGGCGAGGATGCGTTTGCTGAAGCAATGGGACCGAGAGTCCCGCTGGGTCGAATTGGCCAGTCCGAGGAAATCGCCCGCTTCGTCGTCTTCCTGGCATCCGAAGA
>CAXSZN010000116.1:0-5536 GCA_964241935.1 uncultured Armatimonadales bacterium
CCTCTCCCGCTTGCGGGGGCAGGGGTCGGAGCGGAGCGACGGGGGTGGGGGCTGCCCTTAAAATTGAACCGTGGTGTCTTTCGGAAGCGCCGCGAGTTTGGCTTTGACTTCTTCGGTCGCTTTCTCGAACTTGGGCTTGCCGAGAAGCGCGAACATGTTGGTCTTGTAGGCTTCAACGCCGGGCTGGTTGAAGGGATTAATACCCATCAGGTAGCCGGAGATGGCGATGGCTCGCTCAAAGAAGTACAAGAGTGCGCCGAGCGAATAGGCGTCAAGCTGGGCGAGATGAACTGTGGAATTGGGAACGCCGCCGTCGCGGTGGGCCAGCGACGTGGCTTCATACGCCGCTTTGTTGACTTCGGACAGGGGCCGGCCCTGCAAGTAGCCCAGCTCGTCCAGGTCGTTCTCGGCGGACGGGACAGCCAAATCCGGCTCGCCGCCATCTAAGATAATGAACGTCTCAATGATGTTGCGGCGGCCTTCCTGAATCCACTGGCCCATCGAGTGCAGATCGGTCGTCAAGTCCACCGACGCCGGGAACAGGCCGATATGGCTCTTGCCTTCACTTTCGCCGGTGAGCTGCTTCCACCACTCGGCGATGTAATGCAGGCGCGGCTCAAACGATGCGAATATCTCGGTGGAGTAGCCTTTGCGGTACAAGAGATTGCGGGCAGCGGCGTAGAAGTAGGCTGGGTTCTTGGTGACATCCGCTTCGGAAGTAGCGTCGGCGACGGCCTTTGCGCCTGCCAGCAGGGCGTCAATGTCAATGCCGGCGACGGCGATAGGCAGCAGGCCAACGGGAGACAGCACGGAGTACCGCCCGCCGATGCTGTCCGCGATGACCAGCGACGGGTAGCCTTCTTCATCGGCGAACTTCTTTAATGCCCCGCGCTTGGCGTCAGTGGTCGCCACAATGCGCTTCTTGGCTTCGTCCTTGCCGACGTTCTTTTCCAGCAAATCGCGAAACAGGCGAAACGCGACCGCAGGCTCGGTGGTCGTGCCGGATTTCGAGATGGCGTTGATCGAGAACCGCTTGCCGTCCAGCTTTTTGAGTGTCTTCGCGTGGTCATGCGCCGACAGCGAGTTGCCCGCAAACAGCACTTCCGGCCCATTGCCTTCCCCCAGCGCTTCAATCACCGCCCGCGCTCCCAAATACGAGCCGCCGATGCCGATGGAAATCAGCACGTCCGAGTTTTCCCGGATTTGCGCCGCCAGCGTCTTGATAGTCTGAAGCTCCTCGGCGGAAACAATCTGCGCCGGGTTCAGCCAGCCTAGAAAGTCCGAGCCTAGCCCCGTGCCTTGCGTCACTTTCTGGTGTGCCAGGTCCACATCGGCCTGGAACGCCTGAACTTCCTCTTTATCCACATCGGGAGCGAGATACCCATAATCCAACGAAAGTGGCAGCGCCATAGTTGTTCTCCAATTCACAAAGCATCAGAAAAATTGGAAGCAGTCTGCCTCCGCGTTCATTGTACCCGTGCAGGCAATCCGTAATCACTTCTGCCTGTTTTGATCTCCCGTTTTCGATTGTAATACGCTGTCAACCAACTATTTATGCTGTGTTAATAATCGTTGATGAACAGGCAGTCGAAACCGTGTATTCTTTGAACGGCATTCCGGCAAGACAAGAGTGTCTTCTTTCAGCCCTTTCTTTTAGAAATGAGAACTTTTATGACACACGATGAACTCGCTGCAGCTGCGTCTCCTGCGGAGGACAGTCAGTCTCCTTCCACTCGCCGTCGTTTCCTGACCCAAGCCGGCCTCGGCCTCGGCGCAGCCGCGGCGCTGCTGGCCCTGCCGCATTCTGCCGAAGCACGCGGCACCGGGCATGATGCCGCGATTGTTCAGGCGGCGGCAACCGCCGAAGCCCTGGCGACAACCATGTACTACCATATTATCACGTCTGACATCTACGCTGATGGCCTGAACGGCAACACGAACGATCAAGCTTATCTTGTCGCGGGGTATGAGCAGGAACTGGACCATTACAACCTGCTGACCTCGATCGCTCCTGCTTACACGACCACGTTCTACTTCCCGACCGGCATGTTCGGCGGGCCTGCTACCTATGCCACCACTGTCAATACACTCGTCACATTGGAAGATGCCTTTATTGCCGCTTATCTGATTGGCGTCCGCGATCTTTCCACTCCGGCTCTCGCGGTCCTTGCGGCTCAGATCATGGGCGTCGAGTGCGAGCATCGCGCTTTTGGCCGTGTGGTTGCCGCCGACCTGAACCTGCACTCCACAACCGGCCTTTCCGGCGTTGCCGAGGGCGTTGACGGCAGCGCCGGATTTGCTGCCAACAACCTGGCCTACGAGCGTAAGTTCCAGCCCCCGCTGAACCAGATCACCGATGTCGTCGCCGCGCTCGGGCCATTTATCACGCCCGGCACCGCAGGCTTCTCGACAACGCCGTTCAAGTTCAGCGACGCGCTCAGCCTGCCGAGCAGCATCACGCCGATCATGCTGTCTGTCAATACCCCTTAAGCACCTGCTTATCAGCATGAATGAGGAGAAAAGATAATGTCCTTTACCTATTACGCAGGTGCGGCGCTGATGGCGATCGCGGCCCTCAGCCTCAGCGCACCGGCGCAGGCCCAGTTGACCCAGTTCGGGAGCGCCAGCCAGCTCAGCGGCACCGATACGACCTTGAACTTTGTGGGAGCAGGATTTGTTCCCTCTCCATTTGCTCAGACTGCCGGTGGAGAAACGCTGACATTCACTGCGACTTCTGGACCTTTGCTGTACTTGCAGCCCTCGGACGGGATGAGCTTTGACTTTCCCACTGGAACGAACCTGCTGGAAACGACGGCAGGAGGCGGAGCCGATGGACCGCTGATCCTTGACTTCTCCCAGGGGGTCACCGAGTTTGGGCTGTCCGCGCAGGATTTCGCGTCGGACTCGGAGGCCTTCTCGGTGGTTGCCTATGATGGCAACAGTGCCGTCGGCGGCTTCTCCACCGACTTGGTGGACAACTCGATGGGAGCCGGCACCGCGCTGTTCCTGGGTGGAAGCGTCGCCCCTGGAGAATCCATTACCCGCCTTTCCATTTCCAGCGTTTCCAGCGAACCCGGTGCCGCAAACGACTTCTTGATCGGGCCGGTCTCATTCGCCGCCCCCGTTCCTGAAACGTCTTCTTCGATAGGTCTCGGGGTCCTGCTCACTCTTGGTGGCCTTGCCCTTGTCGCCCGCAGGCGCAGTGTCCGTGCTAAGTGAAAACCGTTCTTTCTGATTGAAACAGGCGCAGGCTGACAAGCCTGCGCCTGTTTCTCTGTCACGACCGCAGAACAAAGACGGGCAGAAGCAGGCTAAGCGCAATGATCCACATCACGGTTCCAACGAGGCAGTCCAGCACCTGCCAGGCACGAGGACGATTGAACAAAGGCGCAAGATGCGCCGCCCCGAGCGCTAAACTGAAGAACCAGAGGCAGGACGCGCTGATCGCGCCCAGAGTGAAGAATAAACGGGGAACAGCAGCGTATTGACCCGCCAGACCACCAACCAGCACAACCGTGTCTAAATACACATGGGGATTAAGCAGGCTGACCGACAGCGTGGACGCGATGACGCTGCTCCGTAGCCGGGCCGAAGCGGATGTTTCCAAAATGCCGGGATGCCGTGCGCTCCGAAAGGCACGGAAGCCATAGTAGAGCAGGAACAGCGCCCCGCCTATTGAAGTCAGCCGCGCCAGCAGCGGCAGATGGGCAATGACGCCGCCCACGCCCAGCGCCCCAAGCGAGATCAGGACAGCATCACAGGCCGTGCAGATTGCAGCCACCAAGACCGCCTGTTCCCGGCGCAGGCCCTGACGCAGCACAAACGCATTCTGTGCGCCGATAGCGATAATGAGGCTGGCACCCAAGCCGAGGCCGCGCAGAAACGGAAGCAAAAGCATAAGGCGGCACAAGAAAAAGGGCGAACATAAGAAAAAGGGCGAACATAAGAAAAAGGGCGAACACAAGGTTCGCCCCTACGGGGTCAGGAACAGGGTTAAGAACGGAATGTAGGGCGCGAACCTCGTGTTCGCCCTTTCTCTTCCCCTTTACTTCCCCCGGAAGAACTTCTTGAACTTGTACAAAGTCACGTCCCGGTTCATCTCAGCAATGGCCTTAGTCAGGGGGATTTCTTTCGGGCAGGCCTTGACGCAGTTCTGGGCATTGCCGCAGCTTGTGACGCCGTCTGCGCCGGCGATGGCTTCCAAGCGCTCTTCCCGGTTCATACTTCCTGTCGGATGGCTGTTGAACAGGCGCACCTGGCCAATCGCCGCCGGGCCGATGAAGTTGGAGTGCGTATTGACCTGCGGGCAGGCTTCGAGGCACGAGCCGCACGACATGCAGCGGGCGAACTCATAGGCTTCCTGGCGGTCGCGCTCGGCGATGCGCGGGCCGGGGCCGAGGTCGTAGGTGCCGTCAATCGGAATCCAGCCGCGTATCTTTTTCAGGTTCTCGAACATCCGCGAACGGTCAACGGCGAGGTCTTTAACGACGGGGAACTTGGACATCGGCTCCAGCGTGATCGGCTGGGCCAAGTTGTCTACCAGGGTCGCGCAGCTTTGGCCGACTTTGCCGTTCATCAGCATCGTGCAGGAGCCGCAGACGTTTTCCAAGCAGTTCATCTCCCAGACCGGCGCGGAAGTCTGCTTGCCGTCTTTGGTGACGGGGTTCTTGCGGATTTCCATGAGGCAGGAAATGACGTTCATCGCCGGGCGGTACGGCAGCTCGAATTCTTCCCAGTACGGGGCCGAGGTCTGGTCCTTCTGCCGCTTGATTTTGAGCGTGATGGTCTTAGGGTCAGGCATCAGTGTTTCTTTCTAATTATCGGTCTGCATGAATAACAATCGGGCGCATACCAATCGGGCGGCGCGAGGCATTTCCGACATGCAGCGTCTTTGTAATGCTGTCTATGTCCGCCTTAAGGGCCACGGTGCGCGGGTCAGACGCAAACGTCAGGTCCGGCGACTGCTGGCCCTTGTATGTAACATAAGTTGCCGTGCCAAATGATGCGCTCCGCATTCCATGCCTCACCGGCAGGCTAGTTAAGGGCATTGCGGCGTTCAGGTCTCGAAAGAACTTGCCAGCGTCCTTCACGGTGCCAGATTTAAAGTGAACAACCAATTGGCCTGTGAGTGCCGCTTGGCTGATGTCCCCGGTGCCGACTGCGCCACTGCCGTCGGAAGACACCTCAAGTTGGTAGCCGGTTGTGTTAGTCGAACCGGAGTTCACAATCATAGCGGTCTGCGCGGGTGCGGCCTTCGGTTTGGCAATGGTGGGCGGGACTGCGAGAAACAGCCCTGCCGCGCCGAACATTGCTATTCTATTGAGCATCAACATCGCGCTCTCCTGCAACCGAAACCGGGTTGCTGGCTTTGACGGGGTCGGCGTCGTCCATCTGCTGCTTGCCGGTCAGCCAGCTTTTGCCGGCCTCCTGGACTTCCGACTTGTCGCCGCTGTCGTAGGCTGTGTCACGCCGGGCTTCTGGGGGACGAGTGGACAACTGGTCGCCGTTGCCGTTGGTGTTCGCGCCGGCAGCGATC
>CAXSZN010000117.1:0-5447 GCA_964241935.1 uncultured Armatimonadales bacterium
AGCATGGCGGCGAGGGGCGTGAACGATTTGCTCATGGGGTTCTCATGGGTGATTTTCTGCTGTCCTGCCCAGTATAGCATACAAGCAAACAAAAGGCAAACAGGCGCGTCTGCGTCTTCGCCTCTTGACATTTGCTGCCAAATACAGTATAATAATAGCACCCGTTTCGCATCGTGCGGAGCGTATTTGTCTAGTGATGTTTGCAACAATGAGTAAAGGATGAGCGATGCCTCCCGAAGAAATCCCCGCCCCTGATTTGGTCCCCGACGACCTCACGCCCGACACCCTGGCGGACGCGCCGCCGGCCATCACCCAGACGATTGGCCGCGACGTGTTCAGCGTTTCCATTGAAGACGAGATGCGGCAGTCTTATTTAGACTACGCGATGTCCACCATTATCGCCCGCGCCCTTCCCGACGTTCGCGACGGCCTTAAGCCCGTCCACCGCCGCATTCTGATGGCGATGAGCGACCTTAACCTGACCCCCGCCGGTCAGCACCGCAAGTCCGCCAAGATCGTAGGCGAATGTATGGGCAACTATCACCCGCACGGGGACGCGGCGCTGTATGCGACGATGGTTCGCATGGCGCAGGACTTCAACATGCGCTACCTGCTGGTGGACGGGCAGGGAAATTTCGGATCAATTGATGCAGATCCACCGGCCGCCCAAAGATATACTGAGGCCCGGATGGCGCCGTTTGCGATGGAAATGCTGCAGGACTTGGACCGGGATACCGTGGACTGGACCGAGAACTACGACCAGACCCGGCGCGAGCCGGTCGTGCTGCCATCCAAGTTCCCGAACTTTTTGTGCAACGGCGGCTCCGGCATCGCGGTCGGCATGGCGACCAACATCCCGCCGCAGAACCTGCGCGAAGTGATTGACGGCGCGGTGCATCTGATTGACAACCCCGACGCCGATGTAGATGACCTGCTGACGTTTATTAAGGGGCCGGACTTCCCGACTGCAGGGCTGATTCTCGGCACCAAAGGCATTCGGCAGGCCTACTCAACCGGGCGCGGCTCGGTTGTCATGCAGGCCCGGACTACCATTGAACCGATTGAAAACGGGCGCAACCAGATTGTCGTGACC
This sequence comes from uncultured Armatimonadales bacterium, assembly GCA_964241935.1. Classification (GTDB taxonomy): domain Bacteria; phylum Armatimonadota; class Armatimonadia; order Armatimonadales; family Capsulimonadaceae; genus JANXMY01. The sequence continues at coordinate 1,094 of CAXSZN010000117.1, forward strand.
GAGCTGCCGTACCAGGTCATCAAGTCACGGCTGATTGAGCAGATCGCGGACTTGGTAAAGCAGAAGAAAATTGAAGGCATCGCCGATCTGAACGATTATTCGGACCGGACCGGAATGAAGATCGTCATCACGCTCAAGCGCGAAGCGTACCCGAAAAAAGTCCTGAACTTTCTCTTAAAGCACACGCCGCTGCGGACGACGTTCGGCGTCAACATGCTGGCATTAGTAGACGGCCAGCCGCGCATTTTAACGCTTAAAGATGCACTGGGCTACTTCTTAGACCACCGGCGCGAAGTGGTCACGCGCCGGACACTCTACGAGCTGAACCGGGCCAAAGCCCGCGCTCATATCTTGGAAGGTCTCCAGATTGCACTGGACGTGCTGGACGAGATCATCTCGCTGATTCGTGCCTCTCGTACACCGGAGTTGGCCCGCAACGAAATGATGGCCCGGTTTACGCTGTCTCAGCTTCAGGCCGATGCAATCTTGGTCATGCAGCTTCGGGCGCTGACGGGCCTGGAGCGGGAACGGCTGGAAGGCGAGTACAAAGAGCTGCTGAAGCAGATCGCGTTTTATGAAGACATCCTCGCCAGCCCTGCGCGGGTCAACCAGATCATCAAGCAGGAGCTGAAGGCGATGCGGGACAAGTACGGCGACGAGCGCCGGAGCCGCATTGTCCCGATGGAAGCGGAAGAAATCGGAGACGAGGATTTAATCCCTGAAGAGGAGATGATCGTCTCGATTACCCGCGACGGCTACATCAAGCGTGTCCCGAAGGAAACGTATCCTACCCAAAACAGAGGCGGCAAGGGGCGCATCGGCGCGGCGACTAAAGACGAAGACGCGATTGAGCATCTGTTCGTCGCGACTACCCACCACTACATCCTGTTCTTCACCGACCGGGGCCGGGTGTACCGCCTCAAAGCCTACGAAGTGCCGCAAACGTCGCGCACGGCGATGGGCACGGCGATCATCAACCTGATCAACATTCAGCCGGGCGAGCGGATCACGGCCACGGTGCCGATGAAGCAGTTCAAGGACGCCGAAGGCTTCCTCTTGATGGCGACTGAGCGCGGGGAAGTCAAGCGGACGCCGCTGGCCGAGTTCACGAACCTTCGCAACAACGGCCTGATTGTTTTTGACATTGAAGAAAACGATGCCCTGCGCTGGGTCGCGCACACGACTGGCACCGACGAGATCTTTTTGGTCACCAAGAAGGGCATGTCTATCCGGTTTTCCGAAGCCGACATCACGCCGCGCTCCCGCGCGGCGGGCGGGGTCCGGGGCATTATGCTGGCCGACGAAAACGACGACTGCATTGTCGGCATGGGCGTCGTCCAGCCGGAGCTTGATCTCTTGGTCATCGGCGAGCGCGGCATCTCAAAGCGCACACCGCTGAAAGAGTACCGCTTGCAGACACGCGGCGGCAAGGGCATTTTGACCATGTCGCTGTCCGACAAGACCGGCGACATCGTGGACGCCCAGATTGTCGGCCCGGAAGACCGGCTCTTGATTATGACCCGTGACGGCATCACGATCCATCTGCGGGTCGGCGACATCCGTTCTTTAAGCCGCAACACCCAGGGCGTCCGCGCCATCAACGTCGCCGACGACGACCGCGTGGCAAGCGTCGAGCGCATGATGGACGGCAAGCTTCCCGCCGAAGAAGTTATTCCGTAAGAAGTCGTGCCGTAGCACAACAGCAACAAGAAGAAAGCCCCGGCGCATCTGCGCCGGGGCTTTTTGTATTGACAATAGCACCTTTATGGTGTTATAATAAATGGTGAGCGAAAAGAAAAAGCCGACATACGACTTGGAGGCGTTTCAAGAGCAGTGCGCGATCAACCTCAACGTGACGAAGATCGCGCTGCGAAACGCTGCCGCGCTTGGGTTTGATCGGCCTGCCATTGTCCGAGTTGTTCAGACCATGCAGCGCGTTCACTTTTACAAGTCCATGACAGCCTATGCCGACTCAAAGGTCTGGCAGGACGTTTACCCTGTGCCGAGCGACGCCGGCCTACTATATGTCAAGTTCACAGCCGAAGCTGTCTCAGATTTTTTGCTGCTCTCGTTCAAGGAGAAAGACAATGCCTGAACCTCAAACTATCGCGGAGCGCTCCTGCCATGAGTGCGGCCACACGATGCGCCGCGACATTCGCGACTTGACGATCACTTATCAAGGTTTTTCCTCGACGTTCCCCATGCCGGGCTGGTACTGCACGGGACAAGACTGCGAGGAAGCGATCATGAACTCACAGGATATGAAAGTCTCCGACCGCGAGCTGCATATCTTGAAAGCCAAAGCCGCAAACTTATTGGCAGCGGCGGAGGTGCGGCGTGTCCGCAAGAGGCTTGGCCTGACCCAGCGCGAAGCCGGACTGCTTCTGGGCGGCGGCCCGAATGCTTTTCAGAAGTACGAGGCGGCGGAACTTGTGCCGTCCAAAGCGATTTCTAATCTTCTGCGCGTCCTGGAAGCCCACCCATCGGCGCTGGAAGTTCTGCGGCGCGAAGCGCAGTCGGCAGACACAGCGGCGCAAGCGTCAAGCGCATGAGGGGCGGCAGGCTTCCCGCCGTAGAAGTTATCCATAAGAAGTCGTTCCGTCAAGGTTGAACTGGAAAGGCCCGGCGCGTTTGCGCCGGGCCTTTCTTGCTGCTGCCTCTGGCCCCCAACTGCCCGCCTAACCGGGGATCGTTCGGGCCGCTTCCCGCAGCCCTTCCACATCTTTCTTCGGCGGGACGCCAAAAAGGCTTTTGTATTCCCGGCTGAAGTGCGCCGCGTCGTCGTAGCCCACCTGGTAACCGGCCCCGGCAGCGTCAAGCGCCTCATAAAGCATCAAGCGGCGGGCCTCCTGGAGCCTGATCCGCTTCTGGAATTGCAGTGGACTCAGGCCAATGGCAGCCTTGAAGTGGGAGTGAAAGCTCGAAACGCTCATCCCGAACTCCCGCGCAACTTCCTCCATCCGCAGCGGCCGCGCGAGGTTTGTTCGCAGGTGTTCGGCGGCTCGCGCGATGTAATGACTGTCACCGTCCTGGTCGGCCATGTGGCGGAGCTGGTCGCCTCGCTTTCCTAGAAGCAGACGGGTGATAATCTCCCGTGTGATGAGCGGCGCGAGAGCTTTGGCTTCCATCGGCGCCTCAAGGAGTCTGACGAGCCGCACCATGGCATCCAGCAGGCCCACGTCAAGCGGCCCTGTGTTCAAAGCCTTCACCTGAGCAGATGCTTGAAGCGAAGAAAGCTGCGACTCGGCGGCCACCGAGCGCACCAGGGCCATGTCAAGCTCCAGATGCAGGCTGAGGTACGGCTCGTTCCTGCTCGCTTCCAGCACCCAGCTCACAATGGGCACCTCAACCGTGATGAGAAGATAATGGGCGGGGTCATGGCGGTAGCGGTCCGCGCCGACGAGAACTTCTTTGCTGCCCTGCGCGACCATGCAGAGAGCAGGACCATACAGACCATGAACCGACACCCTCGGCGTGGAGCTGCGCTGCAAGTGAAGTCCCGCCAGGGGACTTGCCGCTCCGTCCTCACAGATGGCTTGCCCGACACATTCTACAAGCTCTTCTTTGCCGGCTTGTGCCCGCTGCTCTTCTCGCGCTATCGTCTTTGGGTTCATCCTGTTCCTCTTTGGCCTTGCTATGGGTTGTGTTCGTGATTTGGAGGATTATACAATATCTTCCCAGGATTGTCCAACGAAACCATTCTCCTGATGCCTCATAATCATGTTTGTTGAAACAAGCTAACGACACAGGAGACAGCAATGAAATCAATACTGATGGTGCTTACGGGCGCTAAGATTTGGACCATGAAGAACGGGACAGCGCACCCGACGGGATTCTGGGCCGAAGAGTTTATCAAGCCGCACCAAGTTTTCACCGACGCAGGGCTGAAAGTGACCCTTGCAACTCCCGGCGGCGTCACGCCCACCGTGGATGCCCTCAGCCTCTCGCTCGGCATGAACAAAAACAACGCAGCCAGTGTCGCCGACCAGCAGGCCTACCTCAAGCAGATGGAGTCCGTGCTGGCCGCGCCGGTGGCGCTGGAAGACGTGCAGGCCGGTTCCTACGACGCGGTGTTCGTTGTCGGCGGACACGGGCCGATGCAGGATTTGGCGGTGCATCCCTCCTTCGGCGACTTCCTGGCCGTGATGCTGGGTTCCCCCGACAAAATCGTCTCTGCCGTGTGTCATGGTCCGGCAAGCTTCCTGCCCGCACATCGCGCTGACGGAACCTGGCTGTTCAAGGGCCGTGCGCTGACCGGGTTCAGCAACGAGGAAGAAACACAAGCGACGTTCGCCGGCAACGCGCCCTGGCTTCTGGAAGACCGGCTGCGCCTGGCCGGGGCCAAGTACGAAGC
>CAXSZN010000118.1:0-4954 GCA_964241935.1 uncultured Armatimonadales bacterium
GAAGATACTTGACGAGCAATTGTCCGGGAAAATAGGTCACCGCCAGATTAATCTTAAAAGGCTCGTAAAGTTTCCGCTTTGCGAGCCTTTTCTGTTTTTCCAGTTTTTCTGCCCTCAATTCCTCTCAACACGCCCATGGATTAAGCCACACACAAAAACAAAAGCGAAGCTAGGTCAAGCTGTTCTTGACTGGTGCCTGCTCATGTCTTTGCGCTGAGGCTTTTTGGCGTCTTCCGCCAATCAGCTTCTTTCATAGTGAAAGAAGAAATCCATGTCACGCTCTCCTATTTTCTCTGAACTATTTGTTGACTCTGCCCCAAATGTCGCCGATGCTTTGCGGGAACACCGCACAGGTCGGGACGCCCTGCTGGCGTCTTTAACGGCCTTCTGGCAGGGCGACGCACGTATCCGTGCGGCTTTGCTGTGGGGATCGTTTGGGCGGGGTGAGGCGGATGATCTCAGTGACCTTGACCCGTGGCTTATTGTCACGGATGATGCGGCAGCGGAGATGGGACTGTCTCTGCGGCAGTATGCGGAGCAGGCCGGGGATCTGATTTTAGCCAAAAACACGCCGCAACACGCACCGGCAGGCGGCGGCTTTGTGAGTTACCTGCATGAAGGCCGTCATGGGCTGCTGCAAGTGGACTGCTACTGGCAGCCGGTGTCAACAGCACTGCCCGAGGCGGAATATGAAGTTCTGTTTGACCGGCAGGCGGAGGACTCTGTAGGCCAGGAGTATCCCAATCTGACCCTGCCGAAAGATGCATTGGGCCTTCAAGCGGAAGTCGAGCATGGCCTTCATTTTACATGGTTCATGTTCTCGATTACGGCTAAGTCTCTGGCGCGTGATCCGGCGTCTGATCTCAATCTGATGTTCTACCCGAAGCCTGGATTGGAGGACGCGGCGGCGCGGCTGGGACAGTCGGAATTGTTTGGGCCGGAGGACTGGGCCGTGCCGGCGAAGCCCTTGGAAAAAGTAAATCGGCTGCGGCATCTGGTGAGCAAAACCGAACAACTGAGGGTGATTGCAAACGCGCAAGGCTGCACGTTCTCCCCAGCGTATACGCCCTGCCTGCTGCGCTACTTAGACATGGTGGAGGGTATTCTTAAATGATCGGTTCTCCGACAAATAACTCCCCAAAGCGTATTCATATCATCGGCTCCGGCGGGAGCGGCAAGACGACGCTCGCCCGGCAACTGGCGGATGCTCTTGATGCCCCCTGTTATGAGCTGGATCATATCGGCTATGCTTACCACAGCAAGCGCTCTTTGGAAGATCGTTTGCATAATGTTTGGCAAATTGCAGCGCAGCAAAGATGGGTGTCTGAAGGCGACTATCTCTGGTGGGTGGACGATTTGTTCCAAAACGCGGACATGATTGTCTGGCTTGATCTCCACTGGACCCTCTGCTACCGGCGAATTGTGCTGCGGCATATTCGCGCCGACCTTGCCCGCACAAATACCCATCCCGGCTTTAGGAAAATGCTCCGCTTTGCCGGCGGCAAGCGGCAGTCTTATCTGGACCCGGTCCCGGCTGTGCCTGCCGATCCGAATGACGATGCCGTGAACCGTGCCGCCGTTGCTCAAGTGCTGACTGCCTATGCAGATAAAGTCGTGCAGTGCCGTTGTCCCGCTGACGTTTCTGCCCTGCTGAAGCGTTTCACAAATTAAAACGCGAACGTGTGGCCGATACAGTATAATGACCGGGCCGGCCTCTTTTTTTGCCGGCGGCCTGCCGACAATAGAGTATTCAACTCCTACTTTCGCGTTCCCGACTGAGAGGGCCTAACTGTTCATGGACATTGAAGAACTTCTGAAGAAAACTGTTCTTTCTAAAGCATCGGACTTGCACCTGACTGTAGGTGCGCCGCCGACCATCCGCCTGCATGGGGAAATGCAGCCGCTCCCCTACCCCGAGCTGACCCGTGACACGCTGCGAACAATGCTGGTCGGTATTCTGACCGGCGATCAGCAGAACCGGTTTGAAGAAAAACGGGATCTCGACTTCAGCATTGAGATCCCCAATCTCGCCCGGTTCCGCTGCAACTTCTTTGTCGGCCGGCGCGGCGAGGGCGCGGTCTTCCGGGTGATCCCGACCGAGATCAAGTCGTTCCAGGAACTGGGTCTGCCGCCGGTGCTGGCGGAGCTGGCCCGCGAGGAGCGCGGCCTGGTGCTGGTGACTGGGCCGACAGGGTCTGGCAAGTCCACGACACTCGCGGCGATGGTGGATATGATCAACTGCGAGCGCCACGCCCATATCCTGACGGTGGAAGACCCTATCGAGTTTGTTCACCCGCACAAGAAGTGTCTGGTCAATCAGCGCGAAGTCCGGGTGCATACCGAGTCGTTCGCATCGGCGCTGAAAGCCGCGCTCCGGGAAGACCCGGACGTGATACTCGTCGGCGAGATGCGGGATTTGGAAACAATCTCGCTGGCGGTCTCGGCGGCGGAAACCGGGCACCTGGTATTCGGCACCCTGCACACATCGAGCGCGGCCCAGACCGTAGACCGGATCATTGACGTGTTCCCGCCCCATCAGCAGTCGCAGATACGCACCCAGCTTTCGGAGTCGCTGCGCGGCGTTATCGCCCAAACTCTCGTCCCCAAAATCAGCGGCGGGCGCGTTGCGGCTCTGGAGATCATGACGGTCACTGCCGCCGTCAAGAATCTAATTCGCGAAGGCAAGACATTCCAGTTGCCGTCCATCATCGAGACGAACTCTAATCTTGGCATGATCACGCTCGGCCAGGCTTTGCAGGAGCTGGTCGTCAAGGGAATTATCACCCCCGAGAACGCTGTAATGAAGGGCCTTGACCCGGCGCTGGTCAGCTCCCTGCGGATTGCCACGCCGCCCGCCATGAACGGCAGCGGCCATTCCGCCCCGCGTCCTGAACTCTCTGCCCCAAGCTTCGCCAAGCCGGCCTCTTTAGACGATGACGATCTCGGCGACCTGTCCCCCCTGACCTCGCCGTTCTCGTTCAAGCGTTAGCGAGACCTCACCCCGCGTCAAGACGCGACCCTCTCCTTGTTAAGGAGAGGGTGGAAACTTGTTTCCGGGTGAGGTCTTTTCATTGTCAAACTCCTGACCCCGCAGGTATAATTCTCCCAAATCACTTGTGTTTGTGGAGTTTTTTCATGCCTGATAATCCAACTTATGATCCGAAGGCGCGGAGCCGCGTCATTACCGAAGGGCGCGACCGCGCTGCTGCTCGCTCCTATTTAAAGGGCGTCGGGCTGACCGACGAGGACATCCAAAAGCCAATCATCGGCGTAGCCTCGACGTGGATCGGCACAATGCCGTGTAACCTCAACCTGCGGGCGCTGGCTCAGAAAGTCATGCAGGGCATCCGGGAAGCGGGCGCGACGCCGCAGGAGTTCAACACGATTGCCATCTCGGACGGCATCACGATGGGCACCGAAGGCATGAAAACGTCTTTGGTGAGCCGGGAAGTCATTGCCGATTCGATTGAGCTGGTCACGCGCGGCCACATGTTTGATGCCGTCATCTGCCTGGTCGGCTGTGACAAGACCGCTCCTGGCGCGGCGATGGCCCTGGCGCGTCTCAATGTCCCCGGAATGCTGCTGTATGGCGGCTCCATCGCGCCGGGCCGCTACCGGGGGCGGGACATCACCATTCAGGACGTGTTTGAGGGCATCGGCGCGGCGGCGGCAGGCAGGATCACCGATGCCGATTTAACCGAGCTGGAAGACGCCGCCTGCCCCGGCGCGGGGTCCTGCGGCGGCCAGTTTACCGCAAACACGATGGCGATTGTGATGGAGTTCTTGGGGCTGGCGTCTTTGGGTTCGGCAGGCGTCCCTGCCGTGGATCCCCGAAAAGACGACATCGGTGTGGAAGCAGGCCGCATGATTGTTCAGCTTCTCAAAAGCGGTGTCCTGCCTTCGGATGTTCTGACCAAAGAAGCGTTCGAGAACGCGATTGCCGGCGCGGCGGCGACCGGCGGCTCGACAAACTCCGTTTTGCACCTCTTGGCCCTGGCCCGCGAGGCGGGTGTGCCGCTCTCGATGGACGACTTCAACCGTGTGTCCGCCCGAACGCCTGTCATCACGAGCCTGACCCCCGGCGGCAAGTATGTCGCGACCGACATGCACCGGGCCGGTGGAACCCGATTAGTCGCCAAGCATCTGCTGGCGGCAGGACTATTACACGGCGACCGCCCTACCCCATCGGGTAAAACGCTGGCCGAAGAAGCCGCGCTGGCCGAAGAAGCCGAAGGTCAGCAGGTGATCGTCCCTGTCGAGAAAGCCTTCAAGCCGCGCGGCGGCATTGTCATCCTGCACGGCAATCTGGCCCCCGAAGGCGCGGTCATCAAGCTTGCAGGCTACGAGACCACCCACTTCAGCGGCCCGGCCCGCATCTTCGACCGCGAAGAAGACGCCATGGCCGCCGTTTCGGCGCGTTCTATTGTGCCGGGCGACGTGGTGATCATCCGGTACGAAGGCCCGAAAGGCGGGCCGGGAATGCGCGAAATGCTGGGCGTTACGGCAGCTTTGGTCGGACAAGGATTGGGCGGCGAAGTGACGATGGTCACCGATGGCCGCTTTTCCGGCGCAACACGCGGCCTGATGGTGGGCCACGTCGCCCCCGAAGCCTCCGCCGGCGGCCCGATCGCTCTGCTCCGTGAAGGCGACACGGTGACTCTGGACATCGAAAACGGCACCATCACTGCCGATGTCCCGGACGACGAGTTCGCCCGCCGCCGGTCTGAGTGGACTGCCCCTGCCCCGCGCTATACGACCGGCGTCCTAGCAAAATACGCCGCCTCGGTGACATCAGCATCCGAAGGCGCAATCACCGTAGCGAAGTTCTAACGGGAGGCAAACCGATGACAACCGCGATGCAGGCAGCGGCAAGCGCGTCCCCTGACACGCAAGCCAAAATCAGCTACGAAGAGTTCTTGGAATGGACGGACGAAGACCAGCACGTTGAGTGGGT
>CAXSZN010000119.1:0-4788 GCA_964241935.1 uncultured Armatimonadales bacterium
ATATCTTTGCAGAAGTCCAGCATCGCCGGAATGCCGCGCTGGGCATACAGCAGGCCGCCCGCGCAGAGCGTATCCCCGACGCACTGGTCCACGCCGTACTTCAGCGGAATGTCAATATCGGACTGAAACGCTTCCAGCCCGCCCTGACGAATGACGCATAAAACGTAATCGGCGCCGGCCAGCGCCGCGCGGCGGTCGGTGTTTGCGCTGACCGTCGCCGCCACGCCGTTTGCTTCAATGTCCCGGCGGCAAAGCTGGGTCACCATGTCCATGTTGTGGGCCGAAAGGTCGGTAAACGAAAACTGCGTGTCGGCAAGCTCCGGCACCGTCAAAATATCCTGCACTAAACGCCGCGTAAACCCGACCGACCCCGCCCCAATCATTGCAATCTTGAGTGGCATTTTCTCTCCTTTGTGCTGTGCTGTCATCATGCGAATACTTCCATTGTAGCACGAGCGCTGCCCTCATGCAAGAGTGGAACCAGCGGCCAAATGCGGTAAACTGTGCTTATGGACACCCAGCTTGCACAGCTTATCACGCTTGTCGGACACGGAAACAGCTTCCTCAGCGGCAGCACTTTCACAGATGCTCCTAATTTGGAGCGGACCGGCTCGGCGTTTCAGTTTGTCCGCTGCTTGACGTTCACCCGTTACGCCTCGCCCCTGGCCCCGCTTGGCACGGAAATTGCTGCCGAACCCGGTCAGTGGCTCCAAACCCTGCGCTCGGAAGGCGCGGCCCGGCTCTGGTACGTCGCGTTCGCCTGGAAACGGCAGGATTTGCCGGAGCATATCGCGCTTGGGTTCGCCGGCGCAGTCCCTCGGGCAATTCAGGTGGATTATCCGTCTCATTATGAACTTTGGTATCCGCTTTGGACGCTTGGCGACCGGAACGACCCCGAGCGCCGCATTTGGAACGTCGAGTACAAAGGCAAGCCCGCCGACCAGTCTTACGCCATGACGCCTGACCTGGCACCTCTGCTGCCGGCTCTCCAAGCCAGCCTCGACGCTGCCGAGCAGTTCGCGCGGGAAGTCGGCGACTGGGCCTCAAACTGGGTGCGCGTGTTCGCCTCGGCCTCCGAGAGGCTGGCGGCGGCAGACCCGCAAAGTCTTGACAAGGTCTCTCTGCTGCCGCCGGACGGTTACAGCCTGCCGGCGCGTCGCCTGCTGGCCGCCGCGTCCCAGGCCAGCGTCTTCGGCGGCATGGGGTCCTGGAACGACCTCGGCGTGGCCGCGTCTCAGCAGGCCGAGTACGACAGGGTGACCCAGGCCCTCCAGGAAGCCGTCAAGCGCAGCCTCGTCGCCGCCGCGAACTCCTTTGATCCAAAACTCGTTGGTCACGCGAAGTAAGCAAGTTCCCATCAAGCCCCGCGCGTCCCTCTTGCCCCCTCCCGCCATTCTCAGGTATACTCATAGTCGGTTTACCGTCGGATACGAAGGTCTAGGATGGACGAGCAGCTTCACGAAATCCAGGATGGTGTACGACGCGCTAAAGCAGCGTGGCTTTGCGGCTATGAAACAGTTCCAGCCCGAATTGGGGATGACGCGCAGGTTCTTGATCTGCCGTTGGTAAGCCTACGTTCTCCGTACAAGAACACAATCAATACAAGAGGGCCGCGCGGAGCTGATTGGGGCATAACATATCGCGCAGCGGGGAGAAAGACCGCCGCCGATTCTCGTGGAACCCGGCAATCGAGGACCAAGTATTGAATAGATAAAGGTGGAAGAAGATGAGCTTGACGCTTTCCGCAGAAACTTCAGCAGTGCAGACAACGCAGAAGACAGTTGAAACACAGGCTAACTTTTCGGACAATACACTGCAAATCTTGCACCGGGCACTCATCCGCTTGCGTTCGCTGGCCTATGAAGGAACTGAGCCTAGAACGATTGGTGAAATGCTGGATGACATCGAATATCTCGGTGTTCTAGCCATCCGAAGCCGCACCGACAGCAGCCCCGAACAAGTCGAAAACTTCCGGCTGCACTTGGAAAGCCAGGAGAACAAATTTCCCGGCTTTGGTCGCTTGTCAACCGTCTTCGATGGGATGCAAAAACAGTAGCCTGTTTTTGCCGAAACGAACTTTCGCTTATCCCAATAAACCTATACACACTACGATAAAGAACAACGAACGACAGAGGAGAAATAGATGACAGACACCAAGCGCGTGTGGCTCTTTGAAGAGGGCAACGCTACGATGCGTGACGAACTGGGCGGCAAAGGAGCCAATCTTGCGGAAATGAGCAATATCGGCCTGCCCGTCCCCCCAGGGTTCACGATTACGACCGATACCTGCGTCGCGTACAACAAAGGCGACGGCTCTTTCCCCGCCGGCCTGATGGACGAAATGAAGGCCGCGCTGGCGGCGGTGGAGCAAAAAACCGGCAAGAAGCTGGGCGACGCCGACAACCCGCTGCTGGTCTCGGTTCGTTCAGGCGCGAAGTTCTCCATGCCCGGCATGATGGACACGGTCCTGAACTTAGGTTTGAACGATGCCACGGTCGAAGGGCTGATCAAGCTGACCGGCAATGATCGGTTTGTGTATGACTCCTACCGGCGGTTTTTGATGATGCTTTCGGACGTGGCGTATTCCGACGGCACGAACCATCTGGCAAAGCACGATTTCGAGCATATTTTTTATGCGATGAAGAAAGACTTAGGCGTCACCGACGACCTTCAAGTCAACGGCCAGCAGCTTAAACAGCTTTGCGAGACGTACAAGGCGCACATCAAGACCAACGCCGGGCGCGAGTTCCCGCAGGACCCGCTGGTCCAGCTTCAAGACTCCGTTGCCGCCGTTTGGAAGTCCTGGAACAATGACCGGGCTATTTTGTACCGCCAGCGCGAGAAGATTTCGGATGATCTCGGCACCGCCGTCAACATTCAGGCGATGGTCTTCGGCAACCAGGGCGAGGACTGCGGCACCGGTGTCGCGTTCACCCGCAATGCCTCCGACGGCACCGATGAAGTGTTCGGCGAGTATTTGATGAACGCTCAGGGCGAAGACGTTGTCGCCGGCGTTCGCACCCCCATGCCGATTTCCGAGCTGAAGGTCCAGAACCCGGAAATGTACCGGCAGTTTGACGAAATCTGCACCCGGCTGGAAGAGCATTACAAAGACATGCAGGACATTGAGTTCACCATTGAACACAACAAGCTGTATATCTTGCAGTGCCGCTCCGGCAAGCGCACCGGCCCTGCCGCCGTCAAGATCGCCGTTGATCTTGTCAACGAAGGCGTGATTTCCAAAGAAACGGCCCTGGCGCGGATCAACCCGGAGCTTCTCGACCAGTGCCTGCACCCGATCATCAAGCCGGGCGCGAAGTACGATCTCTTGGCCCGTGGCCTGCCCGCCGGCCCCGGCGCGGCCACCGGCATTGCCGTCTTCGATGCTGCCCGCGCTGCCGAAATGGGCAAAGGCGGTTTAGGCCAGCGCGTCATTCTGGTCCGGGCCGACACTTCCCCGGACGATTTGAAGGGAATGCTGGCCGCCGAAGGTGTTCTGACCGAGCGCGGCGGCATGACTTCTCATGCGGCGCTGGTGGCCCGCGGCTTCGGCATCCCGACTGTCGCCGGCTGCTCCGACATCTCGGTCGGCGCGAACAGCTTCACGGTGAACGGCAAAACCATCAAAGAAGGCGATCCGATCTCGCTGAACGGCACATTGGGCGAAGTCATTGACGGCACCGTTGAAGTGGTAGACCCGGAAATGACCGGCGAGTTCGGCACCCTGCTCGGCTGGGCCGACGATGTGAAGCGCCTCGGCGTTCGCACCAACGCCGACACGCCGGAAGATGTGGCGCTTGCCATCAAGTTCGGCGCGGAAGGTGTCGGCCTGTGCCGCACGGAGCATATGTTCTTTGCCGAAGATCGCCGCCCGATTGTCCAGGCCATGATTCTCGCGCCTGACGAAGACGAGCGCAAAAAGCAGCTTGATCTGCTGCTGCCGTTCCAGCGCGACGACTTCCAGGGCATCTTTGAAGCGCTCGGCTCCCGCCCGGCGACCATTCGCCTGATTGACCCGCCGCTGCACGAGTTCCTGCCCTCGATGGACACGCTGATCGCCGAAGTCGCGACGCTGAAAGCCACGTCTCCCGACAGCCCGGAGCTGGCCGAGAAGTCCAAGCTGCTGCACCAGGTCGAGTCCATGCACGAGATCAACCCGATGATGGGCCTGCGCGGCTGCCGCCTGTCCATTGTCTTCCCCGGCATCGTCGAGATGCAGACGCGGGCGATCTTGGAAGGCGCGATTGCCGCCAAAAAGAACGGCGCGGAGCCGCACCCGGAGATCATGATCCCGCTGGTCGGCCATGTCAACGAGCTGAAGGCCGTCCGCTCTAATCTAGAGCGGGTCGCAAAGCTTGTCACCGAGTCGTCGGGCGAAACTGTGGACTACATGTTCGGCACGATGATTGAAATTCCCCGCGCCGCCCTGACGTCTGATTTGATCGCCGAAGAAGCCGAGTTCTTCTCGTTCGGCACCAACGACCTGACCCAGATGACGTTCGGCTTCAGCCGCGACGACTCCGACAAGTTCCTGAAGCCCTATGTGGCCCAGAAGATCCTGCCCGGCGACCCGTTCGAGTCCATTGACCAGTCCGGCGTCGGTCAGCTCATGAAAATCAGCGTCGATTTGGCGAAGAAAGTCCGCCCGAACATCAAGCTCGGCATCTGCGGCGAGCACGGCGGCGAGCCGGCTTCCGTTGCGTTCTGCCACGAGATCGGCCTGAACTACGTTTCCTGCTCCCCCTACCGCGTCCCCATCGCGCGATTGGCCGCAGCCCAGGCCAACCT
>CAXSZN010000120.1:0-86 GCA_964241935.1 uncultured Armatimonadales bacterium
CCGCGAGGTCGGCGGCGTAGGCCCGCTTCGTCGCCGGGCTTCGCTTGTCGGCCAGCAGCAGCGCCACGGGATCGAACGCAGCTATC
>CAXSZN010000120.1:186-4505 GCA_964241935.1 uncultured Armatimonadales bacterium
TCACCAAGACCGCCTTCCTCACCAAGACCGCCTTCCTCACCAAGACCGCCTTCCTCACCAAGACCGCCTTCCTTGTCAGGAGCGATCATCTTGTCAGGTGCAATTGTCAGCGTATTAAGCATAATGCTTGCTAGGATGGGAAACTTGGCTTTCTTTCACTGGCTGCACTTTGTCGGCTTTGAGTTGCGCGACTCCCTCAATGATAGCCGTGAAAACCGCGTCGCGTTGCTGGTTCTGTTCCGTCTGTCTTGGATGATTGAATGGCAATCTGTCGGCCAGTAAATCGGCTTCAATTCTGGTAGTGCTTCCCATACCAGCTCGGATTGAGAAAGTTGGGACACCGCCGTCTCCCGTCTCATTGCTGTTCTCAGCAAGACATTTCACATGGATACTATCGTGAAATGGCAGGGGCGTAATCACAAGTGTGGGAGCATCCGATCCGATGCCGCTCATGCTGACTTCTTGCACTTCTCTTGAACTGTGAAGCTCGTCAGCAAAGTCTTTTGCCACAGCAAGAGTTGCTGCCAGCCGTTCCCGCAGCGCGGTTCTATCCGCAATCTTCTGGGCCTGCAAGTTCCGCAGCCTTTTGACGTATTCCGAGTAATCTTCTGCCATTCAGTTTCCCCCTACACTTTCGCATTATCACGTCGTTCTGCTTCTATTATACCGCATAATTTATTGTGATGATATGCTCCCGATAATGCGTCTTTACGGGAGCATTCAGAGGACAGCAAGCAAGCAGGCATGACGCAAAGAAAAGCCGTCTCACTCCACGCAAAACGACTGTCGGACCTGCTTCAAGGCCCGCGTGTGCATGGCGCTGACGGCGGCGCGACTGACGCCCCATTCTTCGGCCAGTGCCGTCAGCGGCTCCCGCTCCTGGTACAGCCGGCGCACACACGCTTCTTGGCGCGGCGGCAGAGCTTCCACAAGCGCCTCGAAACCCGTCTCTGCCAGCAAGCGGAAACCGGGCCGCTCTGCCTGGTCATCCGCAAGCAGGTCCCGCCGCGTGAACTCGCCGTCGCCGAGCGGCGCGTCAAGCTCGATCTCCCACATTTCCCGCATCCGCTCCAGAGCGCGGAAGTAGTGGGACAGCTCCCCGCGAATATGCCACCAGGCGAATGACGGAAAGGCCGCGCCCCGTGCCGGGTCGTATCGAAGCGTGGCGTTCCACAGTCCGAGGCGGGCATGGGAGAATGCGTCTTCCCACTGGTCGTCGCGCAGGCCGGCCAGTCCGCAGGCCGAACGCACAGCGCGTTCGAGAATGCCCCGGTTCCGGTCGTACAGTGCCTCGGCGTTCGTCTTGGGGTTCCCAGAGACGACTTCGCGGGCGCGGGCGGCGAAGCTCATGGCTATCCCCACGCCTGTTTCAGCAGCAGGCGCATCCGCGTCCTAAAGCCCGTCGTCTCGATCAGGCGCGTCAGGTCTTCGGCCTGCGTCAGCGCGGCGAGGCGAAGACGAATATCCGCTTCTATGGCCTCCTCCACGGTCACAAGCGGCCTTACCCCCGGATCCCACGCACTCCACGACGCCGACACGCCAATCCATGTGCCGAGGGACAGAAGCAGATCGTAGTCGGTGAAGTAGCCGCCTTTGTCCTGCTTTAAGGCGCGGATCGCCGCGCGAACCGACTCCGTCTCCGGGGGCGGCCAGCCTTCAATATCGAACATGGTTCTTTCTCCCTTGTCTTTTTGTGCGTGGGGAGGCGTTTGGCGCTCTTGCCAAACGCCTCCCTGCCTTCCCTACCCGTTCCCCGCCAAGCCGCTCTCCTTCTTCACGCCCGCCGCTTTCAGCCGGGCCTCGACAAGCCGCTCGGCGTAGGCGTCAATGCAGTCGGCGAGAATCATGTAGGTAAACCGCTGGGCGGCGGCTTCATCCAGCGTTTCCGGCTCCTCGGTCTGCCGCGTCATCGGCTCGATCTGTGCGTCGGCGAACCGCAGGAGCGCTTCGGCAAAAGAGAGGTCGTAGCGAATGCTTTCCTGGTTGTGAGCGGTCGCCATAATCCGCGTGACAAGCGGTTTCAGTGGCGCGGGCGGCTCTTGTGTCTGTTCGGTCGGCGTCTGTTCGGTCATGGTATTCTCCTTTGGGTTGCGTGAGGGGCCGGTGGCTGTCCCGGCCCGGTGTCGAGTCTTTTGTGTCAAGCGGCTTTGCGCCGGTCGCGGCACTCGGCGACTATCCCTGCCGCCATCGCCATGAGCGCGGGATCGGGCGGCAGTTCGGGCAAAGGCTCGCAGGCCGTTTCCAGGCATTCCAGGCAGTAGCGGGTGTTCGTCGAGGTGTCCTTGTAAGTCAGGCCGAACGTGTTCACGCCGTCGGCCTTGCACACGTCACAAAATGCGGGCCGAAGGACATTGAACAGCACGTCGTCAATGACTTCCATGAGCGCGGGCGGCACGTTCCATGTCGGCAGGGTCGGCTTCATCGGGGGTTGTGAGGTTCGGGCTTGGGAGGGTGTTTGCATGGTCTTGGTTTCCTTTCAGGCGATAGGGTTCAGGGGGCTGGCGTCAACAGCACCAGCCCGGCTGTCTGTCATTTGATGCAGGCCGTCATTTGATGTAAAAGGCTTCCTCGGCGGGGTTCAGCCGGGCAAAGTCCACCGACTCGCCGCTTGTCAGAAGCGTTTCCGCGAGTACCTTCTTGTCGAGCGTCAGGGTAACGGCGGCGGGTAAAAACTCCTGCGCCCAGGCGAGCGCGGCGGCGGGATCGGTGACGACGGCGGCGGCGGGCTTCGTTCGGTAGCCGAGAACGCCGTTGTAAAGGCGAACCGACTTCTTCTTGCCGCCTGCAATCTCGGCCCGCAGGAAGGTTTGCAAAGCCCCGCCGTACTTCCATTCCAGGGCCTCGGCCTTGCGCTCCTCGGCACGGGCCATCAGCTCGGCGTTCTCCCGAATGCGAGCGGCGCGGGCGCGGGCGTCGGCCAGTTTGCCGAGAACCCAGTCACAGCCAGCGGCATCGGTGGGGACAAAGGCACAGGGATCGGCGGCGGGCGCGTCGGCGATAAGCGTGTCCATCTGCCCGGCGGTCAATATCTCGGCGTTGGTGTCAATGGCTTGCATGGTTTGGTGTCCTTTCGTGGGTCTCGTGAATTGGTCTAAGCGGCATTCTATTTAAGCGGCGATCTGGCGGTGGAAACACGCAACCATCGCCATATCCTGCCGTTCGGCTTGTATCTCGGCCTGCGACTCGGCAACCGCTTCTTCCAAGCAGGGCAGGCAGTAGCAGCGGCCCGTCTCACGGTCTCGGAAGGTGGGAACAGTGCGCCGGCAGGTAGAGCAGGGCGCGGCATTGGTGAAGATGCGGGAAAGCAGTTCGGCAGTGGAGGTCATCGGTCTGTGTCCTTTGCTTTTCTATGTTCTTCGTTTTTGGGAAGGGGGCGTTCGTCCCGCCCCCTTTGCCTTGCTTAGTGATTAGTTCCTAGTAGCGGGCGTAAACGTCATGCCGTCCGAAGCTCATTTCTTCTTCGCGCTCGGCCATCTGGTCAGCCCATTCGTTCTCGCAGACTTCGCAGACCGTGTTCGGCGTCATGGTAAAGCCGCAGTTATCGCAGATGTCCAACTCTCCGGCGACAAGCGCGGTGATGGTGTTGGCGCGAAGTGTGCTGTTGGTGATAAAGGCGGTCTTGACAAAGGCTTCGGTGATGTTCATGGTTCGGGTTCGCTTTCGTTTGGTGTCTTGCAGTTCGTTCCTGCTTATGTATGTATTATAGCATGATATATCATGCTTGTCAATAGATATATCATGCTTTAACTAGAATAATTACAACTATTTTTAACTTGACGTATCCCGTTATAACCTGCTATAATAGCGGCATGGAAAACACAGAGGAAACACAAGCGAAGAAGGGGCGGGGCGGGCGTCCGTCTACTGTCGGCGCGTCCGTGAAGACGACGATCCTCATGGACCCGGAACGGATGGACGCGCTTGACGTGCTGGCCGGCAAGACGCAGCGCAGCCGCAACTCACTGATTCGGGAAGCGGTTGACGATCTGCTGAAAAAGCAGGAGGGGATATGATGAACACCGACAAAGACCAAGCGCGGCTCGCGCTGGACCAGGCCCGCGAAGCTCACGCCGCCGCGATGCTGGCCCGTCAGAGTGCGCCCGGTGACGCCGACGCCCAGCGCCGGGTACAGGACACCGTACAGCAGGGGAAAGCCGCCTGGAAGGGGTATCAGGCAGCGGCGACGGCAGGACTCGCCCAGCAGATCGAAAGCATTGTGCCGACCGCCTTCTTGGAAGGCAAAGAATAGCCTGTCAGACCGCCGACGCGCCCCGCACAGCGGTTTCAGGCAGTCGGGGACACTGCCGCGCGGCAGGGAG
>CAXSZN010000121.1:0-4482 GCA_964241935.1 uncultured Armatimonadales bacterium
GAGCTTATTTTGCAGATGGTCCGCGAGTTCCACCGCGACGGCAAAGAGCTGAACGCGAAGAACATGGAGCTGGAGGACATCACGCTCATCACCGCCGCCCGCCGCCGCTTCGACTCCTGGCACAAGGCGCTCACCGCCGCTGGTTTAGACTACACCGAGATCGTTCACCGCGCCCCGTTTAAGCGCGGCCTTGGGCGCGGCCAAAGCAAGCGCACCGCCGCTGTCAAGTAGGTCGAAATCGTACCTACACGATCGTACTTACAGAAAAGCCTGGCTTCCAGAATTGGATGCCGGGCTTTTTCTTTGCGCCTCCGTCTGCCCGGTTTAGCGAAAAAAACGCTCGGGTAGGAAAACAGGGAAGCGGAAAACGCTTCTTAAACTGTTTCCGAGGTAGACAATTGAAAGATAATCTCAAGTTAAGCGCCCTGCTCGGCGGGGTGCTGATCAGCATCGCCGCCGGCGCTCATGCCCAGACCGCAACCCAGCCGGTCCAGAAACCCATTACCATCAAGCTTGGCGCGTACTTCCCGTCCGCCGGCAGCGGAGAGAATGCTGGCGGTCATACCGAGTTCAGCGCCGGACTGGATTATGCCTTTGCCAAAACCAACACGGCCAGCCCGATCCTGCCGTCGGTCTATTTCGACTACCAGGGCGGCAGCAAGAACGGCGGCCATTCCGACTCGTATGGCCTCGGCCTCGCAGCCCGGTACTACACCAGTACGCCCGGCGCAAGCGTTTCACCTTATCTGGGTGCGGGCGTCGGCATCTATGACGAGAGCTTGAAGCAGAACGGCGGCAATTCCAGCTCCAACGCCAACATTGGAGCCAAATTGATGGCGGGCCTTGAGTTCAGCAGCGCATTGGTGGAACTCAACTACCAGTTCCTGCCCAAGCACAACGGCGTCAACCCCGACGGCCTCGGCCTTCAAGTCGGCTACCGTTTCTAGTGTCGGACTCTGTCTTCGATTTCGTAAAACGCCCGGCTTCAGTGAAAGAAGCCGGGCGTTTCTGTGTTATAGGAAGGACGAGGGAATGAACTCCCTCGCTGCAAGGTACTCGGAAGTACCACCTGTCCAGGGGACAGAAGAGCAAGACAAGAGGCGGCGTTCCTGAACGCCTTTCAGCGCGGACGTTTACGTCCGCGTCTTTTATCTCCTCATTATAACAACTTGCGAAAATATACTGCCGATTCCTCGTAGCCAAGCGCCTTGTAGAAATCTGACGCGCGGCGGGTTGCCAGCGCGATTTGCTTGACTTTCCGCTCCTTCGCCCATGCCTCAAAGGCTTCCATCAACTTGCGCCCTACGCCATGTCGGCGGAACATTTCGCTGACCATGATTTCTTCAACCCAAGCAACGCGGCCGTTGGCGAAGAATGTCAGATGCTCGAAACCGAGCAGGTGCCCGGCCACTTCGCTGCCTACCTCTGCCACAGCGAGAAACGCTTCGGGATGCGTCCGCAGTACGTCAAAGGCTTGCTCAAACGCAGGCTGCTCGGCGGCGAATGATGTGGCGAAGGCGCGGGCAAGCTGAAATACGGCAAGTTTATCGCCTGACTCGGCTCGGCGGATGATCATTCTCCTGCACCTGGTTCCACGGTAGAGATGACAGGATGATTGAAATATTTGAGAGCGACGCGCTGGACATCGGCGGCGGTGACGGCATCAACGTAGGTGTTGTAGTCGGTGTCGAGCTTGTAGCCGTCCGGCGCGGAAAGCTCCGCCGCCCCGAGCAGGGAAGCCCGGTCTTCGAGGCGCTCATGGCGCAGGGCATAGGAGCCAATCAAATAGTGCTGGGCGCGGGTCAGCTCGGCGGGGGTAGGGGGTGTGGTTTGGAGGCTCTGGACTTGGGCGAGAATGCCGTTTTTGATCAAGCCCACGGTCGAGACATCTTTTTTAGTGGTCGGATCGGTTTTTGTCGGAGCGCCGAAGACATAGGCGGCTTCGGCAGCGGCGGCGAGATGCGGATCGTACAAAGAGCCGAGGTCGTAAGCCAGGCCCAGATGCTCGCGCAGCTCGGTGAAAAGCCGCCCGGATTTCATGCCGCCGAGCAGGGCGTTGGCGACCAGCAGCGGAAAGTAATCGGGACTATCCATCGGCGCAGCCCGGTAGCCGGCGACAACGCAGTTCTGGGTGAGGTCCGGCTGGAACGTGTGCACGGCAGGCAAGTCAACCGAGAGCGGCGGCAGCGGATCGCTGACCGGCATGGCGGGCGGGCCGGAACGGGAGAAGTCGCTGAAATCAGCGGCCACCACTTTTTCGGCGTCGTCCGGGGCAATGTTGCCGACCACGACGACGACTAGGTTGCTCGGCACATAATAGCGGGTGTAGTAGCGCAGCAGGTCGCCCCGCGTCAGGCGGCTGATGGTCTCAGGCGTCCCGCCTTCCGGCCGGGCGTAGGACGTGCCGGCGTAAAGTAAGTGCTCTAAGCTGCCGTAGGCGGTCTGGAACTGGTCGGCGTCCCGGTTGTCCAGCGCGGACAAAATCTGCTGCCGCGTGTCTTCCACGGCGCCGGGATCAAAATCAGCGTTTTGAAGGGTATCGGACAGCAGAAAGATCGCGTCTTTGTATCTGTCGCGCACTGTGAGCGCGGAAATCTGGGTCCAGTCCGGGTGCCACGCCGCCGACACATTTCCGCCGAGTGCATTAATTGCTGATGTCATGCTTTCCGGCGTGTTACTGGTGGTGGAGCTGAACAGCGCCTGGGCAGTAAAGCTGCCGATGCCGGACGTCGGCGCTGTTTCCTGGGGCGCACCGGCACGGACAAAAACATCAATGGCGATCAGCGGCGTGCCGGTCTCTTGCTTGCAGATAATCCGCAGGCCGTTCGGCAGGATTGTTTTGACCGGCACGACAGGCGCGTCTGCGAAAGCGCGAAGCGCACAAAGCGACAGCAGCGCGGCTGCGGCAGGCAGGAGTTTGGACACAACTTTCTCTTTCTTAAGCTTTGGAAGTCTTAGCGGCGGGACGCGGTAATCGGATCGGCGGGCGGCAGCAGCGTCACGACGGTGTAGGCGTTCAAGTCAAAATACTTGCGGGCGACGGCCTGAACCTGGGCGGGAGTCACCGACTCAAAGTGCCCGATATAATTGGTATCATACTTGTACGAGTCAATCCGGCTGTAGAATCCGAGCGCATCCGCCCGGCCGGAGTTTGTCTGGGCGTCAAACAAATACGACGCCAGCAGCGTATGCTTCGCGGCGGCAAGCTCGGCCTCCGAAACAGGCACGTCGCGCAGTGCTTTCACTTCGGACAAAATGGCCTCGCGAACGGCAGCATAGCTGCCGGGGTCAAACTCGGCGCTGATGCTCATGGTTCCGGGATCGCGCCGGGTCAGATAATCCGTGCTGATCGCTCGGACCAGCTTCTGCCGATGCTCCAAGTCTTGTTCCAGACGGTTGTTGCCGCCCTGGCCGAGCAAAGTCATCAAAACGTCCATCACCCAGGCATCAGGCTGGTCCCGCACCGAAGGCGCACGAAAGCCGATCTGCAAAAAGCCGTGCGCCGCCGCTGCCGTCAGCATCCTTTCGCGGATCTCCGTTTGCGGCGAAGGCGGCAGGATTTTGTCGTCCGGCACGGCGCGGGCCGGCCAGCCGCCAAAGTCTTTTCGGGCCAGTGCCAGCCCCGCGTCCGGCGTGATGTGCCCGGCGAGAACCAGCGTCGCGTTGCCGGGCGCGTAGTAGGTATGGTAGAAGTCCAAAATAGTCTGGCGCGGCATACCCGAAACATGCTCCGGCGTTCCGAGCAGAGGCCGGCCGTAAGGGTGATCGGGAAACTCCAGCGCGTCGTAGACACGGCTGATACGACCCGTCGCGGTATCGGTGTCTCGGGCCATTTCACTCAATATGACCGGCTTCTCGGCATCAATATCGGCCTGACGCATCTGCGAGTTTTGCAGGGCGTCGGCGAGGATTGCCAGCGCGGCGGGCGCATCCACCGAGGCTACCGTACCGTAGAAATGTGCCCAATCATACGAAGTCGCCGCGTTCAGCGAGCCGCCCAAATCTTCAATCGCCGCATCAATCTCGCCGGGCTTCCGCGTTGAAGTTCCCTTGAAGATCAAATGCTCCATGAAGTGCGCGACGCCGTTAGTGGCCGCCGTTTCCCGCCGGGTCCCCGCGCCCACCCAAACATCCATTGTGACTAAATCGGCGGCATCCGACGGCGCGACCAGCACTTGCAGGCCGTTCGGCAGCGTGTATTCGGTGACTGTGCCGAGGCCGATCCCCGTCGCCGTCGAAGTCGGAGCCGTCACGACCGGCGCGGAACCGGCAGGCACCGGCGCTTGAGCCTGAACGGCAAGCGGGCTGAGAACGAGGGTAAATAAAGCGAGGGAGGGTAGCAAGGGGACGCGCAACGGGCAGGTTCCTTCCAGAGCAGTTAGCCCTATTGTACCTGTTCCGATGAAAGGTTTGTGCAGAAATATAGGACCATGTGTTTTCCGGACCATGTGTTGAAACACACGGCTATTGGGCGCAGACGCC
>CAXSZN010000122.1:0-4458 GCA_964241935.1 uncultured Armatimonadales bacterium
GTGTCGAAGCCCATTGCTTTGCCGAGATCGCGCAGGAGTGACCGGGCGCGAAAGGTGACATAATTGGAGACGTTTGCGACTTTATGCTGTCCGTAGGTGTCCCGGACATACGTCATCATGTCGTCCCGGAGGTCGTGCTGAAAATCGATGTCGATGTCGGGCGGCTTCGCGCGGCCTTTGGACAGAAACCGGTCAAAAGAGACGCTGCGGGCTATCGGGTCATGCTCGCTCATGCCGAGGACGTAGCAGACGGCAGAACCCACCGCCGAGCCGCGCATGGCATGGCCGATCCCGCGCCGCCGCGCTTCATTGCAGATGTCCGCGCAGACGAGAAAGTAGTCGCAGTACCCGAGGTCCCGGATCGTTTCGAGTTCATGCACGAGGCGCGACTGAACTTCGCCGCTCATGTTCTTGTAACGCTTCTCCGCCCCACCCCAGGCACGGGCCGCCAGAAAGGAGAAGGCGCTCTCACCGGGCGGGATGTGCGGGAATTTAGGCAGATGCCGCGTGCCAAATGTCAGGGGCGGCTCAAGCCGCTCGGCCAGGATTGCCGCGTTTTGGAGCACGTCCGGTCTATCAGCAAACAGGCGGGATATGGCATCGCTGCTCTTGACGTATTGCTCCCCGTTGAAGGGCAGTTCGGGATGCTCGTCTTCAGGTGCAAGTCCGAGACGAACGCGGCACAAAATTTCCCAGGCCACCACGCCCAGCTTGCCCGCGTGGTGCACGGGGTTGGTGGCGATGGGCGGGACGCCTAAATGCTCGGCCAGTTCCAGCAGGTGGCAGGAGACTTCATGCTCCCCCTCGAATAATGTCCGCGTCACTTCAACGAAGTAGTTGCCCGTGCCGAACAGCGCAAGGCAGCGGCGGGCATAGTCTTCCGCCTGAGAGTAGCGTTTCGCCCGGATCAGCGCGGCAGTCCTCCCGCGCTGGCTGCACCCGGACAGGCAGACGAGGCCACCGTGGTGGGCTTCCAAATCTTCCCACTGCACCACCGGTCCCTGCCGCTTCACGTCCCGCAAGCTGGCCGCCGTCAGGATTTGGCACAGAGACGTCCAGCCCGTCGGCCCGTCCGCCAGCAGCGTCAGGCGACTACCGTCCAGAGCGATCTCGCAGCCGCCGATGGGCTTGATGCCAGCTTTCGCGCACAGCTTCACGAGACTCGGGATGCCCGTAACACTGCTCACGTCGGTGAGGGCAAGCGCAGGCTGGCCCTGCGCGGCGGCACGCAGGACAAGGTCCTGTACGGAAGCAGATGAGTCGAGGAAGCTAAAGGCTGAGTGAGTATGAAGATGGGAAAAGCCGAGCATCAGTCTTCTCTCCGAAACAACACCCATTCGCAGTCGCCCTCGTCGGAATCGTCATCATCGGACTTTGGGCGGCTCAGGCGGTGCAGTTCGCATACCCCGCGGTGTGTCGCCACAAGCCAAACATCTCGCTGCGCTTCGCCGTCTAAAATGCCGATCCACTCCCGGTGATGAGAAGCCCAGCCTTGAACAGTGACTTCCTGGCGGCTGCCGCTGGCGACAAATTGGATCGGTCTGCCCAGAAAGTCCGTGTGAACGTCAGCATAGCGTCCATCTAAGCGGCTCATGCTCTGATCCCTTGCCACTGTTCACTTAGAGCGGTGCGCCGTTTTTGCCGTGCCGTCCTGGGCCACTGCGAGGGCGTCGTCAGCGTGGTGAGGCCGAAGCGTGCCGCGAGCCTTCGCCGCACCGCTTCTAAAGCCACGGGATCACTTCCAGGTCCAGCGCAGAACAAGTCAGGCGTCCGGGCGGTGGGCGGCGAAACATCGGCCACATCAATGCCGATGAATGTAATCGGTGCCGTCAGCCGCATCTGTGCCAGCAAGCGCCCTGCGGCAAGCCGCACATCTTCCGCCGTGGATACTGGCGACGGCACCACCCATTCCTGGCGATGCTCGCCGCGCTCAGTCTTGAGAGAAAGCGTCACCCGTTTTCCATGACCGCCGAGCCGCAGAAGCTGGGTTTCCGCCTTCTGGCTCATCTGGGTCAGGATAGCATCGAGCCATGTCCTATCGTCAACAGCCTCGTCAAACCGCTGCCGCACTTCCACGATCCGCGGCGGATACAAAGCGCGGATTGGCGTCAGGTCAATGCCTTGGGCACGGCGATGCAGCAGCGGCGCGATTTTGCCGAAGTGCAGGCGCAGGCTTTCTTCACTGACTTCGGCCACTGCGCCAAACGTGCTGAGGCCGAGGCGCTTTAATCGGGCAGTCACGGCGGGATCGTCAGGCCAGAGGCAATCAATGGAAGCATCCTTGAGGCTGAGAACGCCCGATTCAGCGCAGGCGCGGGCGGCGAGGCGGGAGATGCCGAGGCCCGCCACTGGCGCAGGGCAATATGCCGAGCGCAGCTTGCCCTTTACTTGCTGAGGCAAACCTTCTGACGGCTCACCAGTCATATCCACATAAGCTGCGTCTAGGCCGTCCGGTTCAACAACAGGAGACAAGTCAATGAGAGCGTCCAGGAAGTGCCGCTTGAGGGCGCTTGCGTCCACTTGTTCCAGCGGCACGGCCAGGAGCGTCGGGCACAGGCGGCGGGCCTGCACGATGCTCATGCTGACGCGGACGCCCTGAGCCAGGGCAAGTGAACAAGCATCCCGGACGAGGCGGCCTTCGGCAACGATCAGCGGGCAAAGTCCATTGGCGTCAGTGCGGGCAGATTGAGCCAGTAGTCCTGGAAGGCGGACAAAAAGAATTGTGCGAGCATGAAGGGACGTCATGTCTGAAACGTTTCCTGTTTTGACGCGATGCAAACAAATGTTTGCTATCTGCACATAGGATAGCACATGGTAGACACTTGCGTCAAGAGGACGAGTATGACGCGAGAACAAAAGACGTAAATCAGCAGGAGAGAAGCGGGCTTGCTCGATGAGTTTTCTTGTCAGCCATGACAATTTCTGATATACTACTCATGAAAAAGACGATTCAATGAGCAGATCTGTTACTATTCACATCCTCGCCGCAGATACCGGTCTGCAGCCCCGCGTCGTCCGGGTCGCCGCCGAACACTACGGCGCGACTGTCTCCGCCACCTGGGTGGGAAACTCTTCGCAAGTTGTCGAGTATTTGTCAAGCCGCCCGCCCCATGACGTGATCATTCTCTCATTCCATGGGGATGATCAGGGAATGCTTATGCCTGCTCTCGCCGAGGAATGCCGCAGCCTGTATCCCTATTTCGAGGTCATCCGGCCTGCCGACTTTGCCCGGTTCCTGGCCCTCGATGGCAGCATTGTCATCAGCCATGCGTGCAGGGGCGGCACTCCTGCCATGGCAGAAGCGTTCATTTCAGGCGGCACGGCTGCCTATGTGGGGGCCGAAAGTGATCCTGAGACGGCGGCCTCGACCAAATACGTGCTGGACTTCCTGTACGGCTACCTGATTGAGTTTAGTCAGGATGTCGAAAAGTCGCATCTCGCGGCGAAAAGCGGGGCAGATGATCGGGGAATGTTCAGGCTGTTCACTTCAGCGTAGCCATCAATCAGCGTAGCCGTTAAGAAAGAGCAGACAAGGATGCTGGAAAAACAAGGCAACAGGCAGCAAAATAGGATACTCTGGTGCGCGGGACTGCCGCTCGTCGGCGAACGTCGTCTTGAGCGTTTGGAGCAAGAACAGCTTCGGCAGGTCGCTTGGCGCTTGCTCTGGCAGGGCCTCGGCGCGTTCCTCGGCGTTGCAGTTCTTGGCATCGGACTGATCGCAGGCGCGGCAGAACTGGATAAATACTGGAACGGCAGCCTGGTGGTCATTACCGTGGTTGTTATTGCCCTGCTCCTCACCCTGCCTGCCACGCTCTTCGCTCGGCAGGGCTGGACCCAGCGAGGACTTCTCACCTTCCGTGATCTGCGCCGCACCTCTGTTCGTGTGTTTGAGGGCGTACTGACGGACGTTGACCTGCTTGAAGACGAAGAAAGGGTGGACGCCACCCAGCGCCGCCTCCTTTCGCTCGGACTGCTGACGCTGGGCAGCCCGGAAACCCAAACAATCGAGGTGTTACCTGTCAGTCGGCGGGTATGGCGGGTCAATGGAGAGGCAACAGTGCCGTGGGTGGAAGCGAACTGGAAAGAAGTAACCAATGCACCGGAGGCAGCCAGTCCCTGGCTTCATACAAACAATGCGCTGACTTCTGGCCCCCGAACTTCTGATGGTGCAGAACACCGTCGCCGCCTCTCAGATCGGGAACGGGCTGAACTGAAACGAGAAACACGTCGGCACTGGCTTGGTGCGTTTATCGCGGCGTTAGTGATGACGTCTTGGCTCTTGATAATCGTGGTTCTCGCCTTCACAACAGGCGGTGTTCCAAAGGCGGCAAGCTGGTGGGGCATGATCCATGTCGTCTTGGCAACTTTCACAGCGGATACGTTCTTCCTAAGTCGCTGGGCGCAGGCCCGGAAGCTGTACCGGGATATTCGCGGCGGCGAAGTGCGAGTGGAATTCGG
>CAXSZN010000123.1:0-3681 GCA_964241935.1 uncultured Armatimonadales bacterium
TGCCGCTTTTCGTCAATGAACCGCGTCACGCCCGGCCCGTACTGGTAAACCATGTTCTGCAAGGGACACTCGCCGCCCCGGTCGCAGACCGGGCAGTCCAGGGGGTGGTTAATCAGCAGAAGCTCCAGAATGCCGTTCTGCGCCTGCTTGACTTCCGGTGAGATCGTATCCACGACCATGCCTTCCGCCACAGGGACGGTGCAGGCAGTCTGGATTTTGTTCATCTTCTCAATTTTGACCAGGCACATCCGGCACGCGCCCGCCGGCTTCAAGCGTGGGTGATGGCAGAAGTACGGAATATCCGCTCCAGCCTGAAATGCCGCTGTGATAACGAGTGTGCCTTTGGGAACAGAGACAGCCTTGTTGTCAATTTTCAGGTTGACCATCTCCACCGGCGGCTTCTCCGCCGTGTTCCCCTGTGTTGGTGCTATTGTTGTTTCCGCCATTCGTATTTTCTCTTGCTCTAAACTATTCATGCCCTGCCGCAGCTAATTTGCGGTTAGACAACTCAATCTCAGGCTTGCCGTCGCGGTCTACCCAGATGCCGCACGGACCGGCATCAGGCGCGGGCGCGATCTCAAACTCTGTGCCGTCCATGCGAAGAACCGGCTGGTAAAACTCCCCCATCTGCTCGGCGCGGTCTTCGACATAATGCCCGATTAACGCCCGGCGGAAGCGGTCTTTGCTCACGTTCGGGAAGCTGCCATGCACTAAAGAGCCGTTGAAGAAAAGCACGTCACCCGCGTCCATCACGATTGGAACCGATTCCACGCCTTCCGGGATCGGCACCGTGACATCGGTAAAACTCGCATTCGTATCTGCCTCAGTTGTGCACAATAAGGGCCAGAGATGGCTGCCGGGAACAACCTGCATACAGCCGTTTTCCTCGTCAATTGCTTCCAGAGCCATCCACGCGGCCATGCAGGTCCCCGGTTTGGCCCGCAGGTAGAAGTTATCCTGATGCAGCGCCTGTCCCCGCGCCCCCGCCGGCTTGAAGTAGACCATTGTCTGCACAGCCACCGGCGCGGTTTCCAGAAACGCCGTCAAACAGTCGTTTAAGCGGCTGTCCAGCAGCCAGCGGCGGCTCTCGTCATCCCAGCGGTGCATATGGATCATGCGCGGGAAAGACTGCAGCGGGTCGCCAGATTTCTGCGTCTGCGAGGCCATATCGCCCGGCTTTACGCCTTCCGCCCTCAGCGCCATGAAGTGATCTCGATAACAAGCGGCTTCTTCCTTTGAGAACAAGCCTTTCACAATCACATACCCATTCGCTTCGTAGAACGCTTTAAGCTCGCTGCTGACCATGGTTGCTTCTCCTGAATTTTGCTTAGACTGCCGCCATCTGCAGAGGCGCAAACGCCTTCTTCTTGCCGCCGGCACCGTTACGGACCAGCTCTTCGTACTCATGCCGGAAATATTTCAGCGCACCACCCGTGCCTGTCGGACCGACAATGGGCCAGGCGGCGGCGTCGCCGAGCGGGCAGAACGAGCGTCCGGCGATATTGTTGCAGATGTCGCTCAGAATGTCAATGTCCTCGTAGCGCCCGCCGCCCGCCATGATCCGGTCGTGGATTTTGACCAGCCAGGACGTTCCCTCACGGCAGGGCGTACACTTGCCGCAGGACTCATGGGCGTAGAAGTGCATCAGCCGGGTCATAATCGCCGGAACGCTTGTGTTCTGGTTGTAAACCATGAGCGCCCCGGAGCCTAAAAATGAGCCGGCTTTCGAGAGCGACTCGTAATCATACGGCGTGTCCAGCGCGTCTTCCACCAGCAGCGGAACCGACGAGCCGCCGGGAATCATGAACTTGAACGGGATGTCGTCCTTCATGCCGCCGCAGATGTCGTAGATAATCTCGCGGATCGGCGTTCCCAGCACGATCTCAATGTTGCCGGGCTTCTTGACATGACCGCTGACCGTGACCAGCTTTGTACCGCGTGAGGCCGGTCCCTGCCCCGGCGTTCCCGTACCGTACTTGCTGTATTCCGCGCCGCCGACATTGATGATCGGCACGGCGGTCGCGATGGTCTCTACGTTGTTGACGACTGTCGGGGACTTCCAGACACCGCTGACAACTGGCAGCGGCGCGGCCGGCGGCTTGTGCCGGGGCATTCCGCGCTCGCCCATCAGGGACGACATCAGCGCGGTCTCTTCGCCGCACTCATACGACCCTGCGCCCATATGAACATGGATGTCTAAATCAAAACCGCTGCCCAAGATGTTCTTGCCTAAAAAGCCCTTCGCATATGCCTCCGCGATCGCCTTTTCCACCTGCTTCGCTGGGTGCATGTACTCGCCGCGCACATAGATATAGCAGACATTCGAGCGAATGGCATAAGCAGCGATGATGCAGCCTTCGACCAGCATGTGCGGCATGTAGTCCATCAGGTCGCGGTCTTTAGCCGTGCCCGGCTCGCCTTCGTCGGCGTTGATGACCAAATAATGCGGCTGGTCCCAATTCTTCGGAATGCCGTTCCACTTGATAAACGTCGGAAAGCCCGCCCCGCCCCGCCCGCGCAGGCCGGAGATTTTCATCTCGTTGATAATCGCGTCCTGCTCCATCGTCAGAGCTTTCCGCGCCGCGTCGTACCCTTCATGCGCCATGTAGACATCAATATCGTCATAATGCGGCACATCGCGGTACTTCGTCAAAAACTTAACTTGTTCGGTTGCCATCTTTGTTTTGGCTTTCTAATTTGTCGAGCAGGCGAATGAGCGCCAGCACGTTCACTCTCATCTCTTCATGCAGAACAAAATCTCGAAATAGCTCCGGTGTATTTGCTTCCGTAATCCAGCGGAGCACTGGAAGATACTTGGGGTAACGCTCGAAGAAGTCTTTGCTCAGATAATCCGAGAAGCTCTTTCGCTTTTCGGGAGACCACTCTAATGCTTTTCGACCCCAACTGCAACCACCCGAGGACGCCATCGCAAACGTGTTCCAATCGCCAGCAAAGAAATTCTTGATTACTCTTCGGGTCAGCATCTTACGACTCGTTACCGTCTTGTAAATGTGACTGATGTCAGCAGAAGGAAACGGATGAGTATCCGCTTCATTTAGCTCTGCCAAGATCTTCAAAATTTCTTCAAGGTTGCTACCTGGACTTGAAAAGGAAAAAGAAGAAAACTCCATTTACATCTGCCGTGACTGGCTCACGGCGGACCATTAAGCGACTTTTGCGGCCAGCTCATCCAAAATCTTGTCGGTCTTCTCGAAGTCCAGGTCTTCGTAGTAGGTTGCGCCGACCATCATGCAGGGCGCGTTAGCGCAGGCACCAAGACACTCCGCGCCGTTCAGGGTGAACTTGCGGTCGGCAGTGGTTGCGCCCTTGTCAATTCCTAGCTTCTCGCCGATGTGCGAAATCAACTCATCGGCCCCGACCGCCATGCAGACAATGTTGTGGCAGACTTCCAGGTGGTACTTGCCGACCGGTGCCTTGTTGTACATCGTGTAGAAAGTGGCGACACCTTCCACTTCGGCAGGAGCAAGGCCCAAAATATCAGCGATCTCGCGCATGGCTTCGCGCGGCACCCAGCCGTCGTTTTCTTCCTGCGCCAGCCACAACGCCGGGAGCAGCGCGGACTTCTTTGTCGGGTACTTCTTGATAATCACATCAAGTTTTTGGAGTGCTTCTTCGGTAAACATATTAGCGATCAATGTCCCCTAAAACAATGTCAATGGA
>CAXSZN010000124.1:0-3509 GCA_964241935.1 uncultured Armatimonadales bacterium
TACTCACCCGTCTCCACATTGATGACCAGGACTTTGCCTAGATTGTCTGCTTCCACTTCCGCTCGTATCTGCTGCTCATAAAGTGCTTTGCCGCGCTGCACGATTTCTGCCGGGTCAGTGTTCATGGCTTCGTTCTCCTCTGAGACTTTTTCTTTGAAGCATTGTAGCACTCGGAACACGGGGCGTCAAGGCATCGTCTTCTACACACGACTTGATGAGGTATACTAAGGAAATCAGCAGCGCGAGGTCGCGGGGGAAGTGAGCGTTTATGTGCGGAATTACGGGATATGTGGGCGGGCGAATGAACAGCGTGCGGCTGACGCTGGACAGCTTGAAGCGGCTGGAATACCGGGGCTATGACTCGGCGGGGGTCGCTGTGGTCAAGCCCGGCGACAGCGAAGTGACGGTGCTCAAAAAGAAGGGCAAGCTCGGCAATTTAGAAGCGGCGCTGGACGGGCTGGACAAATCGGGCGGCACGGTGATCGCGCACACGCGCTGGGCCACCCACGGCAGACCGAACGATGTCAACGCCCATCCCCATTCCGACTGCTCCGGGCGGATCGCGCTAATCCACAACGGCATTATCGAGAACTATATCGGGCTGAAGCAGACGCTGACCGAAGCCGGGCATGTCTTCCAAAGTGACACGGACACGGAAGTGCTGGTGCATCTGATTGAGTCGCATTTGAACGCGGCAGGGTCGCTCGAAGGCGCGGTCCGAGCGGCGCTGTCGGAAGTCACCGGGGCATATGCGATCTGCGTGGTGTCTACCGAAGAGCCGGATACGATCTATGCCGCCAAGACCGCGTCGCCGCTGATTATCGGGCTGGGCGAAGGCGAGAACTTTCTGGCGTCGGATATCCCCGCCGTGATGGGCTATACCCGGAACGTGCTGGTGCTGGAAGATGGCGACTTTGCCAAAA
Source organism: uncultured Armatimonadales bacterium (assembly GCA_964241935.1). Taxonomy (GTDB): domain Bacteria; phylum Armatimonadota; class Armatimonadia; order Armatimonadales; family Capsulimonadaceae; genus JANXMY01. Next base: position 924 of record CAXSZN010000124.1, read on the forward strand.
TTACACCGGAGGGCGTCACGCTGACCACGCTGTCCGGGCATCCCCTCAACCGCGAAGTGTTTCATGTCACCTGGGACGTTTCCACGGCGCAGAAGGGCGGCTACCCGCACTTCATGATCAAGGAAATCTACGATCAGCCCCAGGCCATCCGGGACACCCTGCGCGGGCGCATTACTGAGACGCATGGGGTCGCGTTCCCGGAGCTTACGCTGCCGACGAGCAAATTAGTGGATTTTAACCGGATCGTCATTGTCGCCTGCGGCACGGCGTATAACGCCGGGCTTGTCGGCAAGAACTTTTACGAGCATCTGCTGCGCCGCCCGGTAGAAGTGCAGGTCGCCAGCGAGTTCCGCTACAATGACCCCATCGTAGACGCGCAAACACTCGCCATTATCATTTCCCAATCCGGCGAAACGGCGGACACGCTGGCCGCGCTGCGGGAAGCCAAAATCAAAGGCGCGACCACACTGGCCGTCGTGAACGTCGTCGGCTCATCCATCGCCCGTGAGGCCGACGAAGTTTTATATACCTACGCCGGCCCGGAAATCTGCGTCGCATCTACAAAAGCCTACGTCACCCAGCTCATCGGCTTGTATCTGCTCGGCCTTTATATTGCCCAGGAAGAAAACAAGCTCGGGCCGGGCGTTGTGGCCGCGTATGTCGAGCAGTTACAAAACCTGCCCGAACAAGTCGCTGAGGTACTTGCCGACACCAGCGCGGTGCAGGCCGCCGCCAAGCAGCTTGCGTCGTCCTCGTCGTTCTTCTTTCTCGGGCGCGGCTTTGATTACGCCGTAGCCCAGGAAGGGGCGCTAAAGCTGAAAGAAGTGTCTTACATCCATGCCGAAGCCTATGCCGCCGGGGAACTCAAACACGGCCCGCTGGCATTGGTAGAACCAGGTGTCACGGTTGTCTGCCTGGCAACGCAGTCCGCGCTGTACGACAAAATCCAGTCCAGCGTCAAAGAAGTCAAAGCCAGGGACGGCGCGGCTTTAGGCATCGTCAAGATCGGTGACGAAGGGTTAGATGAGAACTTTGTGGATATGGTCCTGCGCGTCCCCGCCACCCACGACACGTTCATGCCCGTGCTGGCGATTATCCCAATGCAGCTACTCGCCTACTACATCGCGTCTGAGCTTGGCCGCGAGATCGACCAGCCCCGCAACCTGGCAAAATCCGTCACTGTGGAATAAGCCGTTGAAAAAGAAGCGTCAGAGCGAGACCAGTAATGAGGTTGTGAGCGATTGGCGTCGTCAAGCACAAGAAATGCTGCCAGAGTTGATGGACGAGATTTCCGATGCTGTCACACCAATGCAGTTATGGATTGAGATCGGCTTTGCTTTTGATAATGCTTACAATGAACCGCGAAACGAAGATCTGATACGCCGCATTTATAGCTTTGCAAGCTGGTGTGTTAAACAACCACAAATTGTAGATGCCCAGGCTCAAGACGATCTTTTCACTTGCGTTGTTGTATGCTTTTACGAGGATATTCCGGCTAATAAGGCCGCACGAGCTGATATGCCGCGCTGGTTTACAAAAGAAGAGGTGCAGCAAAACAAGGAAGTTTTTAGTTACAGCATCTCTGAGGGTGATTATCAGGAACTCTTAAATTTATTCGCTTTGACTAAGATTGACAAAGGCAGGAAGCGGAGCAAGTCTGTTGCGCCGTGCCGAGAATGAGAATCATAGGCAACACGAACGCCCAAGGAAGTGAACCATGATGTCAGCGCATTTTGACTACGCTTGGTGCGAGATGCTCCAAACGCTTGGAGTGTCTGAAGAAGCCGCAGCACAGATGAAAGCTGAAGTTTTGGTCTGCTATGGGGAACAGGAACGAGCTTACCATAATCTGAGTCATGCGCTGCGGGTTTGGCAGGACGCGAAGCAGTACGCTTTGGAAGAAGGCATCGCAAATACAGGTGCGGTGCAGATGGCCGCGCTGCTGCATGATGTCGTGTACGACACCCGGTGTCAGGACAACGAGGCTCGCAGCGCCGAGTTTGCAGTCGATTGGGGAGGGACACTGGGTGTCACGTCTTCAGCGATTGACCGCGCGGCGGAGATAATCTTGGCAACGCAGCATCACGGGCCAACGGACTCGGCGGAGATTAGCGTGGTGCTGGACGCGGATTTGGCAATCCTGGCGGCTCCGCCCGAAGAGTATGACGCTTACCGGAATGCTATTCGGCAGGAGTATTCCTGGGTGACGGAGGCGGACTGGATTACCGGGCGAGGGCGTGTGCTGGCGGCGTTTCTGGACCGGGAGCAGATTTATCACCTGCGGGCAGTGCGGACGAAGCTGGAAGCGGCGGCGCGGGCGAACATCAAGCGGGAGCTGTCGCACTTGTAACCCTGCCGGATGAAAACGCCGATATAAGAGCCGATGCCAACAGCAAGCACCAAGAAGTGCGGCTTATAAAGTGAAAACGGGTTTATGAAGAAAATTGGACTAATGGGCTGCGGGATGATTGCCGACTTTGGGCATATCCCGGCGATACTCGCGACAGAGGGGCTGGAAGCGTGGGCGGTCTATGACCCGGACCCGGAACACGCTTACGGCTTGCAGCACAAGTACGGCATCCCGCA
>CAXSZN010000125.1:0-3301 GCA_964241935.1 uncultured Armatimonadales bacterium
ATCCAGGATTGCAGCATGGTGATCATGTACGCCCGCAGGCCAGGGTTGGCGTAATTGAATTGTGCGACATCCGAGTAGGTAAAGGCCATCTTGATGGACGCCGAGTTGCTGGGGTTGTTGTCCGAGTGGACATAAAACTCCGGGTGCTGGGTGATCAGCGGGTTGTCCCACGACGAATGGTTCAGGACTTCATCCAGCACCACCCGCATCCCCAGCGCGTGCGCCCGTGTGATCAGCGCGTGCAGGTCGGCAGGCGTCCCGTAGGACGGGTTGACGCCGTAGAAGTCACGGACGGCGTAGGGGCTGCCAATCGCGGCGTGGCCGGGAATGGACTGCCCGATGGGCGTCACGGGCATCACCCAAACATCCGTAATCCCCATGCTTTTGAGGCGCGGAAGCTGCGCCGTCACCCCGGCAAAGCTGCCTTGCGGCGAGAAAATCTCAGGGTACAGCGTGTAGATGACGGAAGACGCCGGCCACGACGAAACGGAAGCGGCCGGCACAGCGGCCTTGACGGTCGGTGTCGCGGCCTGAGTCGCCGGCGTCGTCGCGAGGACCGTTTCCGTGGTATGGGCTTTGCCGCAGCCGGCAGTCGCGGCAAGCAAGGCTGCGCCGGCCGTCGTCGCCAGCAGCGCCGTTCGGGCGGCGCGGGTTCGTTTACTCATATTCTGTGTCACTTTCGGGGTCTTCATTGATCGTAGGAACCCACCCCGGCACAAGTGCCGTCCCTCCCGAAACGGGAAGGTGAAGAGTCTCGGATAGGTTAAAGGGCGCTTTTTATTGGAGCTTCTTTTCACTGCTCCTTACCTTCCCGTTTCGGGAGGGACGGCACTTGTGCCGGGGTGGGTTCCTATCACGGGGCAAGGAACAAGAAAAGGGCGGATGCGTAACGCACCCGCCCTTTCGTGCCGTAACTAGGTTGATACCAGCCGCGCCAGATTAGGTGGGGCTGAAGGTCAGGGCGAAGCTGCCCATGTTGCCCGTGCCGGCAGCGTTCTTGTTCGCGCCGTAAGGACCTGACGCATCGGCTCCTTGTGCGGAGTTTGCCGACAGCGCTGCGAAGCCAGGGGAAACCGCCGAGCCGCGCAGCCACTTCACATGGCCGTCTGCTGCCAGGAAGTTGGAACCGTCGGTATGACGACCCGTTAGGCCGGTGTAATATGCAGCTTGATTGGCCGCAGTTGGTGTAAGACCGCCCATTGGGCCGGTCGCATACTTCGTCACCATGTTAGAGTCACCCATCGCGTATTTGCCGCCCGTAAGGGTGCCGTTGTATGCGGTGTTAATAATGTCCGCAGGGATCACTGTCATATTCGCGTCCAGGCCGTCCACGGCGGGCGAGACATAACCTGCTCCCTCAGCATTACCCTCAGAAGTGTCGCGATCGAACTGAGCTTTGCCGCCTTCCATCTCGCAAGCCAGTACGGTGTTGGCTGGTGAGGCAAGGGAGGCCAGCGTCGACGTCAGGCCATATCCTTGCAGAGACTGGTTGAAGCCGTAAGAAACCACGTTGTACGGATTGGGGCCGTAGCTGGTGATAGGGGTCGAGGGGTCATCCGGGCACTTGTAAACGCCGGTGCTCTTGATGTAGGTGTAAAGCTGGCCTGCCCATCCGGCACCATAGTCCTCACCAGCGGGTTCTTTTTCGTCGTAATCCTGAGTGTACTGGACAAACGCGAGGCCAATCTGCTTCTCGTTGGACTGGCAGGAGGCGCGGCGAGCGTTCTCGCGGACTTTCTGGAAGACAGGGAATAATATGGCTGCCAGGATCGCGATAATCGCGATGACGACAAGCAGTTCTATCAGCGTAAAGCCGCTTCGCTTGCGGCTGTTGACAGCGTGGGCTGTCAATGAAGATGAGGCAGTAGTCATGTGTTTTTCCTTCCCCAATCGTTTGGGTAAATTACTTTCTGTATTATATCACTCGCAAATAGTTTTGTCAAGCAGTGCGGCGAATTTTGTTTTTCCGCCGTTCCGAAACCAGTATTTTTCTCCGCTTTATTCAACGCGCACGGAATACGCTCTATGTTTTATGCCCGTTCTGGGTGTATAATCAATCTATCTTTTTGCACATTCAAGGAAACTATGGCAGACCGAATACTTTCTTCCGCATCTTCTGCGGTTCGCTTGGAAGACGTTGCCGCGCGTGTCGGCGTGTCGCCCTCCGAAGTGTCCCGCGTTTTGAACGGCCAGGTGCGGGCCGGCAAAAGTGTCGGCGCGGCCACGCGGGAGCGCATTCTGGAAGCGGCGCGGACCATGAACTACAGCCCGAACCGGGCCGCCCAAAGTCTCGTGCGTGGGCGGACCGATACCGTCGCGCTGATGATCGTCATTGACCGCACGGCCAAAGCGTCGCCGTTTCTGGAAGACCATGCGGTCCCCGACGAGCTTTCGCCCCATTACCATGAGATGATCGGCAGCCTGACCTTTACGCTCAGCGAGTACGGCATTCACCTGATGCTGGCCCAGTGCGGCGGGCCGGAGGTCAACTCCCTCGAAGCCATGGAGCAGCTTGCCCGCTCGCGCTCCTGCGACGGCCTGATTATCACCGACATGCTGGTGGACGACCCGCGTCCGGCACTCTTGGACAGGATCGGCCTGCCTTATGTGATTCGCGGCTCGGCCCCACAGCCAGGCCCGGCGGCGGTCGGCATGGATAACGTCGCCGTCGGCTGCGAAGCGGTCCGTTACCTGCATTCTTTGGGCCACCGGCGCATTGTGTTTTACAATATCCGGCGGGACCTGATGGTCGGGCAGCGCCGCTACGAGGGCATGTGCCAGGCCCGCGCGGAGCTTGGCCTGCACGACACGCTGGAATACCACGACGACGTTCACCATGAAAACGGCGTGTATCTGTCCCTGAGCCGCCGTCTTCAGGCGCCGAACCGCCCGACTGCGATTTTTGCCGAAGATGAAATCAGTGCGCTCGGGGCCGAGCGTGCCGTTTTGGAAGCCGGGCTGCGCGTGCCGCAGGATGTCAGCGTGATGACGTGCCTGAATGCCCGCTTTATGCGCCTGGCCGCCCCCCATTTGACGGTGCTGAATGTCCGCCTGAACGAAGCGGCTGCCGAGGCAGGCCATCTGCTTGTCCGAATGCTGCGCGGCGAGACAGTTCAGCCGGGGCAGACGTTCCTGTCTCCCATTTTAGAAGAGCGCGACAGCACCGGCCCGCCGCCGAATTAGAAGAAGCGAACACGGGAACAGGAGGGCGAACACGGGGCATTGACCGGACGTAGGGGCAGATCCCCGTGTCTGCCCTTCCTGCTCCATATTTGCCCTTCCTGCTCCATATTTGCCCTTC
>CAXSZN010000126.1:0-2848 GCA_964241935.1 uncultured Armatimonadales bacterium
TGGTGCCGATGTTCACATGCGGCTTCGAACGATCAAACTTTGCTTTTGCCATAATAGTTTCTCTCTGATAAGTTCAAGTAGGGGCGAAGTTTATCTTCGCCCCTACGGATAATTAACCCTGCTGGCGGACCAGCGACTTGCCTGCCGATTTCGCCATCAGCTCTTCTGAGACGTTGCGCGGCACCTCGGCGTAATGCGACGGCTCCATCGTGGACGATGCCCGGCCCTGGGTCATGGACCGCAGGCTCGTGACATAGCCAAACATTTCGGACAGCGGCACTTTCGCCTTGATCACCATCGTCGAGCCGTGGCTCTGCTCCTGGCCTTCAATCATGCCGCGCCGCGAGTTCAGGTCGCCGACGACGCTGCCCAGGAACTGGTCCGGGGTCACGACTTCAACCGCCATGATCGGCTCTTTGATGATTGGCGTCGCCTTGCGGGCGGCCTCTTTAAACGTCATGGAAGCGGCGATCTTAAACGCCATTTCCGACGAGTCCACTTCGTGGTACGAGCCGTCAGTGACACTCACCCGGACATCCACCATCGGGTAGCCCGCCGAAACGCCGGTTTCCATTGCTTCTTTGACGCCCGCTTGAATGGGTCCAATAAACTCTTTCGGGATCGAGCCGCCGACAGTCTTGTTAACGAACTCAAAGCCGACGCCTGCTTCCAGCGGCTCGACAATCAGCTCGCAGTCGCCGTATTGGCCCTTGCCGCCGGACTGACGCTTGTACGGAACACGCGCCGTGGCTTCCTTCTTGACGGTCTCTTTGTAGGCAACCTGCGGGCGACCTTGGTTGGCCTCGACTTTGAACTCACGCCGCATCCGGTCAATGATGATGTCGAGATGCAGCTCGCCCATGCCCGACAGAATGACCTGCCCGGTCTCCTCGTCGGTACGGATGCGAAGCGTGGGGTCTTCCGCCGATAGGCGCTGAAGCGCCATGCCCATCTTTTCCTGGTCGGGCTTTGTCTTCGGTTCAATCGAGACCGAGATGACCGGCTCCGGGAACGTGATCGTTTCCAGAAGCACGGGCTTCTTTTCGTCCGCCAGCGTGTCGCCTGTGGTCGAAAGCTGAAGACCGACAGCGGCGGCGATGTCGCCGGCGAAGACTTCATCCACTTCTTCGCGCTTGTTGGCGTGCATCCGCAGAATGCGCGAAATGCGCTCCCGCTTGCCCTTATTCACGTTGTAAACATAAGAGCCTTTGTTCAGCGTTCCCGAGTAAACCCGGAAGAACGTTAAGTTGCCGACATGCTGGTCGTTCATCAGCTTGAACGCAAGCGCCGCAAACGGCGCATCATCCGACGGCTCACGGGACTCTTCCTGCTCCGTATCCGGGTTCAGGGCCGCGACGGCGCCCTTGTCAATCGGCGACGGCAGGTACTCGATGACAGCATCCAAAAGCGGCTGAACGCCCTTGTTCTTGTAAGCCGAGCCGCAGAGAATAGGGACAATGTCCAGACCGATAGTCGCTTTGCGGATTGCCGACTTCAGCTCCGCCGCTGTGATCGGTTCTTCCATCAGAAACTTCTCGATAAGCTGATCGTCAGTTTCTGCAACCTTTTCAATCATCAGCGCCCGGTACTTCGCGGCCTGCTCCTGCAAGTTCGCCGGGATGTCCACGACTTCGAAGACTTTGCCGTCATCGCCCTTGTAGACAATGGCTTTGTTTTCAACTAGGTCCACAACACCCGTGAAATCGCCTTCGGCGCCGATCGGGATTTGCAGCATGACGGCGTTCGCGCCCAAACGATCCACAATCGTGCCGACGGCAAAAAAGTAGTCGGCTCCGGTGCGGTCCATTTTGTTGACGAAGCACATGCGCGGGACGCGGTACTTGGTGGCCTGACGCCAGACGGTCTCAGACTGCGGCTGAACGCCGGCCACCGCGTCGAACAGCGCCACGACGCCGTCCAGAACGCGCAGGGAGCGCTCGACTTCGACGGTGAAGTCAACGTGTCCCGGCGTGTCAATGATGTTGATGCGGTGTGTCGGAACCCGGACGCCCGTTTTAGCGTCTGCGGTTTCGAGTCCCCAGAAACAAGTGGTCGCAGCGGACGTGATCGTGATGCCGCGCTCCTGTTCCTGCTCCATCCAGTCCATTGTCGCCGCGCCTTCATGCACTTCGCCGATCTTGTACGAGCGGCCGGTGTAGTACAGAATGCGCTCGGTGCAGGTGGTCTTGCCGGCGTCAATATGGGCGGCGATGCCGATATTGCGCGTCTTTTCTAAGCTATATTCTCGTGCCATAGTGTTTTGCTTCCAGTCGCCCCCTAACCCCCAATCATGGGGGAATAAGAATGCTTGATGCCGCCTCTGGTCTGGCTCCCCCATGATTGGGGGCTGGGGGGCCTGAACTAGAACCGATAATGCGCGAACGCTTTGTTCGCGTCCGCCATCTTGTGCTTTTCTTCACGCTGACGAACAGCCGAGCCGGTGTTGTTTGCAGCGTCGGTCAGCTCAGCGGTCAGCCGGTCAATCATGGTTTTGCCGTTGCGGCGGCGAGCGGCGGAAACCAGCCAGCGCAGGGCCAGCGAGGTTTTGCGGTCGGCCCGGATTTCCATCGGCACTTGGTAGGTCGCGCCGCCGACGCGGCGGGGCTTGACTTCCACCTGGGGCATGACGTTCCGAACGGCCTGCTCGAAGATCTCAATTCCCTTGCGTCCGGTCTTGGTTTCAATCGCATCCAGAGACCGATAGAAAATCGTCTCCGACAGGCTCTTTTTGCCGTCCAGCATCATCCGGTTGACAAAGCGTGTCACCAAGCGGTTATGATAAACGGGATCGGGCAGTATCACGCGCTTTTTCGCGGGTCCTTTACGCGGCATATCTTAATTCTCCAAT
>CAXSZN010000127.1:0-2660 GCA_964241935.1 uncultured Armatimonadales bacterium
CGTTAGCCCTGATGCTTAGACCGTGATGAACACGGCTTAGAATTGAACTTAGATGCGAACCCGCACCCGAATTACACTGCTTTTTTCCCTGCTCATCGCCGCCAATGCCTTGTTCTGGTTTCTGACTTGGAAAGCGTCCCATGCCTATTCCATCCTGCTTGCCAACGGCCTGCTCGCTTACGGCTTCGGCCTGCGCCATGCGGTGGACGCCGACCATATCTCGGCCATTGACAACACGACTCGGAAGCTGATGCAGGAAGGCAAAAAGCCGCTGGGCGTCGGCTTCTTCTTTTCACTGGGCCATTCCACGATTGTTGTGCTGCTCTGCGCCGCCGTGGCGCTGTCTACGGCTTATGTGACCCAGCACCTGCCGCAGTGGGGCCGGGTCGGCGGGACTGTGGGAACGGTAATCTCCGGCTGCTTTTTGTATCTAATTGGCATCATCAACTTGATTGTGATGATTGACCTGTTCAAGGCCTTCAAGAGGATTGCGAACGGCGAAGATTACGACGACCTTGACGTTGACCAGTACCTTGCCAATCGCGGGCTGATCGGGCGCTTTTTCCGGCCTTTGTTCCGCCTGGTCTCCAAAAGCTGGCATATGTACTTGATTGGGTTCCTGTTCGGGCTGGGTTTTGATACAGCCACAGAAGTGGGCCTGCTGGCGATTGCATCCCACCCTGGCCAGGCGGGAATGCCGTTCTGGACCATCATGCTGCTGCCGGCGCTGTTCACGGTCGGGATGTGCCTGGTGGACACGGCGGACGGAGTGCTGATGCTGGGCGCGTATGGCTGGGCGTTTATCAAGCCGGTTCGCAAGCTTTATTACAACCTGTGCATCACGCTGCTGTCCGTGCTGGTCGCGTTTGTGGTCGGCACTTACGAGCTGCTTCAAGTCACGCAGGACCGATTTCATCTGCACGGGCTTTTCTGGAATTTAGTGGCCCGCCTGAACTTCGACAACTTAGGCTTTGTCATTGTCGGCACGTTTGTCGTCGGCTGGCTGGTCTCGGTGCTGGTCTACAAGTGGAAGAAGTACGAAACAGTAGGGGAAGAAACGGCAGGGGAAGAAACGATAGGGCAGGAAACGGCTGAACGGACTTTAGTGGAGCATTAACAAGTAGGGGCAGACCCCCGTGTCTGCCCTTCCTTATCCATGTCTGCCCTTCCTTATCCATGTCTGCCCTTCCTTATCCGTGTCTGCCCTTCTTGATACAAAGGGCAGACACGGGGGTCTGCCCCTACGGAGTATCAAGAAGGGCAGACACGGGGGTCTGCCCCTACGGGGTCACCTAAACCGCCATGTCGTGCTGAAGCTTCTTGAGGTGCTTCAAAGCAGGCGTCACGACAGCGACAAAGTACGACTCGCGCAGCTTGCGCTCCGCCGCGCTGCCTGAGCGATAGCCGGCTGCGCCCGCGTGCAGCATGGCGGCCTGAGAAGCACGCAAGGCAAGCTCGGAAGTCTGAATGCGGCACTGGACGGCTTCAGGAGTGGCTTCCGAACCAATCTCCGTTTCGCCGGTGCCGATCTCGCAGGCCAGCGCATACACCCGGCGGCGCGTACTCTCCAAATCCGCTTCAATCTCGTTCACCCCATCGTCTAAGTAGCAGTTGACATGGCCGACTCGCTCATTGGCCCGGCGCATCAGCTCCACGCAGCTTTCGACAAGTCCCAGACCAAAGCCGGTTTGGGTCAGCACGAAGCCGGGCCGGATGCGTGTGATATACGCTTTGCAGGGTTCCGCCAGCACGAAGTCGTTTGGAACAAATACATCTTTGAAGATGGCGTTGTGCGTGGAGCTGCCCTCTAACGCAATAAAATGGCCGCCGTCGCCGTGGGTCAGCCCCAGTGTATCGCCAGGAATGATTGCCATTAAGTACGAGGCTTCGTCAGGCAGATAGGCGACAGCCGCAAAGCTGTGATCCACGCCGGCGTTGGAAACCCAGGGCAGTGCGCCGTTCAGCACAAAGCCGCCGGGCCGGCGCTCGGCGTTGACCCTGATTTTCTCAATGTCGGCGAAGTGCTTCATCGGGTTGGACATGCCTGTCCCCGCCAGCATCTGTCCTGAAGCGATCTTCGGCAGGAACTCCCTTTTCAGAAACTCACTGCCGCTGTTTTGGATGTACCAGGCGCAGACAGTCTGGCACCAGACGCAGAATCCGGTGCTTAAACACTCTTTGGCGACTTCTTCCATCACGTGGATTGACCCGGCGACTCCAAATCCTGAGCCGCCGTGCTGCGCCGGCACACCCAAACCAAACCCGCCAATCGCGCCCAGCCGCTGCATAAAGGGACGCGGGTAAAAGCCTTTCTGGTCAATGTCGGACACAAAAGGCCGCAGGTCTTCGGCAATGACGGTCTGAACTTTCGGCATCAAGCCGGGCGGCAAAGACGTGTCCTGCGTCGGCGTCAATTCAGTTTCTCGTGTGGCGGTCGGCATGAGGGTTCTCAATCTCTAAAGCGGCAAGCATAAGCGAGCTAGACGAGTCGTTGAAAACTACGCGCTAGGTGAAGCGTCCTGCGGACGTAGTTCCCACACCTGAAGGGTGCTTCTCCCAGCGCGTAGTTTTCAACGACTCGGCATCTTCTCGTCATTTTTACAAGCGTACCGCCGGGCGGGCCGGGTCAGGTGCGCCTTCTTCAATCGGCAGGGATAGGT
>CAXSZN010000128.1:0-2483 GCA_964241935.1 uncultured Armatimonadales bacterium
GCCGCCGACGGCGATGCGTCCCGCGTCGAGCCGACCTGGCACAGCCAGGAAGCGGACTTCCCGGCGGGCATGAAGCACATGTCGGTGCAGGACGACTGGGACACGCCCCGCGATGTGAACGCCTTCGGCGGCCCGGCAGGGGCGCAGGCGATTGCCGCGTTCAACTTTACCAATTCCGGCGTCCCGCTGCTGTATAACGGCATGGAAGTCGCGAACGCCGCTGGAGCGAGGAACCCGCACGCACCAATCAACTGGCAAAGCGGAAACCAGAGCTTCCGGGCGTTTTACAGCAGCCTCATCGCCCTGCGCCATTCCAGCCCGGCGTTTACGACCGGCACCATGACCTGGCTGCCGAACACGGCCCCGAAACAGCTTTTGTCGTACACGCGGGCCGGCGGCGGGTCCGAGTTCCTGATCACGATTAACCCGACCCCCACGCCGGTCAGCGGCAAAATCAGTGCGGCGGTCGGCAGCGGCTGGAAGCTCGTCCCGGTCGCAGGCGTTGTGACCCACGCCGCATCTTCGCCCCTGCCTGCGGTTTCCCTGCCGGCGCGAAGCTTCGCCATTTACCGGCGGCCTTTGACTCAGGCCGCGCAGGCCGCCGAGCTGGCCTCAGTCGCAGCCGCGCAGCGCACCGCCGCGGCGGCTCCGGGTGACAATGCCAGCAATGCAGCGTATTCCAACGGCTACAAAGCCGGGGAAAACGGCGGCTCAGGCTTCACGCCTTTTGTCATCAAGACCACCGGCACGGCCGGGACATTTGTGTTCACCGCGACTGAAGCGGAAGGCAACAAAGGCACGCCCGCACCCAGCACGATAGACGTGAGCGGAAAATCGTTTGGCCTGTTCGCCCAAAGTCCCGATGCGTCCATCACCATCACGCGCGGTTTTGTCAAGCCGCTCTCGGCGGCGGGAAGCACGTTCTCGATGGACTTTGTGACCGGCCTTAATGACGCCGGCACAGTCGGCGTCGCGCTGACCACGGCAAGCGGCACGACCGGCAGCTTCGTGTACCAGGGCGGCCACGGCATGCTGTTCAACGGAGCGGCCACGGGCGTCGGCTTCGTTCCCGGCGCGTCGCATCTGGTTTACACCCTGACTTCGCCCACGACTTATTCGCTCACGGTTACGGGAGCCGAGGCGTTCACCGGCAAGGGTACGTTCCGGGGTCCGATTACCGGCGTCCAGATCCAGCAAACAAACTCCGGCTCCCTCAAGCCGGACCACAATGCTTACTTCAACAACCTGTCCGTTTCCTATCCGTAGGATACGGCGGAAAAGCGTCCTCACACGCAGCAGCCGGCAGATGTACCAGTTCTGCCGGCTGCTTCTTGACAACGGTTTTTGCTAATGCTATAATAGTTGACTAGCTCCCCAAGCGATTGGGTGCAACCGTTCTGCTTTTTGCGTATTCAAAAAGACCGCTTCGCTTTCAGGAGCCAGCGGTCTTTTCGCATCTTATCCGCCGGGAAAATCTCCGTGTGTACTGCTTGCCTGTGTGAAGGGAAGAAAATGCAATGATTCAAGAAAACGTCTCCGCCACCGCCGGCACTTCGCTGGAAGAAAAGCGCCCGCTGCGGCCCGGCGAGCTGGCGACCATGAACTTCGGCTATATCGGCATCCAGTTCGGCTGGGGGCTGCAAATGGCGAACATGGCGGCGATTTATACCAAGCTCGGCGCTCATGCGGACAACATCCCCATTCTGGGTCTGGCCGGGCCGGTCACGGGCCTGCTGATCCAGCCCATTATCGGCGCGATGAGTGACCGGACCTGGAGTCCGCGCTTTGGACGCCGCCGCCCTTATTTCTTGGCGGGCGCGATTTTGGCGTCCATTGCCTTGTTCCTGATGCCGTCTTCGCCCGCGCTTTGGGTGGCGGCTTCGCTGCTGTGGGTGCTGGACGCCAGCGTCAACGTCAGCATGGAGCCGTTCCGGGCGTTTGTCGCCGACAAGCTGCCCCTGAGCCAGCGGGCGGTCGGGTTTCTGGTGCAAAGCTGTTTTATCGGTCTTGGTGCGACGCTCGCCAACATTCTGCCCTGGGTTTTGAACCATTTCGGCGTCACGACGGAAGCGGCAAACGGTGTGCCGCTGTCGGTGCTGTTCTCGTTCCGCATTGGAGCCGCGATGTTCTTAGGCTGCGTGCTGTGGACGGTGCTGCGAACAAAGGAAGACCCGCCGGCGGACATGGCCGAGTTTGAGCGTCAGCGCCGTGCAACGCGCGGCTTCGCCGCCGGTGCTGCCGAAATTTGGGATGCCATCGTGTCCATGCCGCTGACCATGAAGCAGCTCTTTCCAGTCCAGTTTGCGACTTGGTTCGGCTTGTCCTGCTTTTGGGGCCTGTTTACCCTGGCGATTGCCGGCAACGTGTTCGGCGCGACCACCACAAAAGGGCCGCTGTTTGACCGGGCGACGGAATGGGGCGGGCTGTGCATGGCGGCGTCTTCGGTCGTGACTTTCCTCGTCGCTCCGCTGATGCCGAACGCC